>NZ_JBYUPV010000003.1:0-295845 GCF_058133325.1 Paenibacillus sp. MAHUQ-45
TGCACGGTGCGTTAGGGTATCTCTCTCCCGCTCGCTTTGCACAGCAATTTACTAAAAAATCCGTTGCGTGACTGTCCACTTTCTTGACAGAGGTCCAAAATAAGGTACAAAAATGCTCTTATTGCCTAATTTACCTCTATTTAAGAAAAATAAGGTACAAAAATGCTGTTAGTTGAGGAGGCAGAGTCATTTTTCTTTGTTAAGACTAATGGTACTGAGAATAGGAGATTTGCGACCTAAACTGAAGCCCAACTTCACCAGAATAACGCCTGGTCTTCTGTTTGAATCTTAATTTCACTTCATATGTCACTCTTTTTTTCTGGCAAGTCCGTCAATAAACAAGGTGAGTATTCCCTGAGTAATATCTTCCTTGGTAGATTGATGCGCCTTCTGCTGGTAGAGATAAAGATCAGGGCTCAGCACGGACAGGAGCGCAGTCACGGTAAAGTGAGGGTCAATGTCCATGATCTCACCATTCTCGGCAGCTTGTGACAGCAATTCTGTAAGAATAACATTTACCCGTTTGAAAAAAGGGTGCTCGAATTGGGTGAGCTGCTTCTTGCCCACAAACTCAGATTTGATCAGGTGCAGCAGCTCCGCATGCTGATCAATAAAATCGACCACTTGCTCGATGCTGTTCTTGAGGCGCTGAAGTGCTGGAACGTCTGCGGTGGGAGCTTGGCCTTCCCGTTCCAGCTCGGTCAAGAAACGTCCTGTGCTGTCGCGCAGTAAGGCTGAGCAAATCTCACCTTTGTCCGTGAAGCGGCGATAAAGAGAGCCTTGGCCGATCCCGGCCTGCTTGGCAATACTGTACATACTTACATTTTCCAGGCCTGACGCTTTGAACAGTTCTCGGGCTGCGTTCAATATTCGTTCATGATAGGGATCGATACTTTGTTTGTTTACTGGGTCTATAGGGGAAAGCGAGGATTCCTCTGTTTTTTTCATAAGGGGCTCCTTTTGGCAGCAGCGTATATTTAGGCTCTTTCTTTAAAAACAGCACTTGGGAAGAACCCTCTGACCCCGTAGCCTCTTCACGGATATGAGGTCAAGCGCTGATTTTGGTGATGAGCCTATTATTATTTTAAAAATAAAATAGGGAATTGACAATGCGGACAATTGTCCGTAGACTAATGAATGCCTATACGGACAATTGTCCGTTCAAACTAATTATAATTTGAATCCATTTCAAAGGTCAATGAAACCTGAGATGGCGATAGAGGAGGAAGAGAGAATGGAACATACGGTACAACCGGAGCAAGAATTTCGCATCACAAGCATCCTGATTCCGCTGATTGCGATTATTGCTGGCGTATTCATGGTAGCACTAGACTCCACTGCTATGAACGTTGCATTACCCACACTGTTGAAGGACTTCGGTACAAATTTGACTACATTGCAATGGGTAGTTACTGGCTACATGCTGGCACAGGCCACAGTGATTCCGCTGTCGGGTTGGCTTTCCGACCGGTTTGGAGCCAAAACAGTATTCTTGAGTGCTGTTGTTTTGTTTACGATAGGATCGATACTGTGTGCGCTGCCCAATAGCGCAGAATGGCTGATTACATTTCGGGTCATTCAGGGACTTGGGGGAGGTAGCGTAATTCCGATAGCCATGGCGTATGTCTACAGATTGAGCCCGCCCGGTAAGGTTGGCGTAGTCATGGGCATGATGGGCATTCCTGTCCTGTTTGCACCGGCAATAGGCCCTGTATTATCGGGCTGGCTTGTTGAATACCATTCCTGGCGTTGGATTTTTCTAATCAATATTCCAATTGGCATCATCTGTTTGTTAATCGGCATGCGAAAGTTGCCTAAAGTTGAGCGAACTCAAGTCCCGGGGATGGATAAGTTTGGAATGCTTCTCGGGCCGCTGGCTTTTGCCGCATTAACCTACGGTGTCAGCCAGGGCGCTGAGAGCTGGACGTCGGGCAAAACGCTGATCGGTCTCGGTCTTGGTGTCGTTGCCCTGATCCTGTTCGTTATTGTGGAATTAAGGGCGCGGACACCGTTATTGGAACTACGTGTGATGGGCTCCTTAGATTTCAGTCTAGGCATCATCGTCCAGTGGATTGGACAATTCGGGCTGTACGGTGCGTTGTTCCTAATGCCGCAATTCTTGCAGCAGGCCCGCGGTTTCGGTGCGTTTGATACCGGACTGACGATGTTGCCACAAGCCATTGCCTCCGGACTGATGATGCCGATTGCCGGGTTTCTGTTCGATAAAATCGGAGTGCGCTGGCTCGTCGTTGGCGGACTCGGCTTGATCTCCGGCGCGCTGTATCAGTACTCCCATGTGGATCTGACAATAACCTCACGGGATGTAATTTTGCCGCTGCTGATGTGCGGCGCGGGGATGGGGATGATGATTATGCCGATGAATACGCATCTCCTTAATAAAGCGCCACGCCATCTGGTAAACCGGGTGACTTCGTTGACCAACTCGATGCAGCAGGTAATTAATTCTTTGGCGATTTCGACACTTGTGACGATTCTAACCTCCAGAACAGCGACGCATGCACTTGAAATGAAGGAAGCGGCTGCTGCCGCGGGAGCAAGTTCTACAGCAGCTTCGCCGGAAGCGGTCAAGCTGGCTACCCAGAATTTACTTGTAAAAGGCTTCGACGACACCTTCCATATTATGATGTTCGTCGCTATTGGCGGCGCAGTGATGGGACTACTCCTTCGCAGAGGTAGCAAAAAGGCGGAAGAGACACCGCATACGGAGATCATGCACGGCTAAAGGATCAAGTGAGGAGAAACTTAGAATGACTATTGCCTTATGGATTGTCCAGATCTTATTAGCGCTCATCTTTTTAATAGCTGGTGCCATGAAATTGTTCCAGGAGAATAAAGCGAAGGAAATCATGATCTGGGCAAGAGAAGCATCGAGAAGTTTTATAGTATTTGTCGGGTGTGCTGAGATATTAGGCGGACTCGGTCTAATCTTACCTGGAGCTCTGGGGATATTACCAGTATTAACACTTCTTGCAGCCATTGGCACAGCTATCATTCTTATTTTAGTAGCATTATTACATGCAAAAAGAAAAGAAAAAGGTGTAGGGATTAACCTTGTATTTCTATTATTAGCTTTATTTGTGGTCATTGGTCATATGACCTTCAAGTAGACAAATAAAAAAGAACCTCTAACTTCGCGCAAACCGCAAGATCAGAGGTTCTTTTTCCGTTATAGATAGGGAGTTACTGCGAATATTGAAATCATTATTCAGCAACAGTTTCGCGGGATTTCAGGAAGTCCACGGCATTATAGACCATGATCGCGGCCTCCGCACGGGTGATTTCACCTTTTGGATTGAATTTTCCGTTGCTGTCCAGCGTGTTGATTTTGTAGACTAGCGAGCGTTGAACGGCACCTTGGTAAGAAGGGTCCAACTGGCTGTCATCCGCGATGTTGGCAGGCTTGATGTTGATCATTGGCAGATTGCCGATGGCTTCCACGCCCTGAATCAGCATGCTGGTGAATTTCTCTCTGGTCAAGGTTTGAGTAGGGTTTATATCTTTTGGAATGTCTACACGGTTGTAGTGTGCATTAATGAAGGCTTCTGCGTACCAGGCATTGTCCTTCACATTAGTGAACAGGCCGCTGGCTTTAGGGGCAATATTGAAATCTATCGCAGCCAGGCTGAGCTGAAGTCCTCCGGCAATGAATTGTACACCTTGGGCAACCGTCACTTTCGAAGCAGGTAGGAAGGAGGTCTCTGTAACTCCCTTGATCAAGCCTTGATCTTTAAGGGCAATAATCTTTTCTTTGCCAGCTACAGTATCAAGATCCTTGAAGCTAGTCTCTGCGGCAAACACTTGACTCCCGAGGGAGAAGGAGAGAAGTGTTACGGTAGCAATCGCTGCAAATGCGCTTTTTTTCAAACTCATGTTAGTTCCACCTTGTCATTGGATTGGCCGCTTGGCCATTATTTGTTTCCTTTGACGAGGCAATGATTGGAAAGGTTGCAGGCCATTTAATAGGATTCACGAAAAAGCAGATTACGGTAGGGATACTTACTGAACGGCGTCCTGAATAACAGGGCTACACCACTATCTTCGATGATTACAGAGCGCAGGGCAGCACTTTTCACGAGCTTTCGCACCAAACATTTCACAGTTCTTTGGTCTTTGCGGCGGATTGCGCATGCTAAGGTCTTGGCAAAACTGGAGTCCGTGGCCAGCTTTCGGTAGAAAGGCAGTAAAGCACGGGCAATGTAGCGGTGGGCTTGTGTATTAAAAGTAAATTGGACCAGACCCGGCGGGATCGTGGTTCCATTCGTATAATAGCCGACAGGCGAAGTAAAGGGAAAAGAAATAAAGTAACCGATGGCATTCGTGCCATAATTCTGATTTCCAGCCAGTGAGGGGATTTTTGCCAACAGCTCCTCCATAAGGTTGAGATTTGCTGTAACTACTGCTTTTGACCACTTCCGGGCGAACTTGTCGTCCTTGGCGATTTTTATATAGAACGGCAGCATGGCCCTGGCAGTTTTGCGCAAAACATAAGCCGTGACATAGGCCCGGGATTTCTTCCGTACCAATTGCGACATACACACCATCTCCTTCATATAGGTTACACCCGTCTATATAAAGTATGGGGGTTGGGCTTATATCTGATTGGGCGATTGCTCCGCATGTGAAAATATATTTTTGACCTGTATACGGTTTTGGAACACTGGACAAGGATGTTATAATAGATTTAGACTCTTTTCAAGTGATGGTAAATTTGTTATGCTCATATCGTAATCATTACTATTTGAGTGTTGAGTGTTTGGAACAGTATCGTCTCAAGGGAGTGTAGATGCTGATTCGTTCTGGAAAGGCGGGAGACTTATGAATCCAATTGAAAATATTAGCCAGCAGTTTGCAGCACACAATTATAAATTAACGCGTCAACGCGAAGCCATAGTCCAGGTATTGCTGGATAACGAGAAGGATCATCTCAGTGTTGAGGAAGTGTACATGCTGGTCAAGAACAGCTATCCGCATTTGGGACTGGCAACGGTGTACCGGACGCTGGAGCTGCTGTCGGAGCTGCATATTGTTGAGAAAATGAACTTTGGTGACGGCGTGGCCCGTTACGATCTGCGTGATGAGTCGCATGCTCATATGCACCATCATTTGATCTGTCATGTCTGCGGCAGACTCGAAGAGATTAAGGACGATTGGCTATTGGATCTGGAGAAAAGGCTGGAGCATGAATACGGCTTCACCGTTACCGATCATCGTCTGGATTTCAAGGGTACATACGGTACCTGCAAGCAGACCGGCTGCAAGCGTGACAAGGAGAAGAAGGCAGTTTAAGGAAAATTTAAAGCCAGTCCAGTCTGGGTGTATCCAGACCACAACTGGCATGAGAAGTGAGGAGCGGGGGCAACCCCGCTTTTTTCAAATTCAAGACGGTCTTAAAGGTCCTTTTTGAGATAATAATGGGTGTGGCTGCCTGCATTTTCAAGGGTACCGTATACTTCAAATCCTAGTTTCTTGTAAAAATCCAAGGCTTGGAAGCTTAAGGTATCTACTTTTATGAACTCGCACTTTTTCTCTCTGGCCAATGATTCAGCTTCTAGCATTAGTGCTTTGCCATAACCTGACTTTCTAAGCTCTTCGTTAACAAAAAGATATTCGATCTCAAGCCAATTCCAGCATATCTCCCCAACAAGTCCCCCATAGATTTGATTATCTGCATCCTTCAGGAATAGATTGACCACTTCGCATCTACCTTTTAAATCGTCCGGAAAATGTAACATATTATATTCGAACATTTTATTCTCAATATATGCCTGGTGCTCGTTATTATTTTCTTTGTGAATATGAAGATTCATCTAGTCGTCACTCCTGTTTAGTAGTTTTATGGTGATGCAAGAGCTGTTCAACTTTATTGTATTAGTGATACAGGGAAGATGGAGTGAAGAGAATAACTATAATTAAAATATACTAGAATCTGGTATGTAATCTGTACAATCTTTAAAAAAGCATTAAAATTGAAACAGTGATAGTCTGTGCCGACCAGCATGGATGAAGTGCAAAAGGGGCAAACTAAGGCTAGTAGACTTGAAAAATGAACTGCTTATTTTGTAAACATAAATTGATGATAAGGGTGTTTCTTGATGACAACTAGTAGATTGAATCCCAAGGTTGATGAATTTCTAGGTAAATCTAAAAAGTGGAAGGAAGAATATGAGAAGTTGAGAAATATCGTTCTCGACTGTGGGTTGACCGAAGAATTTAAATGGATGCATCCTTGTTATACGCATGAGAATAAGAACATCGTTTTAATACATGGTTTTAAAGAATATTGTGCACTGCTCTTTCATAAAGGTGCCTTGCTTAAGGATGCGCAGGGTATATTGATCCAACAAACGGAGAATGTTCAGGCGGCGCGCCAGATTAGGTTCACCAATGCTCAAGAAATAGCTGACATGGAAACCATTTTAAAAGCTTATATTCATGAAGCCATTGAAGTTGAAAAGTCCGGTTTGCAAGTGGAGTTGAAAAAGAACACAGAATACACTATTCCTGAAGAATTGCAGAATAAATTCGCTGAAATCCCTGGCTTGAAAGACGCCTTTGAAGCATTGACGCCGGGACGGCAAAGAGCATACATTCTCTATTTCTCTGATGCCAAACAATCCAAAACTCGAGTAGCCAGGGTTGAAAAATATGTGCAGCACATTCTGGATGGTAAGGGATTGAATGATTAAGATCGCCTTTCTGTCAAAATGCTATATTCTGATTTTAATTAGATCAATGAGTCCTGTTTATTAGGTTCATTGGTCTATTTCTTGAATAGGTGCTTCTAAATGTTCTGCTAGAAATCTAATGTGATCTAAGAAGGATGGATCGTGTTTTTTGAAGTCATATAAACTGCAGGATTCAATGTCTCACTTTCAATAATGAGGGCTGTTAACCCTGTACTTGTTTTTGTTTCGTGCCATTCCTCCTTTTGCCAAAACACAGCATCTCCAGCTTGAACTTTAACATACTCATCTGTTTCACCTCTTACCAAGCCCTCTCCTGCCATAATAAGAAGAAGTTGAGGTATCACTGCTTGATGATATCCAACGATCCCGTTTCCTTCTAAAAACATACATCCAATATGAGCTGCCGATTCTGTCTGAATAATACGAGACATCATAAAGTCAGAATCGAGCTTCGTAATTCTTTTCCCGGTTTCTTTACTAAAACTATAAATCTCCATGGTAGGCTCCTTTTTGTTTATATTTGAAAATAAGGGGTTTATTCAAACGGTAGGCGAATCGGGTGTCTGCTCAGGCAATCATCCCGTGTCCGAAGGCGATGGAAGTCCCGATATACATAGCGGGGAGACTATATGCGAAGGTCCATTATTTAATACAGCTGTGCTATACTCGGAACATGCCCAAAATAGTAAATCATGATGATCGTCGAAAGTTATTTGCAGAAGCGGCCTGGCGAATTATACGCTGGGAAGGCCTGAAAGCCGTGTCTGTGCGGAATGTTGCCAAGGAGTCCGGAATGTCGTTAGGGTCGTTGCGGCATTATTTTGTTACCCAGGACGAGCTACTGTCATTTTCCATGAAGCTGGTGTTGGAGCGGGCCGGTGAGCGTATTCGAAGGATAACATTTTCAGATAATCCCCGTAGTGCTGCTGAGCTGCTGATTGGTGAACTGCTGCCGCTGGAAGAAGAGAGGCGTGCGGAAGTCGAGGTTTGGCTTGCTTTTGTCGGCGGGGCGGTAGCGGTATCTGCTCAGGGACTAAAACTGAAGATACATAATGAGTTATATGAATATTTTCGGGGACTCATCCATTATCTCGCTGATCGTAATTTGTTGAAGAAGGGTGTGGACCTTGGCCTAGAGAGCAAAAGACTACATGCGATGATAGAGGGCTTAGTACTTCAACATATTCTTCATCCCGAAGAATTAACTCCGGAGGAGATGACCCGGCTGGTTGCATATCATCTGGATAGCCTGATAGTCTAAGCAAACAAATCCAAATCCAAATCCCAATGCAAATCCCAATGCAAATCCCAATGCAAATCCCAATCCCAATGCAAATCCCAATCCCAATGCAAATCCACTCAACCTTCAGACGTGCAGATCCGGTAAAGTGAAAGTGGATGTAATGCAGCGCTTAAACAACTGGAAATTCTCAGACTGTTGAGAAAGTAGTTGTTTTGAGAAAATCGATACCCTTGATTAATGAACTGATCTCGAAATCCGGACTTGCTTCTTGTTCCCTCTGGTAACGGACCTCAGATCCGTTATTTCCTAACAACTGATCGTTCCAGAAAATAACGGACTCCAGAGACGCTATTAGCAGAAATCGGGTGTGAAATCCACGGTTTGGGAGGAAATAGCGGCACCTGAGTCCGTTACATGTTCCAGAAGCTGCTTGATGTGTAAATAACGGCGCTGGGGTCCGTTAGCCCCCATGCATACGTCTTCAACCTTCTGAAGCAGTGGTTTTGACATGCATTGATGATGACGCTGAGCCTGATTTATAAGGCTATTTCGCATCAACAATCGTAGAGAATGGTGTTTCTCGACAGTCTGAGAAATTCCCTTTATTTCGAGCAAAACCGTTGAAAGGGGAGAATTAACGGTACATTTTCCTGTTAAATCAGAGCCAAGCCCCCAAAGGGTGTGAGGAGGACCTGTATCCGGCTCTGATCAGTCCAACTCCACCGTGCTGCGCGACCTGCGTACGGCGGCTTTATTTGCACAGCAGCTCATCTCGAAAGGCTGTGCCACCGAGGTGGAGGAGCAAACGGTTCAAGGCCCCAAATATCAGAGCGTTAACTTCGGTTAGGTACAAACGACTTGATCCAATTTCCAAAGCTGCCAGGGTTCCGGCTCTGTACGTAAATCACGCCTTCGCCGCGGAAGCGGCAGACGAGCGCCTCTCCGCTGGTGATGCTGCTGAGCCAGCCGGAGGAGGCTTTTTCAATTTTGTAATCCATATAATCCGGCCAAGCCACCAGATGCCCGTTGTCGATGATCGTTTCTTCGCCAGGTCCTAGATGGATGGGATGAATGGCGCCGAAGGAAGAGAGGAAGACGGTGCCTCTGCCGCTGATTTCGACAATGAAAAAACCTTCGCCAGAAAAGAGGCCTCGGCCAAATTTTGCATTTTGGTGCTTACTTGAATACCTTGTGTTCCGGCAAGGAATCCGTCCTTTTGCACGAGTAGCCGGTATGAACCGTCTAGCTCAATGGCCTGCACATTTCCGATTGACCTCGGTGATAGCAGCACTTCACTATGTCCTCGCGTGGCTGTCAGCTCCTGAAAGAAGAACTTTTCTCCGCTCAGCATTCGCCCAAGCCCTTTCATAAGTCCGCCGTCCACAGTCCCCCGCAGCTCTACGTTTGGTGACATCGCCACCATTGCGCCCATTTCAGCTTTGACACTTTCACCCGGATCGAGATCCACCTTCAGCATAGCGAATGCACCTTCATGCAAAACCTCGTATTTCATCCTTTGTTCCTCCGATTCTATGGATTAATACTGCTTACACTATATCCCAAGTATACCGAATTCCTGCTGGTGTTGATAGTTGCTATGAAAGTAAGCGATTTTGGTATAAAAGCCAAGCCTGAATACTATAATATACTATGCCCTAGACCCCAGAAAGCTTGTCCCTTCGTTTGAAAAATGGCTATTTCGGTTATATGAAAGATACAGTGCACTGGAATTCCTGTTCGACCAAGCTACAATACGCCATACAGAAGAGGTGCAGCTATGAAACCAAAGAATATCAAGGAATTTGCATTCCCGTTGATAATATCTATCCTGCTTTTGTCCCTGTTCGGTCAAGCCGCCTTTGCCCATCCCGTTAAGGGTGGCACATTTGAGCAGAGTCAGAAAAAGATCGTAACGAGAGAGAGAACGCCTTTGATTAAAAAGACTGTTCATGCCACCTATGAGGGTCAGGCAGACGGTCATACGGTCGAAGTTTCGGTATACGGTGAACCGATAGCCTTGCAGTTCAAGCAAGGTCTGCAGCCGGCAATCAGCTCGCTGGAGACCGGAGATGCAGTGGTCATCAGCTACACCGTACAGAAATTCGTGGATGATCCAGTAGTTCTGCTATGCAATCTGCTGTCCATTCGAAAACTCGAGCCTGGTGAAATCAAGCACAGAACAGATTAAAGAATATTTTACCGGGGCTTCATTCCTCCTGTCTGCTGTTATGATATGTTTTCTGTGCTACAATAAAGAAGAGCAACAAGCATACACACCATGGTCAAAATAGAACAGGAGAGTGACGCCACATGGCACGTACAAAAACGAAAAAAACACTTCTGAAAGCAGAGCGCTCGGGAACCTGGAGCAATGTCAGTCAACGCAGAACCAATGAAGATTACAGCGCAATCTCACAGCATGTGCGGGTGACCCCGACCAAACGACAGCAATTGAACAAAATAAAACACAAGGAGCGGATCTTCCATGATGGCGCTCCTTTTTTGTTGGGCAATACTATGATAAGAACCTGCCAATACGCCGTAGCCGCAGCTTAAATCTGGGATCTACTGTGGGCCCGGTACTCTTTTGGCGACATGCCGAATCGGCTTCGGAAAATCCGGTGAAAATAAGTATAGTTGGCAAAGCCACAGGTCTCCGCCACATGCTCTAGTGGCATTGGACTGAATGTAATGCGCTCCCGCGCCATTTCCAGTCTGACGTCGTTCAGATACTTGACGATACTCGTCCCGAAGGCTTCCTTGAACAGATGAACGGCCCGGGAGACAGAGATATCGACATGACTAGCCACATCCTCCAGCTTGAACGGCAAGGCGGCGTGTTCTTCTATATATTGCTTCATACGGTAGGCTAGGAACCCTTTGGGGCTAACGGTTGGCTGCTCGGTCGTCAGTCTGTCGATTTCCATACATACGATTTGCAGATAGCAAGATGAGATTTCCGGTGAAAAATCCGATTGGCGGCGCTGCTCCAGCACGAGCTGACGGAATAGCCCGAGGAAGTTGTCGCTGAGCGGTACACTGACCTTGTCCGGACGTTTTCTGCTATACCACCACTCTTCAATCCAACTCCCTCCGCAATAAATGTGATAGTCCCCACTTTCAATACGTGGTCTGCCTGAAGGGAATTCCTCTTCGTCGATGATGAGATTATAAGGGGCGGTAGGCGTGAACAGCATAATATCGCCCGGCTCCACCGGAGAGATTACTCCGTCGATCAAAGCCCGGCACCGGCCTTCGCTCTGGAGACGAATGAGGTAATACTGAATGCCCTGGCTTAACGACATCCGGAACGGCTTGCGGTGAAAAGAAAATCCCGCGGATAGTACGTGACAATCAGCTGCTTGTATCATTAGTCCTCCAAATATTTTTTTAAAAGATAACCAAATTGTTCATGTTGGAATCATATTATTCATTTTATTATAAACGCTCTCATATTACCATATAGCTAGGTTCAAGAGAAAGAAATTGAACAGATAAGGCTGAAATAGGGCGCTGTAGGTTGAAAAAGGGCATTTTATATTTTTTAGTTCAAAAATATGGTAATAATGTCTTCATACTATACATGACCCTATTGTTCATGTCGTAAATTTAGATACTATCCATAATTTGGTGTACCTGAATGAAGAACGCAGTAGAAGTTAACCCTAACCCAATTGGAGTGATCAGACTATGTTGAAGATTGGTCTTCAGCTATACACGCTGAGAGAAGAACTGGAGAAGGATTTCGAAGGAACCGTTCGTAAAGTGGCAGCCCTGGGCTACCGTGGTGTGGAGTTCTTCAATTATTTTGGACGTACGCCTGAACAAGTGAAGCAACTGCTGGATGAGACCGGACTCGTTGCCTTAGGGGCACATAGCCCATACAATGCCATGATTAAGGATGCGAAGCAGGAAGTAGCATTCAATCTGCACATCGGCAATCCAAACCTCATTATTCCGTACCTTAATGAAGAAGAGCGGAATTGGAAGGATGTTGCGGTTAATCTGCGAGTGATCGGTGAACAATGCAAAGAACAGGGTGCTGTTCTTTCCTATCATAACCATGATTTTGAATTTACCGAGCAAGTAGAAGGCCGTACGGCTTGGGATTATCTGTTTGATGAAGTTCCAGCAGATCTGCTTCACGCTGAACTTGATACCTGCTGGGTACATTTTGCCGGCTACGATCCGGTAGAGTACATCCACAAATATGCAGGTCGCCTGCCGATCATCCATCTCAAGGATGTGAAGAAACGCGAAGACGGTTCACCGGAAACGGTTGTACTGGGCGAGGGCGAAGTGAACCTGACTGCGATCCTGAAAGCAGCAGAGCAAGCAGGCGTGGAGTGGGCTGTTGTAGAACAGGATTACTGCAGCCGTCCAGCGTTTGAAAGCGTTACAGATAGTTTGAACTGGGTAAAGGCATACGCAAATCAAGGGGGAAATATAAATGTCTAACAAGTTGAAAATTGCAATTATCGGGTGCGGAGGAATCTCGAACGGTAAACATATGCCGAGCTTGTCGCGTCAGGCTGACGCTGAGATGGTAGCTTTCTGCGATATTATTGAAGAGCGTGCTCAGGAAGCGGCTACGAAGTACGGTGTCGAAGGCGCTGCTGTCTATACCGATTTCCGTGAAATGCTGAAGGACGGGGGGTTCGATGTTGTCCATGTATGTACACCGAACGATAGCCACTCCGAAATTACGGTAGCTGCATTGGAAGCAGGCAACCATGTTATGTGTGAGAAGCCGATGGCGAAGACTACTGCCCAAGCGCAAGAAATGCTGGATGCAGCCAAACGTACAGGCAAGAAGCTGTCTATTGCTTACCAGAACCGTTACCGTTCCGATAGCGAATATTTGAAGGCGATGTGTGAGAACGGTGAACTGGGCGATATCTATTTCGCCAAAGCAATCGCGTTGCGTCGTCGTGCAGTTCCAACCTGGGGTGTATTCCTTGATGAAGAGAAGCAAGGCGGCGGACCTCTTATTGACATCGGTACCCATGCGCTCGACCTTACGCTGTGGATGATGGATAACTACAAACCGCGCAGCGTAGTTGGCTCGACCTTCCATAAGCTGGGCGATCGGAAGAATGCTGGTAATGCTTTTGGCGAGTGGGACCCTGAAGAATTCAAGGTTGAAGACTCTGCCTTTGGTTTCATTACGATGGAGAACGGTGCAACGATTGTGCTGGAATCCAGCTGGGCACTTAACGTTGCCGAGTACGGAGAGGCTAAGACTTTGCTCGCAGGTACGGAAGCTGGCGCGGATATGACCAATGGTCTGCGTATTAATGGTGACCGCGGCGGACGTCTGTACGAGACCAAAGTAGACTTGTCTTCCGGCGGAGTAGCTTTCTATAGTGGCGGACAAGAGGATGCATCCGATCGTGAAGCGCGTTTGTGGCTGGAAGCGATCAGAGAAGATAAAGAACCTGTAGTGAAACCAGAGCAGGCATTTGTGGTAACGCAAATTCTGGAGGCTGTTTATGAGTCGGCACGTACTGGGCGTGCGGTGTATTTTGACGGAACATCCGATAATTAATTCAATACCAAAGCTAAATTACTTTAAATAAAAGCAGGTGTGGAAACGATGAGCGCAAACAAACATTCTCTGGTTATTGTAGGCTTCGGAGGCATGGGCAGTTATCACAGCAAATTGATTAAGGACAACAGCCGTCTGGAAGTTACAGGAACCTTCGATCTACTGGAAGATCGTCGCAAAGCCTCCGTTGAAGCAGGCTATACGTCTTATGCAAGCTTTGATCAGGTGCTGGCCGATCCGACGGTTGAGGTGATCCTGATTGCTACACCTAACGACGTGCACAAAGACATTGCTATCTCTGCATTACGGGCAGGCAAGCACGTCATTTGCGAGAAGCCGGTGGCGATGAACAGTCAGGAATTTGAGGAAATGATGTCGGTTTCCAAGGAAACCGGCCGTGTGCTAATGGTGAATCAGAACAGACGCTGGGATGAAGACTTCCTGGTGATCAAAGAAATGCATGCCAAGGGTACAATCGGTGATCTGTTCCAGATCGAATCCCGTGTTCATGGAGCCAACGGTATTCCGGGCGACTGGCGTCATCTGGAGGCTCACGGCGGCGGAATGCTGCTGGACTGGGGCGTACATTTGCTGGACCAGCTGCTCTTTCTCATCGACAGTAAAATCACCAGTGTATCCAGCCGCTTGAGCTTTATCCTCGGCGACGAGGTGGATGATGGCTTTGAAGCGTATCTGCAATTCGAGAATGGCGTAATTGCAACGGTAGAAGTGGGAACGACGAACTTTATCCAACTGCCAAGATGGTATGTCAAAGGGATTGAAGGAACGGCTATCATCGAGGATTGGTCGCTGTCTGGAAGAGTCGTGACCAGAAACCATGAGTCCGTCAAGGTTGAACCGAAGCCGATTCAGGCAGGGGTAGGACTGACCAAGACGATGGCGCCTCCTTCTGAGGGTGCGACCCTAACAGAAGCATTGCCAGCACCGTACAAGATGTCCTCTGGCTTCTACGATAACTTTGCAGATGTCATTGAAGGAACCGCAGAGCCTATTGTCAAGAATACAGAAGCACTGCGTGTGTTGAAGCTGATCGAGGCGATTTTTGAATCCAGCCGGAGCAAGCAAGCGGTGACGGATTTTGATACCTATGAGACGTTAGTTCTAAGCTAAATCTTGGATTCGAACTGAATAATTCTCCTAAAATAGAGAGGTGGCACATACTATGAAACTTGGCGTATTTATGGTTCTCTTCGGCGGACGCAAGCTGGAAGACGCATTGGATTATGTAGCATCCAAAGGATTAAAGGCTGTGGAAATTGGTACCGGTGGTAACCCGGGTAAAAGCCACTGCGATCCGGCCCTGCTGCTTGAGAACGAGACAGCGTTGAAGGAATTCAAACACGCGGTAGAGTCACGCGGATTGACGATCAGTGCTCTGAGCTGTCACGGCAACCCGTTGCACCCGCAAAAGGAACTGGCCCGCAAGGATCACGAGGACTTCGTGAACTCTGTGAAGCTCGCTCAAAAGCTGGGCGTTCCGGTAGTCAACACCTTCTCCGGTTGTCCTGGAGACCACGAGGATGCGAAATATCCGAACTGGCCAGTAGCCCCATGGCCGAATGACTATCAGGAAATTCTGACCTGGCAGTGGGAGAACAAAGTAATTCCTTACTGGAAAGAAACGGGCGCTTTTGCCGCTCAGCATGATGTGAAGATCGGTCTGGAGCTGCACGGCGGATTCTCCGTACATACTCCGGCTACACTGCTTCGTCTCAGAGAAGCGGCGGGCGAGGTTATCGGAGCCAACCTGGACCCGAGCCATATGTGGTGGCAGGGTATTGATCCTGTACAAGCGATTCACATTCTTGGTCGTCAAGGCGCGATTCATCACTTCCACGCCAAGGATACCGTCATTGATCCGGTGAACGTGAACATGCACGGGCTGACTGACATGCAGCCGTACACCAATATGCTTGACCGTGCTTGGCAGTTCCGTTCCGTTGGCTTCGGTCATGATGTGAAGACCTGGGCGGATATCATCAGTGCCCTGCGTCTTGTAGGCTACGATTATGTAGTGAGTATTGAACACGAAGACGGACTGATGTCGGTAGAAGAAGGCTTCTCCAAAGCCGTTGATAACCTTCGTCAAGTTCTGATCGAGGAACCATTGGCCGATATGTGGTGGGTCTAATCATCAAGAGCAGTAGAACATAGAACGGAGAAAGTTCCCCTCAGAAAGCCGCCAGCTGCTGGCGGCTTTCTGCTGTGACCGAGGGATCGGAAGAGCCCTCTGAATCCGTAGCGGCCCAATGAAGCGTCGACCGCTGATTTTGGTTTTAAGTCGATAATAAGGGTGGTTATTTCATGGAGAGCGTAATCAAGGCTAAGTTAAATGATGAGCAATTGAATCTGCTCGTCAAATCAGCATTTGGTGCGGCGACAGTCATAATGCGGCAAACAGAGCTGACCGCAGGCATGTTCAATACAGGGTATGATCTGGAATTAAACGACGGCAGGTCCGTTATTCTGAAGGTCGCGCCTGCGGCGGAAGTGGAGACGTTAAGCTGTGAAAAAGATATTATGCGCACCGAAGTTGAAGCACTGCGTCTGATCCGCGCCACTGGACTTGTACCGGTGCCGGAGGTGTTCAGCTATGACCTGAGCCTGAAGCTTATCCCTTATCCTTACTTTTTTATGGAGAAGATTGAGGGTCAGCCGTACAACGAAATCAAGGAAGGTCTCACTCCGCAAGAGAGGGAAGCGATAGAGTCCCAGATTGGGCGGTATAACAGGTGTATTAACGAGGTCACAGGGGAACACTTTGGCTATTTCCATCAGGAGAAGAGCAGTCTGACAGCCACATGGCGTGCAACTTTTGAAATGATGATGGACAATCTGCTACAAGATAGCGAGCGACTAGGAGTGCAACTGCCGGTCTCTTATGCAGAGATTAGGGAGAGAATAAATACACAGCTCCCGACTCTCGATGAAGTAACTCAGCCCAGACTGGTGCACTGGGATCTGTGGAACGGCAACGTCTTCGTAAAAGACGGGAGCATTACAGCGATTATCGACTGGGAGCGGGCGCTGTGGGGTGATGAACTGATGGAGTACTATTTCAGACGTCAAGAGGGTTCTCCCGCCTTTTATCAAGGGTATGGGATGACAACGGATAGTCCAAACCAGCGGATACGTAAAAAGCTCTATGATCTCTACTTTGATCTCATTATGGTCATCGAATGCTATTCACGGAAATATGAGAATCAAGGCCATGTTGAATGGACGCATCATAATTTTGTTCAGGGCTGGGGACTATTCTGTGGTGAAGAAGAGGCGGGTTCAGTGGTCTAGGGTGCATTGTACTGCCTAGTTACATTAAATAAGCCGGAGCCCTCTGAGAAGAGGATTCCGGCCTTGTTTGATATTTTTTTATAATACACTTGTCAAGAGATCAGCGAACATTGGGAACACTGACAATAGGATTGGATTCAGCTTCATAATCTATGCCCGCTGTCTCGAAACCGAATAGTTGGAAGAATTCACGCCGGTATCCCTGAAGGTCTGACAGCTCGTAGATATTCTCTGTTGTAATCTCGTTCCATAGCTTGGTTATTGTCTCCTGTACCGCAGGAAGCATCTCCAGGTCGTCCAAGCGAATCCGGCCTTCCGTATCCACCGGTGTACCTTCCGGAGCATACAGGCGGTCTGAGAGCAGGCGGTAGGCTTGCTGTATGCAGCCTTCGTGAAGCCCTTGCTCTTTCATGACTTTGTATAGTAGAGAGATGTACAGCGGGACGACAGGAAGAGCGGAGCTGGATTGCGTGACCAATCCTTTCGTAACGGCTACGTAGGCTTTTCCGCCCTGTGGTGCCAGCTGGGCATTTATTTCTTTGGCTGTTGCCTCAAGGTGATCCTTGGCTCTCCCGATGGAACCATCGCGGTAGATGGCACGGGTCAGCTCGGGTCCAATGTAAGAAAAGGACACAGTGGTGGCATCGGCAGCGAGTACGCCGGCTTCATTAAGGGCAGTGATCCACAGTTTCCAATCGTCTCCACCCATTACCGCTACAGTGGCGTCCAATTCTTCTTCAGTAGCGGGGTCAAGGGTGACGAGCCCGACTTCTCCATTATGAAAATTTACGGTTTTGTTAGTATATGGATGCCCAACCGGCTTCAGTACGGATGTATGAGTGATGCCAGTGGCTGGATCAGTCCGCCGCGAAGTGGCTACACTGTAGACAACGAGATCGACTTGGCCCAGCTCGCTGCGGATCAGTTCAATAGTTCGAGACTTTGTCTCGTCGGTAAAAGCATCACCAGTAATGCTGTAGGATTGCAGACCGGCCTCTGCCGCAAGCTGTTCAAAAGCAGCGGAGTTGTACCAGCCTGCTGAAGCCGTACGGGTGTCGCTGGCTGTGCTGGGGCGGTAGACGCCAATGGTGGCAGCCCCCGACCCGAAGGCTGCAGCAATGCGTGAAGCAAGACCGTATCCGGCTGAGGCTCCAATCACAAGGACTTTTTTCGGGCCGTTGATCGGCGGCTGTGAGGTGATATATTCCACTTGCTCAGCCACCTGGGCGGCACAGCCTTCGGGATGGGCTGTTGTGCAAATAAAGCCGCGCGTTCTCGGTTTGATCATCATAATGACGTTACCTCATTTCAATGGTAGAATTGGGGAATGGCTATTGATATAGCGTGTTCTTATCTTAACAAGGACTTCTCCAAAGGAGAAGCTGAATAAAAAATTGAACACCTGTTAATTTCAGAAAACGCTTGACGTAGGGCTATGAAACTAGATAAAATTATACTTATTGCTCATCGTGGAATGAGATTTTTTATCATAATTTTCGGGAAATTGAGAGGGTGACGTGATAAGATGGAGCGCCTATTAGAGGTAAAAGACTTAGCGATTTCGTTCAACACACGTGGTGGAGAAGTACAGGCCATCCGGGGTGTTAGCTTCCATGTAGATAAAGGTGAGACACTTGCGATTGTTGGTGAATCCGGTTCCGGTAAGAGTGTAACTTCACAAGCTGTAATGAAGCTCATACCTGAACCGCAGGGTATTTATAAGCGCGGACAGATCCTGTTCGAGGGACAGGACATTATCAGTAAGACCCAGAAGCAAATGCAGAAGGTTCGTGGTAAAGAGATCGGTATGATCTTCCAAGACCCTATGACCTCGCTTAACCCAATGATGAAGGTGGGTAAGCAGATTACAGAGGTGCTGTTCAAGCACGAGACTATCACCAAAGAAGCCGCAAACAAACGTGCAATTGAGCTGCTCTCACTTGTGGGAATTCCTTCCCCAGAGAAACGGTTCCAGCAGTATCCGCATGAATTCAGCGGCGGGATGCGTCAGCGTGTCGTTATCGCGATGGCACTGGCTGCTAACCCTAAATTGCTGATTGCGGACGAGCCAACGACTGCGCTCGACGTAACTATCCAGGCGCAAATTCTGGATTTGATGAAGGATTTGCAGAAGAAGATCGGTACAGCGATTATCTTTATCACCCACGATCTAGGGGTCGTTGCGAGAATGGCTGACCGGGTTGCCGTAATGTATGCTGGACAAATTGTTGAGACAGGTACTGCGGAAGAGATTTTCTATGATCCGAGACATCCGTACACTTGGGGTCTGCTGGCTTCGATGCCAAGTCTGGAGAGCAAAGGCTCCCTGCTTACTGCGATTCCGGGAACACCTCCCGATCTGATCAAGCCGCCTAAGGGCGATGCTTTTGCCCTGCGCAGCTCGTATGCTATGCAGATTGATCTGGAGAAAGAACCGCCACTTTACAAAGTATCAGATACGCATTTCGTGAAGTCCTGGCTGCTGCACCCGATGGCACCTGCGGTAGAACCGCCTGATGTGGTGAAGAAGAGACAACGTGTTCTGAAGAACACGTATGCAGAGCCTGTGCTGGTTGAAGGCGTAGTTCTGTAACAATAGATGTACAAGTTAACTTTAATTGCAATGCTTAAGTCCTGCAAGGGGCTTATATAGTAACCGGGTCGCTGCAGCGGCCCGGTTTTTATGTTTTCCAGAATAAAATTTTGTGCGTTCCAGGAAAAATGCTGTACATTTCAGGATACAGTTAGCCGTAGCCCTCGTGTTCTCAATAGCGGCAGCCTGTGATACACTTTATTTAAAATATTTTACCAATTGAAATCATTCTAGGTGAGGTGATTCTTTGAAGATTAATCACTTGGTCGTGAATGTGGACGCTTACATACAAGAAGACAAAGAGAGAATAGCCGATATCGAGTCCATAGGATTGCCTTATATGCCCAAATGGGGCAAGGGGACAAAAGGGTTTAAAGTATCCAATCTATGGATTGGGCAGGAATACTTCGAGTTCGTCAGAATTAAAGCTAAAGACGGCGGGGGATGGGTTCAGGAATGGACTACAAAATATCTTGCTGGGCATAGAGGTCTGATTGGCTTTGCCTTGGAAGTCGAGAACATAGAAGACACTTATCACAAACTGCGTAGCTTAAGCGTCGATGTAACCCCGCCGGAGCCACTTAGGTTCCGCTGGTTCTTCAATCTTTTGACCAGGACGATGCCTTGGCGTAATGCATACCTGCCTGGATTTACAGGCGTGCCTTTTCAATTCTTTCTCCAGCAGATGAATGATGAGAAATCTCGCAAGTTCATGGAACAATATATGGTGCCGAACAGTCAGGATCAAGGGATTACAGGCATTTCAGAGGTGAACATTCACGGTGAACTAACGGAAGACGACACCCGGATCATATTCGCGTTATTCGATGACTGTGAGCAGAGGGACGGCACAATAATCATTCGTTTGGGTGCGCAGTGTATTCGTTTTGTAAATGCAGTTGACTATAAAGTGGAAGTTCTTCTGGCCTGCAGCAATCCGCTTTATGCTGGTAAGGAGATAGATGTACATAATCTCCACATACGCAACATGTAGACTCCTTCGAAAAAGCGCACAGATTGGGCAATTCAGGACAGCCGTGCTACAATGGCTTGTGAAGGAGAGTGGTACCATGTCTATTCAAATCAATGTTCAGAACACCCCTAATCCCAATTCGGTCAAAATCAACACTAACCAAACTATCTTTGAGGGACCCTCAAGCACATCCCTAAAAAGCGGAGATGTCACAGAGCATCCTTTGGCACAAGCGCTGCTGGCGATTGAAGGTGTCGATAACATCTTCGGCATTCGCGATTTCGTAACGGTCAGCAAACTTCCGGATGCGGAGTGGGATCAAATTTTGCCTCAAGTAGAGCAAGCCTTTACAACAGTATACGAGTAGGACAACAACCGCAAAACCCCCCAGTATCGCAAGTACGCGATACTGGGGGGTTTTTAGATGTGGTGCTCAAAGTGCGTCTTGCCAGTTACTCTTCGTATTTACGAACCACGATGACAGCATTATGGCCGCCAAATCCGAAGGAGTTCGAGATCCCGATATTGAGATCCGCTTTGCGCGCTGTATTGGGCACATAGTCCAAATCGCAGATTTCATCAGGGGTTTCCTGGTTGATGGTAGGAGGGATGATTCCATCCTGAAGGCTTTTGATCAGGGCGATGGCTTCCAGGCCACCTGCGGCACCTAGAGCATGTCCGGTCATGGATTTGTTCGCCGTGACCGGAATGCGGTAAGCGGCTTCGCCAAACAGCTTCTTAATGGCCATAGTTTCGGAGCGATCGCCAACAAGGGTGCTGGTGGCATGCGCGCTAATCACGTCCACATCCTCCGGCTGAACCCCTGCTTCGGCTAGGGCCAGCTTCATCGCCTGATAGGCGCCGATGCCTTCGGGATGAGTCGCGACCATATGATAGGCATCTGAGCTGGCGCCATAGCCAATGACTTCGCCGTAGATGACGGCATTTCTG
The DNA here is from genome assembly GCF_058133325.1 of Paenibacillus sp. MAHUQ-45. Lineage (NCBI taxonomy): Bacteria > Bacillati > Bacillota > Bacilli > Caryophanales > Paenibacillaceae > Paenibacillus > Paenibacillus sp. MAHUQ-45. The sequence continues at coordinate 21,328 of NZ_JBYUPV010000003.1, forward strand.
CGCAGGGCGTGCGAGAGAGATTCCAGGATGACAATCGCCCCGCCTTCACCGATGACGAAGCCGTCCCGACTGCCGTCAAAGGGACGGCTGGCTTTAGCCGGTTCGTCATTACGCGTGGACAGCGAAGTGGCATTGCCGAAGCTGGCCAGCGCGATTTCTGTAATAGCGGCCTCGGAGCCCCCGGAAATTATGACATCGGCACCGCCGTAACGGATCAGGCGGAACGCTTCTCCGATCGCGGTATTGCCGATGGAGCAAGCTGTGACCGGAGATAATGTAGGTCCCAGCGCCCCGAGCTTGATGCTGATCGTCGCTGCCGCCATATTGGAGATCAGCATAGGGATCAGCGTCGGGCTGACTTTTTGCGGGCCGCGTGACTTCAGTATAGCTTCCTGCTCCATCAGGGTCTGGATGCCTCCCACCCCGGAGCCGACATACACGCCTAGACGTTCGCGATCTATCTCGTCAAGATTAAGGCCGGAATGCTTCCAGGCATCCTCTGCGGCAGCCAGAGCAAACTGCGTGAAGCGGTCCATCCGCCGGGCCTCCTTGCGCCCGAATCTGGACTCTGCATCGAAGTCATGTACCACCCCCGCGATTTTGCTTTTAAAGGCCGATGTATCAAAAGAAGTAATCTGCGTAATGCCAGATTGCCCCTGAACCAAACCATTCCAGAATTGCTCCACCGTATTTCCTAACGGCGAGATTAATCCCATACCTGTTATAACTACGCGTTCCATAATGCAACCTCCCAGATAAAGTGTAGGTTTATTTTTTCATTTTCGATATCCTATTACAAGTTGTAGTTTATCCTAGTATAATCAGTGATATAATAAATTCAGAGTTAAGGGGGGATTAACAGTATGTCCAATCAGACGAGGCTTCAGGCTCTGTCCGATTTTCTAAAAGCGCGCCGTGCGGCCATTTCGCCGTCTTCCGTGGGACTGCCTGAGGGAACAAGACGTCGGACACCGGGCCTGCGAAGAGAAGAGGTTGCCCAACTGGCAGGCGTCAGCAGTACCTGGTATACCTGGCTGGAGCAGGGGAGGGATATTAAGGTCTCTTCGTCCGTACTGGATTGTATAGCGACAGCGCTACAAATGACCAAGGATGAACGAAAGTATCTGTTTGCGCTGGCTTTGGAGACGGGAGCCGGAAGCCCGGTGCTTCCACAGGAGGAGACTTCGGTCATCAGCCCGTCCTTGCAGAAGATTCTGCAGGAGCTGAAGTATTGCCCGACGATTATTTCGGATCGCCGCTGCGGGATTGTCGGCTGGAATGAGGCCGCGGCGCATGTATTTCTCAATTTTTCCAAGCTGCCTGCTGAAGAGAGGAATATGATCCGATTGTTGTTTGTGCGCAAGGAGTTCCAGCGTCTCGCAGTGAATTGGGAGCAGTTCGTGAGCGGGTACCTGTCCATTTTCCGTGCCTATTACGGTCAGTACGTTGAGGACCAATGGTATGATGATTTTATTGCGGAGATGAGAGAGACGCATCCTGATTTTAACGAGCTTTGGGAGCAGAGTCGTGTCAGCACGGCCCCGGATGTGGTGCTAGAATTCAGGCATGCCAAGGCCGGGAAAATGCTTTTTCATCTCACTTCCCTACAGGTTCACGGCACTACGGATCTAAGATGTAGCATTTATACGCCAGCAGGTGATTCCAATACAGAAGCGAAGCTGAAGCAGTTACTGGAGCAGCACGAGTTGAGCTAGAGGGGAGAAGCCCCGATAATCCAATGATCAGGACCTCATATTTAAAAGCATCACCAACCAGAGTGCGGTCAGTGATGCCAAGGAAGGGGAAAATCAAGGGGTGAGTATGGGCGGATACTCGGTAAAGCTTTAGAAATCGGTCGTGGCGATTTCAATTGTGCCGGATACGGCTCCGGCCGCTGTGCTTAGCAGTCCAGCAACAAGCAGTCTGTTCACGGAAAGTGTGAGACTGTTGAAAGCGGGAATTGTGTAAGTGATCACTGGCGCGTTAACACGGGTAAGAACAAGTTCTACAGGAAAAGCAGAATTGTTCTGTACAGTAGCTATTGTATTAACCTCCTTTTCGCTTTGATAGAATATGATATGCTGGAAATCTATCAATGCTTTCTTATATGACTTAGGAGGTAAGCACATTTTAATAGCGTTAAGAGTATGTATCCCGATTTCAGCTAAGCAACATCTTCACTCCGGAGAGGTCGTTTTCCATACACCCGGTACAGCAGGAACCCAACGATCATCCCCAGGAAGGACATGAGGGAAATTGTCAAGTAAAGCGTCTGACCGCCAAAGGTTTTGTACATTGCTCCGCCTGCATAAGAGGCGAGAATACCCGAGACTCCGAAGAACAGCAGGGCAAGTACGGTCTGACCTGTAGCCCGCCATTCCACCGGCACAATTCGGTACAGATATTGAATCGCAGCAGAGTAGAAAACCGGGAATGTCAGGAGTTGCATAATTTGCAGATAGACAAGCCAGTGGGGATCGGTAATCCATGCCGAGAGGAAAAAGCGAACACAATAAAAAGCAGCCGCAAGGGTGATAATAATCAGTTCTTTCCCTTTGCGCAGCCACCAGAAGCTGAGGGCGAACACCGCAATCTCACTGGATGCCGCTAAAAACCATGCCTGTCCAACTAGTTCCGGACTACCTCCCAGTTCTTTGATATAGACCCCGAGGAAAATATCATTCATCCGGGCGGGAACGGAGCAGATGAAGACCAGCACCAGGAATAATAAGGTCTCTTTGTTGCTTAGGAATTGTTTGAGACTGCCTAGAGTGACCGGCTTGCTTGCGACTGGCGCATCAGGCATAATCCAGCTTATAGCAAAGCTGATTACGCCAATACCTGCGAACAGCCAGGCCATGCTGTGTGCTCCTAAATAAGACATCACATAACCTGTAACGAGAGCAGTTACTCCATATCCCAGCGCACCATATGTACGAATGGACCCGTAGCTGACCCCGGAAGCCTCAGCGATGCTGAAATTAAGGCTTTCAGTCAGTGGATCAATCGGCATGAGGAAGAAATATAAGAGCATAGCGAATAGGACGAGCAGGATGTAGCTGGTAGAATCGTATAGCAGATATCCGATAACGCTGGAGAACAGCAGCAGAAGCAGCAGCACCTTGCGGATCGTTTTTGTTTTATCGCTGATCATCCCCCACAAGGGTTGAGCGATAAGCGTGACGAAGCCCCCGGTTCCGACGATAAAGCCGATTTGGGCCGGGTCCAGTCCCTGCTCACCAAGATAGACAGGAAGAAAGGGAATAAACATCGCCAGTAGTGAAAAATACAAAAAATTAAAGCCTCTTAAAAGTTTTGGTGCATTCATAGAAATTCTGATCCCTCACGTATTCCATAGATTATGTTGACTCGTCATTGTATTGTATCATGAATATCTAATCTGTTATGAATGAAACTGAGAAATAATGGAGCAAAGTTGGAATTAGTGGTTGAACTCAAAACAAAAGAGATGGAGAAAATGAGATTATGAAGCTAGTATCATGGAATGTGAATGGCCTGAGGGCCTGTGTGACTAAAGGTTTTAATGAGTTCTTCGAAGAGATGGATGCCGACATCTTCTGTATCCAGGAGACCAAGCTGCAAGCGGGGCAAATCTCGCTGGAACAGCATGAAGAATATTACCAATACTGGAATTATGCGCAGAAGAAGGGCTATTCGGGGACGGCGGTATTCAGTAAAGTCAAGCCGCTTAACGTGAGATATGGACTGGAAAGCGATGAAGAGGCGGAAGGGCGGATCCTTACTCTGGAATACGAGAGCTTTTATCTGGTGAACGTATATACTCCGAACGCCAAGCGCGACCTCGCCAGGCTGGATTACCGGCTAGAGTGGGAAGATCGCTTCCGCAGCTACTTGCAGGGATTGGACGCCATCAAGCCGGTCATCGTGTGTGGTGACCTCAATGTCGCTCATGAGGATATCGATCTTAAGAATGCCAAGTCTAACAGAGGCAATTCTGGTTTCACTGATGAGGAACGAGGCAAAATGACGGAGCTGTTAAGCACTGGCTTCATAGATACGTTCAGAACTTTTAATCCTGAGCTTGAGGGGGCTTACACCTGGTGGTCCTACATGCCAAAAGTGAGAGAACGGAATGTCGGCTGGCGTATCGACTACTTCCTGGCTTCGGCCAGACTGGCCCCACAGCTAGTATCCGCAGGGATTGAATGTCATGTGCTGGGCAGTGATCATTGCCCGATCACACTGGTTATTGAGGAGCTATAAAAAAAGGGCGTTCCGGCAGCCATGTACAATGGTGCGGAGCGCCCTGTTTGTATGATTAGAAGAGTGGAGGGTGGTGAACTATATTCTTCCGATTATGGCATCACGATTATCTGTATCAGGAACCACGTTAACTTTTTCCTTCAGCGCAATGGTTTGTCCATCCATCTTTACTTCCACTGTGATGAGGATAGCTGTTTCAATAAACCGGATCGTGTATTCAAACGTATCTTCGTCTTTCCAGGTGAAGGAACTGACTACTTTAAGATCTGTTTCTTCTATCAAATTGCTTCTTCCCGCCAGCCATGCACTGCGTCCGGCTCTAATAGTATATGAATTTTCCTTGTGGACCATTGTAATAACGGCTTCATTCCCGGTGAAGGCTACAGAAAATGATATCCAGCCCTGTGGATCCTCAAATTTATAAATCTTCCCATTCATCAATTCCTCATTATCCGAAAAATCCAGGCCATGGGGCGGAAGAATCGCCAGTTCTCTTAATTGAACAGCAATTCGCTCGGCTTCGATCTCATTAGCAGCTAACGTTTCAGGTTTCATCGCTGGAAGCAGATGATCCCATATCGTGTTAAGAACGAGTTGCGTATCTCCTTGCGCGCCTGTAATGGCTATCACAGCTTGCTGCTCCGGCATAACCAGGCAAAATTGGCCGAAGAAGCCGTCACCACGGTAAGCATGATGGCGACATTGCCAGAATTGATAGCCATAACCTTGGTTCCAGTCGCTATCTGGATTGTCACCATTAGCAATTTGCTTCGTGGTAGCTGCCTGTATCCATTCTTCGTCCAGAAGGCGTTCGCCGTTCCATACTCCTTGTTGCAGGTATAGCAGTCCCAGCTTAGCAATGTCTTCCGTAGTCAGACTGAGGCCGAATCCTCCGGCACTGATTCCCCGTGGACAAGTGTCCCAATGCGGATTAATAATGCCGAGTGGGGCGAACAGTCTTGGCCCCAGATAGTCCAGCACCGTCTGTCCGCTCACCTTTTGGATAATGGCGGACACCATATAGGTAGCCCCGTTGTTATAAAGGAAATGAGTGCCTGGTTCTTTCTCCAGCGGGACTCCCAAAAAAGCTTTAACCCAGTTGCCTTCCGGCTGTTGGTTCATGGTCTCTATAGTATCTTGTGTATGTCCGGAAGCCATCATCAGTAAGTGCTTGATAGCCAGCCGTTCCAAATAAGGTGAGATCTTCTCCGGCAGATCTTCCGGAAAGAATGAAATGATGAGATCATCTACCGTCAGAAGCTTCTCTTGTACAGCAAAACCTACAGCAGTTGAAGTGAAGCTCTTACTGACTGAATACAGCGCGTGTGGAAGATCAGCACTGTAGGGATTCCACCAGCCCTCGGCGGCAACCTTGCCGTGCCGGAGTAGCATAAAGCTATGTAGTTCCACTCCGCTGCTGCTTATAGCAGCAAGAAAACGCTCTATACCCTTAGAGTCTATACCAAGTGCCTCAGGCTGGCTTCTTGGCAAGCTTACATTTATGCTGGATGTCATTCTAAGCTCTCCTCTGCTCGGATTCTGTCACTCCATCTATTGTAAACAATTCCCATTGCGCTGGACAATCTTTAATTCACGGAAACAGGGGGTACTTCCTCTTTGGGTGACCCCATTTTCTCCGGCCAGGATATAGCATGGCTTGTCCCGCTGATGCTCTCATAGAACAACACGGAGTCTTTCTTGAGAATCTTGATTATCAGATGAATAAAGAATAGTAGATCGATTAGCATGAACAACCCTTGTAGCCTTAGATACCAAGAAGAAGACAATGCATCTACTACCTTCGGTTCAAGAAGCAGTACTTGTAGTCCAAAGAATCCCCAATAAAGTACCCCGTACCGCTTAACAAGCTCCCAGAGGGTGATTTTTGTTCCGTTTAATCCCTGTAGATGAATCCGTACAACCCATTTGCCAAAGGTCCGCCCGTTGGTCAGCCGCGGCAGCAAAATGTAGTAGATACCTGTTGCAATCCAATACGCACCTGGGACATTTAGGAAGCGTAGTAGCAAGTAGATGAGAAGGAGTACACAAAGGTCCATCATAAAAGCGAGACTGCGGCGTAGCGAAGTTACCCGTTTGTTAACAAGGTTAGCTTCTGCATCCAGTTGTTCAATCCTCGGAAGCAATCCCGATATCCAAGAGGCTGCCCGGAAGCCGAGAATTCCGCCCAGCGTATTGGCCATGAGATCGTCAACATCAAATACCCGGTAAGGATGGTCGTAGAACCCATAGATCCCTGTAATCTGCGTGACCTCGAAGAAGAGGGACAGGCTAAAGGACAGCATGAGACATACCACCCAGCGGGTACGGAAATAATAGTTCAGGAACATGCCGAAAGGCACCGTCAGCAGAACATTGAACAGAACCTGAAGAAAGGCTGGTTCACTCAATATGGACCAGTAGGACTTCGGAGCATCCGCAGATCCCGCGCGAAAACCTTGCATGATATCCTGAATAAACTGGAAGGGAATACTCTGGATGGAGTTGCCGGTCGGCGCCAGATTATGACGGGAAGCCGGAAGAGGCAGAAGGACTAGATATAAGGCGTTCATTAAGTAGAGCAGAAGCAGATACAGCATTAATGCCCTCACCTTATGAATATAGCCATGCCTGCGGTATTGGACGATCATAAACGGCAGCGTGAAGAACAGTGCTGCAATTGGAAACGTCATAAAAGCATAGGAAATAGGAAACAAATACGATCGAAACATGATACACCTGCCATTCAGTTTTTTAGCATACTTATTTAATCGACTCTTCCGGCATAGATATGTCAGAGAGGAGCGTGATGCAATGGAGAAGAAGGTACAGCAATACTATAAACTTAAGCAGAAACAAAAAGAGATTGAGAAGGAACTGGCGGAACTTCGGGAAGAAATTATTGCTTATTGTAGCAGTCAGGACTTAAGTGATGCTGAGCTTGGGGGTTATAAGGTCAAGCTTGTGGTGCAGAACCGCAAGGAATACGATGATGCCAAGCTCTATGAGACATTGTCTGACCCCGAGGTGTGGCGTTTGCTGTCCAGAACAGACCCGGCCAAAGTAGCAAGTCTTGTGAAGCTGAACGTGATCGCAGATGAGCGCATCCATCATACCTATACATTAAAGACAGTGACTTTACTTCAAGTGGATAAAAAATAGCTTAGAAAGGTCGCAGATTGCTGCGGCCTTTTTTCATATACTTTTCTCATAATTTTCCCACAGAAATGCCGTAACCGCCTGCTAAGATGAAGATACTTTAAAGAAAGAGGTGGTTCAAGATGAACAAATGGACAAAAAAAGCAATCTCGATGTTGGCAGTGGTGAGTGTACTGGGTGGAGCGACTAGCGCGTTTGCGGCAGCAGGACCGGTTAAACCGGTTACCCCAACTGTAAAAGCTGTAGCGCCTGCAACAACTTCCACCAAGCCGGTCTCAAGCACTAAAGTAACTCCGGCCCAAACAACCGCTGTTAAACCGGCAACAACCAAGACTGCTACTGCACCAAAAACCTCTACACCAGTGAAACCTGCACCAGTGAAATCTACACCTGTCAAGCCCGCACCAGCTAAAGCAGCACCAGCCAAAGCGGCAACAACTAAAGCCACTCCAGCAAAAACTACAGCAGCTAAAGCAACTCCTGCAAAAGCTAAAACAGCTAAAGCAACTCCAGCTAAAGCCAAAGCAACAACTGTCAAAACAACTGCTGCCAAAGCTAAAACTACCAAAACTGCTGTGAAGAAAACTGCTGCCAAAGCTAAAACTACTAAAACTGCCGTCAAGAAAACTGTTGCTAAAAAACCAGTGGCTAAAGCTCCGGTAAAAAGCACGCCTAAAAAGACCACTGCCGTGAAACCAGTGATTGTTCAACCTAAAAAGAAATAAGGTCAGCAGCGGAAATCATAGTTATAAATAAATACTAGAGTAGTATTATGCAATAGACGGGACCGTAAAAGGGATACCCGTCTATTGTCATTTATGATAACCTGAAAGAACAGATTTTTGAACAACGAACGGTGAAGGGGCTAGGTATTATGAGCAAAATAGTAGTCGTCGACGACGATCTTTTCATTCTGCAGTTGCTCTCCGAGTATTTGCGTAAAGAAACCTACGAGGTAACCTCCTTTTCCAGTGGCCACAATCTGGTGGAGCATGTCCGTGTTAACACTCCGGACTGTCTGATTCTGGACATCATGATGCCCGGAATTAACGGGCTGACTCTGTTAACAGAGCTGCGCAGCTTTACCGAAATGCCGATTATTATGATCTCGGCACGGGGTGAAGAGAATGACCGTATCCAGGGGCTGGAGCTCGGTTGTAGTGATTTTCTAAGCAAGCCCTTCAATCCCCGCGAATTGGTAGGCCGGGTCAAGGCGATGCTTCGTCTGGCCAAGTCAGGAGGTGCAGGGAGCAGTGCTGCTACAGACGATACTTCTGCGCAAGAGAATAGTGAAAGTGTGTACAAATTTGGTAATGTAGAGATTCAGCCAGAGTTACGCAAAATAACCGTAGGTAAAATCTCACTTAGCCTGACTTCGCGGGAATTCGAGCTGCTGATGTTCCTGGCGATGCATATTGAACGTCCCTTTGAACGTGAGCATCTGATTCAACAGGTGTGGAAATATGATTTTTTTGGCGATGTAAGAGTAGTGGACGATCTGGTGAAGCGTATCCGCAAAAAGCTGGGTGAACTGGATTCCATGCTGCAGATCGATACGGTATGGGGCTTTGGCTACAAAGCCATCGTGCGGAAGGTGTAGCATGAGAACGATTCGGGCTAAAATGCTGCTCTCCCTGTTCATTGCCATGCTGGTTACGGTCGGAATCACCGTGTTGCTGTTTGTACGACTGATTGATGATATTCTGGTGAATCAGGTGAAGTCTCAACTGCATGTTCAAGCGCTGAAGGCAGCCAGAATTCTGCACGAAGGGGATATCAATGGCCTGAGCAGCACCGAATTTCGCTTTGTCGTGCGAGGTCTGATGATGAATGCCGACTATCTTCTGCTCGACAGTCATAACAAGATTATCGACGCCAGCGATGCCAGACAGGAAGGGAAGACGCTGCATGATTCGGTGAGGGGGAGTGAAGGAATCACGAAACTCCACGGCAAAAAAGTGCTCTACAATGAGGAGGCGGTCAGAGGGTTGCCTTATCATATTTTCATTTATTCTCCACTCTCCTCGCTTAGAGCCTTGTATGGACCGCTGCTGCGGACCACGCTGCTGTCGATTGCTGCGAGCTTTTTTGGTATACTGGTCATCGGACTTCTAACCGTATCACGGGTCGTTCGTCCGCTGAACCGTTTGAAAGAAGCGGTAAGAAGCTATGAGCCGAATCGCGCCCAGAGCCAGGATTTCCCGGAGGGAGATCGGACTGAGATTGGCGAGCTGATCACAACCTTTCATTCCATGTCCGGACGCATTCGGCTGCATCAACGCAACCAGATTGAATTTTTGCAGAATGTGTCCCATGAGCTGAAGACGCCGCTGATGTCGATTCACGGCTTTGTATATGCTATTCAAGATCAGGTTGTCTCCCAGGAAGAGGGGCTGAACATCATTACCGTTCAGTCCCAACGGCTCATGGACATGGTCGACAAGCTGCTGCAGCTCTCGCGGCTGGAGGCAGTCGACGAGCATTGGCCTGCTGAAGCACTGGACCTTAGAGACATAGCGGAGGAGGCGGTACAGCTCCTCCTGCCTGCTGCTGCAGAGAGAAATGTCAGGCTGGAAGTCGAAGGGGCAGGACTTCAAGTGATGGTACCCGGCGAGCAGTTGTTCCGCATTCTGCTCAATCTGCTGCAGAATGCCGTCAGACATACGTCAAGCCGGGTTAAGGTGCGGATTGAAGGGCGTGGGACGGGGACAGCCTGGGCTATTCATGTCGAGGACGACGGCCCCGGTCTGAATGACGAAGAGCAAGAGGCTGTATTCCAACGCTTCTATACTGGCTCCAATGGTGTAACCGGACTGGGGCTGGCGATCAGCCGGGGAATCGCTGCTAGATTAAGCGGGGAGTTGAGCTATACTCGTTCTTCACTTGGAGGGGCTTGTTTTAGCTTCCTGAAATATGAGGATGAATATCCTCAGAGCGGATAGAGGCAGCATAACATTTGACAGTCAGAGTTCGAAGATTAGAGAGATGGAGGACAAAATGATGAATAACTTTGAGCACATGCTCAACAAATATGCAGAGCTAGTAGTGAAGGTTGGAGTCAATATACAGCCCGGACAGGTGCTGATGGTGCATGCTCCAATGGAAACTGTAGAGCTGACCCGCCTGATTGTAGGCAAGGCCTATGAAGCAGGAGCGAAATATGTAATTGTGGATTGGGAGGATGAAGCTACAACACGTATCCGTTATGAAAAAGCTTCAGAGGATTCCTTCGATTATTATCCGCAGTGGCAGGCCGATATGATGGAGAAATTTGCTGAGGAGAACGGCGCCATTTTACATATTAAAGTGCCTGACCCGGAATTGTTCAATGGAATTGACTCTTCCAAGGTATCAAGAGCTGTTAAGGCGGCTGCTGTTGCACGTAAGAACTATTCTAAATATACACGTAATAGTAAGATTAGCTGGTCACTTGTTAAAGCTCCAACCCGTGCATGGGCGAATAAGGTATTTGCTGATCTCCCTGAAGAAGAGCGGATTAATGCAATGTGGGAAGCCGTATTCCAGATGACCCGTGTGGGCAGCGATGATCCTGTAGCAGCATGGAGAGAGCATATTGCTCATTTGAAAGAAAGTCAGGACAGAATGAATGCTAAACGTTATAAAAGCCTGCACTACCGCGCTCCGGGAACGGATCTGCGTGTGGAGCTTCCAGAAGGGCATCTATGGCGTGGAGGTGGCGGTGAGAACGATCATGGCGTATATTTTGTTGCGAATATGCCAACCGAAGAGATTTATTCCATGCCGCATCGTACAGGAGTAAACGGTACGGTTGCTAGCACACTTCCTTTGAATCTGAACGGGCGCTTGGTTGAAGGACTTTCGTTTACTTTTAAGGATGGTAAAGTTGTGGCTTATGAAGCTGAATCAGGCCGTGAGCATTTGACATCATTGCTTGAGACAGATGAAGGTGCGTCTTATCTTGGCGAAGTGGCACTGGTGCAGCATGATTCTCCAATTTCTCGATTGAACCGAATCTTCTATAATACAGGGATTGATGAGAACGCCTCATGTCATTTTGCGCTCGGAAGCGCCTATCCGGTGAATATCGAAGGGGGCACGAAGCTTAGCAACGAAGAGCTGCTGGCTAAAGGCGCGAATGTCAGCTTGACGCATGTCGATTTCATGATCGGCTCCGCAGAGCTAGATATTGATGGTGAACTAGCGGATGGAACAGTTGAACCTGTATTCCGTAAAGGGAATTGGGTACTGTAAGCTGTTCTGCAAATAAACATTGAAAAAGATAAGGCCGTAAACCTCACCAATGACGTGGATTTACGGCCTGTTTGCTGTTGAGCAGGGCATGCATACCGTCCAGCTGCCATTCCAGGGCAATAGTACTGTCCAGTGTCCAATGCTCATTGACATAATATACATGTCCTGAGCGGACGGCTTCCAGAGCCTGCCACGCTTTACTATGCACGATCTGCTGGAAGGTTTCGCGAGCTCCGGGCATATGGCCACAGACGATAAAGATCCGATCGGCTTCGTAGCGGGCAAAGCGGTCTGCCGGGATGAACATCCTTGAGGTGGAGACTGAGATCAATTGCTGAAGCGAGATAGGCACCTCCAGCCCCAGTACGTCATACAGCACAGGGCATTCTTCCGGTCGGTACAAATAGATATTGTCATGAACAACATGGAAAAAGACAGCACTTTCCCCTCTGCGGATGCTTGTCCGCGTGCGTTCCTTGAGTTGTCTAGCCTTCAGCCTGTACCGGGTCAGCCAAGCACGGGCCTCCGACTGCCTTCCCAAAAGCTCCGCGACATCTCTTAATCCAGCGAAGAGATCCACGCGACGGGTATTTAATTGGACAGTGGGTGCAATCTGCTCCAGACCGTCCTTAAACCAGGGATCGGTGTAGTCATTAACAAGAATTAAATCCGGCTGCAGCCGGGCGATTTCGTCCAGACCAGAGGATGAGGTATCAATGCCCTGAATCCCCTCAGTGTAGCCGTTATCCAACCATTCTAATAGATGCTTCTCCACGGCCAGTGGCTTGGTACCGAGGGAGAGGATATCGCCCAAATGGGTAAAAGCAACAGTTTTCAATTTTGACTTGTAGTTGCGTATATACTGGCGGGGGGAGGTGCCGACAATTTCTTTGAATCGACGGTTAAAATAGTACTCGTCCTTGTAGCCCACACTATGAGCGACATCACTCAGCGGTGCATCGGATACTAGCAGAATTTCCTTGGCCCGGTTGATTCTGAGTTGTGTAATATATTCGGTCGGATTAAGACCTGTCAATTGCTTGAACAATTGCCGATATTGCCAAATTCCAATATTGGCTCTCTGTGCCAGCTGTTCCACTGTGATCTCATCACTGTAATCCTGCAGCAGTTGATCAATGGTTTCTTGTACCGCTAGCAAGGAATTTGGCACGGGCTGAACAGTGTCGTTCTGTTTGAACAGGAAATATAACAGTTCTTGAAAATCCAGATGGGCCCGAAGGGCGTTCAAACCACGGCCGCTGGTTTGACGTCCTGATATTTTGTGGAGATAATCCAATAATTGCAAGAACGGAGACACATTAAGCTTCCCTTCGTAAGGAAGTAGAGCAGATGACTTTCGTCCTTGAACTTCCACACTAAGAGGGGTAAAGGTTAATTCGTAATAGCTTAATTGCGCTCTAGAATCATTGTTGATACTGACCACCGTGTTCGGAAGAAACAAATAACAATCGCCTGACTGAAGCCGACGTTGCTGCCCTTTGAGCTGAAGACTACTCGTACCCTCGGTAACGGCAATTAGCATATAAGTGTTGTCTGGGCAGGTGCTGATTGACGTCCAGTTGGCATCACGCTGCTGTAAGGTCAGTGCCTGCTGAATAAACAGCAGGTCCTTCAAAGGAGAGGATTCGGAAGCGCTCATGCAGCAGCCTTCTTTCTAATTGAGAATAATTATCACAATAGTAAAGCAAAAAAAGAAATCCTTCAACCATCTGGCTGAAAGATTTCTTCACGGTAATTGCAATACGTGTTTATTTTACAATTTGCGCTTGTGCTTCTTCCAACTGGGCATATAGAGAAGAAGCGTCACCGAGACCCCATTTGTTGGAGACGGTGTAAACCTTGTTATTTTTTACAGCATTTAAAGACTTCCAGACACCACTTTCTTTCAGCTGCTCAAAGGTAGACTGCGTTAGCTCGCTGTCGTCATCCATCTCCACGAACAGGTTGTCAGGGCTATACTTGGGCAGAACTTCAAGCGAAATCGTCTCAAAGCCGAAGTTCTCGTTCTTATCCAGCAGGGGCTTCATTTCTGGAGTCGGCGTGAAGCCTAACTGGCGATAAAGAGTATATCCGCCATTGCGGATGCCGGATATGCCCAAATCTTTGCCGGAGATGATGAGCAGCAGCGCTGTTTCACCTTCTTTTACCTTCGGTCCAATAGCTTGCTTCACCTCGCTGACTTTGGCGTGATACTGTTCCTGCCAGCTTTGCGCTTCCGCTTGTTTGCCTAAAATCTCTGCCAGCTGATTAAAATGAAGGAAAGGGTCTTCCGTCCAGAATGGCAGGGTTATTGTTGGTCCAACTTTGGCTAACTGCTCACCCTCGCTGGCATCGCCTGTATCATCGGTCAGGATTAGGTCAGGCGCAGCGGCAAGCACATTCTCAAGACTCACCGGACGATTGCCCACGCTTTTAACCCCGTCCAAGGCCGCTCCGTAAGTATTCTTAGCATAGTCCGTCACATAAGCAGGCTTCACGCCAAGTGCTAACAGATCACCGGCATATTGAATCGCTACAATATTTTTGGGCGCGACAGGGATGGTAATCTCTTTGCCGGTATAATCCGTATACTGGCGGGTACCACCGGTAGTCTCGGCGGGAGCCTGGGAAGGTGTTGCGGTCTGAACAGAGCTTGTTGGCGCCGCGGTTGCAGAAGCCTCTTGTGTTCCTGCTGTGTTATTGCCTCCCTGACAAGCTGTTGCAAGCATTGTAAGAAGAAGGAGCCCGGCAAGCAGGGCCGTTCTTGATTTTCTGAATATTCTCATCGTCATATAACCTCCAGTAATGATAATCATTCTCATGAATGACTCTGAATAACTATATTACATCATTACACAGAGGGAAATGGATAGAAATGAGTTTATTTTGGGATTAAAGTGTGGCGCCATGTCTATGGATTAACAGTGACAGTCATCCCTTTTTTTGGATCGAGATTATTTTTCCACTGAATATTGATGGCATGTGAGTTGTAAAGATCTGAGCCGTCCGATACTTGGAAGTGCAGATGAGGCTCACTGGAATTGCCTGAGTTGCCGAGCAGTCCGATGACATCACCTGTTTTTACCTTGTCGCCGGGCTTTACGGTAGCAGAACCTTTTTTGAGATGGGCCAAATAGCTGTATTCGCCGCCGTGATCAATGACGACCACATTGCCTGCAGGATGCTTTTCGTTCATTACTCCAACTGGGACATTATCGGCGATATCATTTACAACGGAGACAACTGTGCCGTCGGCAGGGGCTAGCACATTTTGTCCAAAAGCATAATAGCTCTCATTCTTCAGCGGATCACCTTTGAAGGAGTAATGGTTAACTGCTCGGATAATGTCATAGGCGTAACGTTGAGCGGCAAAGGAGTAGTGGGCATTCTCCATTTCATTGTTCCCTCCCCAGAAGATATACCAGTCTCCGCGCAGGGGCAACTCATAGGCGATCTTGGTTTTGATCTTGTCAGTATCAGGATGAGTCTCCAAGTGGGTGATGGCCATCTGAAAGATGGTCCCGTTTGGATCGAAAAGGGCCGTAATTCCTTTGTCTCCGGCATCGCTTTTCCAGAAACGTTGATCTCCGCCATTCAGAAGGCTAACGGAGCCGGGAGTGAAGGACTTAACGCCTGCTATGAAGGAGGCGGACATCTCGCTGAATTCTTTTTCCGTAACATCTTCTTTAAAAGAGTCGCTGAAACGCTGGTAGATACCGCTGAAATTACCTTTCAACATTTCCTGTGCCAGCGCCTCGGGTTGAACCTTGGATGTGGCTGTGTTTCCCGGCTGCTGCGTTGCAGAAGTGTTGGTACTCGCCGTTGCCTGTGGCTGACCTGTTGCACCTGTTTTTCCCTTATTCTCCACTGCTTTTTCTCCTCCACAAGCGGTGAGCAGAACGGCTAACGCTGCTGTTCCCACTATCAATTTGGTGTACCCAATCGTTCGCCTGCCATATCTCTTGTGCTTTCTGTTCATTCTGTTCATTCTGTTCATTCTGTTCATTCCTGTTCCTCCTTGCATGATGCTTGCCATCCTCACTTCATTATTGTAGCGGCTTAACTTTTCGCCATATGAAACGGAGCATTAGCAGTACCTTAACTTTTAACAGCTTGTGCAGCGAAGAATTAAGATTTTGTTAAGGTTGGGGTCATCACTTCTATAGAAGGAATTCATGTTAAGATGGGGAAGACAAGAAGTGTGGGGGAGGACCCAGAATGAAAGATGCTTCCATTCTGCTCGTGGATGATGAGGATTCCATTATAGAGCTGATGAAGACCGTATTGCGCAAGGAAGGATATACCCATGTTGATTCCGTCGGAAGCGGGGAAGAGGCGATTGCCGCTTGTTCAACTACTACCTATGATTTGATTGTACTGGATGTGATGCTGCCGGGACGAAGCGGGCTTGACATCTGTCCGTTTCTGAGACAAACGACGAATGCACCGATTCTGTTCCTGTCCGCCCGCGTATCCGATTTTGACAAGCTGACCGGCTTTGCCGTTGGGGGCGATGATTACATTACGAAACCGTTCAACCCGCTGGAATTGGTCGCGAGAATCAGGTCGCAATTACGCCGTTATTTGGAGAAAACAGCCACAAGCGGTGCAGGGATAGATCCCGGCAAGGACAGCAAAAGCCAGGCGGCCAACGTTTATGATTTCGGAAGATTTCAAGTCGATGAAGTCGCCGGTGAGCTGAGGGTAGAAGGGCGAACGGTTGCCTGCCCTGCGCTAGTGTTTCAACTGCTGCTGTTTATGTGCAAGCATCCTAACCGTCTGTTTACCAAAACAGAGCTGTACGAAAGTGTATGGGGTGAGGAGGCTTTTTGCGATGACAATACGGTTATGGTTCATATCCACCGAATCAGAGAGCGTATTGAGCGGGAGCCATCGAATCCGGTTTATCTGGTGAATGTAAGAGGAATGGGATACAAGCTCGTACAGGAGAACCAGAGGAGATCACTGTAGACATGAACATCAAGCGACAATTAACATTGCGTTTTGTCCTGCATTCCGTCATTGCGGGTTTGGTCGTGCTCTTGATCGCCGCTTGTACTCTATGGTGGGTTATGCAGCGCATGAATGATGTTAAACTGCAGAACAATTTTTACTCCGTAGGACTGGAGCGTCTCGTGGAATCTTCCCAATTTGGAGAGGATGGTGTGATCTTCGATCCCGAGCTGCTGGAGCAGGTGAAGAAGAATCACGGATGGCTACAAAGCCTCAACGAAGTGGGTGAGGTCGAGCAATCCTACAATACACCAAGCGATGTTCCCAAGCAATATGCGCCGGGAGAGTTGATTGCTTACTGGCAAGGGCAAAAGGAGTTTCCTTATGGACTGTATTTGTGGATTCAGGAGAAAAACGGTGTTCTCTACACATTGCTGTACGGTGTTCCTAAGACCTTGGAGCCTCTGCTGAAAAGCATCACGGAAAGTAATCCGCGCTATTCGGATGGAAGGTTGTTGCTCCCGGAAGGCATAGCCGACCGTATGTATGCCAAAAAAGGATACGTGCAGCTAATTAACAACTCGGGTGCTGAAGTGGCCTCCTTTAACCGCCCTTTATCGGTCCCGGACCATTATAATGTTCAAGAATTGGCGCTGCGAACAGAGTATGGGGACCGATATGGTTATGATGTTTCATCTGCTTATGATGAAGAGACAAGTTTGACTTGGGTGATCGGATTACCTCTTAACGCCAACATTTATTCGGCACAAGAGTTTTTTGTCTCGGCAGAAACCCGAATCACCTGGAGTGGGGTAGGAATTATGCTTACCGCAACCCTGCTCATCTTTGCCCTGCTTTCCTTTCTAAATGCCCACCGATTTGGCAGCCCCATGCTGCATATGCTGGCCTGGCTGGATTCGCTCGGCAAATCATCCTTTAAAGAACCTGCGAACCGGAAAGGACAGCCACGTAGTCGGATGAAGTCAGGTAAATGGAGAAGGCGCTATCGCGTGTTCGGAGATGTGATGCTCTCCATCGACAAACTGTCGGACAGCCTGCAGCGCGAGCAGGAGAACCGCCGGCAGATGGAGATTTTGCGTGAGGAATGGATCAGTGGAATTACCCATGATTTGAAGACCCCGCTGTCCTCTATCAAAGGGTATGCCCATTTGCTAGCAGAAGAAGAATATGAATGGTCAGCCAGTGAAGTACGCAAATTCTCTGCAATCATGCTGGAGAAATCCGCACATATCGATACATTGATCAGTGATCTGGCGATCTCCTATCGGATCCGAAGCGGTATCACGCCACCGCTGGCCGAAGAGATGGAACTGAACGGCTGGCTGGCTAATGCGCTGGATCAAGCAGCAGCCAATCCTGCCTACGGAGAGGGGAGGATCATCTACCAAGGTGTAACCAATGAGATCAGAGTTCATCTGTATACGCCTTGGCTAGAGCGGGTTGTCAATAATTTGACAGCCAATGCCTTGCTTCACAACTCTCCCGAGACCAAACTTACAGTTACTCTTACCGGTAGCACCGGTAAGGGAGTGATGATTCATTTCAGCGACAATGGACAGGGGATGGATCAGCGAACGGTCAGCAATTTATTCGAGCGTTACTACCGTGGCGGTAATACCAGTGCCTCAACCGATGGGTCCGGGCTGGGACTGGCCGTCTCCAAAGGACTCATTGAGGCGATGGGCGGCCGGATTGTTGTGAAATCGAGCCTTGGCAAAGGAACGTCTATTTGGTTAATCTGGGATCAAAACAGTCAGAATGGTTGATTCATCGCTTGAACCTGCGGAACCTGTTCCGCAGGTTTTTTTTATTTGAGAGGATTAATTGTTAGAGAATGGTTTCATTCACATCTCTTGATTAACTGATTGTAGGAACAATCAGATATAAGTTAAGCTTGTTGACACATATGTAGACCAAAGGTAGAATTATAATGTTAATACTTGGTAATTTTAAAAAGATGAAAAATGAGGGTACTAGGTAATGTACTTTTTGTTAATTTTAACAACCATTTTAATTATTTTTTTTGTTTTTTATAGTACTAATTATGTGAAGGTTAACTATCAACCTCTTAACTTGGGTATACCTACCCCTATAAAAGTAGTACATATAACAGATCTTCATGGTAAGACCTCATTTATTAATGGTAGTTTATCAAAAACCATTAATTCTCTAAACCCTGATATGGTTTTAATCACTGGAGATCTTGTTTCAAAGCAAAAATCATTAAAAAAAGTAATATCAGAATTGAAAAAAATTAACCAAGATGTTCGCTATTTTGTCCCCGGAAATTATGAGAGAGAGACCCTAATGAGTTTAGGAAGGAAAAGGAATTTATCGAATGAGGAATATCGCGATAATTGTAATCTTATTGGCAGTGTGGCAACCTACTTGGAAAATTCGGGGGATATAATTAGAGTCAAAGATACTTCCATATCCATTTATGGATTAGATAATTCAATCTATGGTCTCGAAAAGCTGGAGAATAAACATCAACAGAACCACCATGCAGACTTGCAATTTGTTTTAGCTCATTCACCCAACATAATCAATGTAATTCACAAAAATAAAGTTTCATACGACCTATTACTTACTGGACATACACATGGTGGACAATTACGTTTATTCAATAAAACAATAGGGGGATATAGACATTTTCATGTAGGTATAAAAAAGATTGACGATTCTTATTTTTATATTTCAAGGGGAATCGGAACTGTTAAAATACCAATTCGATTTAATTGCCCGCCGGAGATTACTTCTTTTTACATCTATTAAATTATCTAGAGCAAATTAATGGAGATTTATCATGAATCTAACTCACAAATTGAATCAAATCAGATCCGCGAGCCAATCAACCACGAAGCAAAAGGTGTTTGCAATAATCAAAGCAATGATTATCGGAGTTCTTTTGGGTCTAGGGGCAAAACTCGTGGATACACCGAATTTCAACCCCATCTTTGACAATATTGGTGGACGACTTGGCATCTGGGTGTTTGTGGCCACACTGTTGTCGGTGTTCAGTTCTTCGCCCAAATTAGCCGCTGTAAAAATATTTGCTTTTTTTGGATCGATGCTTGCCGTGTATTATGTGTATACAGTGCTTGTGCTGCATTTTTTCCCGCGAAAAGAAATTATTTTTTGGGGGATATGCGCGCTGGTGTCTCCTGTTTGTGCCTATTTAATGTGGTATGCGCGTGGAAAGGGGATGTTACCTACTCTTATTTCGGCGTTTCCAATCACAGCCTTGCTGACAGAAGGGTTCGAATTGCGTCACGCCTTCTTGCCTATTCACACTCATTACTATTTAATTCCATACCTTATGGGGATCTATCTAATCATGATCCTTATTTTGCTATTTAACATTCCGAAAAAGAAAATGCAATTTATGTATATACTTCCGATAGCTCTTATACTGTCAATTATTACGATCTATTTTAATATCTTTGGCCTGATTTTTGGTGGAATGAACGGGTTTTTATAGGATTTTGAACCTTAAACAGGGCTTCTCACTATGTTAAAAAGAGGGCCTTTTTTGTTGTGAAAGGGTAAAATGATGACGGTTTTTGTCTTCATTTTATTTTACAAACTGCATATATAGATTTCACAATTGTCCATTATTCTAGGAGAGTACTAGACAGGCAAGGAGGCACAGGATCAGAAATACAGTGTGTTTTATCAAAATTGGTATCGATACCAATTTGTGTTCAATGCGTTGTAGTTGAGGATTAGCAGGGGATTAGAAGGCAATTTCAAGTCAAATTGGTATCGATACCAATTTGAAAGTGGAGGTTCGGATGAGTTGGTATTTTAAAAGTTTGGGAACAAGGAAGATAATAGAGTTTATCATTTTTGCGCTGTTTATTTTCTTTTTTCTCGGTCCGCTTATCAATCTGGCAGTACTGGCGTTTTCAGGTGAATGGCGGTATCCGGCGGCGCTCCCGCAAAGCTGGTCATTTACTTGGTGGAAATTTGTACTGACCCAGCCTGAGATTCTGAAGTCGATTGGCTTATCTTTTCTGATCGCTATTGTTGTAACGATCGTTTCGATCGCGGTTTGTGTTCCTGCGGCGTATGCCTTTGCCCGTATTAAGTTTCCGCTGAGTCGCTGGTTTCTATTTTCATTTCTGCTGACGAATGCTTTCCCGAAAATGGGCTTATACGTGGCGATCGCCGTGCTGTTCTTCAAAATCGGATTGATGAATACTTTTCTCGGAGTCGTGCTTATTCATGTCATTAACACCTTGATGTACATGACCTGGATTCCCGCCGCTTCATTTAAAAGTGTTCATAAAGCCCAGGAAGAAGCAGCACGTGATGCAGGGGCCAGTCCTTTCCGAGTGTTCTGGAATGTGACACTGCCGATGGCATTGCCAGGAATTATCGTGGCTTCGATCTTTACGTTCTTGTCTTCGCTGGATGAAGCACAGGGAACGTTCATGGTAGGAATGCCTGATTACAAAACAATGCCGCTCATTATGTACGGAGCTGTTCAAGACTATCCGGCTACTGCCGGTGCGGTCTTCTCAATTATATTAACCCTGCCGACGATTATTCTGCTGTTCGTCTCCCGGCGTTTTGTCAGCGCAGATGTGATGTCCAGCGGGTTCACCATGAAATAACAAGGAGGACGGGTAATGACTGCACCAATTCAATTATCGATCCAAAAATTATCGAAGCGATACAAAACAGGCGACGGGGTCACCGAGATATCGCTGGATATCGCACACGGAGAGCTTGTCACGCTGCTGGGACCTTCCGGTTGCGGTAAAACAACGGTACTGCGCTCTGTGGGTGGCTTCCTTGAACCCGACTCTGGCGATATCCAAATTGCCGGTAAAAGTGTACTGCACTTGCCCCCTGAGAAGCGTCCCACGGCGATGGTGTTTCAAGGCTATAACCTGTGGCCGCATATGAACGTCTATGAGAACCTGGCTTTTGGTCTCAAAATACGCAAACAAAGTAAAGAACAAATTCGTGAAGCGGTAGATCGGGCGCTGCAACTAGTGCGGCTGCCAGGTGCTGAGAAGAAACGCCCTACTGAATTATCGGGTGGACAGCAGCAGCGGGTGGCTGTAGCCCGTGCGTTACTGTTGGAACCGGCGGTATTGTTACTGGACGAGCCTTTCTCAGCACTTGATGCCAAATTGCGCGGTGAATTGCGCGAGGAACTGCGTGAGATTCAGTCGTCCACCAAGCTGACGATGATGTTCGTAACCCATGATCAGGAAGAAGCCCTTTCGCTATCTGACCGCATCATCGTAATGAACAAAGGGAATATCGAGCAGTCGGCATCCCCACAAGAAATTTATGATACTCCCCGATCGTTATTTGTTGCTAATTTTATCGGTCGTATGAACATGCTGGAGGGGACAGGAGAGCATGATAGTGTCCATTTAAAAAATCTCCAGTTATCCAATCCTGATCATCTTCTTGGCGATGTAGTCGTTGCTATTCGTCCTGAGGATGTGAAATGGAAAGATGCATCCTTGCCAGGTCTTGCCGCAACGGTCAAACAGGTTATGATTCTGGGACATTACGCAGAAATTACTCTACTCACTGAAGCAGGCGTTGTACGTATGTTCCTGCCCCGGGAAGAATCCACCGAGCTATCCAGTGGGCAATCGGTCTCCCTTTCGTTTACCAAACATGCAGTTTATTCAAAATCATCCCTATAACACAACCATTTGAGGAGGATTTACAACATGAACAACTATGGCGGAATGAAACACAAGGGAAAAACTTTGCTGGCTACTTCACTTGCAACAGTAGTACTACTGGCAGGATGCTCGTCCGGTACAGGCGGAAACAGCAGTAATAACAGTGCTGCGGCCAAGGACAATGCACCAGCGAGCAGCAGCAAACCGACCGAAATCTCGTTCTACTTCAGCGGATCACAGAATGTTCAGGAACTGTGGGAGCATTTGAAGGAAATGTATGAGAAAGAGCAAGATAAAGTGAAAGTGAAGCTGGTCTATATTCCTTCTGGACAAGGCGAACAAGCAACGATGAACCGGATTGTAGCCGCCAAGCGTGCTGGCAAAGATACTGTTGACGTTGATTTGTATGAAGCCAATGGTGGTGCCGATCTGGCTGCAGACAAGAAGGATGGCGTATTCCAGGAGCTGGGTGAGGCACAGATTCCAAATATTAAGTTAATGAATCCGCAAAATATGCTAGATACAGGCAACAAAGCCGTTCCTTATCGTTCTTCGTCGGTCATCCTTGCCTACAACAGTGAGAAAGTGCCGACACCTCCAAAAACGCTGGATGAATTGTACGCATGGATTCACGAGCACCCAGGAAAGTTCGCCTACAACGATCCAGCCACTGGTGGTTCCGGGGGATCTTTCGTAATTACTACCTTGTACAAGTCCCTGCCTGAAGATGCGATTCATAACCAGGATCCAAGCATTATGCAACAGTGGGATAAAGGCTTTGAACAGCTCAAAGCACTGGGTAAAGACATGTACCAGCACGGCGTGTATCCAAAGAAAAACCAAGGTACGCTGGACTTGCTGGCGAACGGCGAGGTGGATATGATTCCAGCTTGGTCAGATATGGCACTTGAGCAAATCAACAAAAAGCTGCTGCCGGCGACAACCAAGGTGGCACAAATTGATCCTGCGTTTACAGGTGGCCCTGGATTGCTGGCTGTACCGAGCATGTCCGAGCATAAAGAAGCCGCTTATGACTTCATAAACTTCGTATTAAGTCCTGAAGCACAAGGTGAAGTAGTTAATAAAATTTACGGTTTCCCAGGTATTGAATGGTCCCATATGCCGGCTGAATTGCAGAAGAAATTCGAAGGCGTGTCGGTCAATTACCGTTCCTTTAACTTGGGTGAGCTGGAAGGCGAAGCGATGAAACGCTGGCAGAGAGAAGTAGCAGGCCAATGAGCGGACAGAGTCTAAGTCCATCCTTGGAAAGGGGAACACCACAGAAGAAGACCTTGTTCAGTCGCGGAGCGAAAAGCTCCGCACTGGGCTTAGGGTTAGTGCTTCCCTCCTTTTTGTTGCTGTTATTCATGATCGTCGTACCAATCTTTACTTCCATTCAAGAAAGCTTAACAGGGAGTAACGGATTTACCTGGGATAACTATAAGTTTTTGTTCACAGATATTGCGATGCGCAGAAATATTATTTTTACGCTTCAATTGACGGCGGTTTCTTCGATCATGGTGCTGGTCATCGCTTATATGCTGGCCGTATTTCTTAGATTCAGTTCGGGACGTGTAGTGAAATGGATTCAGAGCTTGTACTACATTCCGATGTTCATTCCTTCCGTTATCGCAACGTATGGGATTATGAATCTATATGGGAATCACGGTTGGTTAGCTCGTATATTGATGTTATTTACGGATGCTCCGTTTGCTAGAATCATTTTCGATTCCAAAGGACTTATATTGGCGAATCTATGGTTCAATATTCCGTTTGCTACGATGCTGCTGAGTTCGGCTCTATCGGGTATCCCTAATGCTGTCATCGAAAGTGCTAAGGATGTGGGAGCAGGTAAAATACAAGTATTCTTCCGCATTATCTTTCCGTTATCCTTCAAATCGATGCTGGTTGCGGCAACATTCGTCGTCATGGGCATTATTGGTAGCTTCACAGCACCGTTCCTGATCGGTCCGAATGCACCGCAAGTGCTCGGTGTGGCGATGCAACAACAATTCTCGGTGTACTTTGAGACGGGAATTGCCAGTGCATGTGCTGTATTTATGTTTGGCATCTGTTCCTTGGTCGGTTATTTCTACATTCGCAACATGATGAAGGAAGAAATGTAAGGAGGGGGTAGAGGGATGAGAGATTTACTGATTGTTGAAGGTCAGTTAACTCCTCTGAGCTCCAAAACGCATATCACGTACCAATTCTATTTGCCGGAAGGTATCGATAGTCTAGCTATTGATTTTAAATATAGTCCTAAAATCCTGGAGGATAAGGACTTGTCACAAGAGCTGATTACAGAAGCGATTCACAAATATGTTGATCCAACGCTTCAGCAGGTGTATGCGGAGCAGTGGGAAAGATTCTTTCCACTGCAAAATCTGCTTACGTTGTCGATTGATGACCCCGAAGGCTTTCGTGGTTCAGCCCATCGACATCCCCCTGTGCAGCAGCATGTCTTGTCACAGGAGACAAGTTCACCTGGATTTTTTGCCGGAAAAATCGGGCCAGGCGTATGGAAAGTAACCATTAGTGTGCACTGTGTCGTTACACCGGAGTGCCGTTATCAATTGCATATACGGGAAGGAGCGGTAGATCATGAAGTGGCTTCCCTTTGAACTGCATACGCATACCCCACATAGTGATGGCACTCATACACTGCTTGAGATGTGCCGAAAAGCGAAGGAGATGGGCTATAGCGGAATCGCGCTAACAGATCACAATACAACATCAGGGATGGTCGATGCCGCTGCTGTAACCGCAGAGACCGGAATCATCATTGTCCCTGGCCTGGAATGGACCACCTTCTACGGTCATATGCTGACGCTTGGTATTCCTTATAGTGAATGGCGCGACTTAGGTCCCGGAGATATTCATAAGGGCATTGAACGCGTGCATAATCAAGGTGGCATTGTCGGGATTGCCCACCCATTCAGCTTGGGTAGTCCGATTTGTACAGGTTGTCACTGGGAATATGAGATCAAGGATTGGAATGAGATCGATTATATGGAAGTGTGGCATGAGACGTTGCCACCGATGCGGAACCATAATGCACCGGCCTTTGAACAATGGACACAGCTGTTGAATCAAGGCTACCGGATCTCGGGTACCGCGGGGCGGGATTGGCATGTTTCTACGGAAAGTGATGATCCTCCTGCATACACTTACCTAGGGGTACCAGAAGAAGGTGAGGTAGGTAAGGAGCAAGTGGTTGAGGCGATCCGCTCTGGTCGCATTTGCGTAAGCATGGGTCCACGCTTGGAGCTTCATATCAAGGCTGGGGAACAGCAATATAGCATAGGCGATGTGATTCCTGCACTTCATGGCAAGGGAGAAGAAGTGGAGCTTTCGGTCTCTATCCATTCCTCCATGCAGGAGAATACCTTGCTCAGCGCGGGTCAGCCGTTGATGCTGATTGTTGAGTCGAACTTGGGTGAGCTAACGCGCAGCGGATTTTCGGAAGACTTAACTGAATT
Source organism: Paenibacillus sp. MAHUQ-45 (assembly GCF_058133325.1). NCBI lineage: Bacteria > Bacillati > Bacillota > Bacilli > Caryophanales > Paenibacillaceae > Paenibacillus > Paenibacillus sp. MAHUQ-45. The sequence goes on from NZ_JBYUPV010000003.1 coordinate 47,075, forward strand.
TCACTATACAATGACTACAGAAGGGCTTCTTTGGCTGCGAGTGCGTCTACGCGGGATGCTAGGCGGTGCACTCTCCACGGTAGCTTTTACCAACCCGATCTACTTTGATGAGAGGAGCGAAGGACATGAGTAATCCATTAATTATTGCGCATACCGGTTGTGAAGGCACACCGTACAATACATTAGAGTCAAGCCTGGCGGGAAGAGCAGCTGGTGCCGAGGTGCTGGAGGTGGATGTGAGAGCGACGAAGGACGGCGTATGCGTATTGTTCCATGACGACCATACTGCCTTCTCTGAACTTACATTTGTGGAGATAATCGCGCAGAATCCATTGCAACTGTCAGAGGGCAGCAAGCTCGAACAATTAGAAACGGTCTTGCTTGAATTCAAAGGCCAGCCCGTTTCATTCAACCTGGATATCAAGAACGACGAAGCGGTAGCTCCAACTCTGGCCTTACTTGAGAAGCTGGAGATGTGGGAACAAATTTATTTTACAGGTGCCACTAATACGATTACAAATTCTTCATATCGTGCTAGAGTTATGTGGAATACTCCGGAAACGTTGAGAGCTATGAACGATTCCGAGTACGACGCCACAGCACAAGAAATGTGCAGTATGGCCAAACAAGCGGGTTATTCGGGTGTGAATGTGGATTATCCTTCGTGTCGTCCAGTTCTGGTACAGTATGCTCATGAGCAAGGTCTGCGGGTATGGATCTATACTTTGCAGGATCAATCTTTGTTTGCTGCTTATGAAGATATGAAGGTCGATGCGATATCGACTATTGATGTGTCTGCGGTTGTGTCTGCGCGGGCCCGAAGGCATTCAACTGCTCCCTCCCAAATTTGATCGAAACGGGGACAGCAAGGTATGGATGTGAAAATTAAAGATGTGGCGCGTTTAGCAGGGGTATCGGTGACGAGTGTGTCCCGAGTATTAAATAAAGGCGACCATGTAAGCGAGAAGCTTGAAAAGAAAGTGCGGCAGGCAATCGAGGAGCTGAATTACTCGCCGAGCTTGATCGCCAAGAGTCTAAAGCGAAATAAGACTAACCTGATCGGGGTCATCATCCCTGATATCACCTCTAACTTTCAGGCAACCATACTCAGCACCATTGAAGAGATAGCAGGCCGCAAGGGCTACAATCTGCTAGTCTGCAACATTGTTGAAGATACGGATAAAGTAGTGAAGTATTTGAACATTTTTCAAGAGATGCGTGTCGATGGCATTGTACTTATGCATGAAAAAATAAATGAAGATATCGAGCTGTTTCTGGAGAAAACACAAATTCCACTCGTAGTCCATTTCGATCTGGATATGAACTTGTCCAAGGTCTTCATCGATGACTTTCAGGCGGCTTATGATGCGACAACTTATCTGATTCGTGAGGGTCACCGGAGAATAGCGATGATCGCGGGCGATATGCGGGACTTGTGTGCAGGCAGAAAGCGTTATGAAGGGTACTGCGCTGCTTGTGAGGAGCATGGGATTGCAGTAGATTCGTCGATTATACGGTTTGGCGACTATAAGCTGGACACCGGATATTGGTTAATGAATGACCTGCTGACAGAAGAGGGGGGATCGTTCTCCGCAGTATTTGCTGCGAGTGATGACATGGCGGTAGGGGCGATCAATTGTATTCAGGATCATCAGCTCCATGTGCCTGGCGATATTTCTATTATTGGCTTTGATGGAAGCGTTATTGCAGATGTGGTTAGGCCCAAGCTAACAACGATTCAACAGCCTGTGGACCAGATTGGTCAGGTCACCATTGATTTGTTAATGGAGCTTATTGAGCAGAGGGAAAGCTCGCAAAGGCCGCAGACAATGAAGGCGATTGTGCTGGGGCATGAGTTGGTGGAGAAGGGCAGTTGTCGCAGCCTGCAGGAGACGAAGGCTCTTTGAGATCGAAGAAGGCGGGCTTTATGGAAAAACAACAGATTAAACGGTTAACATTGTTCGGACTCACAGGACCTATTTTTCTGGAACAATTTTTAAATACGATTATATTAAATATTGATACCTTGATGCTCAGCAAATATTCAGATCATGCGGTAGCTGCCGTAGGGGTAGCCAATCAGATTCTGGTCGTGGCGCATTTCTTGTTTGGATTTGTCACGGTGGGTCTCAGCGTACTGATCTCCCAATTACTTGGTGCCGGCAAAGAGAAAGAAGCAGTCAAAGTAGCTTCCGTCTCTATTGGTTTGAATATGATTCTAGGTGTAGTTGTGAGCCTAGGCTTGGTTATCTTCGCTAAACCCATGCTAATCTTGATGAAACTGCCGCCGGAGTTGATGGAGGAGGGGTATACCTTCCTGACTACAATCGGCACATTTATGTTCACAGCTGCTTTCATCAGCACCGCGGATACGATACTACGGATGCATGGTTTTGTGAAGCAGATGCTGGTACTGTCTTTTACGATCGTTCTACTCAATATCCTCGGAAATTACCTGTTCTTGTATGGACCTTTTGGGATTCCGGTGCTGGGCGTACACGGGGTTGCGATTGCCACGAATGCCAGTCGGATCATAGGTGTGGGCATCGCGTTAGTGATGCTTATCAAGATTTTACCGTTTCCGCTGTCTGTTCGAGATATGGTACGCATGCCTTGGAATTATGTAAAAGAATTGATCACCATTGGCATTCCCTCTGCGGGTGAGAGCATTTCCTATAACGCTTCGCAGGTGTTTATAACGTATTTTGTGGCGATGTTAGGCACATCGGCCTTAACCACCAAAATATACACGCAGAACATTACAATGTTCGTATTCTTATTCTCGATTTCAATAGGTCAAGCCACCTCGATAATGGTAGGACGAATGATTGGCGCCAAACAGCATGATGACGCCTATCGGGTCGGGTATAGAAATTTACGGATCGGGTTGTTGATCACGTTTGGCGTAGGCTGCGTATTAGTCCTATTCTCAAAACAGCTGCTAAGTTTGTTTACTGCTGATCCGGAAGTCATCCATCTGGGGCAGATGCTGATGCTTCTATCCCTGATCCTCGAAGCAGCCAGAGCCTGCAATGTGATTGTCATAGGAGCGCTGAATGCAGCAGGTGATGTGAAGTTCCCGGCTTATGTCGGGGTGATTTCGATGTGGGGCATCAGCATTCCGCTAGCGTATTTGTTCGGTATTGTATGGCAAATGGGCATACCAGGGATATGGCTTGCCTTCATTGTAGATGAATGGCTGAGGGGAATACTGATGATTATGCGCTGGCGTTCGCGGAAGTGGCAGCATATACGGATAGGGATTGTTAACGGTGAAAAGGAGCACTTCAACGTGGGTTGAGTGCTCCTTTTTCTTTTCGACGAAAAATTCACCTGAAGCACAACGTTGCTTGACTGCTTTTGATGCAAATTCCGTTACCTATGATCTTTGGGCACGGGACCACAATAATACAGGCACGAGCAGCAGGGCGAGAATTCCCCCGGCTAGTGAAAGGGTACCATAGCTGGAGTGAGCTACCACCATTCCGGATAAGGCTCCGCCAGAGGCACCAGCCAGTGCGATTAAGACATCCACAGATCCTTGAACTTTAGCACGATTGGCTGGTGTTGTAGCATCGACTACGAATGCTGTTCCGCTAATCAGGCCGAAGTTCCAACCCAGTCCAAGCAAGGCTAGGGCAATAATCAGTAAGGTCATAGACTGAGCAGGTGCGATGGCTGCCAAGATTCCGGCTAGAAGCAAGGTCACACCTGAGGCAATCGCCATGGCTCTGCGACCAATTCTATCTACTAACAGGCCTGTTACGAGCGAAGGCAGATACATAGCTCCCACATGAATACCAATCACAAGTCCTACCTGACTTAACCCATGCCCATGATGTTTCATATGTACAGGCGTCATGGTCATAATCGCAACCATCACAATTTGCGTTAGAATCATGATGGTTGCCCCAATAGCGATTCCTTGTCTTTTTACGGTTGGAGCACTCAGCTTGTCGTGAGCTTGTTGCAGCTTGTTTATACTCTGATGCTCTGCGATGGCTTTGGCTACCAATAGAGGATCAGGACGCAGGAATATTAAAAATACTAATCCGGCTACAATATAAGCTGCGGCGGCAAGAATGAACGGACCAGCTAGTGCAGGGACGCCCAGCATCGTAGCAAACCTGCCCATAGGTGAAACCAGGTTGGGACCTGCGACCGCACCAAATGTGGTAGCGACCATGGCTATACTTACCGCTGTTGCCCGATTCTTGGAATCAGCCAAATCAGTTCCTGCATAACGAGCCTGCAAGTTCGTTGCTGTCCCGGCACCATAAATGAATAAAGAAATAAAGAGTAGTGGAAGATTAGTCGTTAGAGCGGCAAGCACAACGCCAATAGCACCCAGTCCGCCGGTCAAGAAACCTCCAGCAAGTCCGAGGCGCCGTCCAAAGCGTTGAGAGAGTCTGCCAACAATCCAAGCCGCAGCGGCAGAACCGAAGGTAAAGAGCGCTGTAGGGACACCTGTGAAGCTATCTGCACCGAGCATTTCCTGAGCCAGCAGCGCTCCAACCGTGATCCCGGCAGCAAGACCCGCACCTCCGAACATTTGTGATAGCACTACAACGAACAACGACCTTCGATATAATCGTTGCTGCTCTTCCGGAGAATGAACATATTGTTGCAGTCTGGAAGGGTTTCCTTCTGTCGATGCTTTAGCATCTATTTCTGAATTCATAGTAACGTTTTCCCCCTGAATCTGATGGAATAGAGAATCAATATTATCAACAATTCAATTAAGTAATTGAATTAAGATCATTATAGGAGCAGTGCTTTTTGTTGTCAATTCATTTTCCTCTATTTTCATCCTTCATTATGGTTTAAAATCGCTATAGAACTATGCGGGACAAAACATACTAAGGTAGTTGGGGTGACCATGGATATTGAAAAGCAACGTTTGAGCATACAAGCAGCGAGACTCTATTATCAATCCGATTATAGCCAGCAGCAGATTGCCGCCCAAATGGGCTTATCCCGCCCGACCGTCTCCAGACTGCTGCAATATGCCAAGGATCAGGGCTACGTGAATATCACGATCATTGATCCTAGTGAGGATCTGGACCTGCTCGCCAGCGATTTGAAACGAAAATATGGACTGGATACCGTTATCTTATGTAATTCGCCTACTAATGAGGCAGAAGAAATTAAGAAGCATATCAGTAAAAAAGCGGCAGACTATATCCACGAGACCGTGCAGGACGGCGATATTATCGGCGTGACCTGGGGCACCACGATGCATGCTGTAGCGCTTCAATTGCAATCCAAGCCTGTAAAGGGTGTGGAAGTTGTTCAATTGAAGGGCGGTGTGAGCCACTCCCAGGTCAACAATTATGCAGCGGAGATTGTTAATCTATTTGCGGAAGCTTTTCAGACCATCGCGCGCTATTTGCCGTTGCCTGTGATTTTTGACAGTGTTGCGGTGAAGACCATGGTAGAAGAGGACCGGCATATTCGGCGAATTATTGAGCTTGGCCGGCAAGCCAATATTGCTGCCTTTACAGTGGGAACGGTTGAGGAGGATACGCTGCTATTCCGCCTAGGGTATTTTAATAAGGAAGAGCAGGAATTGCTGCGCCGTACAGGAGCGGGTGATATTTGCTCACGCTTTTTTGATAAGGATGGGATGATTTGCAGTGAGGAGTTGAACAACCGTACGGTGGGTATTGATCTTGCTGAATTAGGCAGAAAAGAGAAGTCTATTCTCGTCGCTGGCGGTCAGCGTAAAACCGAAGCGATCCGCGCTGCGCTCACTGGCAGATATGCTAATATTCTGATAACAGATCAGTTCACCGCACAAGCGTTATTACGCTAAAGGTACGTTCGTTTTTTTAGCAAAAGGAGAAACAGGCTATACTTGATATGAACGTGAAGAGTAGCTTGTGAACGTAATTTCATACGTGTGTTTACAAGTGTTCAAGTGCGTGATATGGTAGCATAGACTCAAGAATTGTTCACGGGAAAGGTGATGGCGTAAATGTTGAATTTAGCAGGAATGATCGATCATACGCTGCTGCGTGCAGACGCAACTAAAGCGGAGATTTCCAAGTTGATAGAGGAAGCCAAGAAATATGAATTTGCATCCGTATGCGTGAACCCGACATGGGTAGGCTATGCTGCTGAACAGCTGGCTGGCACTAAAGTCAAAGTCTGTACCGTAATCGGATTCCCTTTGGGAGCAAGCACTAGCGCTACTAAGGCTTTTGAAGCTCAAGATGCGATTGCTAATGGTGCTACTGAAGTGGATATGGTCATTAATATCGGTGCACTTAAAGATGGCGACCATGCCTATGTAGAGCAGGACATCAAAGCTGTAGTGGATGCGGCAGCTGGCAAAGCCATTGTAAAAGTCATTATTGAAACCAGTTTGCTGACGAATGAAGAAAAGGTGATCGCTTCTCAATTGTCCGTCAAGGCGGGCGCAGATTTCGTGAAGACATCGACTGGTTTCTCGACCGGTGGGGCTACTGTAGAGGATGTTGCGTTGATGCGCAAGACTGTAGGCGAGAACGTTGGCGTTAAGGCATCCGGTGGTGTTCGTAATCTGCAGGACATGCAGAACATGATCGAAGCGGGCGCTTCTAGAATCGGAGCCAGCTCCGGCGTGAAAATCATGGAAGGCGAGCAGTCTAACTCTTCCTATTAATCTGTTATTATCTCAGGTCTGTTCCTTCAAGGGACAGGCCTTCTCAGGAGGGAATCATGATGAAAGAACAGCTGATCAAGGAAGCCATAGAAGCACGCAATGCTGCTTATGTACCCTATTCTAATTTTCCAGTCGGAGCCGCGATCCTTACGGGGGGCAAGAAGATTTACAAGGGCTGCAATATTGAGAATGCGTCATTTGGACTGACCAATTGTGCTGAACGTACAGCGATCTTCAAAGCAGTCTCCGAAGGAGAGCATGTCATTGAAGCCATTGCTGTCGTGGCGGATACTGAAGGTCCAGTGTCGCCGTGCGGCGCCTGTCGTCAAGTATTGGCCGAATTCTGCGATGAGAATACTAAAATTTATTTGACCAATTTACATGGAAATACCGAGGAATGGACGATGGCCAAGCTTTTGCCGGGTGCCTTCCAAGCGGATGATATGAGTAAATAGAGAAGGGGTCTTCACCAATGAAGCCATTTAAACGAATCCACCTAATTGTTATGGACTCTGTAGGAATAGGAGAAGCACCTGACGCTGCTGAGTTTGATGATTATGATGTAGATACACTGGGACATATTGCCCGCGCACGCGGGGGGCTGAACATGCCGAATCTCGCAGCGCTCGGTTTATCCAACATCGAAGAAATTCAGGGTGTACCTGCTGCCCATCAGCCATTGGCTTATTATACGAAGATGCAGGAAGCATCACGCGGCAAGGATACGATGACCGGACACTGGGAAATCATGGGCCTGTACATTGATACACCTTTCCGCGTCTTTGAACATGGCTTCCCGGAAGCGCTGATCACACAGATCGAGCAAAAGACCGGACGCAAGGTGATCGGTAACAAGCCGGCCAGCGGAACAGAAATTATCGACGAGCTTGGTGAAGAGCATGTGAAGACAGGGGCGCTGATCGTATACACCTCTGCGGATTCCGTGCTGCAAATCGCGGCTCACGAGGATGTTGTGCCATTGAAAGAGCTGTATGAGATTTGTGAATATTGCCGGGAAATTACACTCGAAGATCCTTATATGCTAGGTAGAATTATTGCCAGACCGTTCGTTGGTGAGGTGGGTCACTTCAAACGTACCGCGAACCGTCATGATTATGCGCTGAAGCCATTCAGCCCAACAGTGATGAATGCTTTGAAGGAAGCTGATTATGATGTTATCGCCTTGGGGAAAATATCGGATATTTACGATGGTGAAGGTGTTACACAGAGTATCCGTACGGTGTCCAATTCGGACGGGATGGATAAAATCATCGCCACACTGGATGAACCTTTCCATGGACTCAGCTTCTTAAATCTGGTAGACTTTGATGCGTTGTACGGCCACCGCCGGGACCCGCAGGGCTATGCTGATGCTCTGGAGGATTTCGATACCAGACTGCCTGAAGTGTTGTCCAAAATGACCAGCGACGATCTTCTGATCATCACCGCGGATCACGGAAATGATCCAACGTACCGTGGAACGGATCACACTCGTGAGTATGTGCCACTTCTGGCCTATTCGCCGCGTTTTGCGGCAGGTGGACAAGCCTTGCCAGTTCGGAAGACCTTCGCAGATATCGGTGCAACCGTAGCTGAGAACTTTAATGTTACCATGCCGGAGTATGGTACGAGCTTTTTAGCGGATCTGAAATAATTAACCAGCCTAAAGGAGAATTAACCATGAGTGTTCATATTGGAGCCCAAGCGGGCGAGATTGCCGAAACGGTACTATTGCCAGGAGACCCGCTTCGCGCAAAGTTTATCGCTGAGACCTATCTAGAGGATGTGACCTGCTATAACCAGGTCCGCGGTATGCTCGGATTTACCGGAACTTATAAAGGCCAAAGGATTTCTGTACAAGGTACAGGAATGGGTGTGCCTTCGATCAGTATCTATGTTAATGAATTGATCCGCGAGTATGGCGTGAAGAACCTCGTTCGTGTCGGCACCTGTGGTGCGATGCAGGAGAGTGTTCGTGTTCGCGAGGTTATTCTCGCTCAAGCTTCCTGTACGGATTCCAGTGTGAACCGTCACGTATTCGGGGGCTATGATTTCTCGCCGATCGCTAATTTCCACATGCTCAAGTCTGCCTATGAGCGCGGTACTGCTAAAGGTCTGAAAATGCATGTTGGTAACGTCTTCTGCTCGGATACGTTCTATCGTGATGACAAAGCCATTGTGCAAAAGCTGATGGATCACGGTGTGCTGGGTGTAGAGATGGAGAGCACTGCACTTTACACATTGGCGGCAAAATATGGCGTAAACGCCCTTACGATTCTGACTGTAAGCGACCACCTGTTGACCGGTGAAGAAACAACCTCGGAAGAACGTCAAAGCACGTTCAACGACATGATGGAAGTAGCGCTGGATACAGTTCATTCCCTGTAATACCTATAACGTAAGCAAAGACATCCTTGTACCGGAAACGGTCGGCAAGGATGTCTTTTTTTATAAGTGAGTAACGGAATTCTGCAGGGGCTGAGGATGCAGTAAGCTCTTTATTCATTTCTTTTCATAAAATATGTTCACTACTCATGGAGCCTTTATTGTGGAGGGCAATCGCTGCAAATTTCTCTACAAGCGGCTCGACATGCTCCTGCTGTCTTGTACACATGACTATAGTGTTCTTCAAAATCACACCCGTTACATTTACTTTGGCAAGTTTTCCATGGGTGATATAGGAGTTGGCGACTAGTAATGAAATGAAACTCGCTCCATAACCGGCACTAACCGCATGAATGGACCCGCTCATTCCAGTGAATTGCAGTTCAATATTAGGAGGTGGGAGGTGGTGCTCCTCACATAACTGTGTGAGCCGCTCCCTCGCTACACTACCTGCCTCCCGCATGATGAAGGGCTCAGCCATCATGTCGCGCAGCGAAATTACCTGATTGGCATACTTATGCTCTGGTGACACCACGAACAAGAACTCATCAGCATACAATTCAGTCCAGTGGAGTCCTTGCGTAGCCGGCAGAGGCATATCGCCAAGACCGTAGATCGCAACGTCTGCTTCAAAATCCATTAATTTCTCAAGCGCTTCCCGGGAAGTAGTGGTGCTGATATGAACCTCCACCTCCGGATATTTCTTCTTGAACAAAGCGGCCATGGAGGGAATCAGGATGCTGGTAGAGAGGTAATTGCCGGCAATACGCAGCTTACCCTTGGGATGCTTGTGATGATCCTCGATGCGCAGCTGCACTTGTTCTTCAAGTGCAAATAGCTTTTGAAGGGGCTCGATCAGCTGCTCTCCAAGCGGTGTAAGTACAAGCTGCCTGCCTTTAGTGACGAATAAGACGATATTATGCTCCTTCTCGAACTTGTGAATTTGGGCCGAAATAGCAGGCTGACTGATATTCAGCATCTGTGAAGCCCGAGTTACACTGCCTGTAGTGGCTACGGTGTAGAACAGCCTCAAGATATGAAGATTTAACATAGAGTACGCTGCACCTCTTTATAAACTGAAGTTATATATTATAGATATTATATAATTTTAATCTATAGATATACATAGTATACTCCAGTTACATTCACAGCGAAGGAGATATACAACATGATTGAGACTACATTGTATTTGACAAGACACGGTCAGACAGAGTGGAATTTACAGGGACGGATGCAGGGCCATCAGGATTCTCCGCTAACCGCTACAGGAAAGCAGCAGGCCGAATGGCTTCAGGAGCGGCTGGAGAACGTGTCATTCGAGGCGATCTACAGCAGCACTAGTCCAAGAGCGATGAGCACGGCCCATCTTATTCAGGGTGACAAACCTGGGGAATTGCTTACCAAAGCTGAGTTAAGAGAGATAAACATGGGACACTGGGAAGGACAGTTCATTGAAGATATCCGGGAGCAAGACGGTGAACAGTTTCATAATTTCTGGGAAGCTCCCCACCTGTATCAGCCATCCGGCAAAGGAGAGACCTACGATGCACTGCTGGAACGGGTGATTCCTGCTGTGGAGGAGATCATGAGCAAGCATGCCGGAGGTAATGTACTTCTTGTGACGCACCGTATTACCTTGAAGGTTATTATGGGGCACTATCTGGGACGAGAGCTACAGGAGCTAAAAAAGCTGCCCGACATTCTGTCGACCAGCCTTAGCAAAATCGTATGGCGCAATGGTAGCGCACACGTAGAACTCTATGGTGATACCTCGCATTACAAAGAAGAATAGGGAATGGGGATCTGGGGTCTTTTCAAAGCAGAGGAATTATTCCCAGTAAGGTGTCCCGGTAAACAGGAAGGACTCTTCACGGATATAGTGTCTGAATTCTCTTTGTGCCAGCTTGCCAATATGATCGGGGAGCCATTCCATAACGTCAGGCAGTCCAAGCCAGAAATTCATCGTTTCAAGCTGTGTGGCTACGAAGAAGCCTTCCAATAGTGTGATGTGATCCTGAGGCAGTGGAAAGTGCTGCGCATAGGCCGCAATCATTGACTGTCTGAACGCCGGATGAATATAAGAGAACGCCCAGCCGAGATCGCCCAGGAAATATCCAAACCCACATGCTCCGAAGTCGATCGGGCAGGCCTCTCCGTTGTTGAAGATAAAATTACTGGGGATCAGGTCGGCATGAATCACACCCCAGCTGTCCCTATTTCTGTCTAGGCAATCGTTCATCAGGATTGCTTTGTTGCCGGCTTCAATCAATACAGCCGAGTCTGCTGGATCGAGTGTACCATTTGCCGCCAAGGCTTTGATTTTTTCCAGAGCTTGTGAAATACGATTTTGGTCAAAAGATGGACGGGTGAATGAGGCGGGAACGTCCCAGGCTGCCGACTGCTTATGCAGCTTGCCAATCATATCCCCAACCAGCTCAGCATCTTCCACGGTCGGGACAAACGGCTTTTGTTCGCCTTCTACCCAACTGATTAATGTACAACTGACACCATTTACATTGGTTATGAACTGCCCCTGTTTATTTCTGTATGGTTTTGGAGTGATGATATCTGTTCCTTCTGCTAAAGCCTCCAGCCATACCATTTCAGAAGCAATCACAGCCGTATCTGACCAGATGTTCTCCATAGTGGCACTATTAGACTGGTGAAATCGCAGACTATAGTTATTTTTATGAATATCAGTAACCTTATAAATCAAATTTGCACTTTGACCAACAAGCTGTACGGAATCCACCTGAATCTTATATTGCTGTAGTGCTGAAGCGGCTTTACCTAAGATTTGCTCCAAAATCATGCCCCCATCAATAAATTATTATTTGTTCCATTGTATCAAGGCAGGATAGGGGATGTTGAGGGAAAAATTGGTTATAAGTGAATTATGCCAGGTTGAAAAATTGTTTTAATCATTAGCCAGACAATATAAAATTACCGCCTGCTGCAGAAACAATAGATTCTTCTTGAATTCGTATCCGACGAAATAGCTAGAGGAAAGTACATCTTCGCTCAGCTCTTCATTTCTACGGCTTCCAGATCAGTATGAAAAGTATAATTCAGGGAGGCTTCACACAGTTCATTGCCGCCAGTACAAACATGATAGAAAGTAAGATTCATAATCTTGGCTATGGAGGCCCACGATCTGGAGATGTTCGTCGCGGGGCCTACGAAGGTATAGACCAAATCTCGATAATTCTCTCTTAAGTTCTTGATAGAATACAAGTCGGCCAAAATCTCGCAAGGATGGTTATCCGCCGTCATAGCATTGATGACTGGAATTGAGGCGTGTGCCTAGGTATTGAATGACGTCCGATAATGCTTCCGGTCGATCCAGGGTTTCAGGAGGAAAAAGCAGGCTTTGGCCACCGAGCCTATGTATACCTTTTTCAAAGGTAATTCGAGTGCGCAGGCTGGTTTCCGGAAAAAACAAAGCAAAGGTTTTGCCATGCAACGGAAGTCCAGGCTGTTCCAGCCGCAGTTGATCGGTCAATGTAAAAATATCGTTGATTTGCTCTGATGTCAGGCTTTCAAGGTCAAGTAGATGCACCACATGCACCGCCTCTCGGTAATTAATAATCCCTGCTATAGCCATTGCCGCTGAACTCAGGAGCAATATACAAACAGGCAAGCCAAGGGAATAAACCCTGACGGCTAATAAGATCATTCCTGAGTAAAGCGTATGTACCTACGATCGAAGAATCTTTTTGCAGCGTCAAATAAAATCTCGGCAGATTCTGATCACGCTGACAGGAGTGCTTCATGCAATAATAATAAAATGGTTAATTAGTCTCGCTTCTCCATTCATAAACTATTGTACTTCCGCGCATGCCCAAGCAAGAGGCGAATGAACTACATATGTTGTGGTGTATTCAATTATAAGGGTCTATGACGAAGGAGGAAAAAATAATGAGTGACAAAGTCGCAGGAGCAGCGTGGGGCCACCATCATCACCCTCACGTGGGTTTTACATCGACAACTGCTATTCTTGTTCTGTATATCTTGCTGGTCATTATTCTTAGTGCAGGCATTTTCTAAATGATACTTTATTTTGGAAAAGAACGTAAGTATTTCAGTAATGACCTCTGAATGATAGGGGTCATTTTTTTTCATTGATAAGATCCATATATTTAATTTAATTTTTATTTATTTTTTCTCATTCACCCAAGCGGAAAGGTCAGATATGCCATATTCTAAGCTGTACTCACAAATAAAGGAGGAATAACAAATGGGTGAAGTTGCTGGAGTTGGCGGATACGGTGGTTTTACTTCTACAACAGCGATTCTTGTCTTGTTTATCTTGCTGGTCATCATCTCTAAAGCATTCGTTATCTAATTCTTTCTCATCATAAGTTTGCGCTCATGTGAAAAATCGCCAGTATTCATACTGGCGATTTTTGATGTACATATTGTATATACAACTCTTGATGTAATCAAATGCTCCGAAGAAGAAGACGGATTGACAATCTGGCGAAGCTTGATGTAACCTACCTAAACCCATACAGCTAAAGGCTGAGGTGTTGAAGTATCATATGAACTTATGAATAACAGTGGAGACAGAGGGGAAGAGATGCTTTTGAATTGGCCAGGCCGTATCTATCGATGGTTGTCAGAGCCGTTTAAACGAACCATCCGCAGCAAGCTTATCTTGATTATGCTTTGTATTTCTGTCATTCCAATTATTGTGGTGACCCTGCTCGCGACAGATAATACTCGCAAGGTGATGGAGCAAGAAGTTATTCAGTCCAATCTGACACGGATTGCCTGGTCCGGAGAGGCTGTCGACAAAAATTTAACACAAATCAATAATCTAATCTATACCATTTTAATCAGCCCGGCGTTCAATGAATATGTGAATGAAGATGAAGGTAATCTATCGGATAGCTTTATCCTCCAGCGCAACGTGATTAATACGATGACTTCAATTTTTTATTCTGGTTATTACAGTCTGGTGGAGATTCAGCTCTATTTCAAGGATAAGAACAAGCTGTTTACCCTCAACGATATGCGTAACACCATTCAGACTCCGATACCGGAGGCACCAATGTGGCGTGACCTCGTGGATCAAAAAGCGGATTTTATTATCAAGGACAGTCCAGGTTCTGAGTCTGATTTTCGCCTAATCCGCAGCATTAATCGGTTCGAGAATAAAGAGAAGATCGGCAGCATTCAGTTTGATGCAAAGTGGAGAATGATGGACAACGCCCTGGAACTGCTGAACTCCGAGCAGGAATCGGGTGTGTATATTGTCGGTGCCGGTGACAAAGTGATGTACCAGTTAAAAGAAGGCACTCCGCCAGCAATGAAGGGAATCGACCCGTCAAAGCAGGAAACAGGTTATGTACGCACATCCGATCATTACGTTTTCTATCACTATCTGGAGCCCTGGGGTCTAACCTTGATTAAGGTGCTTCCGGCGAGTTATGTGAACCATAGCGCTTCAGTTACGCAAAAGTATGGCCTGATTGTCGGCGTGCTGTCTGCATTGTTATCGGCGGTTATTGCCGCATTTGTGGCTTATAGAGTGTCGGGGCCAATCATCCGTCTGGCCAGATCCATGAGCGGGTTGAACTGGCTGAAGGGGGAGGGATTGCCTAACTCCAATCGTGAAGACGAAATCGGGATGCTGGAGAAGAGGTTCAAGACCATGTCCAGCCGAATCCGTGAGCATATTCACAATGAATACATCATTAATCTAGAGAAGCAGACAGCCCAATTGAAAGCGCTACAAGCACAGATCAATCCGCATTTTCTGCAAAATACACTGCAACTGATCGGGAGTATGGCTTACTCCAAAAAACCAAGCGATATCTACAGCGTCATTCAATCGCTCAGCGATATGTTCCGTTATACGATCCGTGATCCGGGAGAGCTGACTACTCTTGGCAAGGAAATCAAGCATTTGAACAACTATATGCATATTCAACAGCAGCGCTATGCCGATAAGCTGAATTATGAAGTGGAGATTCCACCCATGTGGCAGGATATCCTGGTTCCGAAGCTGACGCTTCATCCCTTGGTGGAGAATGCGTTCATGCATGGTTTTGATCGTAAAAAAGGGGCATGGAATTTGAGCCTTCGCCTGCATCCATACAAAAACGGCCTTCTGCTTCAGGTCGAGGATAACGGAATGGGCATCCCGCCAGCCCGATTGGAAGAGGTTCGTGCCCGCTTGGCCGAGCCGCTTGATCCTTACTGGACCAGCGGGAATTCGATAGGGCTGTATAATGTGAGTGCCCGGATTAAGCTTTATTTTGGCGAAAATTACGGACTGATGATTGATAATCACCCTGCTGGCGGTGCCCGGGTGAGCATGTATATTCCTATAGTGAAGGTTGGTGATCAGCATGAATATTAACGCTATGATCGTGGATGACGAGCAATGGAATCGAGAAATTATTAAAACCTTTGGAAACTGGGAACAGTATGGTATACACCTTGCAGCAGAAGCAGAGGATGGGGATGAAGCGATCAAGGCAATAGAGGCGGGTGATATTCATATCGTCATCACAGACATGAACATGCCGGGTGTGGATGGGGTTGGATTGTTGCAATATTT
This sequence comes from Paenibacillus sp. MAHUQ-45, assembly GCF_058133325.1. Classification (NCBI taxonomy): domain Bacteria; kingdom Bacillati; phylum Bacillota; class Bacilli; order Caryophanales; family Paenibacillaceae; genus Paenibacillus; species Paenibacillus sp. MAHUQ-45. The sequence continues at coordinate 62,674 of NZ_JBYUPV010000003.1, forward strand.
GAATGACCATCATCCAGAGATTCGGATTATTGTGATCAGTGGATATGAAGATTTCATGTACACACGGCAAGCTATCCGCTGCAGGGCGGACGAATATTTATTGAAGCCTGTCGATCCCCAGGAGCTGAATCAGGTGCTGCTGCAGTGCCGGCAAAAGGCAGAAGAAACGTTGCTTAAGAAGTCTGGTGATGGCATGGGTCTAAGATTGGATCTGCTTCAGGCCATACTAACCTTTAAGCCAGCATTGGCTGCTCATTATAATGACTTGAATGCGGATAGCTTGCAGGACAGTCTGAGTGAGTTGCAGGACAAGCTGATCCTGCTTGGGGTCACCCCTTCAACGCTCCCGCGAATTGGAGAAGAACTGGTGCTGCTGCTCCGGGACTTGATGCACAGTAATTCTCAAGATATTCCGAGTGAATACGCAGAAGAGAACTTGACTCACCTCTCAACAGTGGATGAACTGATGGAGCAGATCTCGGGAATGTATATGTCTGCGTTGAAACAGCTTGTACAGCATAGAAAAAACAAGAACCGATTGAATTTGGAAGAAATTAAGCGTTTTGTAGATCAGAATTTTACAGAGAATATAAAACTGGAAGCCCTGGCGAAATCCTTTTTTGTCAGCAAGGAGTATTTGAGTAAGGTGTTTAAGCAGGAATTTGGGCTAAATCTGACGGATTATATGACCAAATTACGAATGGAGCGAGCGCGGCATCTGCTGCTTCATGACCATCTCTCCATCAAGTCTGTGGCTGAGATGTGCGGCTATGAGGAGCTGGGGTATTTTTACAGAGTCTTCAAGAAGCAATTTGGCGTGGCGCCCGGTGAAATGCGAAAAGGAGAAGGTGAGGTTCAAAATAGTACAAGCTAAGAGACTAATTTTGTCTAATTAACCGCTTTCATTTTGGATGTACAATGAAAGCGTAAACAAGAACAAGACAACATTTGAGGGGGTTTACAGAATGAAGAAGTCATGGAAAGTAACGGCAAGCGCAATGATGACAGTATTGCTTCTAGCTGGTTGTGGTTCTAACAGTGGTGCGAACAGCGGAAGTGGTAATGCCGAAACTAGTGGAAAAGGCTCGGAAAAGACAGTGACGCTTAAAATGTTCATCGGATTACCGCGCTTTAAGGATCAGTTTGATCAATACATCGATAAATTTGTTGCCAAAGAAAAAGCAGAGAAAAACATAGATGTGAAAGTCCAGTTGGAAATGCCTAACTCGGACAACGCATCCCAGATCCTTAAAACAAGACTTGCATCCAACGACGCGCCGGACATTTTCTCCATTCACGCGATCAACGAAATTCCATCGTTCTACAAAGCAGGATATCTTGAAGACCTCACCAGCCAGCCATTTGTAGGCAAACTGCTGGAAAGCGTGAAACCTTCGGTAACCATCGATAACAAAGTCGTAGCAGTTCCGCTGGAGAGCGTATCTTGGGGTTACTTGTACAACAAGAAAATTTTCTCTGACCTTAAGCTAACACCACCAAATACACTGTCTGAAATGAAGACGCTTGTAGAGACACTGAAGAAAAACAACATTACACCGTTTGAACTTGCTTATAAAGAATCATGGATTCCACAGTTGTTCCTGCCATTGTCTGTAGGGGCACAAATTGAAACAGGAAATAAAGATTTCATCGAACGGATGAACAAAGATCAAGGTTCCTTCTCAGAAATGAAATCCATGTTCGATATCATTGACCTGGTTAACGCAAACGGCACGAACAAGGCGCTTGAAGTCGGCGGTGACGACGGCGCGGCTGCCTTTGCTAACGGCAAAGCGGCAATGTGGGTACAAGGTCCTTGGTATGCTGAAACCATTCAAAAAGCTAACCCGGACATCGACTTTGGCGTAGCACCACTGCCACTCAGCGACAACCCTGCTCAGACATTGATTAACCTCGGTGCTTCTACTTCCCTGGTTGCATCGCCAACAAGCAAGAACAAAGATGTTGCTCTGGATTTCCTCAACTTCGTACTGGATGACAAAGAGTCCAGCGGTTTCTACGAAAGCATGAAGTTTAACCCTGTAGCAAGTATTCATAACTATAAGAGCTACCCATGGGTTGACGACGCTACTGTGTATGTAAAAGAAGGAAAAGCTTACCGCGATCCATCCATCCCGCAAGCTGTAAAAGATGAAGTGGGTAAGGGACTGCAAAGCTACTTCTCGAAACAATTGTCGCAGGATGATGTGATTAAGGCGCTCGACAAAGCTTGGAAAGATTACAACAAAGTAAATAAATAAATTAGAGTAAATAATAATGGATAGGGAGGGCAGAAAGGCCGTTTCACCCGAAATTGCCTTTCTCCCTCTGGATTTTAAATCTAAAGAGGTGAGTGCCATCATGTTAAAGAAATCCCGCAACCTGCGCTCGATGTTATACTTCGTGGGCCCAGCCTTACTGTTCTACACTTTGTTTATGCTCATTCCAACGATTGGCGGGATGTTCTACAGTATTACAGACTGGAACGGGCTGAACCGCAATTATAGTTTTGTCGGCCTTGCCAACTTTGTGGAAGCATTGACCGATGACCCGGATTTTATCAATGCCTTGCTGTTTACCCTTAAGTACGTTGTAGTAATGGTAGTTCTGCAAAATGTGCTGGCTTTGCTGCTAGCTGTGTTTATTGAATCACGGACACGCTTCAAAGGTTTCTTCCGAACCATCTTTTTCATGCCAAACATGATCAGTTTGATCATTAGTGCATTCATGTGGACGTTCGTCTTCACCCAAGTGCTCCCACAACTTGCTGAAAAAACAGCCTTGCTGTTCCTGGATCAATCCTGGATCGGCGATCCTAAATATTCCTTCTTCTCGATTGTCATTGTGTCATTATGGAATGGTGTAGGATACATGATGATCATTTACTTAGCCGGCCTGCAAGGTGTTCCACAAAGCTTGAAGGAAGCGGCAGTTATTGACGGTGCCAATCCGGTGCAAACCTTTAGACATATTACACTGCCAATGATTTCTCATGCGATTACAATCTGTTTCTTCCTCACCCTAAACGGTGCGTTTAAAGTATTTGAAGTAGTATTTGGTTTGACAGGCGGCGGCCCTGGTCGCAGCACACAGGTTATTACGATGAATATCTATGAAGAAGCGTTCTCCAATAACTTCCGTTATGGATATGCGAGCGCCAAATCAGTCATCCTGTTCATCATTATCCTGCTTGTTACCCTGATCCAAATTCGCGTAACGAAAAGAAATGAGGTGGAGGCATAATGAAAAGCAGCAAACTGTCCTCTACAATCATCCTGATTGTCCTGATCATCGGAGCTGCGCTAGCGTTTTTCCCGATCTATATGGCGATCATCAACTCCTTCAAGACACAAGGAGAGATCTTTAAAAACATTCTGTCCTTGCCTACCCAGCTTCATTTTGAGAACTACAGTCAGGCCTTCGCGAAGATTCACCTGTTCAATAGCGTTAAGAACTCTGTCATCGTCTCGGTTGTAGGCATCGGAGGTATCCTGTTGTTCGCTTCCATGGCCGGCTACAAGCTGTCCAGAACACCAGGCAAACTGAGCAGTGCGTTGTTCTTCCTGTTCATCGCTTCGATGCTGGTGCCATTCCATTCCATCATGATCTCGTTGTCACGTGTTACCAGAACTTTGGATGTACAAGGCAGCGTGATTGGTCTGGGCCTGATCTATATCGGACTAGGTGTGAATATGGCCGTGTTCCTCTATCATGGATTTGTAAAAGGGATTCCTAAGGAGCTTGAAGAATCGGCTCACATGGACGGATGTGGTGAGTTCCAGACCTTCTTCCGAATCATTCTGCCGCTGCTGCTTCCGATCACTGTTACGATTGGTATTCTTGACTTCCTGTGGATCTGGAACGACTTCCTGCTTCCGCTGCTGATGCTGACAGACGTGAACAAGTACACCCTGATCTTGTCCACGAACATGCTGTTCGGTGAATACAACAAAGAATGGTCGCTGATTCTGGCCGCTCTGGTGCTGACCGCAATCCCGGTTGTCATCATCTACGCTTTCTTCCAACGCTTCATTATGGAAGGAATCACAGAAGGTGCGGTTAAGGGCTAAGTCAAAACGCAACTGAAATGACCACTGCAAAGTGGTAACTATACTTAATGGAAACAAGCCGGCAATCCTCGAAGAAGAGGTTGCCGGCTTGTTTTATTTTTGAATAAGGTATCATTAATTGAACAATTTACAGAAGTGGATAGTCGCTTGGTTCAGCCCCGGTTTGCTTCCATCCGCGCGGATACGTAAATAAGCGCATTTTTGTACCTTAATTCGGCGACAACGAAGGAGAAATGGTAATTAAGAGCATTTTTGCATGTTAATTCTTTGGGGAGGCCGTCTTTTTAAGGATATATAGGAAAATAAGGTATAATAATGCTCTTAATTCCCTTTTTTACGCTAAAATAATCAATTTAAGGTACAAAATGCCTTTATTTATGCACTGAGCACATTTTGAAATAATATGAAAAAGAAGCTTTTCACACAGTAAAAGTTACAAGCAGGAAAACTATGGGATAGTAACTTTAGCAGTACAGGGAATGAAGTGAAAGCTTGGGTGTTCAGATTGACTAAACTTGTACTCGGTTAATCCCAGAAAGGGTTGCGATTTCTTGACATGAACTTTTCACTGTCCAATATATTATCAAGAAACAAAAACAGACCGCAGTTTCTAAGTGAAAGAGCAACGGTCTGTTATCTTAGTTAATGGTCAGAAGCATTCTGTGGAACAGGAATGGATTTCAGCGCTTCGTTACGTTCGATTTTAGGCAGATCAAAGCTCCAATTCACATCGGTATATCGTTTGTCCGTAACGGTGCGTACAAGTGTAAGCTCCTCTGGCAAGGTAGTGAGTCCTTTGGCGATAAGATAATTAGAGTTATCGTCACTACTCTCTCTACTAATGACGGACTTCTCTCCACGACTAAATGCGCCCCTGAAGATAGTTGGATATTCCGCTCCGTTTTGATCATAAGTGACCCACTGGTCGGCCAAGAACTGATTGGTGAAGCTGCCACTGACCGTCATCCACCCGGAAATACCGGGTTCATCTTTTATTTCAGTTATTTTCATGTAATGGATTTCCAAATGATCGCCTTGTTTATCGAAAATGGCTGGCTGCTGCTTAAGCTCCTCTGGTCGGAACGTCAATCGATCATTGGATTTTACGGGAAGCGTATAGCCATCCAGCACAAAACGAATGTTCATGCTGTCATACGGAAGGTAAGAGAAATAGTAGGTCCAATGCAGTGCAGCGGCATTTTCTTCCTCTTTCAATGTGTAGCCTAAGAATCTCTCTCCACTTCCTACATCCCTGAAACCGTCAATTTGAGACAACATCTGTCCGTTTTTATCTTCCAAATGGAACCTCAGCTTGAGCTTATTCCTCAGCTCCATTGGAGCGAGGGCAGCCGTAGCATCAGAGAGCGAGGTCGTGAACTTTAGCTGTACACCTGCAGGCGTGTGGACGAGCTGATTCATCTTCACATGAAGTCCTTCCGGGGTGGTGTAGGACTCGTTAAGGTCTGATGTCACGACCAGGCTATTGGCTTTTGTCATATCAGCGGTGTAGCTGAAGCTCCAGTTCCCCTTAAGTGATTTATCGCGGCTTCTTTGAGACTTGAGTTCGTTCACATCGCTCTGAATGAGTACTTTGTCTTGGGGCTGCTTATCTGGGAAAATGTAGGTTAGTTTAATATACTTCTGTATGGAATTGTCCGAACCATTGCGGGTTTCCAAGGGGCTGCTTCCCCTGAGCTGTCCAATTTCTTCACCTTGCTGATCCATGATATGCAATTGCGTGAAATCAAAACGATCCAGCGCCTGTTCTGCAGGCTGCCCGTTCTGGTCAATAATCTGAATAAACAAAACCATTCGGGTAGGATCTGCCACAATATCACGTAGCATAAGGGTATAGCCTTTGTCAGTTGCCTGAACATCGGCCTGTTGTACCACCCCGAGCGCATGAGCCTCCATCAGACCGGCATCGATATCCTGTGTATCACCACCAAACATCAAGCTGGGCAGTGGTGCTGAGTAAGTGTAAGTCTGAATGATTTGTGGAGAATTTCGTACATAAGCAGAGTAAGATGCATTGAGTAAAATGGCTGTAGCGACCGTTCCAATGGCGACAGCACTGCCCCATTGTAGCCGTTTAATGACTCTGTTTCTGCGCATACCGGATAATTTTCTTAGGTTGATTCCGTTTGGTGCGTCCATCTCTGTATGACGTACTTGTTCCATGACCTGCTCTGTGAAAAAATCAGGAAGCGTTGCCGGGATCACCTGCATTTGGTGTGATATCATCTCATCTGCATCACGATCATCGCGTTTGATAAAGCTCCATTTGCTCACTGGAATCCTCCTTTGCTTGTGACCATTGTTTCTTCAACTTCTGCCGGGAACGATGGAGACGATTCTTGACCTGATGCATGGACAGTCCTGTAATCTCGCAAATTTCCTCGTAGGTTAACTCATTGGCATAACGCAACAGCAGGACGATGCGATATCGCTCTGGCAGCTTAACTAATCTTTTCTGCCATTCTAGTTCCTCTTCCTTACGCATGTACTGCTCCTCCGGTGTAAGAGGCGGACTTGTCTCTGCCAGCAAGGGGAGGGCTGCAAGGCTGACTTTTTTACGTCGTTTCAAATCTCTTAAACGATTGATGGCAATGGCGTATAACCAGGCGGCAAAGCTGCTCTGGCTGTTGTGATCCGGGAGCTTCTGGTACGCTTTAATAAAAGATTCCTGTGCCAGATCCTGTGCATCCTGGGCATTCGCGCCCATGCCAAGCAGCAGGCGGTATAAACCGGACTTGTATTTGTCCACCAGTAGCGCAAAGGCTTCCACATTTCCTCCCAGTATCTCCCGTATCACCAGCTTGTCGTCTATCTCTTCATTCACTTGGATGCCTCCAGACAAAATCGATTTATATATAAGACGTTGCAGACCTGGAAACTTCTCACTTTATGGGAAATAATAAAAGCCTGCGACACGCGCAGACCAAGAGAGGGAAGAGTATTCAAAGTATTCACTTGAAAAATCTCTTTATGTATATTTCTTTCGGCTCAAAACCAAAACCAGCGGTTGACGCTCACGCATGGGGCTAACGGACCGTATGGTCGTTATTTGCACATGAATCTGCTTCTGCGACATGAAGTGGACTCAGGTGACGTTATTTCCACCTAAATGGTGGGTTTTGAGCACAATTTCTGATCATAGCGTCACTGGAGTCCGTTATCTTCCTGAATGGTTAAAATGATACGCGATAAAGCCCCTGTAGTCCGTTACTTGGCAATGCACGAAGCAAGCACTGATTTGGAGGGGAGATCCGTTTCTTTCTATATAAAAGTATAAATTCAGGTCTGTATAGCACTACACCTTAAGCCTGCTCACTGCTGTCTGCCTTGAGCTGGTCTTCTCATGAATCTGTCGTTTTCGATCTCGAATCCGTACTGGTTATACAGCCCGTGAGCGTCTTTGGTAGCAAGGACTCCGGACATCCATTCAAAATCAGGTGAATTCGTGATGACTTCGATCAGTTTTTTCGAGAAGCCTTGCCCGCGGTAATCTTCCAGCACAAACACATCACACAAATAGTAGGTTGTGGCGCCATCCGTGATCAGCCTTGCGAAAGCAATCATTTTGTCCTCATCATACACACCGTAGCAGAAAGAGTTCTGAATTGATTTCTTGATCTTCTCGGGAGATCGTTTATTGCCCCAGTAGCTGGTAGTCACAAAATCGATCACTGTGGGGACGTGAATTCGCTGTTGATCATCGCTAATCACATACTCTTTAAATGGATACTCCATAACGCACCTCCGGCACTCTATCTGCAGTTCTTTTTGTATTATTACGGCATCTGTTTTGAAAATCAATATCTGATTGAGAAGGATAATATAGTTATTCTCTTTTTCCTTTACGGTGAAGATTACCAAGGTAGTCGGAAACAAGACGATATCGATTCTTCAGCCGTTCGCCGGAGGAATCTACGCTTGGGGAAATAAAGGCGGCAGAGGCGGAGAGATTCCTTAGTTTAAAGCTCCAGAGGCGATCCAGAAAGTGCTCATTGACGGTCCTGAATTTGGAACGGATTTATCGCTTGAATTACTGCCTTAACATGCTGGATTCTACATCTTTATAAGCAATTGGGGATGGGACGACGGTAATGCGAATGTTGTGTAAGACAGCGAGCTGTTGAAATCTCTCCCTGCGGTGAAGAATAACCAAGTATATTTAACTAGTGAAAAGGGTTCCTATTACAATGATCCGATCTCATTGGAAACACAGATGGATTTGATTGTTAAGAGCTTTTGGGGAAAATAAGGGAGGGGCGGTAGTTTTACCGTTCTTCAATTGAAAGGTTAGATAAAATAGCCAACTTGAGCAGGTAGCTGTTTTTGTATGCTTGGAAAGAGTATGGATTTCCTGGTGTCAAAGCTCTATCGTTTATTTACTCTTGTTCAGTTTTTAAAATGATCACTTTAAAAGTTGTATTGTTTGATATTTCTTCAAGACTCATTACAGAATATAAGGTTCTACCCAATCGCGTTAAAATTACCTTATTTGGGATTGTTTCATCCCATGAGTTTATTGTTTTAATTTCTCCTTCCGAGGTTTTTGTAAATCACCGCCAGGTGCAAAGCCATTCTCATCGGGATCTGGGCTCAGTATTTGAACCAGTCAATGTTGATATAACCCGTTTATTTCTTGTAGTACTTTAGCTATTTCTTTAGAATAATAAGTTCGCTCCATATTACTTAAGTTTTCTTCCTTGGAATATAGAATAGAAAGTAAACAAATTTGCCGATATGTGAGTTGTTTAGCAAGTTTAATATAAAAGTTTAAATCGGATATGGAGTGGCTATCAAAAGTAGCATTTGCATATATGTACCCTAAATGTTTTATTTTCTTATCTTCATGTTCGAATCTACTTTTGATTAATATGCCCTCAAGTGTCTCTTCAGATGAAGAACAATAATTCTCATTATTTGCAAAGAAGTAGTCATCCGTCCTTAAATGTTCGCTATTATCTAGTCGATTCTTAATCTTCTCCGCAGCAAGAAGAAAAACGGCGCCTACCTTCTCCTTCACTTTGGTAGATAACACTCTATCGGAATAGTCTGCTAAAAAAATTTCCGAAACAGTTCCTGAAATTTCTCCTAATAGTGTTATGAAATTTCCGCCAGATATTGATTGGACTAAAGATTTTGTAGCAGTGCCGGCCAACTGCACAGCGGATTTCAAAATTGTATTGTTCATTTCAAACCCTTATTTTTTAAATTATGTTTGGTTATCAAGTATCGACTTGTAAGAGAACAAGAACATAGTTCGAATGGAATCCGCGCTGGGCGTGGTTATTTTATCGGTATAAGTTCTTGTCCTTTTCTCAGAACAAGAACTTGTACCGATTGCCGATTATGGACAAGAAGATGGTCCGATTACCGATTCAATGTTAGTCTAAGTTATCGACCAGCTCAAAGGCACCTTAATTCCCTTCCAGTATTTAAAACACATTTTCTAGAAACAGGGAAAGCATGTGCAAATTATTCAATGGAAACTTACTCTGTAGAGGATATTTAATATAATATTAGTTTAGTTAATTCGATCCTAATCTTAGTTATGCCACATAATTCGACAAAATAAATTGTATTTAGTTGTTATAATAAATCTATATAGCGATAAAAACTTTTACAAACTTGGATAATGTGGTCGATTAAATAAATGTGAATTGTATATTCGCTTAATTACCTCGGACAACTATTAAATCAACAAAATTACTACTATCAAGAACTAGCACTATTAGAATCTTACTTTTACGCCACGAGTTAATTGAAGAGAATGAACAGGTTATTACGAGTTGATATTTGAGGATTATCTCTTTTGGTATTTCTTGTGTGGTAGCGGTACTTCTAGTACCAATTTTAGAATCAGTGCAACCATAGCATTGGCAAGGACGATGCTTTTGAATACTCGTTTACAACTTTGTGGTATTACAGAAATAAACAGCTGTACATTTTTTTGGAATGATTTGGCCAAAATTTTCAATAATTATGGACCCAGCTTACAAGAGAAAGCTGGGTTTGAAACTCAAATTATTACATCTATGGAATGATAAATTGTGAAGTTTGTCACCAGAAGATCACTAGAAATGACGAGTATTACATCGTAACAGTCGATGATAGTGATTTGCAAGAAGTAGTAATTAAGATTACAACAGATATTGGTGGTTGTGAACATTGCGAAGGAGATGAAAGAGCGTATCTAGTATATAAATTTAATAAAGAATTAGATCCAGATGAAATGGATATGGTTGTATCTGGAGAATTATTGAGTAGTTATTTAAGTGATCATGGTGTAACAGACAAATAAATTGCGCTTTTTGCCGGTTATGCTAATTGTCCTCGTTGCAGAAGTGGAAGAAATGACAATCCACACGATGATTTTAGTGAGCAAGGGCTTGATGAAAATTCGGAAATCTATATACTGCGTGATATGATCACTTTTTGGGAGGGTAATTTCTATGATGAAGCAGTCTTATATCAATACTGTAACTTCACAAGAAGCTACAGTATTGATGTGGATCATGTGGATTTAACAAGTTTAAGTGAATTCCTAATTAAACATCCTAATATGGGCACGAAGCATCCTGTTGGTGATATGCTTATTCAAGCAATTGAGCGCCATAAACAAGAAGAGCAAGGAACAAGGCTAAAACCTACAGCAGATACAGGGATGCTGCTATATCGCGGACGAAATCGTAAAGAGGAATCTAAGGATAAATATCCTTTTGCAAAAATGTGGGCACCGCCTAAAGGACATGCCAATTATGGACGGTACAATGCAATTGGTGTGCCGGTATCATATCTTTTACCGATGACCTAGGGGCTGTTCCCTATGAAATCCATACCACAGATGACGAAGTAATCGATATAGTAACCTTCGAGATAAAAAAAATCTTGCTTTTTGATATTGGAGTTTTCGATGAGAGATTTGAAGGTTTCTTTGAAGATAGTGGAGCAGATTCCGGTTGTTAAAGCATCCGATATTTACTACCCAACTTTATTGGTGCATGCTACAGTCTAATCGAATATGATGGAGTATTGTATACCGGCGTACGAGGATCTGATAAATATTTTAACTATGCGCTTTCACTTATGAAGAGAAATATGAAGTAGGTATCACCCAAGAAATTAAAACATATAAACAGACGGTCCTAAGGGTGATCAATGTTCTTGAATCTCTGCCTGAACAAAAAGACCAAGACGTTGTGGAACCACAAGATTCGGAACTACCTTTCTGACGATCATTCAAGGTAACTACGCTTGGGTTTAACGAGAATCGACAGAGAACTAATAATGCATACTTGGTTGTGATGGAGGAACTAATCATGTTAATAAGGCCGAGACTAAATGATTTTCATAACCTTGCATTTACGCAGGAGGAAGTGGACTTTGCAATTCCTTTTCTTAATGAAGACATTCCATTATATTTAGACCCGTTTTTGTTATGGAAATCACCATCAATGCAAGATAACTCTTTACATACGGCCATTTCGAATTCATTTAACCATTTAGGACATCTAATTAAGAAAGGTGATGAAAAAGATGCCATTGCTATATTAATGAGATCATCTGAATGTGCTGAAGTTGGGCTGGGTTCCTCCTCCAACAGAATTGGGGTGAGAATTGGCGAAAAAACAGCAACTTCAATATTAAATCTTTTCTCAACTGTACCTCAAATCTCAGAAAATGGATTTACTCATTTTGAAGAAATACAACTTTACATCGATCAAATTTCTAAGGATCGAGTTAGTGATATTGCGTGCAACTTTTTAAAGTCGTTCTTAATTGATTTTACAATCCAACAAAGTGAAAGGCATCAGATACCTATAGAAAAGGTGAGGATTTATGATTTGTATGACTACAAGACAAATCAGTTTGTTGAAGAAACTACGTATTTGCCTATAAACCCCGAAACAAAGAAACCGATACTATTTGTTCCAAAGCGTTGGCTAAGGTATATCCCTTGGATTAATTATGAAGACTACTTTAATGGTTATTTTGTTAAAGAAATTTTACAGGGAAAAGATAACAAACCTTCGAGAGTTGAGATTCTAGAATATAATCGAAAAAACTATGATGTAGTTCAGAGCTACCTCAAGCAGAAAGAAAAAACCTCAGACGATTGTAAAAATGACCCCTTGTTTAAGCAAATACCCGTAGTTTCGGCTAAGAGAAAATTAGATTCTATTATCAAATTACCATCTGGAAAAACAGATAATGCTGACAAAAAATATGAGGATTCTGTCTGTCAGCTTATGGCATCGGTACTTTACCCCCACTTGGATTTTGCTGAAACACAAAGCAGAACGGACTCAGGAACTCAAATTAGAGATTTGATTTTTTACAATAATCGCTCTTACGATTTTTTAAAAGATATTTATGATGATTATCAAACTAGACAAATTGTAATGGAATTAAAGAATGTCGCAAAGGTAGAAAGAGAACATGTCAATCAACTTAATCGTTATTTATCTGAATCGTTCGGTAGATTTGGTGTTCTTATTACAAGAAATCCTTTGCCAAAGCCAATTTTCAAAAACACCATTGATCTGTGGTCCGGTCAAAGAAAATGTATTATCGCACTAACGGATGAGGATTTAAAATTGATGATATCGGTGTATGAAAGTAAACAGCGTCATCCGGTCGAAGTAATTAAAAAGAAATACTTAGAGTTTAGGCGCAGTTGTCCATCCTAATATTACTAAGGAGAATGAGAACATGAATATAGATGTTAGCTTTTTTGAAAAAACACAAGCTCAACTTCAAGGTTTATTTGATGAAATTGGAATCCTATCTAAGAAAAAACCTGATGACGCTATCAACAGGTTTAAGCTTAAAATCATTAATCCAATTTTGTCGCAAGCAAATGAGTTGTTGGACGAAGATTATAAACCGTTTTCCGATTTCGAGATATTTGATGATGAAAGCCTTCCTACTAATAGTGATATTTTATTAATTTTGTCGCAATATATAAATTGTTTAGAAAAACTCAGAGCTGATAATATTGTTCAAAGCAATTTACGATGGTTTTGGAAAAAGAATGGGGTTAGAACAGATATACCTACGGCTCCGCCAAAGAAAATATCTTGGTAACTTTTAACGAGGAGAATTAATTCACATGTCATATAAAAATAGCAAGGCTAACTTACCTACTACCGAATTTGTAGCTAAATTTGAAATGTTTGCACCTATGTTAGATTCAGCTTTATTAGAAATGCGTGAGTTCTCAAAGAAGAAACAAGACGGTGTTTTGAATCCATTGAAGGTAAAAGTAATTAATCGACTATTAGTGGACATCAAAGAGTTATTGAGCTCAGATATAAGTACAACCTACCTTGATTTGTTGGATGATGAATTATTGCCACAAAATAGTGATGCTGTTCTAATTCTTGGTCAATTTAAAGCAGCTATGGAACAATTTAAGACGAAAAACTTTGGCTATCATAATGGCACATATCGTTGGCGTACTGCTGAAAACCCATGACCCATGTCAAAGCTATAAGAACTTATACCTGGGACGTGAAATCATTAGATAGAGAAGGGAATATGAATCTCTAGAATGAAAACTAGAAATCCAAGTGCTGTTAAGTTTGAAGAGATAGATACTGCGAGTCGTTATATAAGAAAAAAATATCATGTTGGTTCAATGGGAATAGGCTTTTTTAAACTTGATGAAATAAATAAATTGAAAGATAGAATGGTTGACGATCACTCAGAATCAGAGATAGTTACTATTAAAACTAGCATCGATGCTCAGTTTGAACATTATAAACAGCTTACTTCAATAATAGCTATCTTGGCCTTAATATTTACAATGATTTTCACAACTATAAATGCTCAGATTAGTTATACGATGAAGCCAATTGATTGGATTTACAATCTTAATCAAGCCGTAAATACTGAATCATTAAAAGGCTTGAAATTGGATGAGATAACGACTAAATTAACTGAACAGACTAACCAAATGACTACAGAATACTTAGGTGTTATTAAAGCGGCATCACAAGCACTACAAATGAATATTTTTACGATAGGAATATTCCTTTTTGTATTAATTTATATTTATTTTGGTAGATTTCGTTGGATAGTCTTAGTGAAGAATGTTACTGAAGAGGCTCTAAAGGAGAAAAAACGACAAGCTGAAGAAATAACAAAGATCCAAATAAAAAGAGAAGTAAGCAAAAAATTGAGGATTGAAGTAAGAAATCAACGATTAGCTAGAAAAATCAAATAATTGACAAACAAAGAAGAACATTCGAAAAGAAAAGCTATTGGCCCCAAATGAAAGTTTCCGATAGAAGACGTAAAAGTCGCAGGAGTTGTTCGCTTACTTATTGTCTAAAAGGAGAAGATAGATCAACCACAAAGAAAGTTATGATGGTTGAAAAGGCTGTTCCGAGCGGAAGCAAACAATAGCTTTATCAGAGGTTGTAGATTTACTCATATCATCACCTCAGGAATTTCCCTGAATTATACATTATGAGCTATAATTTAGTCATCGGTAAAAGAAAATAAAATGAAATGCTAAAGAAGTTTAGAAAACACTTGACCCTCCAGTTACATGGAGGGTTATTATTTTGTCTATAACATTGTAAATACATCGGAATAGAATTTATTTACTTGAGAGAGTTTTGGAGAGGGATGATATGATATGAAATCACGTTTATTCACTGTATTAGGGATTACAGCTTTGTCGGCTATGCTCCTGTCCGGATGTGCAGGTAGTGGGAAAGAGCAAGCGCAAGGTACGAACTTGGAACCTACCAGCGTTATTCTGGACTGGACGCCCAATACGAATCATACCGGTCTATATGTTGCTTTAGAGAAGGGCTATTACAAGGATGAAGGATTGGATGTACAAATTGTGCAGCCGTCAGAAGGAACGACATCGACTTTGATCGCCGCTGGAAAAGGGGACTTTGGCGTCAGCTACCAGGAGGATGTAACTTATGCGCTAACCGGCAAGGAACCGCTGCCGATCAAGGCGGTCGCTACAATCATCCAGCATAATACTTCAGGGTTTGCTGCACCCAAAAGCAAGAACATTCAAAGTGTGAAGGACTTTGAGGGTAAGGTATATGGCGGCTGGGGTTCTCCTTCGGAGGAAGCGATCCTGCAAGCGGTTATGGAAAAGAACGGAGGCGACTTCAACAAGCTGAAGCGAGTAGATATCGGTAATGATGATTTCTTCGCCGCTACCCAGAAAAACGTTGATTTTGCCTGGATTTTTGAAGGCTGGACCGGCATACAAGCTAAGCTTAAGGGTATTGAACTGAACTATATTCCAGCACGGGAACTTGACCCGGCTTTGGATTACTACACACCGATTCTGATTACTGGAACCAAGACGATTGCAGAGAATCCCGATAAAGTACGCAAGTTCCTCAAGGCAACCGAAGAGGGCTACCAATACGCCATTGATCACCCGGAGGAAAGTGCGGAACTATTGTTGAAGCATGCACCGGAGATTGATAAAACGCTCGCCGTGGAAAGTCAGAAGTTTTTGGCGACACAATATATTGCCGATGCACCGGCATGGGGGCAGATGAAGACCGAGGTATGGAGCGGTTATGCGAAATTCCTCAAGGATAAAGGGCTAATTCCAACGGATTTGAAACCGGAAGAGGCTTTTACAAATGAATTCCTCCCGAAAAAATAAACCTAACGAAAAGGATGTTATCTCGATGAAACACTTGAAGGTTATGCTTGAATATTTCTACCCTTGGACCAATTCAGCCGGATTCTATTATGCGCGTGAGCAGGGCTGGTATAAAGATGCGGGACTTGATGTAGAGTTTACGGTGTACGATCCACAAAGGGGCGACACATTAGCCTATCTAGCCAGAGGGGAAGCGGATTTCGGCATTTTCCCTAGTAATCGGTTATTGGTACAAAGAGAGAAGCAGCCAGTGGTCGTGGGCGTAGCAGCCATTAACCACAGGGGAATGGAAACCGTGCAGACTGTGAGAAGTACCGGGATTCGTCGCCCGGCTGACCTCAGCGGTAAGCGGGTGGCTTTGAATCCGACTCCACGGGGTATGGCCATGATCCGGCAACTGGTTAGCGCGGATGGCGGGGACCCGGATGGGATTATCGTTGTAGACAGTGGTACAAGAGAGTTGACCCCGGATGATATTGCCGCAGGTGTGGCGGATGCAACCTTCGGAAGCTATTGGGCCTGGGAAATTCTCATGGACACTGCGGTTCCTGAAGAAGAGAGAATCGTATGGCCTGTGGATGAGATTGGTGCGCCGCCCTATCATAGCTATCTTATAGGGACACAAGAAGAAAAAACTATTCAAGATCCTGAGACTGTTCGCGCGTTTTTGGCGGCTACGGAGAGAGGTTACCAGGCCTTGGCCGCTGATCCGCTACTGGCTGCACCAATTTATGAACGGATTATTCCATTTTTCCCTTCCCAGCTTGTGGAGCGCTCATTGCCACTAATAGCCAGCACCTGGCTGCATAACGGAATCTGGGGTGTACAGCGTACGGAATTGATCGAACCTTATTCCGAGTGGCTTGTAGACCATGGTATTTTGCAGGATCGGAATGGCTGGAAGACTGCTTATAGCAATGCCTTTTTGCCTAAGGGGAATGAACGATGAGCCCAGAAACTAACAGTCCGGATCTACTGTCACATGGCATGGGAACGACCCTTGTTCGGCCGGATTGGGCACCAATTACGCTTGAGGAAGTCAATCAGCTATTTAGCTATTATCCTGATTTAGAAGAAGCTTCGGAACTGGCTTGGCATAGCCCTAGGCCATTCTCCAGTGCAACGATTGTGAACACCGCTACGGAGCGCCTGTTCGTTAAGCGACATCATCATACAGTGCGTGATGTACCAGGGCTGCTGGAGGAGCATCGTTTTATCCGCCACTTACGAACCCAGGGAATTCCGGTGAGCAATATTGTTGCCGGGAGAGATGATTTGACGGCCTTTGCGCTTGAAGAATGGACGTATGAGGTGCACCGCTTGGCACAAGGGGAGGATTTGTACCGGGATGCTGTTTCGTGGAGTCCTTTTCTGACATCCGGTCACGCCTATGCGGCTGGCGAAGCGCTGGCTCGTCTGCATCATGCGGCGGAGAGCTTTGAAGCCCCGGCAAGACCTGTCCGTGCCTTGGTATCAAGCTTCTCGATCTTTGCTTCAGCCGACCCGCGTAAGGAAATGGCGGCCTATATTGCGCCACGCGAAGCCTTGGGCAAGTATCTAGAGAGCCGATCTTGGGAGCAGGATTTGGAAACGGTCTTTATGCCTTTCTACGCTAAGCTTGCGCCTTTACTCGACGTGTTGAAGCCACTCTGGACACATAATGACTGGCATGCCTCTAATTTACTGTGGAGTGATAGAGATGAACTGTCGCATGTTGAAACAATTCTGGATTTCGGTCTCGCAGACCGTACGAGTGCTATTTATGATCTGGCTACGGCAATTGAACGCAATATCATAGAATGGCTGGCCTTAGATGATCAAAAACAGGACGACATTGTGCATTACGCTCAACTTGAGGCCTTGTTGTTAGGATACGAGTCGATTCGACCCTTGAACAGTAAGGAGACAGCTGCACTTGTGGCGATCCTTCCCCTGGTCCATGCAGAATTTGCACTGAGCGAGATGGATTACTTTATGGGGATTGTTAAGTCCAAGTCCAACACGGATTTGGCCTACGACAGCTTCTGGCTTGGTCATGCCAAGTGGTTTCAAGGACAGCAGGGTCAAGACTTACTGACCTATCTGGAACAGAGGGCTACTGAGTGACCAGGCGGTACTATATATAGAAGGATAGAAGTGAAATTAGTGGCATTTTTGTACCTTAAATTCTCTGCAACTAGGGGTTATTGGAGATTAAGTGCAAAAATGCTGTTAGTTGAGGAGAAGGTCCCTCTTGCTCACTGTTAAGATGACTGGTGAAGGGGAATATACCGATTCTAGTGAGATGCTGGTTTTGAACAGCCATCGATTATAGGTCTTGTTGTCGAGAGTCTATGTTCCGGTGAAAGCTTTGCGCCTACAAAGCTCAAACTTCCCGTTCGCTCAGCTTCGCTTTTTGTTACAGTGGCCGAAAGTCCAAACATTCCACTGTAGTGACGATCAAGTCTTACGTTTGTATCTTAAGTTCGTCTTATACAGTTAAAGATTAACATTGACAGATTGTTATGAGGTTGTTAATTTATAATAAACCCATAGGATTTATATGAAATATAAAAAAGCGATGAAGGACCATACTTCCCATGATCCCGGGATATGGTCTCTTTATTAATCGCGGGAGACAATTGCAAAGGCGTGACTACCATGGACAAACTTAAAAAGATAGATGAACGGATCTATCCGATAGCTACACTTCTCATTGCCGTCATTGTGTGGCAGCTAATCGTGACGTTGAACCACGTACCACTTTATATTTTGCCTTCGCCGGTGGCTACGATCAGTGCTTTGATTAGTGACTTCGGCACCATTGCGGGTCATGTCGGCACGACGTTGTATGAATCTGTCCTCGGCTTTGCATTATCGATTGCATTAGCTTTCGTTCTCGGTATATTGATGGACAGCTTTGTCGTTATCAAGAAGTCGCTATATCCTATCTTGATCGTCTCACAGACCATTCCGACCATTGCGCTTACACCGCTACTAATCGTCTGGTTTGGTTTTGGCATTTTGCCGAAAATCCTCATTATTGTGATGGTCTGCTTTTTCCCGATATGTATTAGTCTGGTGGACGGGTTTGAGAAGGTGGACAAAGACTACTTGAAGCTTTTCCACTCCTATAAAGCATCCAAGCTGCAAACATTCATCCATTTGAAGCTGCCGTATGCCATGGTGAATTTTTTCTCCGGACTCAAAATTGCGGCAACGTATATGATTATGGCGGCGATTATCGGGGAATGGCAAGGCGGAACCAAGGGAATCGGGGTATATATGGTTCGGACCAAGAATGCTTATGCGCTGGATAAAGTGTTTGCCTCGATTTTGGTCATCGTGATCATCAGTGTAGGCTTTATTTACCTTATCAATTATATATCCAAAAAAACGACTCATTGGAAATAGTGGAGGTTACGATGCAAGATAAAGCACTGTTGGAGAAGACTGTCCCTAGTTCCGGCGAGAACAACGCCTTGATTACACTTGATGGTATCAGCAAATCGTATGGTTCTGCGGAGATCTTGAAAGATGTTTCTCTGCATATCCGAAAAGGTGAATTCGTATCCATCCTGGGTCCGAGCGGTTCTGGAAAAAGCACCCTGTTTAACATCATTACCGGCCTATTGCCGGCAGATAGGGGCACGTTGGACGTTCATGGGGAGATCGGCTATATGCAGCAGAAGGATCTGCTTTTGCCGTGGAAGACGGTTCTGGACAATATTGTTTTGCCGCTGGATTTGAAAGGTTCTAACAAGGAAGCTTCACGATCAAAGGCGGTATCATTGATGGACCGGATCGGGTTAAAAGGCTATGAGCAGCGCTATCCTAGTGAGCTGTCCGGGGGTATGAAGCAGCGCGCCAGCTTTCTTCGTACGTTCCTGGCCTCTGGAGAGATTATGCTGCTGGATGAGCCCTTTGGTGCGCTGGATTCCATTACGAAAGGCAGCATGCAAGCCTGGTTGCTGGAGGTCCAAGAAGCTTTTGACGTGACCATCCTATTCATTACCCATGACATCGAAGAAGCAATCTTTCTGTCTGACCGGATCTATGTGCTGTCTTCGAGACCAGGAGTAGTGAAGGAAGAGCTTACCGTTGGTTTTGACCAGAAGAATAAGAGAGAGCGGCTCGTAAATCCTGAGTTATTAGTATTGAAGGAAACCATTAAAGGTCTTTTGTAATAGCAAGGCACTGAAAAGGGGGAGACGAATTGGAATGGTACACCATTGGAGAAGTGGCAAAGACATGCAATGTTCCGATTCGGACACTTCGTTATTATGACGACATCGGCTTGCTGACACCTGACCGCATCGCTCCTGAAAGCAACTATCGGTATTATTCTGTGGAAAGTATGCGAAAGATTCCGCTGATTAAATATTACAAACAACTAGGCTTTAAGCTTGATGATATTCGTCAGATGCTGGAGCGTTCTAACTTTGAAGTGCTGGAAGACTATATGAATAAAGAACTGTTGATCGTTGAGCAGCAGATGGCGGAGCTGCAGAAGAAACATTTTGCCATTCAGGAATGGCAGCGGCTGCTGAAGCAAGGGGAGACGTTGCTGGCGAAACCACGGAAGGAGAAGGATATCGAGATTGCACCTTTTCCACAATACCGTACGATGAAGTTCCGTTATGAGATTCAGGACCCTCAAGCCGCTAATATCGAAGTACTTTATAGCAACGTGCTCGTCGCGCTCTGCAACCGGCATAATGTATTTGCATATGGTCCGTTTATGCTGTTCTTCGAAGATTTTGGCCAGCGCATCAATCATACCTTCACATCCGTAGATTGCTACACGGCAGTGATTGAGGATGAAGCAAATGCTGAGCTGACTACAGAGGTGGGAGGGTTTCAGGCCTTAAGTGTAGTTCACAAAGGAGATTATAGTACCCTCTCTGAGACGTACCAAAAGGTACAGCATTGGGCTGAAGAGCAAGACATTCCGCTACAGGGGGCTTCCTACGAAAGATACATTATCGATCCATGGAGCACCGCGGTCAGCGATAACTATGTAACCGAACTGATTTTGCCTATTGGAGGAACTGATTATGTCTAATTTGATTCATTCAACAGAAGCTGTATTGCGGCTGAATGATCCTAACACAGTATTTGCGGACGTTCGTTTTATATTAGGCGAACCATTAGCGGGCAACGCGGCTTATTTGCAGGGTCATATTCCCGGTGCTGTTTTTTTTGACCTGAATACCGATCTCTCGGGCCCAAAAGAGATTCATGGAGGCGGTCACCCATTACCCGATCCTGCTGTGTTCGCGGAGAAGCTGGGACAAGCCGGGATTGATGAGGGGAAGGAAGTCATTGTGTATGACGATCAGGGAGGCAGTATTGCGTCACGGCTGTGGTGGATGCTGAAGCATGCCGGCCATGAAAATGTGAAGCTGCTGTCAGATGGTTTTTCCGGCTGGAGTCAAGCAGGTTATCCAGTAACGGATGAGCCTTCGCAGCCTGTGCATACAACATTCTCCCCCCGGATTAACGACAGTCTACAGGCTACGATCACTGAGGTTAAAGCTGGTATCGGTCAGGAAAATAAAGTATTAATCGATTCACGGATACATGATCGCTATACGGGTGAGGATACATCGAAATATCAGAAGGCAGGTCATATTCCTGGTGCTATTAATCATTACTGGGAAGATGGTTCTCCCAGCGGCGTATTCCTTGATGGCATTCAGCAGCGGGAACGCTTTAAGGCCATTCCGGTCGATCGGGAAATTATCGTGTACTGTGGCGCTGGAGTCACGGCTTGTCCCAACGTGCTGGCCTTAACGGAAGCAGGATATAACAATGTGAAGCTGTATGTGGGAAGCTGGAGCGATTGGGTTAGCTATGACGAGAACCCGGTGGCTACTGGAGAAGAGTAAGTGCTGAGAGCCGCGGCGGACGCGGGTTGGAGGGATGCGACAGGTTGCCAGCAGGCAGGCTGTCACATCCCTTTTTGTGCTTTTCGTTCAACTTTGGAAGCGATTCGCTTGGCTTTCCTCGGTTGTTCCCGGTATCCCCCAGTTTGGCGGCAACAGATAGGTTCATATATAATAATTACATGATATGGAAGTACAATTAGAAGATCGGTTGAGTGGTACAAGAATGCATTGGGTTTTCAGGTTATTTGGGAAGAGGAGCACTCTTTTCCCTAATTGCATTTAATAGAATTTTTTGGTAGATTGAACAAAATGACAGAGACTCCGACAGATCAGCGCAATTATTGTTGGGCACTAAGCATTTTTCTAGCGAGGGGAGATCAAATTCCTATGAATATCGCCGTCAAGTTGATGCAAAAATTCAAAGACCACGATAACCAGAATAAGCTGAAAGCCTATCAGGACAAAACGGAGCTCATCAGGAAACGAAATTTGGTAGCATGGGATGATGGGCAGCTGCAAGCGGAATCCCTCCGACTGCAACAAGAAGCAAAATCGGGCACTCCTTTGGATGAGCTGCTTGTCGATGCGTATGCATTAGTCTGCGAGACAGCGAAGAGAAAGCTCGGATTACAGCCTTACGACGTCCAGATCATGGCTGCTATCGCTCTCCACGAGAGATTTTTGATCGAGCAGCATACCGGTGAGGGAAAAACGCTCTCTGCTGTTATGCCTGCTTATCTAAATGCGCTGACTGGCAAAGGCGTTCATGTGCTGACTTTTAACGATTATTTGGCAAATCGAGATGCGGAGTGGATGGGCCCGATCTATCGTTTCCTCGGGTTAACGGTAAACTCGGTTCAAGCGGGCATGAGCCTGTTCGAGAAACGGGAAGCGTACGCCAAGGATATAACTTATGTTACGGCTAAAGAAGCGGGCTTCGATTATTTGCGCGACACGATCGCACTAACCGAAGCAGATACCGTGCATCGCCCTTTCCACTACGTCATCGTCGACGAAGCCGATTCACTCCTTCTCGACGAAGCACGGGTGCCGCTAGTCATCAGCGGCGAGTTGGGTTCTTCCAAGAGCGACGGTATTCTTTTTGCAGAAGTGGCTCGGCAGCTACAGCCAGTGGAGCATTATGACTTCGACGAGTTCCAGCGGAACGTTTACTTGAATGAAGCAGGTGCTGCGAAAGCGGAATCGCTGCTGGGATGCGGTAGTTTGTACGATATCCATAATACTCATTTGTTAACATCATTAAATTGTGCGCTGCATGTGGAATCGTTATTAAAAAAAGACGTCGATTATATCGTCCGGGACGGTAAAATCGAGCTGATCGAAGAATATACCGGCCGCGTGGCCGAGAACAGGTATTTGCCGGACGGTCTGCAAGCCGCGCTTGCGGCTAAAGAAGCGCTGCAGTGGAAAGCCGGTGGGAAAATTCTCGGGACGATCACCCTGCAACACTTCATTAGCCTGTATCCGAGGATTTGCGGAATGACGGCTACAGCGCATGCTTCCGCAATGGAATTCGAAGCTATCTATGTGCTGCAGGTCGTGCAAATCCCCCCGAACCGGCCAAACATACGGATCGACCATCCGCACCGAATTTATACCCATAAAGAAGCCAAACTTAAGGCGCTTGTACAAGAAATCTCGTCCGTCCATACGACGGGACGTCCAATTCTCATTGGTACGTCAAGCGTCGAGGAGTCTGACATGCTTGCGGAGGCGCTAGCGGTTGCCGACGTACCTTGCCATGTTTTGAATGCGAAAAACGACGTAGAAGAAGCCGAGATCATCGCCAAAGCGGGAGAAATCGGCGCCGTGACGGTGTCTACGAATATGGCGGGACGCGGCGTCGACATTCGGCTCGGCGGCGGCAACCCCGCGCAAGCAGAAGTTGTCGCCAAGTTGGGTGGGTTGTACGTAATGGGTACACATGTAAACGAAAGCGTGCGGATCGACGACCAGCTTCGCGGTCGTGCTGGCCGCCAAGGCGACCCGGGGTCTTCCATATTTTTCGTAAGCTTGGAGGACGAGATGCTGCTTCGGTTCGGTATCCATAAATCGATTCGCGCTCCTAGGCAGGAGGAGGCTCTCGAAGAGCCGGTGCTCCGCAGCAAAATCGCGCATATTCAGCGCGTTATTATGGGCCAAAACTTCGATATCCATCAGGAACTGAACTGTTATTCGGATATGGTGGAGGATCAGAGGCGAATTCTATATGAGGAGCGGCTCGAAATTTTGAAACGCGAGAAGCCGATGAGCCCTTCGGAGCAGCGGGTACGGCTTTTTTATATCGACGAGTTCTGGGCCGACCATCTGGCTTACGTTTCTTATCTTCGCGAAGGCATTCACTTGGAGAGCCTTGCCAGCCGCAATCCGATCGACGAATTTCATACGCAAATCACCCAAGCATACGAGGAAATTCCGGATAAAATCAACAGTGCGTCGGCGAATATGCTTGTAAGGCTCGGAGGTTCGAATGATCCGGCGCTGTGGGAACAGTTCGGTCTGAAGAGCCCTACTTCCACTCGGACTTATATTATCAATGATCAATATATCCAGAATAAGCGCAGCTCATGGACCGGAACGACCGTATTTTCTTATTGGCTTCGCACGATTGCGAGGCCGATATTCAGGCTATCAAAATATTGATGCAGCGTACTGTTCAAGGATAACCGTGTTCTACTGCGCGAAATAACAGCTGCTCTGAACTATTGCTCCAAAGGCAGTTTAGTTGCCTATAAATGCCTGTACTTAAGTCTTATAGCTACTAGGCTTAAGTCTGGGAAAAAGACTAGGCTTGAGTTTATTCTGATAAAGGCCTCTTCATTGATATACTTCTAAATGTTATTAATACATACTAATCAATGAAGGGACTACAACCATGAGAACTGACTTCACCAATCCTCCAGCCACAGGGGCAATAGGAGAACAGGAACGCATTCGTCGTGCGAGACGGGGGCTCCTCGTATTCTTTGCAGGATTGATCCCGCTGTCCATCCTCGGATATGTATTGGCACTACAATCAGAGCTTTTTGTTTTACTATTAATGTGGGCACCAGGGCTTGCATCTATTATTGCCCGTTTAGTGCTTCGTGAAGGAATAGCAGATATTTCTCTTAAAATTGGATTCAAGAAGCTTTTAAAGACGTTGCCTATGGTGTTATTGTTTCCTGTAATTATTGGTTTCTTAGGTTACGGTATCGCTTGGACAACAGGACTTGTTCAGTTTGTTGCACCAGACGGTACTAAAGGTTCACCAGAAGTTGCATTTCTAGTTGCAGTGCTAATGCAAATGACCGTTGGAACACTAATTGGTTTAATTACTAGTTCGGGAGAAGAGCTTGGCTGGAGAGGGTATATGACTACACGACTCGTCGATGCCCGGATTCCACGTCCTTTGCTGGTCGGCGGAATCATCTGGGGTGTATGGCATCTTCCAATTATTATACTTGGTAATTATAATTCAGGTTCTAACCTTGCAGTTTCGATCCTTCTCTTTATGGTCTCTGTGAGCTCATTTGCTTATATTCTTGGACGTCTACGCTTAACAAGCGGAAGCCTATGGCCTGCAGTTCTTTTACATGCTTCATGGAATGCAATCATTCAGGATGCCTTTGATGCATACACTGGTGGTACAAATGCGATGTTATGGACAGGAGAGTCTGGAATCCTAGTTGCGTTATTCTTACTGTTAGCAGCCTGGATGATGTCGAGAAGACCGATTCGTGTGCACCAATTATAAGCAACAGTCATTATGATTTGAGTACATCGCCACTAAGGTTACTTACCTGGGGCGATGTATTTTTATATCCAACCATATCTGAACTTATATCAGGTTATCAATTTGAGTAATACCACACTGGAAAAGATTACATTACCCTCTATACATTTCTTTTTCTACCTTTTATGATGGGAAAAGACTGTATGAAGGAGGGTCGGCCATGCCACTGATTCAAGTCGAGCATCTGCGTAAAGAATTCAAAAGACAGAAGCGCAAGGACGGATTCTGGCCATTGATGAAAAGCCTTGTGTACCGGGAATATGAACAGAAGGTTGCGGTGGAGGACATTTCGTTTACGATCGATCAGGGTGAGATTGTCGGTTATATCGGGCCTAACGGAGCTGGGAAATCGACAACGATCAAAATGATGGTAGGCATCCTCGTCCCGACCAGCGGTGATGTACGTGTGAATGGACTCGTGCCATTTCAGAACCGCATCGAAAATGCTCGGAGAATTGGTGCCGTATTCGGCCAGAAAAGCCAGCTATGGTGGGATACCCCGGTGATCGAATCACTCCGGCTGACGAAGTATATGTATGAAATTCCTGAGGATCGTTTTCTGCAGAATATGGCGCTGTTCAGTGATATTTTAGGACTGGATGAATTTAAAAATGTTGCCGTACGCTCGTTAAGTCTCGGCCAGCGGATGCGTGCAGATCTGTGTGCGGCGCTGCTGCATGATCCGCAGATTGTTTATCTCGACGAACCCACGATCGGACTCGATGTTGTTGTAAAAGAACGCATTCGCGAGTTCATCCGCCAAATTAATCGAGAGCGAGGTACCACAGTCATCTTGACGACCCATGACATGGCCGACATTGAGAAGCTGTGCAGTCGCGTGATGGTCGTCGATCACGGTCGACTGATGTATGACGGCAATCTGCATACGCTCAAGAACGATTACGGCAATATGGAGAGCATGGAGCTGGATACAGAAGAGGATTTTGTCATGGATGATGCGCTCTTACGAATGGGGATTTCGTTCAATCGGACAGAAGAAGCCAGAACCCAGCTACTCTACGATAAGAATAAAATCAACTCGTCTGCGGTTATCAAGTGGATTATGGATCACTATTCCGTTCGTGATTTCAAGGTCAAGGAGACAGAGATCGAAGAAATTATCCGGAATTTGTACTCCGGCTTTAGTCAGGAAGAGCACAAGCGGCAGGAAGTGAGCGTATGAGAATCGCGCTTTATCGGGAAATGACGCTGAACGCCTTCCGATCACTGCTTGCTTTTCGTGCTGAGGTTTTGCTCTATCTGTTCGGTCAGCTATTCAAGGTCCTCGTGCAGATCTATATTTGGTACGCTTTGTTTGAAGATAATAATCTTTTAAGCTCACAAGCCGGTACGGTTAGTTTACAGGAAATGATTACATATGTTGTGATCAGCTCGGTAATCTCGGTGTTCGCTACGAATGACGTGATTTTCAGCGTAAGCTCCAAAGTATCCTCAGGAGAAATCGCCATGGATCTCATAAAGCCGATGAGCTTTCGCTCCGTCATTTTCTGTCAGACTTTAGGCGCGAACATGTACCGTATATTATTCGAATTAATTCCGTTAGTACTCGTCAGCATGTCCTTCTTCCACGTACAGCTCCCCTCGCTGGCTAACGGCCTCATCTTTCTTATTCTTGTCTTCAATGGCTTAATTCTTAATTTCCTGATTACGTATACGATCGGTCTGATCGCCTTCTGGTACATTCTCGTCTGGCAAGTAAATACGGTGTTGAATGGACTGGTCCGGCTATTTTCGGGCGCATTTATTCCCATTTGGTTTTTCTCCGATTCGCTGATACAGATCTCCTACGTCCTGCCGTTTCGTCTTATCTATTATGAACCAATCTCCGTTTACTTGGGGAAAGTAACAGGCTGGTACGATCTGCTTGCCATCGTTCTCCAGCAATTAGCGTGGATGGCCGGTTTTTTATTGCTGCAAAAATGGATGTGGTCGCGAGCCGTTCACAAGCTTGTCGTCCAGGGAGGCTAAGATGAGATACCTTAAACTCTACGCGCGTTTTATCCCTATTTACTTCAAAAGCAAAACAGAGCACGGCTTCGGATTTTATATGGACTTTATCGGATTTGCCCTTACGCATGTGGTTAGCTATACCGTGATTTGGGCACTGATGAGCCGGTTTCAGAGTATCAATGGCTGGAATATGTATGAGGTCATGCTGCTGTATACCCTCAATATGCTCACCTATGCGGTGGCAGCTATCTTTTTCTTTTTTCAAATGAATGATGTTGAAGAGGATGTGCATAAAGGCTCTTTCGATAGCCTGCTCGTCAAACCGATCAATCCTTTTATTCATATGATCATTCGCAGCTTTGGTCATTTCTTTCTTGGCGACATTGCCATCGCGGTGATTATGCTGGGCGTTTGCTTCAGCCAGCTGGATTTACATCTTGCGTGGAGCGATTATATCAGCTTTGTTGTTGTGCTGCTGGGAGCGGTGCTGGTTCAAGCTTCTTTTATTATCATCACCGGTTCCATGTGCTTCTGGCTTGTTCGCGCAAGGTCGGTGAAGAATATTGTGATTTTTGGCATCCGCGGCTTCGCCGATTATCCGATTTCAATCTATAGTAAAATATTGCGGATCGTCCTGACGTTCGTCATCCCTTACGGTTTTGTCAATTTCTATCCATCATATGTCATTCTGGATAAGCAAGAAGGGGTGCTGTTCGCATCATGGCTGCCTTATATGACTCCGCTTATCGGTCTTCTCCTATTCTTCATCGCTTATCGGGTATGGAATGCGGGACTGAACCAATATCAGGGTACGGGGAGTTAAGCGTTAAAATATCGGCGACCGATCTGCAATGAGTCCACCAACAAGTTGCACATAGCTCACATGGATCTAGGCAGACTATTATAAGTACGAGGAGTGAGGTTCATGCAGAACAATCAAGTAGAGATTGTAACGCTTGAAGAGAAGCATTTTGTTGGAGTAGCGGTGACCAATGTTTTTCAAAGGTTTGATGACAATAGCATGAAAGAAGCCAATCAAGTATTTCTCGATAGAAAGAGCGAGATTATAGGGGTTATAAATGAGCACGAATATGTATGTCCGCATTTTGCCAGCGATGTACTCTTTACATACATCTACTGTATGGAAGTAACGAGAATTGAGAAGGTTCCCAGAGGCATGATCGGATTCAGTGTGCCCAGTCAACGGTATGCCAAGGTAAGATCATTAGATCAAGATCCGTATGCGCTAATCAAATCTTTCTTGGAAGAAAATAGTCTGCATAATAATCCAAGGTCGCTTGCACTTGAAGTATTCAAATTTGGAGAAGAACAACACTTTAATAACGCTAGTATTTTTGTGCCTATATTCAGTTAAGAGAGGAGAATGCAACATGTTAACGTCATTAGAGCATGTTCAGATTCCAGTTCACCAGTTGGAGCGGGCCATCTCATGGTACACTGAGCAGTTAGGATTTCAATTGAGCAGCCGGGACGGGGACCGCATTGCGTTTCTTACCTTGCCCGAAGGGCCTCTCTTAATGCTGTGGCAAACGCAGGACGATTCAACATTTGCGCACTATACAGTGGACGGAACGGATTTCCCAGTGTTGTTATATCGAACAACGAGGATTCATGAGCTGCATGATAACTTGGTAGAACTCAACACTCGCATTCAGCTATATCAAAACGATGGATTATTCTGGGTCCTCAAATTTTACGATCCAGAAGGCAATCTATGGGGTGCCATACAGTATAATTAATAGATTATTAAGGCGGATGGTGTTTGCAAGACACTTCATACACAAAAGTGATTCACTGCATACACAAAATCAACAAAGCGCCACTCCTTCAGAGGAGTGGTGCTTAGACTGTCGACAAACACCATTTTCTACGATTGCTGATGATAGCCTTATAAATCAGGCTCGACTTCATCATCAGCGCTTACCAAAATCACTGTTTCAGAAGGTTGAAACTTATGTATGGGGGCTAACGGACCCTATCGTCGTTATTTGCACATCAAGTCGCTTCTGGAACCTGTAACGGACTCAGGTGCCGCTATTTCCTCCCAAACCGTGGATTTTACATAGGATTTCTGCTTATAACGCCTCTGGAGTCCGTTATTTTCTGGAACGGTCAGGTGTTAGGGAATAGCGTCTCTGAAGTCCGTTAAGTTGTTAGGAAATAACGCCTCACGAGGCTTGTTAGTTGTTATGAAGCACGTAGCTGGGGACCGTTGCCAGATGGAACAAGAAGCAAGTACTGATTTCGAGATAGGTTCATTAATCAAGGGGTTAAGTATGGATTTCGCACAACAACTACTTTCTCAACTATTTTCTAAACTATTTCCTCAGCAGTCTGGCGCCACCCCTATAGGTGTGGCGTTATTTGAGTTGTTCGATTATTTTCACAGCCAAGTGTCTATCATTCATAAATAGTAGCGGTGGGTGACATAGATTTACATAATGTTACATTTGTAATACGATATAGTAATGTTCAGTCTGGTAACTCTTGTTCTGTCCATAGAGGGGAGCCGATAGAGTTCTTTTGCATGGGGAGGTTAGTTAATGAAACGGTGGGCCAAGCGTGGAGTGTTGGCGCTGCTCTTGTTGTTATCCTTAGGTTCGGCTTATCTTTACGGTCAAAATAACTGGATACAAACAACAACATACACTGTCACTTCTGAGAAAATTCCAGCCGAATTCGAAGGATTCCGTATTATCCAGCTGTCTGATTTGCACAGTAAAATGTTTGGGGAAAATCAGTCAGTGCTCTCTAAAGAAGTGACTAGCCTTGCGCCCGATGCAATTATTACTACTGGAGATATGATTAATGGTACCGACAGGCAAGGGGAGGCTTTTCTCCAATTTGTGCGTCAGATTCGGGATGTACCAATCTATTATGTCTCCGGCAACCATGAACAAATCGCTGCCAGCAAGGCGCACAATATTGGTCTCTCTTGGTACCAAAATTATTTGGACGAGCTTCGTTCCCTCGGAGTAAATATTGTAGATGATGCAGATGTAGAGATCAAGCGGGGGGATAGCAGCATTCAGCTTGCAGGGCTGATCTTACCTATGCGGTTGTATAAGCGCTATGATACTGCCACTTATGTAGGAGAAAAACCATACGGAGCGGATCGCATCGAAGAGAGTGTGGGACCTGTCAGCAAAAGCCTGTTTCAAATCCTTATTACCCATAATCCGATGTATGCTGACGTCTACGCAGATTGGGGTGCCGACCTTGTGCTTACAGGCCATGTCCATGGCGGTATTATACGTATTCCATTCGTAGGTGGTCTGTTGTCGCCAGAACGTGACTTTTTTCCAAAATACGATGCTGGTATGTTTAAAATCGGCGATGACAATCAGACGCAAATGCTCGTAAACCGTGGTCTGGGCAGTGCCGAATTTAGCTGGCGGGTTAACAATCGCCCGGAGATCTCAGTAGTGAAACTGCGTACTGAGTAGGCTGGAGCACTTATTAAATTTCAGATATTTTGGAGGGTTTATCTATTGAAAGCAAATGAGCGAAAAGAGATATTAACAGTTTCATATCCTATTCCTTTTTACACGCAGCTAGTTGATTTTAATGATAGTAGTTTGCAGGGATTTAAGAATAAACAGGATGCTGAGCACTGGCAAGTACGTGGTTGCGGGATTGCATCTATCAAAATGATTATCGACGGATTCCAGAGCTATCGCGGCAATAAACTAAGTGAGACCTATGGCGAATTCGTATATAGGGGATTAGAAATCGGAGCCCATTGTGAGCGAGGATGGATACATAAAGGGTTAGTTGAGCTTGCAAAAAAATATAATGTATCAGGTCAGACTTTTAGACAAAGTAATGTAAATGATGTGTTTTTTGAAATAGAAAAGAATAGACCGTGTATTACATCCGTAACTGCCGGTTTTCATGGCGGCAAAATGGACAGTAACGGCGAGATCATCCAAGCGGGCGGGCATTTGATCGTTGTGATCGGAGCGGTGAGAGAAAATGGAGAGTTGCAAGGTTTTATAGTAAATCATCCATCATCTAGTACAGAGCTAAATTGGGAAAATCATTTTATACCCATTGAAGATTTTAAAAGATCGTTTTCTGGTGCCTTTATGTCATTTTGGATAAATGAACAATAAGATATTTCAGTTGGTAGAGATAGTAAGTCACGGATATGTGATTAAGCAGCAAGAACCGCCTAACCCGAATAAGGGAGAGGCGGTTTTTTCGCATCCGCTATTTTACAACATAATGAAGCTCAACGAATTGCCCTGATGGCTTCGCTTCTTTAAGCGTGAGTTTTATTTCCGGGTTGTCACCTTTGAACAGTGGAATGCCATTGCCGAGTACAATTGGAGTGATTGTGACTATGAATTCATCCACGAGCTTTTCTTTCATAAGCACATCGAGTATATCAGCTCCGCCAACGATCCAAATCTTGGCACCATCCTGTTCTTTTAGCTTGTGCACGAAGCCAGCCACATCTTCATGAACGAAGGTGACATGCGGGCTTGGCGGTTGCTCGGAACGGGAGAATACGTAACACTGTTTATCCGGATAGGGGAATTCGTCCGCTAACTCAAAGGTTTGATCATAAGTTTTTTTACCAATCAGGACGGTATCAATGGTTTGATAAAATTCACTGTAGCCATTGTCGCCTTCTCCCTCGACGTCATTAAGCCAATCCACTCCGCCATCCTCTTTCGCAATGTAACCGTCCAGTGAGGCTGCGATGTATAGTACAACTGGTCGTGTCATAAATTTTATTTCTCCCTTCAGACATTAGATTCATCTTCATCATAGCAGTGAAATACGTCATCTTCTGTCATATTAAAAAAGAGTGAAGGGAGATTACTTGGAAGTATAGTAATTCGCTGTTACGCTGGACTCCCTAACAATGAGTCGTGGTTCAAATTCAACTCGCTCATAATCTGTCACGCTTGTTGATTGAATTCGCTTGAGCAGCAGCTCTGCTGCGAGCCGACCGACTTCACTCCCCATAATGGAAACGGATGTGATTTGCGGTGTGGTCACGGTCGCCCACAGGTTATTATCGATGCCGGCAATGGCCACATCCTCAGGTACGCGAACACCCAGCTCTTTGAACCGATTAACAATTCCGATGGCAATCATGTCATTGACAGCATAAATCGCATCCGGCATGTGCTTAAGGCTGTAGAAGTAATTCGCTGCCATTCTTCCTGTTTCAAATGAAAAATCCTCACCAAAATAGACAAGAGAAGCATCTAACTGCGACAAAGACTGTTCATAGGCAAAATAACGCTCTTCTATTTTGTCCTTTGGAGCGCCGGCATAGGCAATCCTCGTTCTCCCGATTCCCTTCAAATGCTCCATGACC
Source organism: Paenibacillus sp. MAHUQ-45 (assembly GCF_058133325.1). Taxonomy (NCBI): domain Bacteria; kingdom Bacillati; phylum Bacillota; class Bacilli; order Caryophanales; family Paenibacillaceae; genus Paenibacillus; species Paenibacillus sp. MAHUQ-45. The sequence goes on from NZ_JBYUPV010000003.1 coordinate 95,402, forward strand.
AGCCGACCTTCCTGACGGGATAAACCGACGACATCAGCCTTCAAGTCCGCGCTGAGTTTTTTACTATAATTGATCACGGAGATCGGTAGATTGGCATGGTTGATTAGGCTCTCCAGCTGTTTGGGATAAGCCAGGGGCATAATCACTAATCCATCTACATGAAGCTTCTTGATCTCACGTAGCGTCTCCAGTTCCAGCCTTGCATTACCAAGGGTGTTAATCTGCACCACCCGATAGCCATGCTGTTTGGCAGCTTGTTCTACGGACCATGCTATATCCGGGATGATCGCGTTGCGGATATCCGGAACAGCCAATGCGATCTGAGAGGTCTGACGAATTTTGAGGCTTTGGGCTGAGGTGTTCGGACTAAACCCCATCTCTTTAATGACCTCAAGGATTCGCTCCTTCGTCGCTGCGCTGATTCCTTCCTGATTGTTAAGTGCACGGGAGACGGTAGCAATGCCTACGCCTGCTTTCTTGGCAACATCCGCAATCGTCACCTTTTTGGGATCGGTCATATTTATTCCTTTCAATCCGGAATCGTTTCCGAATCTATGTTGTTTATTTCATCTCTTATTTTTATTATAGCATAGTCGGCATTGCTGAGGATTATGACTTGTACAAAGTGGATTTTGATTATTATATACAGAAAAAATATAAATCCCACACTTAAATTACGCTTTTTATTCCAATTCACATTTGACACTTTGAACAAATTGTGACATGATATTACTCGGAAACGTTTCCGGTTTTGTTTTGGATTTTACTTAACTCATTCATTAATCAAGTGTATAGGAGATGACTCACATGCAAGCGCTCAGATGGCATGGTGTGAAGGACTTACGCGTAGAAACGATTCGTGAGCCCGAAGTTCAGAAAGGTCAAGTTAAAATCAAAGTGGAAGCCTGCGGCATTTGCGGAAGTGATTTGCATGAATATGCGGCAGGGCCGATCTTCATCCCGGAAGGAGCACCTCATCCATTAACGAATGAACAGGCTCCAATCGTCATGGGTCACGAATTTTCCGGTCAGATTGTTGAAGTTGGAGAAGGGGTATCGTCCTTACAGATCGGTGATCGGGTAGTGGTTGAGCCCATCTTTGCGTGCGGTAAATGTGCTGCCTGCAAACAGGGTAAATACAATCTGTGTGAAAAAATGGGATTCCTCGGTCTGGCCGGTGGTGGTGGCGGCTTCTCTGAGTACGTGGCTGTTGATGTGAATATGGTGCACAAGATTCCAAGTAACCTGTCCTATGAACAGGGCGCATTAGTTGAACCTTCCGCTGTTGCGCTGTATGCGGTTCGTTCCAGTCAATTCAAAGTCGGAGATCGTGCAGCCGTATTCGGTACAGGACCTATCGGACTGCTTGTTATAGAGGCACTTAAAGCATCAGGCGCTTCCGAGATTTATGCTGTTGAGTTATCGGAAGAACGTCGGAACAAGGCAGAGGAGCTTGGTGCTATAGGCATCAATCCTGCTGAGAAGGATGCTGTTCAGGAAATTATCAAGCTGACTAACGGTGGAGTAGACGTGGCTTATGAGGTTACAGGGGTTCCGGTTGTCCTGACACAAGCGATTCAATCTACCGGTATCGGTGGACAAATTATGATTGTCAGTATCTTTGAACGCGAAGCATCCATTCATCCGAATCAGATTGTCCTGCAGGAGAGAAATATTGCGGGCATTATCGGATACCGGGATGTATTCCCGGCGGTGATCAGTTTGATGGGGCAAGGCTATTTCCCAGCGGAAAAGCTAGTTACGAAGCGCATTTCTCTGGGTGATATCGTGGAGGAAGGTTTTGAGACCTTGCTGAAAGAGAAGAACCAGGTTAAAATCATGGTTTCTCCGAGACCCTAGCAAGTAATTAAGAACCGAAAATGAAAAACTAACCTATAGCAAAACGCCGCCTTAGTGAGACTAAAGGCGGCGTTTTTGCGTGGATAGCTCGTACTTCGGGTCAGGCTGATCCGAAGTTTTTTATTGGATGTGCACATACAGCATAGCTCTTTGAATATTCCTATGGCCGCTAAATCAGTAGGATATCAGGACTCACTTTTTACATAAATAGAAACAAAAATTTAATGTGATATAATATTGATAATGCAACAACGGGTGGGAGGACAGGCCATGAACAAAGAAGAACAGCTCATGCTGGGTTTTAGGGACTTATATAACAAGATGGTATGGCTTAACAAAGATAAGATGGAGGAGAGTCTTAAGGGTCTTAAGTCCTCTGAAGTACATTGCATCGAATACATTGAGAAAAATGCAGATTCCAACGTGACCAAGCTTGCGGAATCCTTTTATATGACTCGTGGCGCCATAAGTAAAATTACTCAGAAGCTCCTGAAAAAAGGTCTTATCGAGAGCTACCAGAAGTCGGATAACAAGAAAGAAATTTATTTTAGGCTTACTGAGCAGGGGAGGGTAATTTATAACATCCATGAAGATCTGCACAAAGAATTCCGGGAGCGGGATGAAGCCGTATTTGAGCAGGTAACGGAAGAGCAATTTGATAGTATGCTTAGCTTCGTGAAAAAGTACAGCAGTCATTTGGATGCGGAAATTAAGAAACAGGGTATAGAGATGAAGTCGGAATAAAGTTTGAATAATAAAGGTGAAAACACAGGCAGTCGTGCTCTTTTAAGAGTAGGCTGCTTTTTTTATTGATGTTATTTTGTTGACGAGGAAACAAAAGTGATATACTATGAGTTTGTTTCCGAGGAATCAATTTATCGCTTTTGAGGAGAGAAGTATAATGTCGAACGTTAGATCACACAATGAACAGAACGCAGAGCAAACCGTAGATAAACACGCTTTAATATTCGGTCTAATCTCTGTGTTCCTTTGCGGAGTAGGCTTTAGTATCATAACACCTGTCGTCCCATTCTTAGTGCAGCCTTATGTAAGTAATCCAGGAGAGCAAGCAGTAATAGTTACGCTGTTGACCTCTGCTTATGCCTTCTGCGTATTTTTTGCAGCCCCCGTGCTTGGAGCTTTGAGTGACAGATATGGCCGTCGTCCATTGCTCTTGCTATGTCTTTTGGGTTCAGCAATCGGGTACGTAATTTTTGGCATTGGGGGAGCGCTATGGGTGCTATTTGTTGGGCGCATAATTGAAGGTATAACAGGCGGGAGCATAAGCACGATCTTCGCCTACTTTGCAGATATCATTCCTCCGCAGCAGAGAACCAAATACTTTGGATGGGTGAGTGCGGTAGTAGGTGTGGGTACTGTTATTGGCCCAACGCTAGGTGGATTTCTTGCCAAGTTTGGTTATTCTGTACCGATGCATTTTGGAGCAGTAATAACGCTATTGAATGTTGCTTATGGATTCTTTTTTATGCCTGAGAGCCTTGATAAGAATAATAGACTGAAAAAGATTACCGTTGTACGACTGAATCCATTTGCTCAGCTTGCAAACCTACTTTCTATGAAGAACTTAAGCAGACTCCTTATCTCAGCGTTCTTACTTTGGCTGCCTAACGGATCCTTACAGGCTGTTTTCTCGCAATTTTCAATGGATACTTTTAGTTGGAAGCCTGCAATAATCGGGCTTATGTTTTCAATCATGGGCGTTCAAGATATCGTTTCACAAGGTCTCATTATGCCTAAGCTATTGAAAAAATTTAATGATAAGCAGATAGCCATACTTGGCATGGTGTCGGAGATTATAGGATACGGTCTTATTGCATCATCTGCTTTGGTCTCATATTATCCCCTTTTTATCGTTGGAATGTTTATATTCGGGTTTGGTGATTCGATCTATGGGCCTTCTTTCAACGGGATGCTCTCCAAGTCTGTCGATTCTAGTGAACAAGGAAGGGTGCAAGGGGGGAGCCAATCTATTCAGGCTTTAGCAAGAATGATTGGACCTATTATTGGAGGTCAGCTTTATGTATTCCTTGGTCATGCCGCACCCGCTTTTATGGGGATGATCCTTATAGCAGCGGCAATACCGGTACTGTATAAGAGAGCGCAAGTGAATATATAAACTATCAAAGAAACTCAGATAAATATGATAATACCGTGTCTAAAAGACTTTCTCCTGTCTATGATCACTGAATCTCGATTATAATGGTAAAAACAGACAAGGGGATGAATGCAAAATGAGATGGAAAACATTGGCGGCCGCTGGTGTAGTTGTTATCGCGTTAGGAACCTACCTACTTGTGAACAATAATGGAAACAAAGGTAATAATGAGCCTGTGAATATTAAGCAAATGGTGCAGGATTTCAGTACACGTAAGGCGACAGCGACGTCGGCTTCAATCACTTCCAAGCAACTGATCGTAACAGGCGAAAATGCCAAGGAAGTAGCCTACGATCTGCCAGACAATGAATTCTTTCTGTCGATTGCACCGTACATCGATCAAACGCATCCTTGTGCGATCCATAGCTTGACTGGCTGCCAAGGTGAATTGGCGAATCAAGAGTTCAGTGTGACCATCAACGACTCGGAAGGGAAATCAGTGATGGACAAGGTTGTCATGAAATCCCAGGCTAACGGATTTATAGATCTGTGGCTGCCGCGTGATGATAAATACCAAATTACTGTGGAACGTGAGGGGAAAACCGCAAAGTCGGAAATTTCTACCTATGAGAACGACAATACTTGTGTTACAACGCTGCAACTTAGTTAGAAGCGACATGAATTTTGCCATAGCGGGATAGGTTATAATTTAATTTAGGACACATTGCAAACTGCAGTGTGTCTGTTTTTTTATACATATAGTTAAAAATATACTAAATTCACGTATGAATTATTACGCGAGTATGTTACTATTGGCTACATGAACGCATTAATACATTAAAGGGGACGATTTACGCTTCCTTATTCTTTATTTTTTATAAAAATGAAGAATTAAAGTGATGAAAACTTACATTGGGAGCGGTGATTGTAGAGGAGGGGATGTCATGTTTAGTTGGCTGGGATGGAAAACAGGCTTACCGCTATGGTGGTCAAATCGGCTGAACCGGAACCTGGAGTCTGATATTGCCGATATCTTTGAAGGAATTGCTGAAACAAGGCAAGAGATATTACATAATTGGGCGGAGTTATATTGGGGTTACTTAAGCAGGTTGCATGAGCAATTACGAATGCTTCAAGGCGAGTCCCGTTTTCCAGAGGGGCATGACTATTCGACATGGGAATCCTTATTTATGGCTACACGTGGCAGAGCGGCAGACTTTTCGGAGATTTTTGTACTGAGCCAAGAGGGGGACGTAATCTCGACCACCTTTCCTGCACATCGTGGAATGCGGTATGGCGAAGAGAGTGTAATTCGCAAGGGGTTACAGTATGCCTCAGAGGGTGCGGAGGGACAAAAATGCTTGTTCGGGCCTTACGCTGATCCAGTGACTCTGCAAGCTGGGCCGAGCACTTCATCGTTCTTTGATGAGATGACGTTATTATTTATTTTGCCGATTGTCAGACAAGGGAGAATTGAGAGCTTCTTGTGTGGACGTGTGCCCAATGATGTGATTGGGGATCTAATTCAGCGGGAATCGGGGCATATCTATCCTGATTCAGGCGACCATTATCTTTTTATGGCTGAGCCCCGCTTACAAACTGAGATTAAACCAGGTACTGCGTTATCCCGCAGCCGATTTGAGGATCGTACCTTCACACATGGCGAGAATCTGAAGGATGGTGTGACGACCCGCTGGGGTACAGTCAAGGTGGACAAGCATACGGAGTTGGAGCTGATGTTCACCGATCCTGCTTCAGGCGAGCTTCATCCCGGTGTGGCGAATACGATTGATAGCGGCAGCAATTTATTTGTTTCTTTTCCCGGATATTCGGATTACCGCCACATTCCTGTGATTGGAAAAGGGGTAACGCTTCAGCTGCCCCATTGCCCTGATGTATGGGGGATGATGTGCGAGGCTGACTTTGAAGAGGTCTATCGAACTCGCAGTCTTGGCTGGAATGTCACTAAGCGGATGCTGCCTCTGTTGCTCGCTATGACTGTTCTGATTGCAGGGATTGCTGGATTTTTGACAGGGGGTACAGAGGTTGGCGCGGTGGGCAGTGCTTTAATAATTGGTGCAGCAGTACTGATATATGGGCTGATAGGCTGGCAGATTATCCTCCGAACAAGCCTTCTTCCAGAAACGGGACGTATACGGCAGTTAAATCGCTTCTTACGTCACAGCACCGAGGGCAGCAGCGATCTGACGCAAAGAATCCCGCTTCAGGATTTTGGAAGAGATGAGCTGTTAGATACGGCCAAATGGATTAACAGTATGATTGACTCGCAGGAAGGGATTCTGTTGAAGGTCAAGCATGCGGCGGATGATGTGATGGTGAGCCAGCGGCAGCTGAGCACTTCAACTGTGGAGACAGAGCAATCGACTGAACGTGTAAATGAGCGGATTGAAATTATGGTGGAGAGTATCCTGCGTCAGCTGCAAGATCTTGATGCTGTAAGTGATGCCGTTGCGGACATGCGCGTGACCCTGCATGAGCTTGAACAACAAGCTGCGGATCAGATCTCAGTTGCCCGACAAGAGGTGGAGAACATTGGAGACAAGATGGCCGACATCACTCAGCAGGTATCAGCGACACATGAGACCATGGACTCTTTTGTAGGCACAACGCGCAGTATTGAGGATGTTCTGCAGATTATTGAGCGTATATCTTCACAGACGAATCTGCTCGCATTGAATGCTTCGATTGAAGCGGCAAGAGTAGGGGAGCATGGAAGAGGCTTTGCGGTTGTGGCTGCGGAAATTCGTAAGCTGGCAGAGACAACCGGTCAATCTGTAGCGGAGATCCAGGGGACCATCGGTCAGATTTATGCCGGTTCTGAGCGTGCGCAGCAATCCATGGCCGAGGTTACACAGGTTGTGAAGGAGGGCAGTGTCAGGGTTGCGGCAGCAACCGAACTGCTAATTCAGGCTAACGATCGGGAGGCTAGCAAATCTGAGGTCGTTGAACGGGTAGTGCGGTTGATGGCGGAGATCACGGCAGTTAGCATGGATAACCGGAATATTTCCGCCGAGGTCGAACAGAAGCTGGCAGCGCTCAGGAATGACTACGTACAAGTACAGCAAAGCGCTCAATATGTAGAGGTTATAGGTGAATTTTTGCAACAACTAATGGGGCAGTTCAGGTTAAAGGAAGTCAGAAGAAATTAGTAGATACAAGGGTTGTAATTTAGGCAATGTCACTGATTTATAGTATAGTGGTTAGAATGGACAACAAGAAAAGAGGGAACGAATGCCTACTATACTAGTTGCTGACGATGATGCGAACATTCGCGAACTTGTCTGTTTATTTCTTCGTAATGACGGATTTGAAACAGTCGAAGCGGCGGACGGCAAGGAAGCACTGAGCGTCTATGCCGCGGTGCCGGTCGATCTTGTCGTGCTTGATATTATGATGCCGGTTATGGATGGTTGGGCGTTATGCAAGGAGTTGCGAAGAGCCAATCCTGACCTTCCGCTACTTATGCTGACTGCGCGAGGCGAGACATGGGAGAAAGTGAAAGGATTTGAGCTAGGGACAGATGATTATTTGACAAAACCCTTCGATCCGCTAGAGCTGACGGTTCGGGTCAGGGCATTGCTGAAACGTTACCGGATTGGTTCCACGCAGACGATTCAGTTCGGTGACGTCACTCTGGACCGGCAGACTTATAAGGTGATGAAAGGGTCAGAGACGCTTGCATTGCCACTCAAGGAGTTCGAATTGCTGTACAAGCTGGCTGGAACACCCGGACAAGTCTATACGCGCGAACAGTTAATCGACCAGATTTGGGGTCTTGATTACGCAGGCGATGATCGAACGATAGATGTACATATTAAGCGCCTGCGTGAACGGTTCGGAGCCTCACCTGATTTTCGGATTGAGACGGTACGGGGCCTTGGTTACCGCCTTGAGGTATATGAATGATCAGATCTATCTATACACGTGTTGTCCTGACATTTCTAGTCTCTGTGGTTGGAGGCTCACTCATTGCTTTGTTGGTGGCAACCTGGGTATTTAAAGGTCAAGTGAACGAAAACGCGCAGATCCCTTTGCGTAACTTTTCGCAGGACATCGTTCGGCTTTACAATACGTTTCCGTCATATGAAGCCGACACATTCGTAAGTGGAATGAAGCAACTCAATTCCTATCATATTCAAATTTACGATGACATAGGTCAGTTCAGATCTTACGGAGCGCGAGAAGGACACAATCCTGTCCATGTGACAAGGGAACAAGTGAAAAAAGTGCTTAACGGAGAAGTGGTGCAACTTCATTTTTTTGGCGATACCACTAATCTTTTAGGAATGCCATTGAAAACAGAAATGGGAACGAAAGCGATGTTTGTGGAGATGCTCACTCCTCCATCAATTTCTTTTAACAGGAAACTGATATTGAATTTGTTGACCTATGCTTTGATCGCAGGTAGCCTACTGATTCTGGTTGCTGCCATGTTCCTGGTCAGACCGATCAAGAGGCTGACCAAAGCGACCAGGCGTGTAGCAATTGGGGATTTCAATGTTAAGCTGAAAATTAATCAGACCGATGAGTTGGGTACTTTGGCTCGCAGCTTTGAAGATATGATGCACGATCTACAGCAGCTTGAGCAGATGCGCAGAGAGTTCGTATCGAACGTCTCGCACGAGGTACAATCGCCGCTCACCTCAATATCCGGTTATGCTATTGCACTGAAGAACGTAGACCTTGCCGATCACGAGCGAAGACGTTATCTCGATATTATTATCGCTGAGGCTGCCCGAATGTCCAAAATGAGCGATAGCCTGCTAAAGCTGAGTGTGCTTGAATCACAGTCACAGCAACTGCGGCTGTCCTCGTTCAGCCTGGATGAACAAATCAGACGCGTCATCGTGGCGATCCAGCCCCAATGGTTGTCTCGTAATATCACTTTCGATCTTCAATTGAAGGCAGTGAACGTGTCGGCTGACTATGATCTATTAAATCAGGTATGGACGAATATACTCGGCAATGGCATCAAATTTTCCAAGGACAACGGCGTTATTCATGTCAGTGCCCTTTCAGATACCAAAGGCGTAACCGTCCGGATCTCAGACCAGGGCATCGGAATTTCCTTGGAAGATCAGCAGCGTATATTCGAGCGCTTCTTCAAGGCGGATCGTTCCCACAGCCGTAAATATGATGGTAGCGGTATGGGACTTGCCATCGTTAAACAGATCGTAACGCTTCATCAAGGTGACATCACAGTGGAGAGTGAGCCTGACCGAGGAACGACCTTCATTGTTACTTTGCCGATCACGACGCCAGAAGATTAGTCAGATTCTTAGGGTATCCAACACAAAGTCTAAATGGTGGTCCCTAGATCTCTCATGCTACGGCATTATGTGCAAGCTTGCTTGCAGATGAAGCTGTAGCATTTTTTTGTGCTTGTTCATACTCCGTTCATATTGGCGTCACGGGGAGTACATTTTTGTCATATAAGCTTTGTTTAGAGTGAAACTAGGGGAGGCAATAAAATGAAGATGGGCCCAAAGATGAAAAAAGCGCTCAATATTTTATTAAAAACAGTAGGCGGTATAGTGATAGCAATTGTGCTATTTCTAGTTGTTACATCTACAGTTAACGTTATTAGCACAAAGTCGGAGGCCGCAAAAATACAATCCTATGGTCAGTTAGTACCAGTAGACGGGAAAAAGATGAATGTAATGATTCAAGGAGATGGCGAGGAAACGGTTGTACTACTACCGGGTTATGGAACAGCATCACCAGCGCTTGATTTCAAGCTGCTGATCGATGAATTATCCCCATACTACAGAGTTGTAGCGGTTGAGCCTTTCGGTTATGGATTAAGTGATCGGACTGAAAAAGAGCGAACCACCGAAAATATTATTAGCGAAGTTCATGAAGCCTTGCAACAGCTTAATATTGACCACTATGTACTAGGAGGCCATTCTATTGCAGGTATTTACGGGATAGCTTATGTGAACAAATATCCAAACGAAGTAACCGGATTTGTCGGGGTCGATACCAGTGTTCCAACACAAGCTGGAATGGATGCTAAATTGCCAATTAAAGAATTCGCATTTCTTGAAAAAGCAGGTCTGGTAAGATTGATTAAGAAAGTAAGTGGTGATCCATATGCTGGCTTAGCATTTGATGAGCAAACCAAAGAACAAATGAGATTGATTTCGAATAAAAACTCGAATAATTCCACCAACTTAAACGAAATGCAGCATATTGCTTCTAATTTTGTAGATGCTCGAGGTTTAACATTCCCTAAAGAGCTGCCCCTAATCTTCTTTATCGATGCGAATAATACCGCTAACCAAGGCTGGCAACAGCTGCATGAAGATCAAGTCAAAGATTCTGTACATGGAAAAGTAGTATCATTGCCTGGCAGTCATTACTTGCACCATACGAAATATAAGGAAATCGCCGAAGGCTTTAGGGAATTCATGGAACAAGCGAAATAAACAGAATGAATAGAATATTCATCTTGTCAAAAGGGTTCGTGTCCGCACGAACTTTTTTTGGCATAGAATTAGTTTATTAATACTATACCTTGATAGGGTGATGGGTAATGTTCCACCATATTATATGGGGGATTTGCTACATAATGCTTGTCAACAGTCCCTACTAGAACTAGAAGGAGTGATGGTGTTGTGAAAACAATTAATCCAACAATAGAGCCTATGAGAGGTTGTTATTGGTAAAAATGAGAACCTCTCGTTAGGCAACGGGAGGCAGATATTATATGATGTTACTAAAAAATATGGTTCGGGGATCAGAGAATGATTCCGTGGCCAAACAATTGATTCAGCGCTGGGAACATGACAGGGATACGCTGAATTTTTGGAGAGCTAGCAGCAATTTTATCTACGAGTTTAAAAGAAACGATATTCCGTATTTTCTTCGTTTCGTCCATGAAGAAGACAACAATATCGATAATATTCAAGCTGAGCTTGACTTCATGAATTACCTCCGAGCAGAAGGCTATTCGACGGTTGCTCCAGTCCTTTCTACAAACGGTCACAGCATCGAAACGCTAACCGTAGCTGGCGAGGGAAGATACTTTGGCGTAGTGTTCGAACAAGCGCGTGGGGATCATCTTCCGCTTGAGCAAATGACGTATCAGCAGATCGAAGATTGGGGCAGATCGCTAGCTACATTACATATTTTATCGAAGTCCTATTCTTCTGAAGGGGTAGCCCGAGGAAGCTGGGAGGATGCACTGACGTTCGTCTCTTCCGTATTAGAACTTGATCCCGGGGAGCGGGAAGCCCGGCAAGAGCTTGAAAATTTGCGTCATCATCTATTGGAGCTTCCGACCGATGCAGAACATATGGGATTAATCCATTATGACTTTGAGACTGACAATCTCTTCTACGAGGCCGGGGAATCACGGTACTGTGTCATCGACTTCGATGATGCAATGGTGCACTGGTACGCAATGGATATTGTATCGGCCATTTCAGATCTACTGGATCAAGGAGATGAGGATAGTCAGCGGAAAATAGAGCATTTTCTAATCGGCTATCGTTCCATCAAGCATTTGGAGGAGACTTTCGTACAATACTTTCCGATCTTCCAAAGGTTTGCTGACCTTTATAAGTATGCTAGGCTCCTTCGCACTATAGAAGGGCTGGATATTCATTCCTCACCGGAATGGGCTGTAAGTCTCAGGGAGAAACTGGTGGGGGTCTGTCGTGGAATGCGCGAACGTTTTAGTCAACGTGAGGTGAGGCTCCGTCCGATAGATCAAAGTAATTGGTATGCTTGCACGCAGCTTGAGGTAACAGCAGAACAGAAGGAAGTGTTTCCAGTTCCGGCGATCTACTGGCTTGCAGAATCAGCCTATTGTGGCTTTACACCGCTGGCTATTTACGCTGGCGAACAATTAGTGGGATTGACAGTCTATGCGGTTGATCCCGAGGATGGAGCCTATTGGATTATGGCCTATATGATCCATCATAAGTTTCAACAGCGAGGATTGGGGTTGGCTGGAATGAAGTCACTCCTACGAACGATCCAAGAAAAGCATGCTTGCGATAAAATAATGTTGGGTCATCGAATGGAGAATGAGGTAGCCTCACGCATGTATGCTTCACTGGGCTTTGCAGAAATAAGCCGTAACGAAGATGAGGTCATACGTGAATTGCAATTTATGGGCTGACAGTCGATAGACTATTGATAGCCTGGGGTACTGTATACAAAAGAATCCACCGTCTAATGAGGGACTCATTAAGCGTTGGATTCTTTATTTTTTGCACAGAATAATCCTTACTGTTCAGTCACATAGTCAAAGCTTATCTCATCATACTGATCGTCAGCATCCTCCAAAACCTCAATCACCGCGGAATAGCGTTCCCCGCTCTTGGAATCTGCAACCCATATGATCTTCAGGGGTAAAGGCAGATGTCCGGTTACACAATCCCATAACGCATCCAAATTACGACCGTACCATTCAGGCAGACCAAGGCTTTGCTGTAGCCAATCATGGATGTCCTCGTAACGATCTCCCTCTGACTGTCTCAGTTCCACAACGTTGCTCATTCGGAGACACTGCCTTCCTTGGTAATATCCGTAAACGACTTATAATGATCGGTAGTCATGTAGATCAACCCGTCATTTGAATAGAGAATACGATCCGCGCCACGGGAGCCCTTCTTATAGTTAATATCCGCTTCATACCAAATCCGGTTCTTTGCCTTGGGTAAGAGTCCTTCCCGGTTGCCAAAACGGTCCCCGCCGATGCTTTTGCCTGGTGCGACCTTGTTTAGATTCCCTTTGGAAGCAACCCAGCCGAGCCCTTCGGCTTCCTTCTTCGTAATGAAATTATCCGGAAGGGTATGGTGCTGTCGAATATAATCCGAAACCTCTTTGAATCCTGTAAGCGGAGCCTGGGACTTGTCCGGTGCCTTGGGAGCGTTGGAGGCTTTCGGGGAAAGGGTGGATTTCGGCTGTGCCGTTTGGCTGGTGGACGTTGGAGTTGGCTCATGGAATTCCGAAGAGTTGTTGTTGCTGTTGATGATCTCTCCGCAGCCAGTCAGGGCAATGACCAGAATTACCGCCATCACGGCGAGCCAGGAACGCGACCAACGGCTCAGCTGTTGCATCAATACTTCAAACATGGTGTTACCTCACTTCTGTTTATCTTTTTGTCCAAGTGTACCAAATTCAGCGGGAATAAGACAGTGCAACGAACGCTGGTGATCTGAAAGTGGGTCGTTACCCTAACAGGACTTTCGTTGACATCGGCATACTGATACGTTAAAATTAGAATGATCATTCTGATTTGGTGATGACTGTTCAATTTTCAATGGGGGATACACATAGCATGTTTGAGAAATATAAGAAATCTAAAAAAGCTGTACTGGAAACCACACTTCGGCTTCTTAGCCAGCATGATCTTCAAGCGACCTCGATGTCTTTGATCTCCAGTGAATCCGGAGTTTCGATGGGCAGTATTTACAATAGCTTTTCGGGAAAAGAAGAGATTATTAATGAGCTGTATACCAGTATCGTGAAGTATCAGACGGAATATGTGCTTCAAGGCTTCAATGACAGCACAGATATTTTCGAACGTTTCCAAAAAGCTTGGCAGCGGGTTGTTCAGTCTAGTGTCGACAATCCCGAGGCATTTCAGTTCATGGAGCAGTATTCGCTGTCGTCGTACATTTATGATGAATCCAAGAAGTTTGCTTATGAGGAAAACTGGTGCGGTCCGCTGGCTGTAATGTATGCCGAAGCTATGGAACAACAAATCTTCAAGCAGAGCGATCCTCGATTGATGGTGCAAATGCATTGGGGAACGTTTGTGTTTCTGGTTAAAGGGCATTTGCAAGGCAACCTGAAGCTTAATCCTGAAGTCATGAAGATGGCGATTTCATCGAGTTGGAACTCTATAAGTACAGTGAAGGCTTTCTTGCCGTAGATTACGGCAGTTTTTTAGAGAAAATAGAATGAACGTTCACTACAATAAAGAGATTATTTCGATTGTTAATTTTGGACAGAATATCTAATGAACCCCTGCTTGACAAGGAACAGAGAAGATCATAATATCTAGAGTGAACGTTCATTCTATTTTTTATATCAAACCATTGAAGGAGAGATTCAAATGTCAAAAACTATTTTTATCACCGGAACTAGCAGTGGTTTGGGTAAATTAACAGCAATTCATTTCGCGAAATTGGGCTGGAATGTGGCAGCAACGATGCGTTCTCCAGAGAAAGAGACTGAGCTTACAGGATACAGTAACATCAAAATATTCAAGCTGGATGTAACAGATGTGGAGCAGGTGCGTAAGGCGGTTCAAGAGGCAACTGAGGTTTTTGGTAAAATTGATGTCGTTGTTAATAACGCAGGAATGGGGGCTTATGGTGCGTTGGAGCTTGCCGATGAAGAAACTATCGACTGGCAATTCGCTGTGAATGTCCGAGGACCGATTAATGTTATTCGCGGATTCCTGCCGCATTTTCGGGAAAATGGGGGCGGTAAGTTTATTAACATCAGTTCGCTCATGGGCTTGACTACGGCTGTACCAATCGGATCACTGTATAACATGTCCAAATTTGCACTCGAAGGGCTGACAGAAGGACTGTACTATGAATTGAAGCCGCTCAATATTGGACTGCACTTGATCGAACAAGGCGGTTCGGCCGGAAACAATTTCTTGAACAACATCATTTGGAGCAGAAGTGAAGAGATTCGAGCTTATGATGATGTAATCGCTACGGTAAAACAAAGCTTCGAGCGCTCAGCAGAAAGTCCAGCCGATGATCCGCAAGAAATCGTAAATGCGATTGCCAAGCTGGCAACCGGTGAAAGCAACCAGTTCCGCACACTTGTCGGAAAAGCGACCGAAGATTTGGTAGCCCTCAGAGAGTCTGTGCCGATCGAGCAGTATCTGGAAACGATAGCCGCCAACTATAATTTGTAATTAATTGTAAGAACAATACTCCATCATTTAGCAGGGGATCTGGTGGTGTATTTCATAACAACTCTGAACGGATAAATAAAGAACCATCGCCCAAGCCAAAACAGGCTTGAGGCGATGGTTCTTACTTCATACGCTATATGTTACATGCTACATGTTATATCATGTAAGCTCTTGAATCCCGGATAAACAGTTCGTTGTGTACATATTACAGCGCTGTGTAGCCGCCATCAATCGTAAATACGCTTCCGGTGACAAAGGAGGAGGCTTCAGAAGCCAAATAAACAGCGATACCTCCCAATTCTTCAGGTAAACCAGGACGTTTCATTGGTGTGAGCTCCGCCCATTTTTTCACCATATCGCCATTCTCTTCAAAATAAGGACGGGTCAGCTCTGTCACCATATAACCAGGAGCAATGGTGTTTACGCGAATACCATGCTCGGCCCATTCCACTGCAAGGCTTTTGGTGAACATAATTACCGCGCCTTTGGAAGTATTGTAAGCAGCCTGCGGTTGAGGCCAGTTAACAATTAATCCTGACATCGAAGAAGTATTGATGATCGTTCCCCGTTTTTGCTCACGCATAACATGACCAACGGCATTGCTTACCAAGAACATGCTGTTGATATTGACATCCATAATTTTCTGCCAGGCACTATACTTCATTTCTTCAATTTTAATATGCTGTCCAATGCCGGCGTTATTGAAGAGAATGTCGATCCGGCCGAACTTGTCCTTAACAACTTCTACCATTGCATTAACTTCGTCAGCGTTGGTCACATCCACCTTTACAGCCAAGGCTTGTACACCGGCCTGTGCTTCAATCTCTTTGGCAGTAATCATTGCTGCTTCGAGGTTAAGGTCAGCGATGACAACATTAGCACCTGCTTCGGCTACTGCCGTAGCAATGGCTTTTCCTAAGCCAATAGCTCCTCCTGTTACAATAGCAACCTGATCATTTAATTTAAATTTATCCATAATACTCATATGAATTCCCTCCATGATTTGTCCCTTATATAAGGGAGTGTAATTGAATTAAATCGCTTCAGCCTCGCGTTCTACTTTTAAGAAGAATGCCAATACAGCACCTAATAGATAAAGGCCGGCCAAGCTCCAGATGAAGCCGAGGATTCCAAAGATCGAGAAAAGGGTACCGGCCAGCACAGGGCCGATGAATTGGCTTAATCCGGCAGACAGGTTATGAATGGACATTGCTGCACCTTTGTTTTTGGGGTCAAGAGCAGGGAAGATAGCCGACATCGGAACAAATCCGGCTAATCCGATACCCAGAAAACCTGATACACACATCATTAACCAGAAATTCGGACCAAACCAGATAGGAACATAATAGAACAGTAGGCACGCCACTGCACACCACACACACCCAGCCCACATAACGACTTTATTCCAGGCAATTTTGTTAGCAACCAACCCCCAAATCAAATTAAAAATAATATTGACAGCATACATAGCTCCCCAAATTCGTAGCCATTCAGAGGTAGTGAATCCAACTTGACTGCTAGTAAGGAAGATTGGCATAGCCACAACGAATCCATATACGACAAGCTGGTTGATAATGCGTATAACGAAAGCAATTGCGATTTTGGAATTTGTGAACAGAATAGTTATTCCCTTTTTCATGGTTTCAGCTACATTGTTTCCATCGGCCTTTTCTCTATCAAATCCGCCTTTAGTAAAGAAGACACCAATGGCTCCGCCAATGACAATAAGAATAGTAGATAACCAAAGGGTTCCTGTGAAGCCGATATGAGGAATTGTGAAGCTAGGTAGATAGGTGCCAATTACACCAAGCCCTAATGAATGGGCAAACCAGAACAAGCCCATCGCACCCGGCAGATTTTTATTCGGAGTTGTATAGGCAATCCACACCACAAACGAATAAGCGAACAGAGGGTAACCAAACCCGCGTAAACCGTACATAATCAGCATCATCGTATAATTTTCAGGTAGGATCCCGAAGGTAATAAATCCAATATGGAATACCACCCAGATCGCTACGCCTGTCAACATAACTATCCGTGGTCCCCAAATTTCAGCAAACAAGGCTGCGAGCCATGAGGAGGCTGCTACAGCTACTCCGTAAAGGGTGAAAAGCAACGCGGATTGACTGCTGCTAAACCCCATATCAACAATTTGTTTGGACAAAAACGCCTGCTCGATTCCATCTCCTGTCATGAAGATGGCCAGAGCGATTAAGCCCCAGAATAATAAGCTTGGCATTCCAAGCACTGATCTTTTAGGTGAACCATTCTCTGCTTTTGTCATGAAGTCCTCTCCTAGATCATATTCAAATGTATAAAATTTAAATCTAGCAAAATAACAACTTGAAATACGAACGTAACCGGTTACGAAGATATGATTGAATCACTACTATCGTCTCACATTCGTATGTTTAAGATGAATTTTGTTTCTGTATCGTAGCACACCTTTTTTTATTGCGCAACCGGTTACAAGCTGTTTTTTTGTTGATTAACTAGAGAAAATCAGCTTATTTCATCAAAAAAACCTTCTTGTTACGCGCATGACTATTAATGTTTGACAAATAAAAATAGAGGGTGATATAGTTACGTAACCGGTTACGAAATATTGAATACTCTGCTTTAAGTAAGCTACTAGAGTACATTTACTATTTTACAGGAGGAAAATTTATTATGGCTTTAATTGGTCCATCACTAATGTGTGCAGATATGGGGATATTACAAGAAACAGTCATAAGGCTTGATCAAGCGGGTGTAGATTTCTTTCACCTGGATGTAATGGATGGGAGCTTTGTACCGAACTTTACGTTAGGACCCGACATGATAAAAAGCATACGACCGCATACAAGCAAACCATTCGATGTCCACTTGATGATTAAACAGCCTGAGCACTATTTAAATCTATTCATTGATGCGGGTGCTGATATGATCTCTGTGCATGCGGAAGCAACGGAGCATCTACAAAGAACTTTGCAAACGATTCGTAATCAGGGGATAAAAGCTGGCGTTGCTTTGAATCCGTCCACTCCGATCAACGAACTTCAATATATATTGGATGTCACGGATTACATTACGATCATGACGGTTAATCCCGGATTCGCCGGTCAAAAATTCATTCCTTCCATGTATAAAAAGATTGCTGATATCAAAGAAATGATTGATCGTGAAGGCTACAATGTGCAAATTCAAGTGGATGGTAATATTGGCTACGAGACGATCCCAGGTGTATTAGATAACGGGGCAGACATGCTCGTGTGCGGCACATCATGTTTGTTCAAGCCGGATATTACCTTTGAAGAAGCGGTAGCAACACTAAGAGCGTTTAACAAAAATTACATTAAATCATAAAGCTGGAGTGGAAGTAATGGGAGAAATAACTGTAGTTGGGAGTCTAAATGTAGATATCGTTGCTTTTACGAAGGATTACCCCAAGCATGGAGAAACCCACTTTGGTGAGCGGATGTTGACATTGCCTGGCGGCAAAGGGGCTAACCAGGCTGTTACAAGTGCTCGCTTGGGAAAAGCAGTGCAGATGATTGGCTCGATTGGCACCGATTTTTATGGGGATAGCATGGTTAAAGCGATGCAGGACAATGGAGTCGATACTTCATATATCAGACGGGCAGAGGAGCATTCGACTGGATGTGCAATTATTACAGTTGATCATACAGCGGAGAACACAATGCTTGTAATCAAAGGCGCCAATGATTGCTTGTCTGCCAAAGATATTCAAGATGCATTCGCTAATATAGAAAATAGCAAGATTTTGCTGGTCCAGATGGAGATTCCTGAAGAAGCAATCATTGAAGCGATGGTTCAGGCAAAAAAGAAAGAGATGTTTGTGATTCTTGATCCCGCACCGGCGGATGGTATTGTGAAGCATGCTCTGCCATATGCGGATTTAATCGTTCCTAATCAACAGGAAACGAAGGAACTCACCGGAATAGATGTTACAGATATAGACTCTGCGATACAGGCTGGTGAATACTTTGATCGCTTAGGGGTGAAGAACTCTATTATTAAAATGGGCGATAAAGGATCATTGGTGTACAAGCAGGGCAAGGTGGAATATGTCGAGGCAATTAAAGTTAAAGCGATCGATACGGTTGGTGCAGGGGATTCCTATGCAGGAGCTATCGGCTTTGCGCTCGCGGATGGAACAAATCTTGTTGCAGCAGCACAATTTGCAAGCATCGTCGCGGCAATCAAAGTCTCTAAACGAGGTGCCCAGGCAGGCATTCCTACACTTGATGAGGTTAATCAGTTTTGTTTAGAGAAGGATATTTCCTATTACTTATTGGATGCTTAATGAGGATTGAAGCGGAATTCCACAGCATAATCGTTCTTATTTGAAACAAGAGCCGTCTCATTGTAGTTAAAACTACTTGTGAGACGGCTCTTTTGTTTGGTGTTATTTCATAGAAGACTCGCGGACAATAAGCTCCACATCGAGTTCAATCTTTTTAAAATCAGACGCTGGTTCTTTCATTAATCTGAGCAGCTCTTCCATAGCCACTTCTCCCATTTTATAGCTTGGTTGCTTGATGGTTGAAATCGGTGGGTTCGTATACTGGGACATGTCAATCCCGTCGAACCCGACGATGGCTAATTCATCCGGTACCTTACGGCCCCACTCATGAGCAGCTTTTAATAAACCGATTGCCATCAAATCATTGGATGCAAACACGCCATCTATGTCGCTATGACGCTGAAATAATTCTTTCATGCAGAGGTAACCGCTTTTTACACTGAAATCTCCTTGGGCAATCCAGCTTTGATCAAACCAATCGGCATCTTTTACACAGTCCCTGTATCCCCACATGCGCTGAACAGCTGTAAAATCATCCTCTGGACCACGAATAAGTCCGATTCGTTGACATCCAATGTCGAGAAGATGCTTGGTAGCCAATTGAGCGCCTAGCCGATGTTTAACCCCGATAGAAGAAAATTCATGCGTTGTGAATGTCCGGTCAAGTGTAACTATAGGAATCCCGCTGGCATGCAGTTCTTCCAAGTCTTCTTTGTTTATGTTAAGTGAACTGATGATGATCCCATCAACATATCTTTCTTGAAGTGAAGCGAGGTATTTACTTACCTTTTCTCGTTCATCATCTGTATTGCATAGAAAGATATTGAGTCCATAAGCATTGGCTACATCTTCAACTCCGCGGGCCAGCTCTGGAAAGAATGGGTTACTGATTGTCGGAACAAGTAATGCCACTGTGCTGGAAGTCCGGCTGGCCAAGCTTCGGGCTACCACATTCGGCTTATAGCCTAACTCTTTAATGGTTGCTTGCACTCTTGCTATGGTTTCAGGTGTTGCCTGACCTTTATTATTAATAATCCTCGATACCGTAGCCACAGAAACTTTTGCTTTAGCGGCAACTTCTTTAATTGTAGTCAATGAAACGCCCCCTGCATACGCACATACCTTTACGTAACCGATTTCCAAAAGCGTAACACTCTTTAAATTATCCTGTCAACAAGCCACGGCTTATCACGCTTTTAACTGCTGCAACAGCATTTTTTGCTTTTATAGGATAATCCTATTAAGGGTATAATTCTTATATATTTCCAATATTAACCTTTCGTATATAAAATGAAATTGTCATCATTCTTGAAAGGCATTCGTGAAACAGCGCTACCCGAATGCTAAGTTTACCTTGGTGGATTTGAGCGAAGAGATGCTTAAGGTTGCTCGTCAAAGGTTCGGAAAAGATCCTAATGTTCAGTACATAGCAGCGGATTACTGTAATTATCCTTTCACGGAGCAATATGATATCATCATCTCCTCTTTATCCATTCACCATTTGACTCACCCAGATAAAAGCACTCTTTTTCAAAAGATATACAATCTCCTGGCTCAAGGCGGTATCTTTATCAATGCAGACCAGGCAGCTGGTTCATCTTCTTATTTCGATAATCGGTATAAAGAACAGTGGCAAGAAGCCGTGCACAAGTCGGGGTTAGCAGAACAAGCCATTGAAGCTTCCATCACGCGAAGAAAACAAGACATCAACGCCACAGTAGAAGATCAACTTCAATGGCTGCGTGCAGCCGGATTTGCAGAGGTGAATGTTGTATATAGCTATAACGAGTTTACGGTATTTTTTAACTTGAAGTAATTGAATTTCAACTGTAAAAAGCACAAGGGGACTGCAAAAGGCTCTCCATTAGCAACCTGTCGCAGTCCCCGAAACAATGTCCGCTGTGACTTCTTTAGCTCTATTTCGAAAATTATTTACTCAGGAGCTTGGCCTTCTGTAAATCAAATTCTTCTCTTGTAATTAAGTCTTGTTTTAATAGTTCAGACATTTTTAATAATTCATCTGCCACTGAGCCGTTTGAAGTTTCTGGCTTATCAGTGATCTTATCTTGCTTAACATCGCTTTGCAACTCATTTTGTCTCATCAAGATGCTAATAATACTATTCCACTGGGCTACTTGTTCTAATGCTGCTTTTACAACAGGTTCTTCCTTACTTTCCGCAGAAGAGCTTTTAAAAAAAGGGACATAGTAATTTGGTTTTAGAGTATCCTCTACTGTGATCTTTAATTGTATGTTTTTAACTTTCTCCTCTGATACTCTTTCTTTAAAAGGTCCTTCCAATAGCATGTTACTACTAATGATAACTTCATCAATTATTATTTCTGACCCTATAATTTGTTTGAAATCATACAACTCATTATCAAATTGTGAAGTGAAACAAATTCTCTTACTATTTTCATCATAGGAAAGGAGTAAGCTTAGCTCCGGAGTAAAATAGCTTTGACTAGGTGAATATGAAAGTATATTTTGAAGCATACTTCTAAGTCTTCCTTTACGGAATCCGTGAGACAATCACACGAGAGACGTTAGCACCGCCCATTCCACCGCTCAGCTTAATTACGTTGTTCGTACCTGGTTGCAGATCGATTAGCCGGTTCGTCCGGCCGGTGTAATTGCCCCAGCCTCCTGTACCTGGAAGGGAGAGGAAGTACCCATCTCCAGCTGTATCACCGCTGCTATTCACTTTAAAGGCGGCTCCGCTGTCGCCGGAAGCATAAAGAACGGTAAGCAAGGCCTTGCCGCCGTTTGTCCCCCCATTGATGCCGGACAACTGGATGTAGGAGCCGCTAATATGCATATTTTCCACACTATTGCCGGATTTGATAGCCCCGCCTCCGACGGTGACGTTGCTGCTGGTAATCGGATACTCTGTTTTCTGAGTGTATTGATCAAAATTTTCGTTAATTAAGTCATAATACTTTATTTCCGTAGCATTGGAACGAGGACCGACAGCGGAGACTCCGTCTGTTGTCTGAATGACCTTCTGAATCGTTCCATCTGGATTAAAGAATAGCTGATCCACACAGACAGAACGGAGCGTGCCGTTTGAAGAGATTTTGGAATTGTGGTAGAACAGATACCAGTTACCTTTGTACTCTACGATTGATCCATGTGTAGTCTCACTGCTGGTAACCGGGTCCAGCATCACCCCACGATTGACCCATGGTCCCAGTGGGCTACTGCTGGTAGCGTACCGCATTTTGTTGGCACCGGGATTGTTGTCGGAGTACATCAGGTAATAGATACCGTTCCGTTTGAAGACCCATGAAGCCTCATGGAAGTCCTGCAGCTCGGTGAATTGCTTGACCGGGCCATCGATCGACACCATGTCGGCTCCCAGCTTGACACCATAGCTCGTCCCGCCACCGCCAGCATATAGATAGTAACTGCCGTCGTCATCACGGAACACCGCAGGGTCAATAAGGTTGCTACCGGGAAGTCCCTGAATATAGCCTTGGACGGTGAAATCGGCGGCTGGCTTATCGCTGGTGGCGACACCGATCTTCCAGGAGTTGTTCCAATTCGTATCACTTGGGTGAGGGAAGTAGAAGTAATAGGTTCCATCCTTGTAAGCAGCGTCAGGAGCCCACATAAAACCGCCTTCCGGTCGTCCCCACGGCACATCATCCGAGCGCAGGATTTCTCCTTCATCCACCCAGTCGACCATATTATCTGATGAGAAAACATGATATTTATCCATTAGATCGCTGCCTCTGGAAGGAAAGATATCATGTGAGGCGTAGACATAAATCCGTCCGTCATTCCAAACATGCGCAGAGGGATCAGCGGTAAAGATGCTAGTGAAAATAGGGTTTCCTGACTTAATGTCGTTAGCCGAGGCTGTAGAAGAGGGGCCGATCCCAGGCAAAACGGACAACAGCATGGTTCCTGTCAAGAGTAGACGAATAAGCTTTTTCTTCATAAGTGTTACCTCCTCGTTACATGTATTTGTAATACATTCCCGATTTGCAGATTCCAATTCATACCCTAAGCCTGCTTGGTAACGAAAAAGCGATAATCCTCTAATCTTCACCTCCTTAATATTTAAAGTGTAAAAAAATGTAAAATATGATTCAACATCAGTGTACAGCAATTGTAAGCGCTTTTATAATGAGGGAATCTTAAACTAACAAGGTCATTCTTAGCTTGATGAAACCAACTATATTTCGCTGAAGGGGATTGGTAAAAAGCTCCCACTGGCCTTTGAAGCGGTCAAAGACTTGAATTGAGGCATTCTCGGCAATACCGTTTCCTCTGAAGGGCTGCATCAGGAAGAAATCGTTCACAAAATAATCTGTTCCTTCGGAACAGTGGGGCGGAGTAGCAATAAGGGCAAACCCAGCAGGAATATCATCGACTCTGAATAAAAAAGGATACAGACATCCTGGTTTTTCCCACCAGATGTTCTGGACATCATATTGATCGATTAATGTTCTGAACTCCAAACTTTCTTCAAAGATTCCATGTATATTGGGGATGTGGCCCTCAGTCAGGCCATAATGTCCTGATAGGTCGTATAAGTAGAGTGGATATAGATTTTTAATAATGTATGCTTCGTCGTGACTAGTCAGGGTAACTTCTAATTTCATCATAAGACCTCTTTCTTGTAGGAGTAGGAGTAGGAGTAGGAGTAGGAGTAAATCGTTAATGTGCTCACCCCATTTTAAAATAGTAATGCAGATTGGTATGGGTACATTTTCGATATAGCTGATCTTTATACACGCGAACAAGCCATTTATCCACTCTTACGCGCAGATTGACATCAGGAGGATACTATACTACAATCCGTAGTATGATGGAGCGTGATGGTCATGAAGATTAAGAAAATGAATGTCGGCGGTGAGGGGCTGAATCGTTTTTTTGGGCCGCTCGAAGCGAAAATTATGGACATCCTCTGGTCCTCCGAGGGTCTCAAGATCAAGGAAGTACAGTCGATCCTGAATCAGGAAAGCACCATTTCGGTAAATGCGGTGATGACAGTGATGAGTCGTTTGGAGAGTAAAGGACATCTGAAGAAAATGCTAGTCGGAACTGGTAGAACCCAAGCGGCGCAATACAGCACTGTACAATCTAGAGAAGAGTTTGTGTCCGAACAGACGAAAGCTGTATCGCATGGGCTAATCAAAGAATACGGCAGTCTTGTCGTAAGCCACATGATTGATGCGCTGGACGAGGTAGATCCTGAGACTATCGCTAAGCTGGAACGCAAATTGGGTGAGATCAAACGAGGGAAAAAAGAATGAACGCTCGGCTGAAGCTAAGATGGATGTCGGCGCTTATGCTCGTCTTCATCGCTGTGTTCAGTGTACAGATGGGAATCTTCGTTACCCGCCAAGTTGGAGAGAGTAGTCTTAAGGCATGTATCATGTTGTACTGGGCATTCGATCTAATTATTGCCTATACGCTTATCCGGGTGATGTGGCGAATCACAGCGCAAGCGTATTTATCGCGAAAATGGAACAGGCTATTCGGCTCCATGAAGCACGATAAATTAACTAAGACGCTAAATTACAAATACCGCAGCTTGGGAACGGAAATTATAGTCGTGCAGGACGAAGCCTTTGTTGCGCTGGCGCTGGGTCTTTTCAAACCGAAAATTGTCATCTCTACCCATGTCCTCGAACAATTCAGCGACAAGGAAGTAAAGGCTATATTGCTGCACGAGTGGCATCATTGCCGCAATCGCGATAATGTGAAGCTATTTCTGATGACTCTGCTTACTGAGGCTTTCGGTTACTGGCCGATCATGAAGCCAATTTTTCGTTACTATGAGACGTGGACAGAACTGCTGGCTGATCGCTTTGTCATAACCCGGATGGGAACCGAGCTGCATCTGGCAAAAGTTCTGTTGAAGCTATCGAGGTGGGGGAAGATTCAGCCTGCTGTAGCCGTACATTTTGCAGCATCCGCTTTGAATTATCGTATGATACAGGTTCTGGAGCCGAATGAGACGGTAAAGGTTAAGATAGCATTGCTTAGACCCTTGTTGTTCTCAATATCCATGCTGCTGTTGCTCATGTTGGGCGGGGATACGTAAGTCCCCTTTTTTTGCACAATTGTACTACGTATTGTAGTTTAATTAACAGGAGGATATTCGAAATGAGAGTTGTTTTATTTACGATCGGAAATTACCAAGTCCATTCTTATGGAGTCATTGTGGCTTTGGCGGTTTTATTGGCACTGGGGATGGCACATTATTTGGCTAAAGGGAGCATATATCGGGAGCATATCTTCAATATAGTGCCCTATGTGGCTGTGGGGGCGATTGTGTCTGCACGGATCTGGCATGTGTTCTTTTTCCAATGGGGGTATTACTCACAGCATGTAATGGAGATATTGTATATTTGGCAGGGCGGCATTTCTATTCAAGGCGCGTTAGTCGGCGGTTTTCTTGCTATCATCTATTATACGAAAAAGCATCGGCTATCCTTCTGGGAATTTGCAGATATTCTCGCCCCGGCTATTATTTTAGGTCAGTCACTCGGCAGAATCGCTTGCTTCCTTAACGGAGACGCGTATGGTTCACCGACCGGATCGGGCTTTGGTCTTGTTTACCCTCCGGGTTCGATGGCGTATGACGCTTATGGTTCCCAGCCGCTTTGGCCGGCAGAAATATGGGAAGGGCAGTGGGATTTGGTTGTATTCGTCATTCTAATTCTGCTGAAGAATAGAAAATGGCCAACGGGAGTGCTGTTCCTGGCTTACAATATTTTGTATTCGTTCGGGCGGTTTAACCTGGAGTGGCTGCGTGGAGATTCACCGAGGTACATGTTTAACTGGACAGCAGGTCAGTGGACCAGCTTCAGCGTGATTATGGTCAGCGTAGGCCTGATTGTTTATCTGGTTCTGCATGACCGGAGTAAAGTGCAGCTTGCGGGTGCAGGGAAGGGAATCTGATTCATAATGATGAAAAAACGAGCCCTAGATTAATTCTAGTGGCTCGTTTTAATGATCTTTTTAAGGACGCTGTTTTATAACTACTTCATTTCAGTCATGAACGCTCGGAAGTTCTCAGCAATCGCCTTGGACTGGGTGTGGTGTAAATAATGGTCTCCTTCAAGCTTCACCAGTTTCCCGTGTTCAGATTGTTTAATTTGCTCTTCGTGCAGCGGAATCCAATCTTTCACTCCTGTGTTATTAGCGGCTACAAAGAGAATCAAAGGCAGATTTGGCGGGAAGCTTAACTTGCGGGCACCCACGAAATTGTCATAAAGATTCTTCAATTCATTCAAGGTTGTGTCTTCGTTGCTATTTCGGTTCGAAAGCATTTTTAATAGTTCTCTAGTATGTTCATCATAGCCTAGAGAAGCATAAGGGTCGCTGCCCACCTTCAGTATCAATCGGAGCAGACCAGACTTATTAAGAAATTTAAATCCTTGTATTGGTAATTTAGTGTCCATTCCGCCTTGTGTAGGTACACTGGTATCGATTCCGGCAAAGGCAGTGACTTCATTAGGATATTTGTTTACATAATCCAAACCGTATATGCCTGTGATGGAGTGCCCCATCAGAATGAAACGGTTAATGCCGAGCTGCTGCAAAGCTTCATGAATTTCACTCACAATATTATCTGTAGTGCGTTCCTTATCGGTCGGGTCACTCAATCCATAACCAAAAGGCTCTACAGCGACTACTTTATAGTGTGGAGAGAGTTCAGCGATCAGCGGCTTGAAATCTAAAGCTGGACCTGCAGTTCCATAGCCGGGAAGGAGCACGATGGTTTCATCGCCTGATCCCTCAATATATACGTTCATTTTTTTGCCGTCTACAGGTACTAGTTGGCCATAAGCGTTTTCTAACTTCTTTTCCTCCGCTTTGGTACTAATCTTATCAGCAATAAAAGTAATTGCTAGAAAAAGTATGACGGCTGCAATAATTCCGCCAATTACTATAAGAGAGATTTTCCCTATTTTTTTGGCTATCGATCCATTCCTCGTTTTTACTACATCTGTCTGTGTCACAGTCATCTTCTCCTATCCTGATCTGTATATTCAGCTGCTTGAAAGAGCCATTGCAATCAGTCTAACCAACGAACATGTACTCTTCATGACCCTAATATGAACTGAATATGAACAGGTAAAAAGAAACTACGGAACGGATAACCCCCTTTTGATTTGGGTAACTTAGTGGAAAATCGGATGTTTTTTAGACGACTAAACTAAGGGGGATAAGATGCGATTCATTCATATAATCATACTCGTTGTTTCGATGGGAATAACGCAGACTTCATATTGCTACGCAGTGGGGGAACAGCCAACAGAGGATTCGAGAGAACTACAGCTACAAGATATGCTTGTCCTGCAGTTGTTACCGTATATGGACGAAAAACTTGCAGAGGTCTATTCGAATACATTAACGGCTCCGCCTGTTTTGTACCCTTATTATGTTGATGTTACACATACTGAAAGAGTTAATGGATTTCGCGGGTTTGATTTTCTAATTACTCTTGATGCAACCCCAGTAGTTGGTCCTCATATCCCTGTCGGAGAGGATCTTTTTACATATCAGGTATCACCTTTCGGGGTGAAGCTTAAGAAATTCGAACATTTGAAAGGGCCGAATCCCCATGAGTTCCCTCCTAATTACAAGGATTTATTAAAGTAATGGGAGATGGATAGTAAAAAAGGAACTTGCACTTAAATCACGAATCCTAATGTAATAGATCCCTATAATTTAACAGACAGGAGTTAAATCCAATGATAAAAGGTTTCGGAGGCGTATTTTGGAGGACTAAGAATATTGAAGTTGTGAAAAAATGGTACAGTGAAGTGTTGAAGATAGAAATAGGAGATTGGAATGGAACGATGATAAAGCCTCAATCCGGAAATGAGACGATCTTTTCTTTCTTTACCGAGGATGACAGTTATTTTCCAACAGAACAACAAGTGATGTTAAATTTTGAGGTATATAATTTAGACGAGACTATTCAACATCTTGAACGAATTGGTGTTCCACTTGCCAAGAAAAAAGAGAGTGGCGAGTTTGGAAAATTTATATGGATTGAAGATCCTGACGGTCGACTGGTCGAGCTTTGGGAGAGATAGTTGTATTTATTGGCTATTGAGCTCTAACGCGACATGAAAGCCAGTAGTACAAATGAGGGCAGGCAAGTAAAGCCGAGAGAGCGGAGACGCTTGCTGCGGCCGATCCTTTGCCTGCCCTCAACTTTTTTAAGAACGAGTCTGATTTCCAATCACTTCATAGGCTGATTCGTCATAGCGGTTCGCAGGAATGGACAGACCCAAATGATCACGTAAGGTATTACCCTCATATTCGGTACGAACCAGTCCTCTTGCTTGCAGAATCGGAACGACCAAATTAACGAAATCCTCCAGTCCGTCCGGTAGAGACGGTGCCATCAACATAAAGCCGTCAGCGGCTTCCTCCTGGAACCAGCGCTCTAATGTATCTGCAATTTTCTCCGGTGTTCCGACGAGATCATTACTGCTGAAGGCCCCAGTCAGCATAGAATAAAGCTCCCGCAGCGTCGGATTATCTCGTGCGATGATCGGCTGATGCTTTTTGAAATCGGATTTGGAGAGTTGAACCGTATGTAATCCAAGCTCGTATGCTCTCGCATCCAGAGTATAACCGGTAAAGTCGGTATTCGGAAAATAATCAGACAAGAAGTGAAGACCTGCTTCTTCCGTGACGAGAGCTTCAAGCTGCTGCCGTTTCTGCTCGGCTTCTGCTTCAGTTTTTCCAATAATAGGGGAGATCCCTTGTAAAATAAAGACTTTCTCCGGGTCTCGTCCTACCTGTGCCAATTGGTTCTTATATGACCGGTAGAACTCTTGTGCGTCTTCAAGGCGATGTTTGATGGAGAAAACAACCTCGGCTAGTTGCAGCGAAAAGCTCTGCCCTGCATCTGACGTTCCGGCCTGAATCAGTACCGGATGGCCCTGTGGCGAACGGGCAATATTCAGCGGTCCCTCTACCGAGAAGAATTCTCCCTTGTGATTCAGCCGATGAAGCTTGGAGGAGTCAAAAAACTTGCCTTTCTCTTTGTCGTATGTAAAGGTATCATCCTCCCAGGAATCCCATAACCCCCGCACTACTTCCAGAAATTCTGCCGCCCGTTTATAACGGTAGCTATGCTCCAAATGGTCTTCTGCGCCAAAATTCCGGGCGGTATTGCCCGACAAATCCCGGGTAGTCACAATATTCCAGCCTGCGCGACCTTTACTGATATGGTCAACCGACATCAACAGACGCGCCAGGTTAAATGGCTCGATATAAGAGGTGGAGGCGGTGGCAACAAGCCCAATTTTAGAGGTAGCCCCAGCCAGGGCTGCAATGAGCGTAATCGGTTCAAAACGGTTCAAAATATTGGGATGAGAGACTTCATTGATCGCCAGACTGTCCGCCAGAAAAGCGATATCAAATTTGCCGCGCTCTGCGGTCTGGGCCAGTTTCTTATAGTAGTCGATATCAATACTGGAGTTTGCCTGTGCTTGCGGCAATCTCCAGGAAGCGGTATGCATCCCGGTGCCGACCAGGTAGGCAGAAAGCTTGATTTGTCGTTTATCGGTCATCTTATTCATCCTCCGTGCTCTATGATTTAAATATTTCAATAAGAATAGTTGGATTTAATTTAGCGCTTTATGGATGGCGTGTCAATTTAAACTTTCCCTAGAATTTTAATTTAAAACTATTGACGTTTGGAAGATGTGATCCTATACTTTGGGAATAAGCACACTAAAACACTAGGAATAGTTATTATTCGGTTGTGATCGAACATCTGACTTCGTCTAATAACTAATGTAGTGTGGGTTCACATCATATGAGTTGTTGAATCGACAGCCAAGATCAAGCGAGAGGGAGGTTGCAGCAATGATTACCGTTGAGGGACTTAGCAAGAGTTATAACACCGTGCAAGGCTCTATCCAGGTGCTGGACAATATTCAGTTGAATGTTAGACAAGGGGATATTTTCGGTATTATCGGATTTAGTGGCGCTGGCAAATCTACGCTGATCCGCTGCCTGAACCGGCTGGAAGAACCTGATACCGGGCGTATTGTAATCGGTGATGAGGAGATCACGGCACTGAAGGGTGCAGCACTTCGCAAGGCGAGACAGAAGATTGGTATGATCTTTCAGCAGTTTAACCTTTTGGATGCCAAAACGGTCTACCAGAATGTGGCCTTTCCGCTCGAGGTTGTAGGGCACGACAAGGCACTCATTCGCACAAGAGTAAGGGAAATTCTGAATCTCGTTCAGCTGTCTGATAAGGAGAACAGTTATCCTTCACAGCTTAGCGGCGGACAGAAGCAACGTGTCGGCATTGCCCGTGCACTTGCAAATGACCCGACTGTGCTGCTGAGTGATGAAGCGACTTCGGCGCTTGATCCGGAGACCACCTTTTCCATATTGGAGCTGCTGAAGGACATTAACCGTCAGTTGGGTCTGACGATCTTGCTTATCACGCATGAGCTGGATGTGCTGCAGCATATCTGCAATCAGATGGCAGTAATCGAGAAGGGGAGAATCGTCGAGACAGGTACGGTCGACAAGCTCTTCTTCAACCCCGAAAGTCAGACGGCCCAGCGCTTTATCAACATTATCCATCAGTATCAGAACAGGCGATTCGCTGTGGAAGGGGTAGGGTCAGGCATATGAAGGACGATCTGTTTGATTTACTGCTGGAAGGGCTGGGTCAGACGCTGTATATGGTGTTCTGGTCTTCGATCTTTGCGATATTATTGGGGCTTGCCTTGGGCATTAGTGTAGTTGTGACGGAAAGGGGAGGGATATTGCCGGCTCCAGCGGTACATAAAGTCATCGGAACCTTCATTAATACTGTACGATCACTGCCATTCATTATACTAATTGTACTCCTACTCCCCTTATCCAGATTTATCGTAGGTACATCGCTTGGACCGACTGCTGCGATTGTCTCGTTATCCATCGCAGCAGCGCCATTCCTGGCACGAATTATTGAGAATTCTCTCAAGGAGGTTGATACAGGCAAGATTGAAGCAGCCAAAGCGATAGGCGCCTCTCCATTTACGATTATTTTTCGGGTGCTTATTCCTGAAGCTTTACCTGCACTCATTCGCGGGCTGACCATCGCTGTCATCGCTATTACAGAGTTCACAGCTGTCGCCGGAGCGATCGGGGCTGGGGGACTGGGGAGTTTGGCTATTCGCTTTGGATACCAGCGGTTCAGGGAGGACATTTTATTTGCCACCGTCCTCATTATTATCTTACTTGTGCAGAGTATCCAGTGGACCGGGGATTATACGGCCAAGCGGATTGAACGCAAGCGTTTCAAGATGGACTAGAGAACAATTTTCATGAAATGGATCTATACTTTAGACGAAAGCAGGGATTTATAATGAAAATGAAAAAAACGTATGTACTGACATCTGCACTTATTCTCTTGTTCACGCTGGCTCTGACCGCTTGCGGTTCGAACAATGGCGGTAATAAGGAAAGTAAAGCAAACACATCGACCAAAGCAGAAGAACCAGCTAAGAAGACTGTGCTCAAGATTGGATCGGCTGCTGTACCGCATGCTGAAATCCTGAACTTTATTAAGCCAAAGCTGGCGGAGGAAGGCATTGATCTGGATGTCGTTGTCTTCGATGATGAAGGACAGCTTAACCCGGCGCTGAAGGAAAAACAGATTGATGCGAACTTCTTCCAGCACGTGC
Source organism: Paenibacillus sp. MAHUQ-45 (assembly GCF_058133325.1). Taxonomy (NCBI): domain Bacteria; kingdom Bacillati; phylum Bacillota; class Bacilli; order Caryophanales; family Paenibacillaceae; genus Paenibacillus; species Paenibacillus sp. MAHUQ-45. The sequence continues at coordinate 127,275 of NZ_JBYUPV010000003.1, forward strand.
CATACCTTGATTCTGTGAAGGGCGAGCAGGGCTACGACTTCGCTGTGACAACAAAGGTCCATGTGGAGCCGATCGGTTTCTACTCCGAGAAGATCAAATCTATTGATGAGCTGAAGGATGGCGCACAAATTGGTATCCCGAATAACCCTTCCAATGAATACCGTACGCTGGTACTGCTTCAAGAAAAAGGTCTGATTAAGCTGAAAGACGGACTCACTACATATGAGGCGACTCCAAAGGATATTGTAGAAAATCCGAAAAACTTGAAGTTTGTTGAAGCTGATGTTCCTACACTTCCACGTGCTTTGAAGGACTTGGATGGCGCGCTGATTAATACGAATGTGGTACTGGAGTCAGGAATTGATCCGAAGTCGGCCCTGTTCCGTGAAGATGCCAATTCGCCTTATGCCAACGTAATCGTTGTGCGCAGTGGCGATGAAAATCGTGATGATATCAAAAAACTCGACGCGGCTCTAACCACGCCTGAAGTGAAGAAGTTTATTGAAGACAAGTACGGCGTAGCGGTTGTCCCAGCATTCTAATAAAAGGTTGCGCTCTGTGCGTTGTATCAATCGAAAAACCGGTTCGTTCTGCCTGATGGCAGAGCGACCGGTTTTTTTTATAATATAAGAATTTATATGTTTTACGCTATAAAGCATCCTTATATTTCTCGCAGAAACGGATATCGTCCCTTACCGGACGGTAAAGCCGTTTCTACTTGGGCTGATGTAAATGCTGAGATGGCACCTCAAGTTTATTTCAAACTCAGGATGATTATTGTAGTTTCTTCTTCAAGAAAAATTGTTTTATCCCGTCAGGATATTCATCATTCACGGCGAAAATCTCATAGCCCATACCTTTATAAAATTCCGGGGCTTGATAAGTAAATGTACATGTATGAGCGAAAATACAACCCAGCTCTTTTCCCTGGCGTTCAGCCTCAGCAAGCATGATCTTTCCGTAACCTTTACTCCGGTATTCATCCGCGATCCAAAATACATCAAGGTACAAGCCATAAGACCAGGTCTCACAAAACAACCCGCCGACCACGTTGCCTGCGTCATCTTTGAGATAGAGATTAATATCTTTCCCTGGTTTCTTGAGCAGCCCGTTAGTTGCACGAACATTGTATTCATAGAGATTATTACATACCTGTTCATAATCCGTGTCAGTAGACTCCGTTGTAATCTTGATATTGTCTAAAGTGATCTCCAGCATAATGCTCCCCCCAATAGAAAATCTGTGATTATAATTTGAAAATTATACCACGCCCGTTGTGTGCCTCTTTGGTAGAAAATAATTTAACCTAAAAAGTCCAAGGGGTATCGGATATCATGTTTGTTCTATACCACAATGCAAGTACCCCCTGGTTTTCATGCAAGAATAGTTTAAAGCATTTTTTACCAATACATTTGAAAGCTGACTGGTACAATGAAGTGGAGGAAAATATTGGGGGTGCTTCACATGGAACATGGATTGGATACATTATTTGACCAGTATGCTAGGGACCATCATTTTGCCGGAGCTGCTTTGATTAAAGGCAGGGAACAAACCCAGTTCGCCCGTGCATATGGCTTCGCACATAGAGGCTTCAAGATTCCGAATACGATCAGCACGATGTTCGATACGGCGTCTGTCACAAAGCTGTTTACTGCAGTAGCGATTCTGCAGCTTGTGGATCGGGGAAGTCTTAAGCTGGACGACCGTATTACAGATATTATTGATCTAACCGGTACGAGAATTCCACAAGATGTTACGATCAGGCATTTGCTTACACATACTTCTGGAATTGCCGACGATGCCGACGAGGAACTGGGGGAGAGCTACGAAGAGCTGTTCGTAGATAAACCCAACTATTCGATCAGAGATTGCGTGGATTTCATTCCGCAGTTTGCCTACAAGGAACCGAAGTTCAAAGCAGGAACGGATGTTAGCTATAACAATTGTGCGTTTGTTCTTCTTGGGCTTGTCATTGAAAAGAAAGCAAACACAAGCTACCGAAACTTTGTCATGCAGAATATTTTTCAAACTTGTGGGATGAATTGTACATCCTTTGCGGCTAAAGACGAGGGCGATATCGCGGTGGCGGAAGGTTATGCTGCAATTTTTAACGAGAATAATGAAGTGACGTGGAAAAAGAATATCTATTCATTTCCTCCGATCGGCACTTCTGATGGGGGAGCTTTTACAACCGTAGGTGATCTGGATCTCTTCATGCGGGCCTTGGTGAATGGGCAACTGTTGTCAAAAGAGAGCACAGCAGAAATCATGAAGCCGCAAACGGAGCACGTACGAAGATATGAATGGGGAAGTATCATCAACGGCTTTGGTTTTCATTTTGTCTACGATCAAGCAGGAAAGCTTATGCGCATGTACAAGGACGGTTCTAATGCGGGAGTAGCTGCAATGTTGGCCTACTATCCAGAGATCGAGACCACAAGTGTCATATTGGGGAACCAGAGCTGTAATATATGGGAGCTTCATTGGAAAGCAGAACAGCTGATAGCACCATGAAATTTTCAAGAATAAATAGGGGGTGGGTATGTTGAATTGGCAATCATCATCAACGGATATGATGTTCATGTGGTCATTGTGCAAGGAGATCAGACCTGAAAGGTATTGGACAGAACTCAAAAGCAGAACAGATGATAAAAGCGATGAAAGGACTTATTTAGATGCAAAAGAAAAACACGTGGCCGATATTAAGTCCAGAGAAGCATAACATGGATCAGGAGTATCTGGACAAACTCGATAAAGCTGTGAAGAAAACGCAAGTGAAGAGTTGTCTGATTCTGAAAGAAGGATCATTAGTCTATCAGTATTACAAAAACAATAAGATTAGAGACAATCTGCAGCGGCTCAATTCATGCACCAAAAGTGTGATTTCTATCCTAATCGGAATCGCAATAGAGAAAGGATTTATACCTTCGGTGCATATGACCATGGAGCATTATTTTCCGAAAATCGTGAATGCTCAGGTAGATACTCGTAAGAAAAATATTACGATCGAACACCTGCTACAGATGAGCGTAGGCTTGGACTGGCCGGAATTTGGCGAATGGAACTACATGCCGCCTATGTTTGTTCACGATGTAGTAAAGTTTGTATTCGACAGGCCGCTGGTGGATGAGCCGGGGGTACGAATGAATTATAACTCGGGCTGTTCTCATGTTCTTTCTGCGATTATTACGAAAGCAACGGGCATGAAAACGTCAGCTTTTGCTGAACAATACTTATTTGGGCCGTTAGGGATTAAGGATTATCTCTGGTTTGAAGATGCAAAAGGCATTAGTCAAGGCTCAGACGGTCTCCGGCTACTCCCATACGATTTGGCTAAAATTGGCCAGTTGTATTTGCAGGAAGGAATGTGGAAGGGGAAGCGGATTGTGTCTGAAGAGTGGGTTAAGGAGTCCACGGAGCCCCGCCTTTTGACTTATGATTATATTGGCCATTACGCTTCTCATTGGTGGGTAGCGAAGTTAGATTCTGATCAGGATGATTTTTCTATGAACAACAGAATGATTTTTGCGATGGGAAGGAGCGGGCAATTTATTATTGTCATTCCAAGTCTGCAAACGGTCGTTGTATTTACAAGCACGCTGGAGAATACGATCAAACCTTTGGAGTTCGTACGTGAGTATATTGTGAAGTCGATGGTTCCGTGAACATGATGACGTAGGATAAGTACATGCAAATTAGCTAACCATTAATATGAAATAAAACATGCTTGCTTAAAGGGCTGTCTATCTCAACTTTCGGGTGATTGAAGGTTGAGATAAAATGCATGCCGATTTTTTGCATTACATTTTTCGAAGGAGTATTCACGTCGGCAGTAAAACTATAAATATCGCTAAAGCCCAATGTGTTAAATCCATATTGTAAGCAAGCAGCGGCCCCTTCCGTTGCGTATCCTTTTCCCCAAGCCTCTTTCTTCAGTCGCCATCCAATTTCTACGCAAGGTGTAAAATCCGCCTCAAAGGTTGCCCTATGGAATCCTATAAAACCTATGAACTCGTTACTTTCTTTTACTTCAACGGCATATAACCCAAACCCACATTCTTTAAACTCGGAGAGTATTGTTTTATAGAATGCAGCTGTTTCTTCGAATGATAACGTTTTGGGGAAATAGGTCATAACCTCTTCGTCCGCATTTAGTCGGCTAAATAGCTCTAAGTCACTTTCTTCCCAGTCGCGGAATAACAATCTCGCTGTCTCAAAATATATCATGAGTGTGCCTCCTTATTATCAGCCAGTTATTTTGATGGAAGGGATCTTGGCGAATCTCGTTTTGAAACGATAACTATATAATACGCTATTTTCAGATCCTTATCTCTATAAGGGTTAATGGAGAATGTAGCAAAAATAAATCAAAGTAAAATAATATGAATTTAAGGCTATTCAAATTTTAAGGTTCATGTTATAGTAATTTTGTAATTTAAATTACAAGTAAGCGATGAGGAGAATCATGCCGAAGAAAAAAAGTACCGCAGTGCTCTCCATCAGACTGGACGAAGAGGCCATCAAGGCCGTAGATCTGCTTGTCGAGTCGGGGCTTGAATCCAATCGATCGCGAGCGGTTGCCCACTTCGTGAATATGGGGGTGCGCGCATCCCATGACCTGCTGGTGCGGGCAAGGGAACAGGCTGACAACCTGCAGCGATTGCGCAATGAGATGTTCGAAGCGGTTAAGCTGCGCGATATCGACAAGGTTGCCGAACTGATTCACAAGGATGTAAGTCTGGTGAACGCCAGTAATCAAAAGGGGGAAACTCCTGTTCTGCTGGCTACGTTCATGAGGGCAAATGACATTAAAGAACTGCTGCTGCAGAATGGAGCGGGCAAGCTGAACGTATTCGAAGCCGCAGCCGTTGGGTATAGCTCACGGGTAAAAGACCTGCTAGACCGTTCCCCAGAGCTGCTGAACAGCTACAGTCACGACGGATTTCCGCTGCTATCTCTGGCTGCACACTTTGGGAATACCGAGACAGTTGAGCTATTGCTTAGCCACAGTGTTGATATTCATGCCCGCAGTCGTGACGGCAGTCTTAACAATATGGCCATTCACGCTACCATATTCGGTGGATACGGACATCTCGTGGACTTGCTGATAGAGGCTGGAGCAGATATTCATGCCAAGTGTGAAGGCGAACTGAGAAAAGGCTTCAATGTTTTGCATGTTGCCGCTTATTTTGATAACGTGCCGCTTATTGAGAAATTCCTCAGCTATGGAGCCGATATGACAGAGACGAATGCCAATGGTGAGACACCTTATGAGCTAGCAATCTCTCTTGGTCATACAGCTTCTGCGAATTTACTGCAAATTTGACCTAAGACTACCATTTTATTTACATACGACAACTCGACCGAACAGACGGAGAGACGCTGAAATTGTGAAGCGCGCTCGATGTCTGTTCTTTTTGTTGTATCCAAAGGAGAGAGAATACGAAAATGCAGTACAGGAAATTAGGTAGAACGGGTGTGAAGGTATCCGAAGTTAGCCTGGGAACAATGGCGTTCGGAAGATGGATTGATGAGCAAGCATCTGGAGCAGTATTGGATACGGCGCTGGAAGCAGGAATTAACCTAATTGATACCGCAGATGTGTATGGCAGCGGGATGGATAACTTTGACCATACAAGATTTGGTGAATCCGAAGCCATTCTGGGACGGCTCTTACGCGGCCGCCGCGATGACATTCTGCTTGCAACAAAATTCAACGCTCATATCGGACCGGGCGTTAATGATGGCGGACAGAGCCGGTACCATATTTACCGGGCGCTGGAGAACAGCTTGCGCCGGCTGCAAACTGATCACATTGATCTTTATCAGGTGCACGCATTTGATCCTGAGACACCGATCGAAGAGACATTGCGGGCACTTGACGATCTGGTCAAGCAGGGCAAGATTCGTTATCTGGGCTGCTCAAACTATGCAGCTTGGCAATTGGCCAAGGCGCACGGAGTTAGTACGCTGCATGGTTTGCACCGGTTCGAGAGTGTCCAGCCGGAGTATAGTCTTATTACAAGAGGAATTGAACGAGAACTTGTACCATTCGCTCAATCCGAGAACGTCGGCATTATTAGCTACAGTCCGCTGGGCAGGGGGATTCTGAGCGGTAAGTATCGTCAAGGTGAAGCGCCTCCGACTGACTCCAGGCTTGCGCTGGGTGAGAAAAGACTGGAGCTGCTGCTCGAGTCCAATCCATCCTATGAGCTAGTTGAGAAGATCGCACCACTGGCCGAGGCAAGAGGGTGGACGCTGGCTCAATTCGCGCTCTCCTGGGTGCTAAGTCATTCTTATGTAACCTCTGCTATTCTTGGAGCGTCGAAGCCGGAACAGATTCGGGACGCATTGCAGCATGTCGAAGAGAGGCTGACGCTGGAGGAGCTAGCAGAGATCGATCATATTTCCCGCAGTATCGGTCTTTTTTCGGCCTAAAACATACTATTCATATAGAAAAAATTAGATTCAGGAGGATGAACATCATGACTCAAACGAAGCGGCAACTCCATCTCGGCTTGTTCCTGTTCTCAACGGGCTACCATCCAGCAGGCTGGCGGCTGCCGGAAGCGGTAACGGATGGAGCGTTCGATCCGAAGTTCTTGCACCGGGTCGCTCAGCGACTGGAGGAAGCGAAGTTCGACTTCTTCTTTCTAGGGGATGCTCTGGCAACAAGCCCGGACATGCAGCATACCTTCCCTTCACAGATGGTTCGTCTCGAGCCGTTCACGATGATTGCCAGCATTGCGGCGGTAACAGAAAAAATCGGCCTTATTGTTACAGCAAACACGACTTACTCGGAGCCTTATACGATTGCACGCCTGACAGCGTCGCTTGATTACCTGAGCGGAGGTCGGCTGGCATGGAATGTCGTCACTGGCGCAGATGGGCGTGCGGCGCAGAATTATAGCCGTGAGAAGCACTGGGACAACTCCAAGCGTTACGATTATGCGGAAGAATTCGTGGGAATTGTACAGGAGCTGTGGGATTCATGGGAAGATGACGCATTTGTTCGCAACAAGGAGAGCGGTGTGTTCGTAGACGGGAGCAAGGTGCACCGAATCAATCACGTAGGGGAACACTTCTCCGTTGCTGGTCCATTGAACGTGGCCCGGCCCCCACAAGGACAGATTCCACTTCTGAACGCGGGAACATCGGAGCGCAGCCGCGATCTTGGCGCCAAGCTCTCAAGTGCAGTCTTCTCGGGACAAATTCTGTTTGAGGTGTCCAAGCAGTTCTATGCTGAGGTCAAATCAAAGGCTGTGAAGTATGGAAGAAATCCTGATGAGGTATTCATACTCCCGGGCCTTGTTCCCCTCGTTGGTCATACCAAGGAGGAAGCACATGCCAAGTACCGGGAGCTCAACAGTCTGCTTGTGACGAACTACGATTTAGCGCCTCTGTCAGCCAGAATTGGTATCGATTTATCCCCTTATCACTTGGATGGACCGTTGCCGGATTTGTCATTATCGACCCTCTCGGGCGACGAAGCCAAGTGGCTTGTCGAATTGGCACAGCGAGCGGAAGGCCGTGAGGACATCACTGTGCGTGAATTGTTCCACTACTTCGCCGCTACATCAAGAGGTCATCTGCTAATTGTCGGTGATCCGGAGGAAATGGCAGATCAGATGGAAGAATGGTTTCTGCAAAAAGCAGCCGACGGATTCAATATTTGCCCTCCATATATGCCGGGTGGAATAGACCTCTTCATTGATTTAGTCATACCGATTCTTCAGGACCGCGGACTCTTCCGTACGGAATATGAGGGTGATACGTTCCAGGGACACTTCGGCCTCTCCCGTCCGGAGAACCACTTTTCCCGAAAGGCAGCGCTGGAAGGTGCAAGCGAGTAACGGAAGAAGCTACTGCAAGGCGGCGGGCTGGAAGAAGGAGAGAATGTTATGAGCAACCAGAATCATAGGAATCGCTATAGATGGCGTATTTTAATTGGACAAATCGTGCTCTTGATCGCTTGTCTGGGCATTATTGAATACCTCGTACGGGCGGGAATTGTCGGCAGTTTGTATCTGTCGAAACCAACACAAGTGATCGAAGAGATCTACAAACTGTTTTCGAATGGTGAAATCTTTCATCATTTAGCTATTACGCTTAAGGAATTCGCTGCGGGCTATCTGCTTAGTGCGTTCGCTGGAGTCGCAACGGGACTGCTTCTCGTACTTATTCCACACGCGGAAGTGTTCTTCCGGCCGTTTCTCTCAGCGCTTCTTGCCATCCCGAAGGTGACGATTATCCCGCTGCTGATGCTCTGGCTCGGCATTGGGTTGTCACACAAAGTCGCAATTGTATTTCTCTTTTGCTTTTTCACCATTGCGTTCAATACCATTACAGGGATCAAGCAGACAGCAGAAGCTCATCTCAAGGTTGCCAGGGTGTTCGAGGCTTCCAAGCTACAGACGATTATGAAGGTCATTCTTCCGTCAGCAGCGCCAACCATCTTTGTTTCCCTGCGGGTATCGGCGGCAACGGGGCTTGTCGGGGCCTTGTTCGGAGAGATGGTGGCATCGAAGGACGGACTCGGCAATCTGCTGGTGCAAGCGACGTCTTTGTATGATACGGCGAAGGCTTTTGCGATTATTACGATCGTGACGGTGATCTCTGTGCTTATTATTGCTGTGATCGATCTGCTGGAAAAGCGGATTGTGCTTAAATGGAAATCATCATAAAGAAGCTTTAATTATAGGAGGAGAAAGAAACCATGTTAAAGAAAAAATGGATAGGAACCGGAATCGCAACGCTGACACTTGTACTACTTCTCGCAGGCTGCGGCAGCAGCAATACTCCGCAAGGAGCTGCTCCTGAAGCTTCGAGTGAACCAACAAAGGCAAATTCAGCGTCGGATAACACTTCAGCCGGACTTCAGAAGATTAAATATGCATCATTTAACGGAGTGAGCGGCCTCGCTGTACGGTTCGGAATCGAGAAGGGATTTTTCAAGGAAGAAGGTCTGGACGTTGAGCTGATCTCTACGCAGAACCCGATTGAAGCTTTAACAAGCAATGATGTTGATATCGCCGACAGCGCGACAACGAACGTTATTGTGGCTGCCGGTAAGGGAGCACCGCTCAAGATTATTTCGTCGTTGTTCCGTACAAAGGGACCGTTCTATCTGATTGCGAAGCCGGGAATTGAGAGCATTGAGGATTTGAAGGGCAAGAAGGTCGGAGCGGCAGCACTCGGCAGCGGTCTTGACGTATATACCCAGACGATCCTGAAAAAACACGGCTTAAGCAAGAACGACGTTACGTATCTGGCCAACGGTGTGAATGATGCGGCCTATGCGAGCCTGACTTCAGGACAAGTGGATGCGACTATTATTCATGAGCCGTTCGCTTCTCTTGCAGAGAGTGAGGGTACAGGCAAAATTCTTGCCAAAGGTTGGGATTATCTGCCGACCTTCCATACTGGCGTGCTAGTTTCACGCGATAATTTTATCAAGGAACACCCCGATCTCGTAGAAAAGCTGTTGAGCGGATACTTTAAATCCCAGGAATATGCGAAGAGCCATCTGGATGAATACAAGAAATATTTCCTCGAAAATGTGAAGGTAGATGCGGCCGTAGCCGATAAAGCGTTCGCACGCGAGGACGTGCTCTGGGAGAACAACCCGGACGTGGATTTGCAGGCGCTGGAGGATACTCAGAAAATTCAAGTTGAGCTTGGCTTCCAGGACAAAATTTATGATGTCAAGGATTTGCTGGATCTAAGATTTATTCCAAAAAAATAAGTGGAGCGAGGTGATCGTATGGAGGGGTTCTCAATCCGTGGCGTATCCAAGGTATACGGGGGGGCGACTCCGACGGAGACGCTCTCGGATATCAATCTAACGATCGAAGACGGGGAGTTTCTCAGTATTCTTGGTCCAAGCGGTTGCGGTAAAAGCACGCTTCTGGAAATTCTGGCCGGACTCCAGCTGCCCACTTCGGGAGAGGTATGGTTCAGCGGGAAGAAGCTTAAGGGACCGGGGATTGAACGTGGGGTTGTTTTTCAAGATCCATCATTATATCCGTGGAGAACGGTGTATAAGAACGTCGAACTGGGGCTAGAATTCCGAGGGGTCGCCAAGAGTGAGCGTAGAGAGGCAGTCCAGCGGTATCTCGATCTGGTCGGGCTGTCAGGATTTGAGCACAAATATCCCCATCATCTATCAGGTGGTATGAAACAGAGAGCGGGTATTGCCCGGGCGCTGGCGAACAATCCTGAGGTACTGCTGATGGATGAGCCCTTTGGCGCGGTCGACCATCTGACGAGGCTGCAACTGCAGGACGATCTGTTAAACATCTGGGAAGCGGAAAAGAAGACGGTCGTGTTCGTCACCCATGACGTTTCTGAGGCAGTGTTTCTGGGGGACAGGGTGGTGTTGCTATCCCCGAGACCGGGGCGGATCAATCAAATCTTTCAAGTACCGAAGCCTCGTCCGCGTAAGCGGGACGACATTGAGCTGCTGAAGATTCAGAATGATATCTATGCGGCTATTCATGAAGTGAAGTCTTCGGACAGTCTTGAATTTACCATTTGAGAAATCAATACAGAGGAGTGTGCGAAATTATGTCATCTAACATAGTGAGCGTGGAGCAATTGAAAGCCAGACTGGAAAATGGAGAGCGAATCGTGCTGCTGGATGTTCGATTTAATCCGAAGGAGTCGGAGTATGGTCATGAGGCTTACGCTAAGGGACATATTCCGGGAGCATTATTTATCGACTTTAAGGCCGATCTGACCGATCCAGCCGAAAAACATGGAGGACGGAGCCCGCTTCCTTCGCCAGAGCGACTTGCAACATTGTTCGGGTCGCTTGGCATCGATCGTGATACGGCTGTTGTCGCGTATGAAGATGGCAATGGACCGGCCGCTTCAAGGTTATGGTGGGTGCTTCGCTATTTGGGTGCGGAGCAAGTTCAGGTACTGAATGGAGGTTATTCCGCTTGGACTGACGCGGGTGAAGCTGTTTCAGTGGAACAGGTCATCGTCACAGAACCGCGCGAATTCGTGGTAGCGCCGCAAGCCGATTGGCTCGTCGGCGTAGAAGAGGTACGCGAAGTGGCCGGTGGTCAAGGCAGCGCGAGACTTGTTGACTCGCGTGATGCCGCGCAGTACGCAGGACTTGAGGCGCCGTTCGATCCAATCTCGGGGCATATTCCTGGAGCGGCGAATTACTTCTGGAAGGACGCGCTTCAAGGTGACGGCTTCTGGAAATCGCCGGAGCAGCTTCGCCAGCGGTTTGCTAATCTACCGAAGGAAGACGAGATCATCGTCTATTGCGGTTCTGGCATCTCGGCAACTCCGAACGTGCTAGCACTGGACGAGGCGGGCTACGAGAATGTGAAGTTGTATGCGGGAAGCTGGAGTGATTGGATTAGCTATAGTGAGAATCCGATTGCGACTGGGGAAGAGTAGAAGTATTTAATAAATATACAGGTTATGAACTGGAGTACATCGCTCATGTGGCGATGTACTTTTTTGCGTAATGCAGGGATGTGCCGAAATCAACAGAAAGTCAACGCTTGTTTCTTAAAACATTTTCAGAAAGTCCCGAATCCCTGCCGTTGGTTGGTCATAATAAAACTACACGATGTATTCAATCCGTCTCCCTCGCTTACCTAAGCATAAATACAACGTTCTCTAGGAACGGTAGTTGAAGCGATGCATTCCCTTGGTGCATTCATAGTGATAACTTAAAAATAAACAAGTATCTGGGATGGTCAACAAGGAGTAAACAAAGCTTGTTCGAGAGTATCTGTTGTCTGCTAGTAGATATTAATTCTCACATATATTCCATATATGTGAGCTGTTGTCCTCAGTTATGGCAGCTGATGCACTAGAGAGATAAGTATAACGTTGATCATGAGATATCATCTTCTGATTACAATTATACATGTTATCGTTAGCAATTCTTATCAAGATGCGAGGAGATAGTTACTAATACTGACTTGACCTTAGGTCAAACCTAAGGTGTATGCTTCTTTATATAACCATGATTATTAGAAGGAGGTTATCTGGATGAAAAGAGAACTCACCATAAGCGAGTTAGCAAAACTGATGAACGTGTCTGTTCATCAAATTCGTTATTTTGAGGAAAAAGGCGTATTGTTTCCTGCTTACTTAGATGAAAACAAATATCGTATGTACGGTACTGACCAGATTTATCGACTGGCACATATATTACTCCTGAGAAAGATGGGGTTATCTGTACAAGCGATTGCAAGTTGGAGTGAAGATGGGACTCCAGATGAGATGCAGGATTTGCTTCTACAATCTGTCTCTAGAATAGAGTCTCAAATAGACCAATTGCAAACATTAAATAGTCTTATTCACAAAGTGTTGGATGAGCACAAGCGCTTTGGGCAAGAAACTTCTTCAATTAAAATCATTCATCGTGATGCATTTGTTCTATCGTCATGGTTCGAAACTGATCTCGAAGCGGACCTTGATGCACGTATGTTAGCTCAACAGGATAATGTGCTGCCAGAGTTGTTTGAAGCGGATATCCATTACGTGTATGGGGAGGAATCTCGATTAACAATTTGTACGGAAGCGAATGGTGTGGAAGGGGATATGATTCTGCCAGCAGGAGAATATTTGTCTTTTACGTTCTCCATTCAGAGTGATACAGACCTAGAGAGACACTTCGAGTTATTTCAAACCTTTGCTGAGAAATCTTCTTTTATTCTCACAGGTCCCGTAATTCTTGTGGAGAAATCGTATCTGTCTCTATTTGCTCAGGAAAGTATACATTATGAGTTACTTGCATGTATTGATCGTGGTTCCGATTTAGCTATTAAACAGGAGAAGAAACGATGAACATTCATATTGAGTGTATGAAAGAGGAGTATGGCGTTACAGTCAGCCAATTGCTTGTACAAGGATTTCGCAGCAAATTTCAGTTTGGTACGAAGATGAATGATATGAAATTGCAGTTGCTATTAGAAAAAATGCTTGTGTTGGACAAACAACTAGGCAAAGGCAAGCGTTTTGTTGCTGTACAGGAATCGTCTATAATAGGCAGCTTCTCAATAAAATTTCAGGAACAAGTGAAAAAGCAACACTCGAGTATGACGATCACAGAGCTGTTATCTTTCTGGAAAGGAATGAAAGAAGTTGGTTTGGGAAATGCGCTTGGATTTTCTGTACGATTAATATGCTTGAACCATCGTCTAAGACGTGGTGAAGTGTACATTTCTGATCTAGTTGTTCATGAGAGGTGCCAGGGATCTGGTGTGGGCAAAACCATGCTGGAATGGGCGATTGGACAAGCAGCATTGCAACCAGGAAACCAATTTGTTAGCCTGCATGTTTCTGATAGCAACGTAGGAGCCAAACACTTATATGAACGAATGGGATTTAGGACATTGGAAATTCAGAACAGCACACTTTTGGCATGGTTGATAGGCGAAAAAAAATGGAATTACATGATTTACAAAGGCTAAGACTATTATCAGAAAAGGAATTTCATAAAAGCATGAAAAAGAATTGGGGAATAAGTCTATTAATTATCCTACTGTTTTTGGGAGGTACAGGCGCGTATGTTTTGCACCAAAATACCTTTGCTATGGATGAAAAAACGGTGGTAATCGAGTCACCACAAGGTAAGTTGACGGGAATTCTCACGCTACCTAAGACATATAAAGACAAGGTTGGTCTAGTATTGTTCATTCACGGAGATGGTCCAATTGATGCGACCCATAATGATGGATATAAACCACTTTGGGAGCGCCTTGCCTCACTTGGTTATGCATCACTCTCATTGGACAAGCGAGGCATTGGAGGTTCAGAAGGCAACTGGCTAGATCAGAGTATTGATGATCGAGTGCAAGAAGCACAACAGGCGTTGGTCTGGGCAAGACAGCAACCAATAATCGATACAGATCGTATTGGCATATGGGGAGCAAGTCAGGCAGGATGGGTTGTCCCCAAACTGGCAGATAAAGAGTCACTAGCTTTCAGCATTCTTGTATCGCCTGCGATCAACTGGTTGAGGCAGGGTGAATACAATACACGCAGTCAAATGGTAAAGGAAGGACGATCCTCAGATGAGATTGAGCAGCAGGTGAAAGCAGATAACAAAGTCAAAGAACTCCTAAAATCAGGAGCTTCATATGATGAATACATGAGCCTTGTGGGTAAGAAAGATACCATGTCAAGAGAACGCTGGACGTTTGTTAGTAAGAATTACACAGCGGATGCAACAGAAGATATTGCAAATTTCAACTCCCCAGTCCTGCTTATGCTAGGTGATCATGATGGTAATGTAGACGTGAAGGAAACGGAGATGGTATATCGGGAACGTTTACGACAGTATGAATTATTGCGTGTCAAAGTGTTGCCCGATACAGAGCACTCCATGCTTCCTACCAAGACAGCCAACTCGCCGATACGTGCGTTGTTAATTAGCTTATTTGCGCCAAGGGACATTACCAAGAAGGGCTACATGGATGAAATCACAGATTTCCTACAAAACGATTTTCCTATACAAGGAATACAGTAGATAACATAAATTGAAATTCTCTGTGTTAAGGTATAGTCAATGCGAAAATGTATGCGGGTAGCTGGAGTGATTGGATTTCGTATAGCGAGAATCCGGTGGCGACAGAGGAAGAGTGAGAAACGGGAGTCCGTGACTGACGCGGGTTTAGGGGTTGTGACAGGTTGCTAAATGGTGACTTGTTGCGGCCCTTTTTGTTTTTTGTCAACAGCTTGCAAACAGTCCTCCCAAAGTCTACATGCCGCTTGAAACCTTGCTACTCCTTGTGTCGTAGAAAAACAAAGGATACGTTTCTTACGTACATATGGAGGTGTTACAATTGCGTTTGGTCATTGAGGATATCGTTAAACAATTTGGGGATAAACAGGTTCTTCAGGAAGCAGGATTCACTTTTGAAAAAGGGAAGATTTATGGTCTCCTCGGTCGTAATGGAGCGGGTAAGACGACGCTGTTCAACTGCTTAAGCGGAGAGATAGCTACAGAAGGTGGACAGATGCTTCTGGAGGACAATGGTCACATACGTAAGTTAAGTGGGCAGGATGTCGGGTATGTCTATTCGCTACCGATTCTCCCAGAATTTCTAACAGGTTATGAATTCGTCAAGTTTTTTATGGATATTAACCGGGACAAACTGCAGATGGACAAGAGGATTGACCATTATTTTGATATAATGAGCATGACCATGGAGGACCGACACAGACTTATTAAAAACTACTCGCACGGGATGAAGAATAAGCTGCAGATGCTGTTGTTTCTTATGACAAAGCCGCCAGTAATTCTACTAGATGAGCCACTCACTTCCTTTGATGTGATTGTTGCTTTGGAGATGAAGAATATGCTGCGGGAGATGAAGCGAGATCACATTCTGATTTTCTCTACGCATATCCTTCAGTTAGCCTCGGATCTGTGCGATGAACTGGTCTTATTGAACAATGGAAAATTATCTGGCGTGCCGTCTGAGCTGCTGAATAGCAATGAGTTTGAGCAATCTGTCATTAATCTGCTGAAGGACGATACTCATGTTTAGAACGATTAATATACTGTTGGCTATTCGCATATCCATTATGGTTAATCTGCTCATTTATTACAATCAGAAGTTGCCACTGATCGGCAAGCTGATAAAAGATAGCTTCTACGAAAATCGTAATTTCAAAAAAGTCGTTTCTGTCATCGCAATTTTGCTTACCCATTTGTGGGGATTTATGACTAGCTTCGCTTATGTAGGGATACTTGTCTACTTGCCTGTTGCCAGTTTAGGGGAAGGGTTGACAGAGGAACAAAGCTTGCGGCAGTTTGTTCATATTTTTGCACTTATCAGCTTTGTGGTGGCTAGCGTTAGCAGTGTGACCGTTCTAGAGCCGAAGCGGGAAAAATATGTAGCGGTGAAACTCATGAGACTATCTCCAACGAGGTACATGAAGGCTTCACTTGGATATCGTTATGTGACATTTCTAGTCTATCTATTACCTGCCGTGCTCCTGTTCACAACGCTTGTGGGAGCCACTATTACAGAGGGAGTTCTACTGACAGCCTTGGTAACGCTGTGGCGAATTTTGGCGGAGTATGCGCATCTCAAACTTTTTGAAAAAACTGGCATGGTGCTGGTCAAGCAAAATGTCATCGTCTGGAGCGTCATTGCTCTTGGATATGCTGTTGCGTATTTGCCGCTGCTGATCAACTGGGTACCGCCAACTGAAACGTTTCTGCTGAGTCTGCCTGCCTATCTCGTAATTGCGGCGGGTGGCCTATTAGCAGCGGTTAAGCTAGCCCGTTATTCCGGTTACAGAGAAGCGGTTGATGCCGCTAGCAAAAGGGATGACCCGCTGCTGAACCTAGGTAAAATGATGTCGGAAGCAGAGAAGAATAGCGTTAGAGTGAAGGACGGCGATTATAAGGCGGAGCGGGAGCAGCAGGGCAAGCTAGAGTCAAAGAGAGGCCATGCCTATCTGAACGCTCTCTTTTTCGTCAGACATCACAGTCTGATCAGAGGACCGGTTAACAAACGTTTAGCCATCATCGGTGCTCTCGGAGTAGTAGGTGTAATCCTTATGGTTGTATTTCAGGAGCTAGTACAGCGCCTTAATTGGGGATTGGAAAAAATATTCCCTCTCTTGAGTTTTTTCATGTATTTCATGACCGTAGGAGAAAAGATATGCAAGTCAATGTTCTACAATTGTGATCTCAGTATGCTACGGTATGGCTTTTATCGAAACGCGGCTTATGAACATTTTCGGATTCGGTTTGGAAAAGTGTTAGGAATGAACCTATCGATTGCGGCCGCCCTTGGGGTGTCAGTGACAGCTATCGCCGCTTCAGCCGGAGGAGAGTGGCTTAGTAGAGAACTCATCATGATTTGGATATGCGTTATTTCTCTGTCTGTCTTTTTCACTGTTCATCATTTATTTATGTATTACATTTTCCAACCGTATTCTACGGAGTTGAATGTAAAAAATCCTCTGTACTACTTAGTAAATATGGCCGTATCATCCGCGTGCGGAGTCAGTATTGTTTTGCCAACGCCAGGCCTCCTTCTTACAGAGATTATTTTTATTTTGACATTGATTTACCTATTAGTCGCGTTTGTTTTGGTACGCAAGTATGGGTTTCGCACTTTTCGCGTGAAGTAGCTACGTGCCCTGCTGCAGCCTTCTTTGGGCTTTTTTATCAATAGCTTTCAAACTTACTGAATTAATTTGTATTAGAGCTCCTGCATAAAGAAATCATGTTTAGAAACTATTCCAATGGCAAAATGGATACGGAGACCAGAGGGATATCAGAGTTTAGGGAGCTGGCGAAAAAGTCTGCAGAGATTTTTTCTAGTTGGTGTCAAACGGTCAATAACTATAGTGCTATTCCCGGCAAAGCCGAGGTACAAATTGATTATGAGGCGATGTTGTCAGTAGATTTACCCAATGGATTGAAAAAAGGAGATAGGCTCCAGCTTAAGGGGAAGTCTGTATTTGAAATCCTAGAAGGAAAAATATCGGTAATAGAAGATTATAGTTAAGTAGGCTGTATGGTTGGTGAAATAATGCGCATTGCCATGTAGCTACTTTCAATGAAAATATGACAGCTGGAGTGACTGGATTAGCTATGAGGAAAATCCGGTTCGATGATCGGCGCGCATCAAATGAATCTAAAGGCGATTTGTAACAAAACACCTTCAAGTCCCTGACTAGATCAGTGGGTTCTTGAAGGTGTTTTTAATTTTATTACAGTTACCATGTGCTGCTTTTAACCACATCTTACCCTGTTGTCCGATATACTTCACGGATTGCGTCCTCAATATCCGGCTCTTGAACGCTAAGGTCTCGAATTGGCAGCTTGCCTGAAAGGTCGGCGATCAGTTCAGCTGCCGTAATTCCAGCCTTGTCAAACTGATACCAGAGCTTTAGACCTTCCTGCCGTACAAGCTGTGCCCGCAAATGTTCCGGTGCCTGGGCTTCCTCTGACAATTCAATAACGAGCAGGCGGCTCGGAGCGAGCTTATTAACGATCGTATCCAGTGGACCATCTTCTACGATGTGGCCATGATTGACGACAAGCAGGCGTGAGCATAATTGCTCGACATCGTCTAAGTCGTGTGTGGTGAGGAAGACGGTCATGCGGCGCTCCCGGTTCATTGTCTTAATAAACTGCCTGATCGCATGCTTGGCATCAGCATCAAGTCCAATGGTGGGCTCATCGAGGAACAATACAGAAGGCTCGTGGATCATCGAGGCAGCCAAATCGCCGCGCATACGTTGTCCAAGTGACAGCTGTCGTACCGGTGTATCAATGAAATCCTGAATGCGTAGCACATCGTTTAACATGTCCAGCGTATGTTTGAACTTTTTATCTTCAATTCTATAGATCCGTTTTAGCAGCTCGAATGTTTCTCCAAGGCGCAGATCCCAGTACAGCTGTGTGCGCTGGCCGAATACGACACCGAGCTGTCGTACGACCGCTTTGCGTTCTTTTTGCGGAGACAATCCGCAGACTCGGATGTTGCCTGAGGTTGGGTGAAGGATGCCCGTTAGCATCTTGATTGTGGTGCTTTTTCCAGCCCCATTAGGGCCGATATATCCTACAATGTCGCCTTGCTCAATATTGAAAGATAGGCCATCTACACCTCTTACAATCTTCTTATCGGGCATAACTAGACTGCGTACAGCACCTGCTAGCCCTGTTTTTTTGCGGACAACAACGAATTCTTTAACCAAATCATTGACTTCAATAATGGACATCATCAAGCCTCCTATGAACCAGCACTTTCATACCTGCGCAACCCTTGGCGAAAAACCATATAAGCGACAGCCATACATACAAGCCCCACAATCAATGTTCCGATGGTCATATCTACCGGCAGCTCAAGCGATGTCTTTTTCTCCAGAAAGCTCTCTGCAGGGTAGAAGCTAATGAACCCGATAGGTAGCAGAAAAGTCAGAACTACTTGCACTACATAAGGGTATAGTGTGAGCGGATACATTGTTGTTCGTTCTAATGTTGCAATGGTCATCCCAATGAGGTTGCCGCTGCGTTTAGTCCAGAAAGCCACTGCCCCAACAATCGTATAGATGCCTCCCCGTATCAGAACACCGCCGATAATGGTAATGATAAGCTTAAGAATATTAAGCAGCTCCCAGTTGAAGCCTACTGCATGTGCAGCATACAAGAAGATGACAACACCTGGAATTAGATCAATCAGACCGATAAAGTTAAAGTAACCGGTGATGAATTGGAAAAATACGTTCAGCGGACGCAGCAGAAGTCTATCGAACTCTCCACGTAGTACCGCCGACTCAGTACCCCAGGTGGGAATGAAGAATACAACAACAAGCCCATGGCTTAATAGACCGAGACCATATAAGAACGCCAGATCATTGAAAGTCCATCCTTCTAAGGGCTGGAACTTGTCAACAATTATACGAAGCATCCATATTCCGGCAAAATACTGTGTCGGGATCATCAGCAGCCAACTGACGAGAAATAACGGATATTCAAGCTGCCGCTGAATCGCAAGCTTCGCATAGTAGCCAAATACAGTGAAATAATGTTTGACCCCACTCATGACTGTATCATCCTCCTTGCACCATGACTTTGCCGCGCGCTCTTGACCATATCCAGCTGAGTAGAGCACTGAGCAGAACGATCCAAATCAACTGTATGCCCATTCCGCGTAGTGCTGCCTCTGGCTTCATGAGTCCGATGTACACACTGAGCGGCAACTGGTACGTATACTGAAACGGCAACCAAGCCGATACTTGCTGCAACCATTCCGGAAACAGCCATAGCGGAACAAGACTTCCAGATAGTATACGGATAAAAGCATCCTTCACCATTCCGAGATTACCTAGCTCTGACACCCAGAATGCAACAAGTCCGACCATGGCACTCATCAGCCATAGAATCAGAAAGCTGAGTATGCAGCTGATAACGAACAATACTGCTGCTATCGTACTATCAGGCATCGGAAAGCCAAATAGCAGGGTAGCCATCAGTACGAGCGGAATGGCTTTATTCATCACTGAGCTGACTATGTTGCCTAAATCCTCGGAAAAGTAGATGGCAAGCAGATTCAAAGGACGCATGAAATCAAGAGCGATGTTGCCATCGCGCACTTGGTGGTAGATAGTATCCTGTACACTGGTACTAAATACTGAAGCCATTAGCGTAGAGACCACCGTATACGTAATCATACCGTTCAGTCCGATCACGGAAGCGCCTGAGCCGAGAATGTCACCACCGTAAGCTGCTTTCCAGATGAATACTGACGCTGCAAGCAGAATAATATCGCCGATCATACCAATCCACACATCGAAACGATAGGCGAGTGCAGTCAGCATTCGCATTTTCATCAAATAACCGTAAGCTCTCATTTGCAACCTCTCCATAATTAGAAAAATAAGGATAGCAAAAAATACAATATCAGAGAAAGAGAGATCGGTCACGGTAAATTTTACTTTAATGGGTTTTTTACCAAATGATAATCGAGCTTGTATTACATAAAGCTGAAAACGAAAAAAGCGGCTCTTGTGTATGCAAGGCCGCTACTTGGATATTTTTGAATCGACGATTCTGTAGGTTAGAGAGCGAATCTGTTTTTAATGATTTCGGCAACTTCATCAGGGTTTAGCTTCGTGTTGTTAATTCTGATATAATTTTCCCGCTTAATTTCGCCTTCGAATGAGTTCAATCGATGATGCTCCATCGTTTGTTTCAGATCATGTTCAGAGCGAGCAATATCCCTCTTTGTGGGTTTATGTTCAAGTCTGTGAGGGGTTTTATTACGTTCAATTCTCTCTTCAAGATCGGCTTCAAGTTCAACAAAATAAATTTCTCTGCCTTTGTCTTCGAATATTTTACAAACACCATCTATATAGTCCCAGTCGTCCTGCATATCGAATGCCCACACATAAGTGAAAATTATTCCATGCATATCGCTTGCAGCGGTAGCTTCAAAAATGTCTTGCCGAAACTTACTTACTAATATCCACATTTCAGGACTAAAGTTAAAATAGGGAGCTAACAATTCAATAGTCATATGGTTGTGGAATAACTTTAACTCAGTGATCTTTTCAAGCTCATGTCCGACTGTCATTTTCCCTACTGCCTGCGGACCAAATATTACAACAAATTTCATGAGGCCACCCCTTTGGAATATATTACAATATAGTATCATAATTCGAATCAAGCAGGGTGTTTTTAACAAAACATCTTAATCCGATCGGATAAAATTAAATTAACATTGACAAGGAAAATTGCGGAATGTAATATGAAACCATAGTTATCTACTATTAATAATTTATTACCGCATAACGATACTCACCATACAGTTGGAGGTTCGGAAATTTCGTTAACAGATGGATGTTAACGGAGTTCTGCTGACCTCCTTTTTGTATGCAAAAAAAGGAGTGGAAATCATGAGTAGTCAGTCCAATCAGAACAACTTTCCAAATGCTGCAGAGGCATGTGGGCGAAGCGAGGAGGATTCCCTATCCCAGCGTAGCGTACTGAAGTTGAGTGTTTGCCAATTTTGCGGTTCGAAGATTAGGCTTGAAAAATTTGAAGGGCGTCTGCAGGTGCTCGTGGCTGATGAAGTGATTGCCGACAGCACACGCGCGATCTTGTTCCGTGAAGCGGAGCGGCCGCCTGCCGTGTATTTCCCTCCTGAAGATGTACGTGTTGACTTGCTTCAGCCAACGGATTTACAGACGGTTTGCTATTACAAGGGAGATGCTTCTTACTGGTCCATCCATACAGGCGAGCGTGTAATAGAGAATGCAGTTTGGAGCTACAAGGATGCGTCGGAAGATAGTGTTGCTATTCGCGGATATTTGTCATTTTATTGGAATAAAGTGGATGGATGGTTGAAGGACGGTGAGCCTTTCGAGGATCGTCTTCAGTCTTTATACGCAATATAATGCTCCTAGTAGCTATCAAAAAAACGGAGACCCCTAGTGGTCTTCGTTTCATTTTCTGGTGATTACAACTAAGAAGAGCCCGAAGGTCTTAGCTTTTGGACTGTTCGTATACTTTACTACATCATTAGTGTTTTTATGTTATTGCTATATTATATAAAAGTTATATATATTAGGATGTGTGGGGGTGGAGTATATTTCCGCTGGAGGAGATGCAATGAAACGTATTTACCTGTTGCTAGGGATTTTATTTACTCTTAGCGCATGCGAACAGGCTAATACAAATATTAGCGAAAAGAACACTGCCGTTGTGGCGGGAGATGTTAATACGAAGGATGCTGAAAACACAGAAGTATCATCCATCACGAAAGAGGATTTATCGAAGAATCCCTCTGTTTTTTTAGCTGAAGACGAAAGCGATCCCTTAGTTTGGGATTTTGAAACGGCTTATAAAATGTGTACGGAGGCTCTGTCTGAATATTATAAGGCGATTTGGAATGGCTCGGATATTGATTTGGATACTTATATCGATAACGAAAACCTTAAACAATACATGCACACAAAGATAACTTCTCAATATGAGCTTTTCCTCAAGAACAAGCTTACAGATAATCTGGTGACCGGTATTGATATTAATGCTAGCAAAGTAGAGCAAGTTGGCGGGGATAAGCGTTTTTTCTATTTGAAATTAGATGCACGAGTTGAAAAGGATGTAGGCAGCTTTGCTGAACCCACTGAATTTCTTGTGCAGTATTTGAATGGAAGGTTAGTTATTGTGGATTGGTATACCAATGGAAAGGATAGTTATGATTCTATTGTACGTGAGAAAACCAGACTATAGATAATCCTGAGATCTGGAATAATAATGATTGGGCAAAAAAACTAACGAATTAAATTTTATGTGCGAAAGATCTTTTCGGCTTGTTTCAAAAACTAATGAGTGCTGCCGCCCAATTTGGCGGTCTTTTTTAAAATTACGTTCTATTGTATAATACCAAGTAAGTATATATGTATTATATAATATGGCGTATAGGAGGGCGAGGGCATGAGTAACAAACTAGCGGTAATTCTAGGCGCAGGACCAGGGGTAAGTCTGCATGTAGCCCATAAATTTGGTCAGAATGGCTTTCGCGTTGTATTGGCAGCACGCAATAAAGTCGCTCTTGAGGAGTTTACATCGCAACTACGAGAAGAAGGTATTGCCGCCGACTATATCCTCGTGGATGCGGGCAGCACGGCTTCCATTGAAGCTGGCTTCAAAAGTATCAAAGAGCAATATGGCTCACCAGATCTATTAATTTATAACGCAGCAGTTATTGCGGGCGGCAAGCCGTCTTCCTTGACAAGCGAAGTACTCACTCAGCATTTGCAGGTGGATGTTGTTGGAGCGCTGGAAAGTACACGTCAAGTATTGCCTGATTTAC
Organism: Paenibacillus sp. MAHUQ-45; assembly: GCF_058133325.1. Taxonomy (NCBI): domain Bacteria; kingdom Bacillati; phylum Bacillota; class Bacilli; order Caryophanales; family Paenibacillaceae; genus Paenibacillus; species Paenibacillus sp. MAHUQ-45. Next base: position 150,599 of record NZ_JBYUPV010000003.1, read on the forward strand.
TTGCCAAGAAATCCGGCACCATTTTGTTTACGGGTGGCGGCCTATCCTTGTTCCCTTCAGCCCAGAATGCTTCTTTATCGATTGGCAAAGCCGCAGTGCGCAATTTCGCGCTAACACTTGCTGAGGAATTGAAGCCAGAGGGGATATTTGTCGGTACAGTAACCATTGCTGGTACAGTGAAGCCTGATACGTATTATGACCCGGCGATCATAGCAGATGCTTATTGGAAGTTGTATACCGAGCGCGAGGAACATGAAATTCTGTTTAAGCAGCCATAATAACTAATCTTTTATAGAATAGATCAGGATTTAAGCCAGTCATTCTCATGTAGAGTGAACTGGCTTTTTTGCTTTATATCTGATCAATGACTCACATAGAACAGGTACCTATTTTTGACGAACTGACTCACATAGGCCTTGTTCACATGATATGAAACGACGATTGACAAAATAGAGGATCTACCTAATACTAATTGATAATGATTATCAATAATTGAGATAAAAACCTTACATAGATTGTGGAGCAGAACGGAGTGAAAGGCAAAAATGAAGCTGGAAGATCATATTGTCGCATGGAATCATGCTGCTGTTAAAGTATTGGACATCCGACACACTGTGATGGAGCCTGGGGACAAGCTGCAAGGCTATATATTACCTGCATGTGGATTTATCTATACTGTGAAGGGCAAGGCCAGCATGAATCTGGGCGGCATAGATTACGACGTAGACAGTTACTTTATTATGCATGGTGGCAAAGGAATGAGACTCAGCATAGAACCAGAGGAGATTTTTGAATATTACCTATTATTCTATAGAGCTTCGTTGCCAGGGAGAAAGGATTTAGCAAGACTTTTGGAACGCAGCAATCCATTTCGGATGCAGTATGGCTTCGAGTTATTGGAGCCATTGCCATTGCACTATCAACTAATGGCAATGGAACAACTCTGGGCCCAAGGAAGTCTATTGGATAGAATCCAAGTTAAGGGCTTGTTCTATCAGTTCGTGCATGAATTAATGAAGCAGTTTGCCAAGGATGGGATTAACCGCAGGCAACCGGATGTTATTGGGCAGGTTGTTCGCTATATCGAGGAGCATTATCGTCACAATTTATCGCTAGAATCTATAGCCGAGCAATTTAATTACAGCCCGCGTCATTTATCGACGCGCTTTAAGGGAGAGACGGGCTTCAGCTTGATCGAATATTTGATCCGATTCCGGCTTCAACAAGCAGAAGAACTATTACGATTTACCGATGCTCCACTTCGCGCTATTGCAGAAGAAGTTGGATATAACGATGTATATTATTTCAGTCGTATGTTCCGTAAATATAATGGTCAATCTCCTATCCGATTCCGCAAGGAAAGCAGGCAGATGATCCCATCGGAGAATTCTCCATTTACCGCCGCCGGATTGTCCATTGGCGAGAACATATCATCTCGCTATAATGTGTTTGAATATGATAATCATTATCAACACAAAAATATCGGAGGGTCTTCACCTATGCGAGTAACAAAGACATCAAGTTTTATTGTAGTGATGCTATTGAGCTTTACCTTGCTTTTAAGTGCATGTGGATCTGCAAACGTGGGCTCGAATGCCGCGAATTCTAATGGATCTAAAGCTTCAGAAGTCACAACATCAGCAGCTAATAATGCAACTGACCATACCAATAAGGAGGCACAGACAAGAACCATCTCTACGCTGAAGGGAGATATTGTCGTGCCGGCTAATCCCGAGCGGGTTGTCGTGTTATATCTTCAAGGAGATCTTATTGCACTTGGCATTAAGCCGGTAGGTACTTCGGATGTCTTTGAAGGAGCGCCCTTTGCAGAAATGATGGAGGGTGTTAAAAATCTGGGTGCATGGTATGAGCCTAATCCAGAGGCTATTATGGCACTAAAGCCGGATTTGATCTTAGTTCCTTCTGAAGAAACTTACGATAGGGTTAAGGATATAGCACCGACCGTTTATATTCCTCAAGATACAATGGCGACGGATGAACGTGTAATGAAGATTGGCGAAGTGTTTGGTAAGGAGCAGGAGGCACAAGCTCTATTAGATCATTTCCACGAGAAGGTGGAGAAGAGCAAGCAGAAGCTTGATGAACTGGGAATTTTGGATAAGACAGTAACCATTATCGAAGGCGGCAAAAAAGAGATGGCGGTGATCGATAGCAAGCTTTACGGAAGGGGCTCTCAGATTATCTATGAATATTTAGGACTAAAGGCGCCAGAAATTATTCAGAAGAAGATTGATGGAAGAGAGAAGGCTACTGGAGGGTTTGTTTCCTTAGAAGTGTTACCTGAGTACATAGGAGACTTCGTGTTCCGTTCTGTATGGGATGGGGCTGATGATTTGACGGACAATCCAATTTGGAACAGCATTCCAGCCATCAAAGAAGGTAGATTGATCGAAATTGGATTTGATTTTTCATATTATTCCGATATCTACTCTCTTGATAAACAGCTCGATTTTGTAGTTGAGAAGCTAGTGTCAGCGTATGAAAAAAAATAGAAAGCTAGATGATAGAACAACCGTAATACCTCATCTTGAGCGGAAATCGTATTTCGGTCTGTTTTTACTCATAGGGATACTGCTGCTGCTGCTTTCGGCAGCAGCTTCTATCTCTTTTGGTTCTGCTTCCATGAGCCTGACAACGGCATGGACAGCGATTTTTAATTTTGATCCAGAATTGACTGAACATCAGATTATTCATGCCCTTCGTATTCCGCGTACGGCGGCTGATATTATTGCAGGCATGTGTCTCGCGGTAGCAGGAGCGGTTATGCAAGGCTATACGCGAAATCCGCTGGCTGATTCGGGATTAATGGGAGTAAATGCAGGAGCAGCTTTTGCAATGGCCGTTACACTAGCTTTCCTTCCAGGGCAGCTGCAGACAACTACACTGCTAGTTAGTTTTATTGGCGCAGGGCTTGGTGCAGGATTAACGTATCTTGCCTCTTCATTGAATCGTTCAGGAATGACGCCGCAACGACTGGTGCTAGCTGGAATGTCAATTACTATGCTATTTGGCGCTATAGGATCATTTATCTCATTAAACTATGGAATTGGTTATGCCCTTGCTTATTGGACATCAGGTAGTGTGGCAGGAGCGACATGGATGGAGATAAAACTAGTCATTCCTTGGTTCTTGGGTGGGCTGGCTTTGTCACTATTCATTTCACGCTCCATTACTGTTTTAAACTTGGGAGAAGAGATCGCGAAAGGATTCGGGCAACGGATCGGTTTCGTTAAGATGCTAGCTACGCTTGCAGTTCTTTTACTTGCTGGTGTATCTGTTGCACTTGTAGGGCCAATCGGCTTTGTAGGGTTGATTGTACCGCATATCATGCGTTTTTTTGTAGGCGTAGATTATCGTTACATTATTCCGGCGTCAGCCATTTATGGGGGCGTACTTATGGTTGTAGCGGATATTGCGGGAAGATTGATTAATCGTCCGGCAGAGACAGCGCTGGGCATTATTTTTGCAATGATTGGTGTGCCTTTCTTCTTGCTAATTGCGAGTAAAGAGAGGAGAGCTGTCAAATGAGTGTTGTTAAATCTTATAAGGCGACAATATGGGTTCTATCTCTCTTAATACTGCTTATTGTAGGAGCTATTCTAAGTCTTAATATGGGGAAAATGTCTCTCAATCCACTTGAAGTATTCCAAGTATTGATTGGACAGGGCCCTGAAGAGCATCATCTCGTTGTTTATAAGTTTCGTCTTCCGCGAATTGTATTAGCGATACTTGTTGGATTTGGGATGGCCCTGGCAGGCGCTGTTATGCAGGCGCTGTTGCGCAATGATCTAGCTGATCCCGGCATGCTTGGTATTAGCTCAGGTTCAGGTCTTATGGTGCTATTAATTATCTCGACTGTAGGCATTCAAGGTGCCACTACAGCATTTTTATTGCCGTCTATGGCATTCGTGGGTGGTTTGCTGGCAGCCGCGCTGATTTATGTTCTAGCTTATAGAAAACATCGTATGATTTCATCTACACGACTTGTTCTGACTGGCGTTGCGATTAATGTGGGGTTAAGTGCACTAACGTTATTTCTGACGTTAAAGCTGGATGACCAAAAGTATGAGTTTGCACAGCGTTGGCAAGCGGGATATTTATGGGGAGACAAGTGGCCCTATATTAGTTTGTTGTTACCATGGGTATTGTTATTATTCATATACATTGTGGCCAATGCACGAATATTAAATGTTTTGGTGTTAGGCAATGAAACATCGATAGGACTAGGAGTTGCTTTAAAGCGGAAATTTCTATGGCTGTCGATTGCGGCTGTCGCCATTGCTTCTGGTTGTGTAGCGCTGGGGGGCTCCATTTTCTTTATTGGCTTGATTAGTCCGCATGTGGCTCGCAAGCTGGTAGGTCACGATTACAAAGTACTTCTACCAGCTTCAGCGCTAATTGGTGCGATATTGCTGCTTGCAGCGGATACGATTGCTCGAACGGTCAGCTTTAAGACGGATATTCCCGCAGGGATTATTGTTACGATGCTGAGTGTGCCTTACTTCCTATATCTATTAATGCGTTCCAAATGAATATGGATTATGTTAAAAGTCTTTGAGCATGCTCGAAGGCTTTTTGGCATACGAAAAAGATACGAAGCTGTTTGACAGTGAGCTGTAAGCTAGCAATGCATAAATAAGTAGTAGCAGGGCTGTATTTGTTGTCTATGCTGAGCCTAATTCGGGGTTTTGGAGAGCTGTAGAGGCAATGTTATTGCATCCATTTTCGGGAGAGAACGTAGCTTATCTTTCATGTTTCTGTTTTTTGACGTATAATACCAAGTAAACAGATGCGCATTTTATTTATTGGGAGGGTATACTTATGAGTACACAACAAACAGCAATTTCAGCTGAGAGATTGCAAAAGGCTTTTGCAGAGGCGCTGACATTTGAACAGTTCGTCGATCAGGCTGAAGTGAATCAGGAAAGATTACAAACGAATTTTGAAGGCTTTGCGCTAAACGATGAAGATCGGGCTTATTTTGCATCATGGGCTGAACCGGTAAATGTGCTGGTGTTGGCTCACGATTGGTGCGGCGATGTTGTGTCCAATTTACCGCTCTTCGCAAAAATTGAGCAGGAAACCGGTAAGCTGAAGCTGCATATTTTGAACCGTGATCCTGATAATTTAGATATCGCAGAATTATACCCGCATCCAGACGGCAAAAGCCATATTCCTACTTATGTATTTTTTAATGATAAGGGAGAAGAGCAGGGCATCTTTATTGAAAGACCCGAACAAATTACAGCTTTGTTCCCTAAGTGGGGAGAGCAGTTCTGGGACCTGAATCCGGAATTGGAAGGACGGAATCAAGCGATTGCTGAATTAGACCCGGCAGTGAAACAGGCTTATTATAAATATTTGCTTTCACAGCGTGCAGATACTAAGGATGTCGAAAAACAAGGAATCATCAGCATCATTCAATCCATCGTAAAATAAAGCTTTTTTACTTTAATAATACTGACATACTGATTAATACCGCCGCAGTTTGGCGGTTTTTTTGTGCAGTCACAAACGTTAAATGGTCTTTACGAATCATTTTCCTAGGAAGGACTTGTACCTCCACCCACTGGAGAATGTAAGCTGTGTTTTAGCTAGCGGCTAGCATTTAACTATAAACGGAGGTTCAATGCTTATGAGGTTATTTGAAGTTTTGATTATTGTTTTCAATATATTGTTGATCGGCTGGATTCTATTATTCAAGAACAAATCGCAACGAGGACTGCTTATGGGCTTCGGTGTTTCCGCCATCATTATGTTGGTGCATGGGGTCGTTGAAGGGATGCGCTGGCCGATGATTCCGGCTTATGTCATGACGGCGTTGCCACTCGTGATCTTCGCTGTCAGATTGAAGTCGAAGTCTCGCCAAGCGGGGGAACAATCAGCTCGAAAAAGATCCATTGTAAAGCTCGTCTTGCTGACCTTGCTGACCGTTATTTATTCAGCAGTTACGGTAGCCTTGCCGGTATTACTTCCCGTATTCACCTTTAACAAGCCGGCAGGTCCTTACAAAATCGGCACAGTCACTTATGATTGGAAAGATGATCAGCGGGACGAAGTCCTCACGCCAGATACGAGCGACAAGCGCGAGTTAATGGTCCAAGTCTGGTATCCTGCTGATGCAAAAGCGAAAGGAAAAACAGAATTTTATCATCCTGAGCCTGATATTTTTGCGGAAGGATATAGTAAAGTTTTTAAGATGCCCAAGCTATTGTTTACGGCTTTCGGTAAGGTCCGTACACATGCCATAGAAAATGCGGAGATTTCCAATGCGGAGTCGTCTTACCCGGTGCTTATTTTTTCGCATGGCTTGAGCGGAACTAAAATGCAGAACACCTTTCAAATTGAACAATTAGTTAGTCATGGTTACATTGTAGTGGGCATAGATCATACCTACAGCAGTACAGCTTCCATTTTCCCGGATGGGCGTGTGGCGTATTATCAACCGATAGACATGACCTCCACTGGCCCTATGGACCAATTGAATGATCAATGGGTAGGGGATGCTGAATTTGTGCTGGATCAAGTGGAGAAGCTGGCGGCGAATGATCCGGAACATCGTTTTACAGGCCGAATGGATATGAATAATGTGGGGATGTTTGGCCATTCCTTTGGCGGGGCAACAAGCGTTCAAATGGTAATGAAGGATGCTAGAGTGAAGGCTGCTATTAATATGGATGGAGTGTTATATGGTAAACTGCGTATTCCGGAAGAAGGACTGAACAAGCCGTTTCTGATGATGAGTGCGGATAGCAGTCTGGAGGCTTTACAAAGCACGGATAATAGTGAGCTCTCTTATCTTGGGAAGAAGCTCATGGAGCGCTTTGATCATATAGCTGACGGCGGTAACTACTGGATGACCATAAAGAACATGACACACATGGGCTTCACCGATATTTATCTGCTCTCACCACTGTTTCAATTGCTTCAAAAGGGTGATATTCGAGAGGCGCACAGCCTTATTAATGATTACTCGCTGGATTTCTTCGATCATTATTTAAAAAAGAAGCCACTTCGGCTATTAGAGCAAAATATTGGTGAGCATCCGACGTTCACGCTTCAAAAAGACTGATATGAAAAAAAGACTTGAATCTCCACCTACTGGAGATTGTAAGCTGTATATTAGCTAGTGCTAGCAACTTACTATCAACATGGAGGTTCAATGCTTATGAGGTTTTTTGAAATTGTGTTGCTTGTTTTCAATATTTTGCTGATCTGCTGGATTTTATTTTTCAAGAACAAGACACAGCGTAATTTGCTAATTGGATCCGGGATTTCCGTCATCCTCTTGCTGCTGCACGGGGTCATCGAAGGTATGCGCTGGGCGATGGTTCCGGCGTATGTGTTGACGGTAGTGGCATTATTGTTGTTCGTTGTCAGATTGAGATCGAAGTCTCGTGAAGTGGGGGAACAGCCTGCTCGAAAAAGATCCATTGTAAAGCTCGTCTTGCTGACCTTGCTGACTGTTATTTATTCAGCTGTAGCGGTAGCCTTGCCGATATTACTTCCCGTATTCACCTTTGATAAACCTACGGGCTCTTACAAAATCGGTACAGTTACTTATGATTGGAAAGATGATAGTCGGGACGAGGTCCTCACGCCAGATCCAAATGACAAACGTGAGCTAATGGTACAAATCTGGTACCCTGCTGATGCCAAAGCGAAAGGGAAGATTGCGGCCTATCATTCGGATGCCAATGCTTTTGTTGAGGGATATAGCAAGATGTTTAACTTCCCTAAACTGTTATTTTCATCTATAGGTTATGTCAAGACGCATGCTATAGAGAATGCAGCGATTTCTAATGCGGAGCCGTCCTACCCGGTGCTTCTATTTTCACATGGTCTGACTGGAAATAAAATGCAGAACACTTTCCAAGTCGAACAATTGGTTAGTCATGGTTACATTGTGGTCGGCATAGACCATACCTATAGCAGTACCACTTCTGTTTTCCCGGATGGACGGGTAGCACCATTAATTATGCAAGACATAAAGTCTATTACCGATCTGGATAATGCCAATGAACAATGGGTAGAAGATGCCAAGTTTGTATTGGATGAGGTCGAGAAGCTGGCCGCGAATGATCCAGACCAACGTTTTACCGGCCGGATGGATATGAATAATGTGGGGATGTTCGGCCATTCCTATGGGGGAGCGACAAGTACGCAAGTGTTGATGGCGGATTCCAGAATCAAAGCAGCCATTAACATGGATGGTGTGTTATATGGTCAGCGGCGTATTCCGGAAGAAGGGCTTGGCAAGCCGTTTATGATGATGAGTGCAGATTCCAGTGTAGAGAATATTAACTCCACTACAGAAGGCAGCCCGATCGATATGAAGCAGGAAGTCCTGCCGCGGTTCGCTAATATCACTAAGGGTGGTAACTACTGGATGATCCTGAACAAGACGACGCATATCAGCTTCACTGATTTTGTTTCGTTCTCACCACTTTTCCAACTGATGCAAGGACGCAATATTGGGGAGGCTTACAGCCTAATTAACGATTATTCGCAGGATTTCTTTGATCATTACTTGAAAAATCAGCCTTTCCGGCTATTGGAGCAAAATATTGGAGAGCATCCGGATTTTACAATTTTGCATGACTAATGAAAACTGCGAACAGCCCGAAGCCTTAGCTTTTGGGCTCTTCGCAGTTATAGGTCATATTACAAATTCATTTTTCGCTGCAAGTTTTGAAAGAACACGAGATTCCCTTCTGAGAATAAATTTATTTGCGGACTCATGATGGAACATAACCTGTTGAGGCGTTCAATAAGAGGTGTACGAGTCTGCCGGGCATGTTTCATATAGGATTTAAGGAAATCCTCGTTATAGATGGTTTGTTCAACATTGCCGTATAGCGAGAACGACTCTTCAATGATCGCCTGAACTTCAGGACTGTCAGCTGATTTTTTTGTCTCCACCGCCTGGGTCAATCGAAGATAGAAATGATCCAGTTTCTTGATCCATCTAGCTGCATCATAACGGGGCTGAAGTTCTTTAATGAAGAATGTATAGTTAGTGTTCTTCACATCTTCGAAATATTGAGGATCATTTAAGATTTCTTGCAGCTCATTCCAGGCAGCTATTTGTTTCGCTGTTGTTTTCTCTTGATTGACAATATATTTATTGAAATAATGCAGCATAGGATCCTGCCATTCTGCGGGAACTCCATCAAAGAGATCAGAAGATTCCACTTTCTCGCCAATAAATTGTTTGCGTTTATCAGTATTCGATGCTTTAGCTTGAACAAGATCGTAAATGTAATTAATGGACGAATCCCCTTGTTGCTGCTTTGCTTGTTGTAAAATAGAGATCATATTCGTAAGTGCGCTAACCTGAATGGACAGTGATTCAATCTGCCAATCGAGTGCTTTGTCAACCGATAAGGCTCCAGATAAGAGCTGACTGATATCTTCAATACTAAAATCCAAATAGCGCAGCGTTGTAGTAAGCTCTAAACGCCGAATATCTTCCATCGTATATAACCGGTGCCCTCCCTCCGTATGAGTGGAGGGCTTAACCAATCCAATCTCATCATAATAGCGGATGGTTCTGACCTTAGAGCCAATCATTTTGGCAACTTCCCCGATTGAATAGGTCTGTAGTTCTGTATCGCTGTCTGAATACAAATGCTGTACCTCCAATGCTAGAACTTCTGTCTTCATGATTAAAGTTTTACTGCAATTATACTGCGCACTGCTCATTGAATTCCAGCCGTATTTCCTGCATTAAGATAGAATCAAAAGGACTCGAATCTCACCTACTGGAGATAATAAGTTGTATTAGCTAGTGCTAGCAACTTACAATCTGCATGGAGGTCATTACATATGAGGTTTTTTGAAATTTTGTTAGTGGTTTTCAATATTTTATTGATCGGCTGGATTCTATTCGCTAAGAACAAGACGCAGCGTGGCCTGCTCATTCTATTCGGGATTTCCGTCATCATCATGCTGATGCATGGAATCATAGAAGGTATGCGCTGGCCGATGATTCCGGCGTATGTGCTTACGGCTGTGCCACTTTTGTTTTTCGTTATCAGATTGAGATCGAAGTCTCACAAAGCTGGAGTACAAACACCTCGAAAAAGATCAACTGCAAAGCTCATTTTGGTGACCTTGCTGACCGTTATTTATTCAGCTGTTACGGTAGCCTTGCCTTTGTTACTTCCCGTATTCACCTTTGAGAAGCCGCGAGGTCCGTACAAAATTGGTACGGTTACTTATGATTGGAAAGATGATAGTCGGGACGAGGTCCTCACGCTTGATCCTAATGACAAACGTGAATTAATGGTACAAGTCTGGTACCCTGCTGATGCTCAAGCGAAAGGGAAGGTTGGGGTCTATCATTCGGACATCAAAGCCTTTGCTGAGGGATATAGCAAGGTGTTTCATGTCCCTAAGATGTTGTTTACTTCTATAGGTTATGTGAAGACACATGCTATAGAGAATGCAGAGATTTCTAATGCAGAGCCGTCCTACCCGGTGCTTCTATTTTCACATGGTCTAACGGGGAATAAAATGCAGAACACCTACCAGGTCGAAAAATTGGTCAGTCATGGTTACATCGTGGTCGGCATAGACCACACCTATAGCAGTACCGCTTCTGTGTTCCCTGATGGGCGGGTGGCACCATTAATCCAGGAAGAGAGCAAATCCATCACCGATCTGGATCATGCCAATGAACAATGGGTAGAGGATGCCAAATTTGTACTGGATCAGGTGGAGGGGCTGGCGGCGAATGATCCAGACCAGCGTTTTACCGGGCGGATGGATATGAATAATATGGGGATGTTCGGTCATTCCTACGGCGGAGCGACCAGTGTGCAAATGTTAATGACGGATTCCAGAATCAAGGCAGCTCTTAACATGGATGGTATATTATACGGACAGCGGCGTATTCCGGTGGAAGGCTTAGGTAAGCCGTTTCTGATGATAAGTGCGGATTCCACTGTAGCGTATATTCACACAACCACAGATGGCCCGATTGATATGAAGAAGGAGGTCCTGCCGAGGTTCGCTAATATCACTAAGGGCGGAAACTACTGGATGATTCTGAATAAAACGAGGCATGGCAGCTTCACCGATTTTGTGCTATTCACACCGGTTTTCCAATGGATGCAGGGAAGCGATATCCGAGAGACCCATGATCGCATTAGCGATTATTCGCAGGATTTCTTTGATCATTACTTGAAAAAGAAGCCTTTCCGGCTATTGGAGCAAAATATTGGAGAACGTCCGGCTTTTACGATTTTACATGACTAAATATAACTACGAACAACCCAAAGGCCTTAGCTTTTGGGCTGTTCGCTTGTCTGGTTGTGTGATTCCAGCTTCCGTTGCAAGTTTTGAATAAACACAAGGTTTGCTTCTGTGAGCAAGTTTAATTGTGGGCTCATTATGGCACATAACCTGTCTATGCGTTCAATAAGCGGTGTACGAGTCTGCTCGGCCTGTTCGAGATAGGATTTAAGGAAATCCTCGTTATAGAATGTTTCCTCCGTATTCGCATACAGCGAGATTGTTTCTTCTATAATGGCCTGAACCTCAGGACTGTCAGCAGATTTCTTTTTCTCCACCGCTTGCGTCAATTGGACATAGAATAGATCCAGCTTCTTGATCCAGGTATCTGCATCATAACGGGGCTGAAGTTCTTTGACAGAAGAGGCAAAGCCCGTATTTTTCACATCGTTAATAAACTGGGGATCATTGATGATTTCTTGCAGCTCATTCCAGGCGGCTATTTGTTTTGGTGTAGTTTTTTCTTGTTGAACAATGCATTTATTGAAGAAATACAGCATGGGATCCTGCCATTCCAAGGGAACTTCGTCAAAGAGTTCAGTAGCGGCTACCTTTTCGGCAATAAACTGTTTTCGTTTTTCAACATTTGAGGCTTTGGCTTGAACAAGATCGTACAGATAACGCATGGAATCCCCTTGCTGCTGCTTCGCTTGCTGTAAAATAGAGATCATATGAGTAAGCGCATTAACCTGGATGGAGAGGGATTCCATCTGCCAATCGAGTGCTTTATCGACAGATAAGGACCCTGATAGGAGCTGGCTGATCTCTTCAATGCCAAAATCCAGATAGCGCAGCGTTGCTGTAAGTTCTAGACGCCATATATCTTCCATTGTATATAAGCGATGCTTACCCTCAGTATGGCTAGTGGACTTCACTAATCCAATTTCATCGTAGTAGCGAATGGTTCTGATTTTAGATCCAATCATCTTGGCCACTTCCCCAATCGTAAAGGTCTGCGCCGGAAGGTTTGAATCCATGCCTTCTTGATCTTGCAGTTCGGTCTCGGTGTGCGAATACAAATGATTTCCCCCCTAATGATATCACTCTCTATCACTATCAACTATAGGTTTAGTAATCATTATACTGCTCAGAGCACTCATCTTCTACTTGGGGGAGTATTCCAGATTAATATATGCCAAATGGGATGTTAGTTTAATTTTTTTGTAAGGAGTATTTCCAATGGTTGTGTATCAAGGATTAAGCATCCTGCATCTTTGTAGCCTAGTTTTCTATAAAAATGTTGGGCTTCCTCATCAGCCTGAGTGGATGTCATAATCAGATTGTAGTCCTTTTGTTTCATTTCTTCTTCCCAGAAAAGCCGATATTATTTTCATCCTGATTTCGCAGAATGTATATCTCTTTTTCCTTTATTTTTGATAGTATTAAGCTCTCAGAAATATGCTGGTCACGGTTTCGGATGTATTCATAGTCTGAGTCATTTGCATAGACGATCCTCAACTTTATTCCTCCTATATACGATACTAAAATCTAATGATATTCTAACAAAACCCAATTAACACAAACAATAAAGAACGTTTTTAATTAAACTCTACTGTCCGTTAACTTAATACCTTCGACAGTCTAGTGCTTTATTTTTCGATCTTAAAGAATCGCCCAATCGTCCTCTGTTTACATAGAATACATTAGAGATATCAATCTTGAGGAGCTGATATTTTGGTCCGTATTCTAGATAAAGCTGCTGTCCAGCCGCGTAACAAATTCAACTTAGCAAATTCATTTATAATCCGACGCTCACCAGCAAAAAGCCGCATTGCAACAATCAATATTCGGATCCCAAGAAATGCTCAACCTAATCGGGTAGATTTGGTAACAACCGTGGGTGTGCGTGGTGTCACTGGCATTGCGCAAATTCTCTTTAGAATCTTCCGTGATGGAAAAGAGATATTCAACACACTACAAGGTATTGAATCTGTTGGTTCTGAACAAAATTATGCAGTTACGTTCCAAGCAGAAGATCGGAATGTAAAAGCGGGAACGCATGTTTACACAGTCACAGCAGAAAACCGTACTGCCAATACAAGGGCTGATGTTGTCGGTCCTATATCGTTTAGTGGATTAGCCGTAAAAACGAGAACCTAAAAACCACTTACATTAATAACATCTCTAGTTGTCTCATTTTCGTTGCCGGGGAACTGTACTTCATGCTTATATGAAAAGAGGTTGCATGAAAAGCCACTTCATGATGAAGTGGCTTTTTTAAAAGACCGATGGGTACTATCCTTGTTTTTTTCTACCAAACAAACGTCTATCAATAAATGAGGCGATAATTATAGCTAGCATACTCAGTAAAGCAGGTAGACCAAAGGCTTCAATGGAAAAAGGTTTACCTTCCAGCTTCAAGTGGTCTGTAGCACGATATTCAAGACGTTTTGCGGCAAATTTGGCAGTTTGGATATCCTCCTGTTTGGCTAAATCCTCAAACGCAGGGTCCATTGCAAAGCGCTCGGACATATCACGGTGCAGGAACAATAGCTCCGCATTATGGTCACTGTTATTCCATTGCTTGATGTCGTCAGCTGCTCTCGTCTCAGCATCGTGACCAACGACAATCATTTTACTGAGCTTAGGTGCATTCGGTGTTTGATAACGCGCGACTAGGTTCAGACCATGTTTCGTTACGATGGGTTCATTTTTATTGGATACCGTTAGTGTTCTTGTCGTACCGGAAGCACCATATGTATCAAATGCAGCAGATAAATCCAGTTCATCTGCGCCATTGTACAGGAGTACGCCTACGTTGGCTTTTTTCCATTGAAAAGCATTATTTAATACGTATGTGATATCGCTAAGTCCGGCATTAAAGGGTTTCATATTTGGATCTAATACATACTTATAAGAAGGATAGTTCATATTATCTGCTACTTTTTTTGCAGCTGCATCGCCCAACTGCTGGGAGATGACATATAACGTAGCATCAATTCCTGATGTCAGACCCGCGGAAGATACGATATTTCCTTGCGGAACATAACGTTGATCCTTCACCCACTGAATGTCTGGATATTTTTTAATAAGTCGATTAATGTCTCCCCAATGTGTAGCAGCTGATTTACCCTTCAACAAACCAGTATCGGCCAAGTTCTCTGCCCCGTTACAAATAGAGAGTAAAATCGTTTGCTTATTCGCATGCTTTTGAATCCATTCTCGAACAGGAGCATGCTTCTTATCGTCTAAAATCGGCATGAATGGAATGACAATAATATCTGGACTTTTACTTAACAGCTGATCCATCTCGTCGAATGAATAGTGAGGTATAACATCGAGTCCCCCAGTAAGAGATTTGATTTTACGGTCAGGTGCAACCCCATATACATTGTAAGACTCTGTCATCGCAAACATTTCGTAAGGAACGAGGAAATCGAACACCTCTGTCACTTCGTTCGCTAGTAGTACAGCCACTGTTGGTTTTTTAGCGTCATATTGTGGTATTTGGACATTCGTTAATGAGGGCGGGGTTTTATCGTAAACTGACATACCGGAATTCATTGTATTGATAAATCCGACGGCTCCTGTTCCTCCCACGATTAATATAAAGACGATTAGATAGATGGTGATGCGTAATACGGTTTTCATTTGTTGATTCTCCTTCGCTGTATGAATATATAGATTGAACCTAGGAGTATACATGGGGAAGTTTGGCATTGCGGAAAATGTTTGGACTTTCGGCCGCTGTTGTCTCCAGATTTCTTGGGATTGTACCGCTATTTGCGGATGAAATCCGGAGAGCTTAAGCTACCGAAGCGAGCTTTCCTTCGGAAAGCTTTTAGGCCGTCGCTAGCGCTCCTTCAGTTCCAAACTTTTCCTCCATTCGCTCTCCTTATGTTGAATTTTTTAATTCAATCTATCTAGCTAGTAAAATATAACAAGCGGGGCGGGATTTATCATCAGTCTCGGGAGTGTAACGGAGCTGGACCTAAAGAGGGGAAGGGGCTAGCCTTAAGTCTGTGCTGTTTCTTTCACAAGACTATTTCGGGCATTGTGATCCTTTTATTGTGAAAAATCTCGTAGGATTACCTCAAGAATAACTCCTTGCGGTGATTGCTAGAGATGATATAATACAGTCACCATAAATTATGGAAGTGAGGTATCTTGTTGAGAAAAACTGTAAGTATATTACTTGGAATAGCCTGTCTTATCTTTATAGTCCTTACTGTCATGTCAGCCAGCCGCCTATTCTCGCTTGACCAAAAGCTTGTTCAATCCTCGAATCAAGTGCAAGAAAGTGACAAGCAGGCGCAATACCGGCTGGTTCTGATCACGCGGGATCTGGACACACCATTCTGGAACCAGGTGAGCTATGGAGCCAAGAAGGAAGCAAAGAAGGATGGGGCGAATGTTGAAGTGTGGGGGAGCTATGGAGAGGATCAGGATAATTTCCTTAAAGGGATTGAAATTGCGATTGAATCACGGGTCGACGGAATTATTGTTCAAGGTCTGGATAGCGATGAATTCAAGAACTTGACCAAGATCAAAGCAGCTTTCTATGGCATTCCGATTATTACAGTTGCCAATGATGTCCCTATGAGCGAAAGTCTTCGTAAGACATATGTTGGCTCTGATCAGTATTTAGCTGGAGAGATGATTGCTAAGCAGCTGGTTGCTGATATAGATAGTCAGGGGATCGTTGTAGTCATAGGGGACAGCCGTAACGAATACTATCAGCAGCAACGGTTACGGGGCATACAGGATGTTCTTCGCGGGTATCCAAAGATTGTGTCGGAATATGTGTCAACGGGAGCTGCAAGAGAACAGGTGATAGCGTCTATACGCGAAACGATGAATATGCAGCCTGGTGTAAACGCGTTTATCTCAGTGAATGCTAATATTACGGGTTCAATGATTCAAGAGATCAGCAGAAGGTCCCGAATTGAGCCCTATGCGATCTATTCGTTCGATGATAGTCCAGATGCGATGGTCTTACTCAAGGAGGGTAAGCTTGACGGAATACTCAAGCAATCTCCGGAGGAGATGGGGAAGATAAGCGTGGAAATGATGATGAAATGGCTAAAGGGTGAAGTCGTTCCCTTGAATACGGCGGGATATCTAACGGATATAGAAATCCTGAAGGAAGTAGGCACCCCATGATTAGTATCCAGCGTAAAATATGGACACTTGTTGCCGTTATCATTTTTTTTATGGCTGCGATCTGGATTGCTCTAACCTATTACAATCAGAAGACGCAAGACCAATATAATCATATTCTGCAGCGGTATTTAAGAATGAATGAGGTGACAACAGCGAGTCAGAAGACAATTGCTGCGCTTTATAATTTCCTGAAAGACCCTTCGCCAAGCAATCGCCAGCAACTGCATTGGAGTGAGGAGCAGCTCCGGAGTGCCAAGGATAGTATAAGCATTTTGAAAAACAATGAGAACGCTTTCACTTTAATGAATTATATAAATTTAATTGACAGTTTGTTGGAGACTGCAGATAGGTCGGTGCTATTTCAGACTGAGAAGGAGACAGAGGACTCCAGTAACGCATTTTCAGAGGCGACGCGTATCTCGAACTATATATCTGAGATGACGTTGTCCCTGCTTAACTCGGAGCTTAAAACCTATGACCGTTTCTATCGCGGCATTATTGAACAATCTACAGAGCTGAAGAAGCTTGGTATATGGCTGTTGCTATCCATCACGTTCTTCCTCCTGTTATTCACTTATTGGTTCTCGCTAGGCATTACCCGGCCGGTTCTTAAGCTGACACAGGCGGCGAAGGAGCTGTCCAGAGGGCGCTTTGATCTGAAAGTAGAAGTATCCTCAAGGGATGAAATTGCTTTTCTAGCAAGAATGTTCGAGCAAATGAGAGTTAACATTAACAATTTGTTTCAGGAAATCAAGGACAAAGCACAGTTAGAGAAGGAATTGCAGCAGAGCAAGCTGCTGCTCCAAGAGAGTCAGTTACGTAGCCTGCAAAGCCAGATTAATCCGCATTTCTTGTTCAATATGCTGGATACCATATCCAAGAAGGCATATCTGGAAGGCTCTGAGGAGATTAGCGATCTGCTTGTCAGCATAGCTGGGCTACTTCGTTATAACTTGAAGCGACTGGACCGTTCAGTGACACTTTATGAAGAAGTTAAAGTATTCAAGCAATACATGGAAATTCAGTCCGCTCGATTTACGGATCGACTTAGGCTGATTGTTGACATAGAGGAAGATTGTCTACATATTCAAATCCCGGCACTTACCTTACAGCCGATTGTTGAAAATGCGGTTATTCATGCTATTGAGCCTAGTGAAGACGGTGGCATCATTAACTTTGTCATTCGTGATGAGGGAGAACGCGTAAAGATTGTTATTAGTGATGATGGTCCTGGAATGGCTGAGCATAAAATAAAACAGATATTAGAAGAAGAACCTTCGCCTGAGAATGAGGGACATTCCACGGGGATTGGGTTCAGTAACGTTGTACGCAGGCTGAGATTATTTTACGGCCTGGAAAATGTTATTGATATAGACAGCCGGTTAAATGAAGGAACCAAGGTGATATTGCGCATACCGAAGACAAGGGGGATCGGCGGACATGGTTAAGCTTATGATTGTAGATGATGAGCAGGTGGTACGTGAAGGCTTGGTAGCGATATTGGGTAAAGGGTTTCCAGAGCTTGATCTGGAGATCTGGCAAGCAAAAAACGGTAAGATGGCAGTTGAGATGGCTCGACTGCACCAGCCGGAGTTGATACTGATGGACATCAAAATGCCGGGAATGGATGGTCTTGAAGCGACAGAAGAGATAAGCAAAGAGCATCCTGCCATCAAATTCATTATGGTAACTGCTTATGACACCTTTGATTATGCAAGAAAGGCAATTCGCCTTGGAGTGAAGGATTATTTGCTTAAGCCTAGTAAGGCGAGCGAGATTATAGCGGCTGTAGGAGCGGTATTGGCACAGATTGAAGAGGAACAACTGCTTCACTCCGTTAGTCAGCGTGAACGAGAAGCATTACAGAAGGTATTGCCTGTTGTAGAAACGGATATCGTTACCCAATTGTTATTCGATCATGTCCATGAGGTTCATTCCAATGAGTTAATGGCGCTGCTCGGAGTGACGACAGCGGATGCTATGTTTACTTTGAATGTGCTGTTGCCCCCTGCGTCAGAGGGATTGTACCCGTTAGTGAAGAGCAAGATCAGAAGCATGGGCAGCGGCTGGGTAGGCGCCTTGTTTGGCCGCCAAATTGCTGTCATTGTATTCCGTGAACAAGGGAAGACATATCGAAGCCAGGCAACAGCTACAGTTCAAGAATTGTTAGGCTTGGCTGGACGTGCGAAACCTCAAGCAGGCTGGTTTGTTGGCATTGGCGGAGAATGCCGGTCACTGGACCATATTCGCCAATCCTACCAGGAGGCCATGCTGGCTTCAATGGACCTGACGCTTCCTGGCAGGTATCGTTTCTATGAAGATATGCCAACACTCGGCGTTGTCCCTGATGGAAACTCAGCTATGCAGTGGGAACGTAAAATCGCTGAACGCATTCGGCTGGGCGAATGGGAGCAAATCCAGGAGATCATGCTGGAGATGATTCGTCGTTATGAGAGTGAAGGTGCAAGTCTGCTGCAAACTCAGCAGCGAATGCTGGAGCTGGTATGGGTAGCTGCCAGGGGGATGATGGAGATGGGAATTGAATTTGAGAGACCGTTATATTCATTCCAAGCCCAGGACTATCGCCAGCTACGAAGTGAAGCCAAAGCTCTGCTTAAGGGCATGGAGCGGACTTGTGCAGGACACTTAGAGCATATGAATCCTGATGCTGTTCAACAGCTAAGACAGTTTATTGTTGAACATTCACATGAGGACATTACTCTGGAGAGTATGGGGCAGATGGTAGGACTAAGTCCATTTTACATTAGTAAGATGTTCAAGGAGCAACTCGGGATTAATTATATTGATTTTTTAACGGAATGCAGAATTGAGCATGCCAAGCGAATGATGAGTGATCCCGCCAAAAGTCTGAAAGAGATTACCTTTGAGATAGGCTACCATGATCCCAATTACTTCAGTAAAGTGTTCAAGAAAATGAGTGGTAAGTCTCCAACTGAATATCGCAAGCAACTGCTAGGAGGTAGAGGTTGAGATTCAGGAGCATGTCCTGAGCAGAAGCAGCGAATAATCGAAGGGGGCAGTGTAGATGAAAGTGAATTGGAGATGGGGAAGTGCAATATGTGGTGTACTGTTGGTGCTGCTGCTGATTTCGTATTTCCCTGCCCCAAGCAATCCAGAAGATCCCAGGGATGAGTCTGATATAGTAGAGACCTCCAAGCCAAGAGAGCACAAAATCAAGGTGGGTTTTGCAATGGATACATTGATCGAGGAACGGTGGTTAAAGGATCGGGATTTATTCTGTTCAGCTGTTGAAGCTTTAGGGGCTGAGGTAGTGGTCATGGCGGCGAGCGGCGATGATGCCTTGCAGATCGCGCAGGTGGAGACAATGATTAGCGAAGGCGTAGATGTGCTCGTTATTGTGCCACATAATGCCGAAGCTATGGCAACGATTGTGAAAAAGGCGCATGCAGCTGAAATTAAGGTACTGTCTTACGACCGGCTGGTGAAGAATTCCGACCTTGATTTGTATGTGTCGTTTGATAACGAACAAGTTGGGCGTTTACAGGCCTTAGCCATGACAAGATGGGTTCCCAAAGGCAAATATGTCTACATCGGCGGGGCTGATACCGATAACAATGCACTTATGTTCAAAAAAGGGGTGTTTGAGGTGCTGCAGCCATACATTGATAATGGGGATATTGTTGTGGTCTATGATCAATGGACCAAGGATTGGAGACCTGCGAATGCGCTGGAGAATATGCGGCAGGCACTGAAGGCCAATCATAACGATATTGATGCTGTAATTGCAGCTAACGATGCTACCGCCGGTGCAGTCGTCAAAGCACTCGCCTCTCAAGGGCTGGCAGGAAAAGTTCCGGTTGTAGGGATGGATGCGGATCTTGCAGCCGCCCAGCGAATCGTAGCAGGAACACAAGCGATGACCGTCTACAAACCGATTAAGCAACTGGCTATCGAGGCGGCTGTGCTTGCCGTGCGGTTGGCACAGGGAGTAAAGGTGGAAGCCAATAGTAAAGTGAATAACGGCAAAATTGAGGTGCCTTCCGTCCTGTTATCTCCGATCGTGGTTGATTATACGAATCTGAAGGAGACTCTCATTAAGGACGGATTTCACCGGCAGGAAGACGTATACGGTGTAACTCACGAGAAGGACGAGCCTAGCATAAAAAAGTGAAGATGTTTACAAAAAAATGCTAATGATAAGCGCTTTCAAGCCCCGGAAGAGATGATATAGTTGCTCTTGTTAGAACAACAGATCATATCGAAAGGGGCTTATTAAATGAAGAGAAGGTTCAAAGTAATTTCCCTGTTATTGATCATTACAGTATTTGGGGCCATGCTGTCAGCTTGTAATAACGGTAGCGGCAGTGGTAGTGGCAGTGGCAGTGGTAAGAAGGTAGATGTGGGGATCGTACTCCCGACAAAGGATGAACCAAGATGGGTGCAAGATGAGCAACGCTTCAAGGATGCGTTGTCGAGTACGAAATATTCTACAGATATTTTATTCAGCCAGGGCTCATCTGCTAAAGAGAAAGAGAATGTGCAGACTTTAATTAACAAGGGCATCAAAGTATTGATTATTTGCCCTCAAGATGGAGATGCGGCAGCATCAGCTGTAGAAGAGGCTAAGAAAGAAGGCATTACTGTAATCGCTTATGACCGTCTGATTACGAAGACAGAAGCCGTTGATTACTATGTAACTTTCGACAGTAAGGCCGTAGGAGCGGCGCAAGCACAATATTTGGTGGATCACGCCAAAGGTAATGGTCAGCCGCTCTACCTTTATGCAGGTGCTGCATCTGACAACAATGCCTTCCTATTCTTCGAAGGTGCTTGGACAGTGCTGCAACCTAAAATTGCTGACGGAACGTTTAAAATTGCTAATTCCAGTGAAGCTGTAGCTCTGCAAGGGTCTAAGGAGCTATCCCGTGACCAGCTTGGCAAAATCATTGGTCAGGTAACAACGAACTGGGATGCGAATGAAGCCAAGAACAAAGCACAGACTCACCTGACTTCTGCTACAGCTGATCTTAAGGGAGATGTCTCGATTCTAGCTCCTAATGATGGTACGGCTCGTTCTATCGCCGATGTATTCGCTGCAGATTCTGCGATTACTAGCTTTGTTGTTACCGGGCAAGATGCTGAGAAGGCTTCCATTCAATACGTCATTGATGGTAAACAATCCATGACCGTATTCAAGGATGTACGTACACTCGTTAAGGATGCCATCAATACAGCAGTTAGCGTTCTGGATGGTCATACGCCAGAGACAACCGGTGAATACGATAACGGGACAAAAAATGTTAAGGCGAAACAAACGGATGTTATTAGTGTGGATAAGGGCAATGTGAAGAAGGAAATCATTGATTCCGGTTATTACAAAGCAGATGAATTCACAGGATTATAAGATTTCCTAGCCATTATACCGCAATAGGAACGAATAGTGATAGCGGCGTCCTAGCTCTATCACTATTCGCTATCGAAGTTGTTCAGTAAGGAGAGCAGAGCTATGAGCGATTACATTCTGGAAATGGATAATATTTCGAAAGAGTTTACCGGGGTCAAGGCACTGACCGATGTGAATTTCAAGGTTGGCAAAGGAGAGATTCATTGTCTGATCGGTGAGAATGGTGCCGGGAAATCGACGCTAATGAAGGTGCTTAGCGGGGTCTATCCTTATGGAACGTATAAGGGTGACATCATCTTTGAAGGCCAGGTACAGAGCTTCGCCAAAATCAGCGACAGCGTCAAGGCCGGGATCGCGATCATCTATCAAGAGCTGGCGTTATTCCCGGATTTGTCGGTGTACGAGAATATATTTGCCGGCAACGAAATTGCTAGACGTTCGGTAGTGAATTGGAACCAGACCATTATTCAAGCGAAGGCTTTGCTAGGTAAGGTGAAGCTGAATGTGAATCCGGAGACTCTGATTAAGGATTTGGGGGTTGGCAAGCAGCAGCTTGTGGAGATCGCCAAGGCACTTAGCAAAAATGTGAAATTGTTAATTCTTGATGAACCAACCGCCGCGCTGAACGAGAATGATAGCGAGAATCTGTTGGATTTGCTGCGGGAACTGAAGAACCAGGGCATTACTTGCATTATGATCTCGCACAAGCTGAAGGAAGTCATCTCGATTGCAGATAAAGTCACTGTGCTGCGGGACGGGAGAACAATATGCACTTTAGATGCTGCGCAAGGTGAGATTTCGGAGAACGTCATCATTAAACATATGGTCGGCCGGGAAATAGAGGATATTTATCCGAAAAGGGAGCAGAAGCGTTTTGGTGATAAGCTTCTGGAGATCCGAGACTGGAGTGCTTATGACAGCAAGCTGGGAAGAGCTGTTGCTGCTGATGTTAATCTCCACGTAAGAAAAGGTGAGATCGTAGGCATTGCGGGTCTCATGGGGTCAGGGCGAACCGAGCTGGCCTTGAGCATTTTTGGGAATCCGAAGCATTATAGGCTGAGCGGTGAGCTGCTCGTAGACGGAGAAGCACAGGTATTCCGCCATACAAGTGATGCGATCGCCAAGGGCATCGCTTACGTTACGGAGGATCGAAAGGGAGATGGGCTGTTCCTGATTCAGGATATCAAGAGCAATTTGACAGCTGCAAATCACGGAGGAATCTCCAGTAAGGGCGTTATTAATGATAATGAAGAGGTGAAGATAGGGAATCATTACAAGACATCATTGAATATCAAAGCGCCAACGATCGAACAACTGGTAGGTAATCTGAGCGGGGGGAATCAGCAGAAGGTGTCACTGGGCAAATGGATGTTCGTTGGTCCTAAGCTGTTGATTCTGGATGAACCTACTCGGGGTATTGATGTCGGTGCGAAATTTGAAATCTATACCCTTATGAATCGGCTTATTGATGAAGGGATGAGTATTATTATGATCTCGTCCGAATTGGGCGAGGTACTCGGCATGAGCGATCGTATTTATGTGATGGCTGAGGGACGGATTAAGGGTGAACTGCCTGTAGAAGAGGCAAATCAGGAAAAAATCATGCAGTTTGCTACGCAATAGGAGGAGCGCACCATGGATTTTTTGAAGGAAGCTAGATCATTGTTGAAGGTAAATATTCGTGAATATGGGATGTACATTGCACTGCTAGTTATTATTCTCATCTTCTCAGTCATGACCGACGGTTTGTTCATTTCATCCCGTAACCTTAGTAATTTGCTTGATGCTACCGGATATACGGCGGTGCTTGCGGTAGGCATGACATTGGTGATTGTAATTCGGCATATTGACTTATCGGTCGGATTCGCAGCAGGTTTCATGGGAGCGATCTGTGCGATTATGCTGACACAGTGGGGCGTTCCAGTCATTATAACTGTCCCCGTCATTCTGATTCTGGGGATCGTTATTGGAATGTTCAACGGGGTGCTCGTTGCTTCAATCGGAATCCCATCCTTTGTGGCCTCATTAGCAGGGATGTTGATTTTCCGGGGTGCTCTGCTACAGGTAACAGAGAAATCAGGTACAATCAGTATCAAGGATGAAACTTTTAATGCAATTGGAACAGGGTATATTCCTTCGATTGCCAAGGTTGGCGGGCTAACGATGCTCTCGTTACTACTAGGGATTGCAGTTATCCTATTGTACATTTATTTCGAGATTGTCAAGCGCAGGGATAAGCTGAAATACAACTTCGAGGTCGTATCAAAAGGCATATTCACGCTGAAGCTTGTATTCGTATCCGCTATTATTGCTTACATTACCTGGATTATATCTGGTTATAATGGATTCTCCTGGACGGTCGTTATTATGCTGCTTGTCGTTGTGATCTATCAATTCTTGACTACCAAAACGGTTTTGGGAAGGCATATTTATGCAGTAGGCAGCAACCCGGAAGCTGCTCATTTGAGCGGTATTAGTGTGAAAAAGATTACGTACATCGTATTTGGATCGATGGGAATGCTGTCAGCACTATCTGGTATTATGTACACAGCACGACTGCAGTCGGCTACAACAACGGCAGGTACGTTGTTTGAGCTTGATGCGATTGCTGCTGCTTATGTCGGTGGTGTATCTGCAGCCGGCGGTGTTGGTAAAGTGACTGGTTCCATCATTGGTGCCATAGTCATGGTGTCGTTATCCAATGGTATGAACCTGATCGGGGTAGGCATTTCGTATCAATACATTATCCGTGGTGCAGTGTTAGCTTTAGCGGTAATCTTCGACGTTATGACTCGCAAGCAAAGAGCGTAATAGTTGTAAATGTCATGCGGCTAATCAAGAACCTTCAAGAGAATGAAACCTTGTCGTGATAAGGTGGATATCTTGAAGGTTTTTTACTTCTTAGCCTTTGCTTCTTCATAGAGAAGGCAACGAAGCGTCTTATCCGGGTAGCGCAACTCTGCAGTATAGCTGCTGCCGTCTTCGAGTAACATTTTGACGTCTACCATACCGCGACTATCATTTTTGTCGGTATCTACCAGGTAGGCCATAGTGATTTTTCGGGTCTCTCCTTGCTTGTCAGTTACTATTTTCGTAGCCTCGTGAATCCAGGTTGCGTCCTTTTGGATGGCCTTGGCAGCTTCAGCACTGATCGGGGTTCTTTTTAGAGTGAAATTTGCGGCTGTCGTATCCACTACCGTCCGTGTAGGGTAATCAACGATTACTGTATATTGCCAGAATTCCTTACCTTGTGCTCTTAAAGTGTCCGATTTATAAGGAGCAAACGTAATCATCCAAGATTTTTTATTTAATAATATGATATCATTTAAATTAGCATATACTTCCAATTTGGAGACATCAGCACCAAATAGCTTCCTTACACTTGTAGTGGCGAGGGCGACGGCATCAGCCTGACTCAAATCTTTGGAATCCAGCGGTGTTACAATGTTCCGTTTGGAGAGGGCATAGTTCATCCGGTAAATCCAGTCTGTAGACTCCAAGAGTTCCTCATCAGTCAATGGTCGATTCGGATAATGGATCTTGTTTTTGTCCAAGTCCCAATAATACTCCGATTGTCCCGGATTTAACGGAAGGGGCTGCTTCGGGCGGAGACCGTCATACAAATACTGGTCTTGCAATATCAGCCTCCGATTCGCTTCATCCTCGGTCATCTCTCTGTTGGAGGTAAGCTCGTTATCGGGCTTGTCCACAAAATTATAAATTTGCTGGAATTCTTCTTGGGTCATCAGCTGCTCCAACTCTTTGTTTACGTCGGTGACCGTAGTCTTTGGGTTTTCTGCCTCAACCTTTAAGACAGTCGTCTTGCTGCTGATCAAGGTCTGCTTGCCCGTGTCCTGCACGACAGGAATGCTCTTGGCAACGCTGGTATTCACAAATCCTGGGACAATCATTGCGCTGACCACTAACACGCTTCCAGAGAACAAGAGCACTGTGAGTGTAGTTGAAATCTTCTTGTTGTTCATTAACTTAACCTCCATAGGGATTGGATGATGAATCTACCTAACCTTAATCCAAAGATGTTATAGAGTAGGAGGGCAGTTGTTATGGAGTTGTAAAAAGATACGCACACAAGTCCCCTTGCCAAGATCAGAGTCTAAGGTTAACCTGGCCTGATGTGCTTCGGCAATTTGCCGGCATAAGGATAATCCTAGGCCAGCGCCGCCGTATTCGCGTGAACGCGCCTGATCTCCCCGGTAGAACGGTTCAAACACGCGTTTAGCCTGTTCTGCAGAGAGTCCGACACCCGTATCGCGGATTTCCAGCACGGCTTCTCCGCTCAGCTCATAGGCCAACATATAGATCTCGCTACCTCGCTTGGAGGCATGAATGGCATTTTCAATGAGATTGACTAAAAAAGAAGCCAGCAAATCTGCGTCTCCCCAAACAGTAGCGATCTTATGTTGAACAAGAAGTCGTATGTCTGCACTCGCTAATTTGGGGTGTTCCGTGTGTTGGACCGTTTGAAACAGTTTCGGAATGTCCACCTGCCGGAGTGTCAGCGGTTGACGCCGGAGGACAGACAAATCCAGCAGCTTAAAGGCCAGGTTCTTGAGACGGAGAGTTTCGCTAAGAATATAGTCGCCCGCAGTTTGCTGTTCTTCCTGTCCAATGTTGGCCGTGGTCAGAAACTCGGCGAATCCCTGCATGCTGGTCAACGGTGTACGCAATTCATGGGCCAAATTATCTACCATCCTCTGTTTCTCCTCAGCCATGTCCGAGAGTTCGGTGACCCGCTGCTCCACAGCCTCTGCCATCCGGTTGAAGTTCAGGGCCAATTCGCCAAATTCATCCTTACTGCGCAGCTGCACCCGTCTAGTATAGTCGCCTTCGGCGATCGTTTTGCTGGTCTCGGACAGGAGATTCAGCGGCTTACTTAGCTGTCGGATCAGCAGATAAAGTAATAGCAGCAGTACTGGACCCGCGATCCAGTTAATCATTACAAAAAAGCGGCTCAGCTCCTGTTGCTTGGTGAAGAGCTCGCTGATATCACGCTGATAGACAAGCTGCAAATGCTGATAAGGAGCAGGAAGCGGGGTGGAGAGCTGAATAGACCGAACGTCTAAGGCTTCAGGCTCGCTGCCGTTTCCCGAGCTTTGCGCTGTCAAGTTTCCATTCTGAGGAGGATATATCATCCCGTCGCTGTCCCAGAGCTGCAAATAGATTCCTTGCTTACGATAGTAATCACCATAGGATTGAGCGACACTTGTCAGTAGTATAGGGGTCAATGGGTTACCCCGCGCCTGAATAGAATTAAGGTTCTCATAAATATTGTTGGCGATTAACAATTGCTCACTAGAGGCTCTGTGCGTCTCACTATCCATATTGAGCTGCCAGCTTTTTTTCATCACCATAATCACACTTACATCCAGAGTGATAATGAAGAGGGGGAGTACCGACAGCAGAATTTTATGCCAGAATCTCATGATTAACTCTGTACTTCCAGGCGATAGCCTAGTTTGAAAATGGTTTTAATCCGTTCTTCCCAGCCCAGTTTTTTGCGTAGCTGGCGGATGTGGACATCAACGGTGCGAGTGTCGCCCTCAAAATCATAACCCCATGCTAATTCCAGCAGCTTTTCCCGCGATAATGCAATATTACGATTACGGATTAACACCTCAAGCAGTTCGAATTCCCTGACAGTCAAATCAACTGGCGTCTGATCCACCAAAACCTGACGTTCCAGGTAACGCACCTCAACGTTATCGCAAATGAAGCTGGAAGTACCTTTTTCACCCCTGCGCAGCACTACGTTGATTCTTGCCAGCAATTCAAGGATTTCAAAGGGTTTGATGATATAATCATCCGCGCCCAGTTCGAAGCCTTTGATCCGGTCGGCCAAAGAATTTTTGGCGGTGATTAGAATCACTGGGATCTGCAAAGGTGCAATCCGCTGCATAACCTCAAAACCATCCAGCTCTGGAAGCATAACATCCAGCAGAATCAAATCGATTTTCTCACGCTCCAGAATTTCAAAAACCTCTGGTCCACGGTAAGCCTTGCTATATGTATGTCCAACCAGCTTCAGATTCATTGTAATTAAATCACTGATTGCTCGTTCATCTTCTACTACTAATAGATTTGCCATTCCGTATTTCTCCTCCTGATTCCCTTACTGACGAAGTGCCGCTTCCGTTATACACTATATACAACTAGAGGAAGGATTGTCCAGAAATTTACTAGTTTCATCAGGCGCTGTTACCTATTAGAATAGAAAAGAATGTTAAAGAGAGAGGGGCACAAGTCTACGAATAATATAATCAGCGAGGTATGGCCCGAGTGGAATGGGGAACTGCGAAAGCAGCCCGGGGGCTGGAATAATACAACCTATGTAGTGGAGAAAGAAGGACAACGCGCAGTGCTGCGCATCTATGATACGCACAGGGATAGGCATAAAATCGAATTTGAGCATGACGTGCTGCAAAAGCTGGGAACCATGGATTTGCCGTTTAAAGTGCCTTCACCAATTCTTACCTCCGCAGGAGAGTCTTTGGTTCAGTTAGAAGAGTATGACGGCAAATTTTCCTGTTTATTTACATATATCGAAGGAGATTCGCCCTTAGAGGAGAATTCTGATTTTTATGAATCGTTTGGTGAAGCGGCTGGAACATTGTCCGTTGTATTGGCAGAAATTGATCCGGAACTGCCTACGGCGTACCTTCCGTATTATGAGCTGGGACAGTCCTATCCGCTATGTACAAGGGGAACAATTCGGGAATTTTACTTGAATCCACCCGAGTCCTTCATAGATCTTACCCAGGAACTAAAGTTTCTTAGTGACACGATTGAGAACATTGAGGACTCGCTGTGGGAATTAAAGAGACTTCCGCATCAGCTGGTACATGGGGATCTGAATGCTTCCAATTTGCTGGTGGAGACAGCCGATCCCGGGCAAGTAGCCGCGCTGCTTGATTTTGAATTTTGTACATATGACGTGCGGGCAATGGAAGCGGCAGTTATCCTGTCCGGATTGCTGGGGCATGCAGAAGAAAGAGCTGTGATCCGGGATTTTTGGCGGGGATATAGTCGTCAGGTCCATCTCTCTCATGATGAAATCCAGGCTATCCCACTGCTGATGCTGCTGAGAAAAATGGACATTTTCCTTCATTTTCTTACCCGCTATCTGGAAGGAACTGATGAAGCTGGTGTTCTGCGCGAACACGTAAAGAGGTTGGCGGTAGAGGTGCCGCAGCTGGCAAGCGACAGTGCAGAGCTTCTGGGGATTTTGATGGAGGATTTGCCAGAAGGAAGAGAGTGATGGGAAAGTTACGAGGGGGTTAATAAAAAAGTGAATCCACCGCCAGGGTGTGTGCCTCACAATTTGGTAGATTCACTTACTCTCTTTACGAGGAATGCCTTTATTAACATGTCAGCGGACCATTATTTTGCCCTCGCCAGCCAGCTTACGAAGCACCCCTGGAAGACGATCACGGTCGGACTCCGGAATGTCTAATTGGATACCGTAGTGAAAACTGCCGTCCTGTTCCTTATTCCACTTCATTGTGCCTTCTATGTATATAGGTTCTACTGTAAGATCTATCTCTATGCCAACGCGTACTAGATTATTTTCCAGACTTATATTAACGGGAAGCGATAGTTGACAACCGGAACGGCTGATGTCTAACAGAACAGCTCTTACTGGTTTTGGGGGGACTGGAATATCATTGATAGTAAGGATATGAAGATCAAACGTAAAAGGTTCTTTAAGGGTATAACGAAAAGGTTCAGTTCTACGATTAGTATTCATATTTTCCTCCATACTTTTCCAAGTGTATTCTAAGTTTATCGACATGAAGGCGTAATAAGTGAAGAGTTGGTATTAAAGGTTGACATCTGTTTACTTGCCGTGTAGCATATGAAAGGTCGTCATGATGATAATTGTCACATATTGTTCTCGTATAACTCCGCATTCAGGAAATGTCACAAGGGCGGAGGTTTCTACAGGAAGCCTATTCTTCCTAACTACGATGATAAGGAAAATGATTCAGTTCCCTTATCGCATAGTTAGGTTTATTTGCGTTATATCAACAGTTTGGAATAATGTGGAGGTTCGAAAGTATGAAAGATTTGAAGTATCTAATATCCGTCCTGGTGGGGGCTATGAGCTACGGAATATTATCAACAATTGTGGTATTGGCTTACGATAAGGGGTACCAATTGGGTGAAGTGGTCGGAACCCAGCTCTTGACGGGGTGTATACTTGCCTGGCTGTTGGCACTGTACACAAAGGTTAGAGAAAAGCGTATGCAAGGTAGACAAGGTGCAGAGAGTGGTAATTCAGCTGTAATTAGAAGTGGATTATCGTGGAAAAATAGAATAGTGCTTATGTTGGCTGGAGCGCCAACAGTCGTAACAGGCTTGATGTACTATCAATCCCTTCGTTACATCCCGGCTTCACTAGCGATCATTCTACTGTTTCAGTTCACTTGGATCAGCGTGCTGATTCAAGCGGTCAGCAAACGCAAATGGCCTGATAAGGTCACACTGCTAACCTTACTGTTGCTGTTCGGGGGAACGTTGCTGGCAGCGGGGATTATGAATCAGGGCGAAGCTCGTTTCCATGTCATGGGTGTTTCTTTGGGGCTTCTGTCCGCAGTAAGCTATTCCATGTTTATTATTTTCACGGGTAAAGCTGTTCCTGCCGTTCATCCGGCCTACCGAAGTGCATGGATGATTACCGGAGGAATGTTACTGTTGTTTATTTTATTTCCGCCATACTTCCTGTTTAACGGGTTGCTTTGGAGCCAGTTATTACTGTTTGGTTGCTTACTTGGTTTGTTCGGAGCGTTTATCCCACCTGTGTTATTTGCGATAGGTGTGCCTCATATCGGGGGCGGTATGGCGGGAATTCTTGGTGCTGCTGAGCTGCCGGTTGCCGTATTGCTGTCCTCATTCGTGCTTCATGAGCAAGTCAGCGGACTTCAGTGGGCCGGAGTTGTCCTGGTGCTACTGGGTGTCGTGCTTCCGGAGCTAAGCAAGTTACGCTGGAATAGTGTTGACGCAAAGAAATTATAATTCATTCTTTTTCACTAAAACGCGAAGCCCTCAGTACAACGTTGTAGATAATGGTAGCTAAAGGGCTGTGTTTGGAGATAATGGGAGTGTTAGATAATTGCTCATGTCTCAAAAAAACAGCAGTCACCGTAGCCGAGCGGCGTTTATTGAACCGCTAAATTTCCTTACCTAAGAGTTACAAGTATAAAAGTATACAAAAAGGAGCACTCTGGCGCGCTAAGCACCGGGTTGCTCCTTTTTCATTAGAAACTTCATTCGTTTGTTGAATCAGTTTGCTGGTTTTGTGTTGCAATAAATTCGCGAATAATTTGGCGGAAGTATTCGTGATTATCATAGCTATTGTACATGCGGAAGGCCAAGGTATGGGAATTCCCGAAAAATAACCGCTCAAACTGGGTTTGCCGACCGCCGAATGCTCCCGCTCCCAGTTCCCAAGCTAGCCGGAATAAGGCATTTCGATACCAGGCATCCGAGACATTACCCTTCAAATACTGATTGAGGTACGAACCGACACTTGAAATGAAGTCGGATTCGGAGGGGATCATGATGAGGCCGCTTGAACTGAGCTTTTGCACCATTTCGACCATCTCCGGATAAAACTCTGAAAAGTGAATAGTTGAGGCCAGAAGTGGACCTTTATCCGGAATAAGATATCCAAATTTGTCTGGGGAGGCCCCAATTTCAGAAGCGAGTCTTAACGCTTTGAATGTTTCTAAGAACGTTATTATTCTGGATGTAGACTGAAAGCTGTAGGACTCAAAGACAGAATTTTGTTCTTCCGCCAATGATTCTATTACACCGAGAAAAAATTCGGTTTTTGCAATATAGCGGGTGATAATTTGGTGAGCCATATGAGTATGAAAGTGACTCTCGTCGAACAATCGGGCACAGTACACTTCATCTCCGTAATAAAATACACGATCATGAGGAACAAGCACACGGTCAAATATAACAAGCGTATCCATTTCTTCATATCTTGAGCTTAACGGATGATCGTAGAGGGATGAAGCTGCGTAGCTTTCACGGCAAAAAAATGTCATCCCAGGCAGATCATTGGGTACTGCAAAGGCAAATGCGAAGGGATTATCATCATCCACAAGTGATGGTGAAGGGCTCGGGAATACTAGCATTTCGTCGCATGTAGCGCCTTGTGTGGCCATCATAAAAGCACCAGTTACAATGATTCCTTCTTCATTGATTTCTACGACTTTAGCGGCAATAGAATCCTCTGTAGAATCAATCTGCCCCGATATCTTGCTTGCTTGAGGCTGAATGAATGCATGGGATAATGTAATGTCTTGATCTCGGCAGTAGGCGTAATAATTCCTGAGGTTCTCAGCATATTTCGGATTTAGGTCTTCAAGGATATCGGCAGCTGTGTACAGAGACATGATGGCCGTGTTCATATAATCGGGGGAACGTCCTAAAAACCCGTGATGTCTGCTTGACCAGAGTTCAATCATTTTTCTCCGGCGCTCTAAATCTTCAGCAGTTTTGGGCGGCAGAAAAGATAGACCGACAGGTTCTCCTGTTTCTGGTGAAGGATAGGTCATCTGTGCCAAATATTGCTCATCGCACTGCATGTTGTACATTTCGGCTTGAGTTTGTATGAGACCTTGAAATGCAGGGTGCTTGGATAAAGGCCCCTCGATACGCACCCCTTTGTAACAGATATTGATATTTTGCCGGTCGATTCGCTCGATGTATTGATCACCCGTTTTAACAGGCACACGATTCACCTCTCTGGACAGCGTCTTGTACTATATAAAGCTGTGTTATTGCTTATAATGTACGCAACTATGACCATCCTTGTACATTGTCCATAAAAGGTAGGGCATCCCCATTCGCCTACAGGCGGTGGAATACCCTATGATCCAGTCTTTATACATCGAGCAATGTTATATGCTGCTGAAATTCAAACGGTTACCGTCGGGATCATACGCATGAAAGCTGACCATTCCTCTGGTTATAAATCCGCCAATATCCGAGGTATCGATACCGCTGTCAGACAGGAACGTATGATAATTGAAAAAATCCTCACGATCAGTAACCCAGCAAATTGGCCGAACAGGTCCATCTACCTTTCCAATATATACGTCTTCTGTTAACTGCTCTAATACCCATAAGGATTTTTGATCTCGTTGATGGTTTAACTGTAGGCTCATGATGACATAGCCATCCTTGCTCAGATCGTACTCCACTTCCATACCCAAGTAATCCCGATACCACTGAACGGATTTTTCCAGGTCGCTAACGCCCAATCTAATCCAGGAGGGGACGAAACCTTCTTCTTGTATTTCTTTATCTTCTTGAGCCGTGAATCTAATTCCTTCGTATGTAGCCCAGAAGTCAAAGTAAGTTGTACCGCCCGGCCCTTTATAAATATCTGTCACCCGAACCCCGCTTGATTTATAGTGTCTGTGCAGTTGTTTCAGGTTTCGAGTTCTCCAGCATAATCGGATGTTGGATTCCACTGTCCCTCGTTCAGCAAAGTGATGGGGCAATCTTACCGTCGATAGGCTTGAGATCAGCCAAGTACCCCAATTCATTCGCGTCATTCTGCCGTCCGTACAGCGTGGATCAGGCTTCCAGTCCTCCTTTTGGTCTACCTCCCACAGCATGAACTTTTCAAACCAATGAATAGCCTCTTCATGGTTGTCCCAAAGCACGTCAACAACCGAGCCATCAAAATATAATTTCGGTACCGTAAAGGTTGTCATAAGCAATCTCCCATCTTGCTATTTTGAAAGATTTCCCTGCCCCTTATTTTAAACAAACCCATTATGTATGGTTTGACGAATCTTGCTATTTTAAAAAAATTGCTATTTACCTCTGATCGGCAAGCACCACTGGCTGCGGAAATGCCGCTCAGGATCTGTGCGCGGATTGTGAAAGTGTTTTTCAATAATAGGGCGATTATCCAGTACATAACCACTCTGCGGCAACCAGCTTTGGGCAAGAAGTCCGCTGAGCAGCCAAAGGAGATGAATACTGCCTCTAATTTCAATTACGGCATACTTGCCGCCGGGCAAGGTTGCAATCTCCAGATCATCTCTGGATTCTGAATGGGGCGTGACGGTTACACATGCATCATATCGACACTTTTCAAGAGGGACCATGTAAGGATCGTCGTAGGATACGCCGATAATCTCAGGCTCAGAAGAGAGCAACCCATTATGATGAGCCTGACGAAACGCTTTATCGAAGGCATGAGATAATTCCGGGGTCAATCCCGTATCAGATAGACCGGAATGACGTATGGAAAATACTTTGACAGGTGGGAAATGGACAATCTGAGCTGTATGAACGTAATGGTGTGCCCACCTGATCGTTTCGTCTATATCGATTGAAAGATACCCAGCAACCTGCATTTTGTGCCTGAAATGCTTCTCTGCGAAAGTTACGCTACGTGGCTTAAATATATTAAACTGTAAACGGTAATTAGTGGGAGACATCCCGTAGAATATTTTGAACGAACGGGAGAATCCTGCACTGGACGAAAATCCGCATTCCAATCCAATTTCAGTGAGCGACATGTTTTCATGAAAAACAAGGAGTTTGGAGGCTTTCTCAATGCGAACCCGGTTTACATATTTATTCAGCGTTTCTTTGACGACATGTTTAAACATTCGATGAAAATGATATGGAGAGAATCCAGCAACCTCAGCTAGTCGCTCCAATGAAAGATCATCGTCCAGATTGGTGTGAATATAATCTAGAACAGCATTCACTTGTCTAGTATAAATGGTCATTTCATGGATGTTCGGGGATTTCAATAGACTATCCTCCTAGCTGTATATCTGTCTGTATTTTCTGATTGAAATATTCTATGTAATTTTGGACTTTTCTGATTTTTTCATTATCACCAAGGCAAATGCACGTGTGGTTTCTGCTAATGCTGCGGTATGATTACCATCTGCTGCGTAACATTCAGCTAGCTTAGTGAAATATAACTACTCAGGGATTTGATTCAATGGGGATACAGCGATTTCATATTCTCCCTTTGCATTATAACCATAGGCCAGAAAACGCAGTGCATCATAGTTTACTTCAATGTCATTTGAATATAGAGTAGGGTATCCTGATGCTCAACAACCGCTTAAGCGATTAAAAATCAGCTCCAAGTTGAATACAGGAAAAGTAATCGGCGCTTGTTTAATGTTGATTAGCTAGACTCCAATAGCAGTATCGATTAATCTAGATAAATGGAAACGGGAATTTGCTTGAATCATGGAATTGAACTCATGGTGTAAAGAAGAAAGGAGGCTGGCTATGACTTATTCACAGATGTGGAACAACGCAGGAAATGAAGCCGAGATTCTCTATTTGGAAGAGCAAGTTGAGGTTGTCAAAAAAGAAATAAAACGAGCAGAAGCCGCAGGGCTTCAGGAAATATTGGATCAAGCGAATCACAAGTTGGCTGAACTGGAAGCGAAGCTGGATGAGCTAGAGGAGTAGGGGCTAGCTGCCCCTAGTACTCGATTACTCTTACCCAATAGCGATTGGATTTCTCTCATAAGAAATCCAATCACTCCAACTACCCGCAGGAGCAGCAGAAATTTTGAAGATATTGCAAGAAGACCAGGGAAGCGTAAGCAGGCTATAGCTCATTTCTGCTATCAGGTTGCACTGTCGTTCCTTTGCTGTTCAGGATATTTTTATACACCTCAATCGCCAGCGCCCGTGACTGCTTAAGATCAACGATAGCATATGGTCTAGGCAGGTGGATAGCTTTATCGGACAAATCCGCCAGCTCTGGTAGCCAGGTGCGTATATAATCTCCGCTCGGGTCATGAGTCTGGGACTGGGTTACCGGATTCATGATCCTGAAGTAAGGGGAGGCATCGAATCCGAGCGAGGAGCTCCACAGCCAACCGCCACGATTCAGCACATTATCATAATCGCTTAGCTTCAGCCGGAAGTAACGCTCCCCGTAAATAAATGGACAGCCCAGATTTTTGGTTAGAAACATTGCGGTAATCATTCGCAACCGGTTCGGCATCCAGCCGGTTGTGTTCAGTTGGGTCATGGCGGCATCGATTACCGGAATGCCAGTTCTTCCTGAAGCCCAGGCCTCAAAGTATTTCGTACCCAGAGTGCTCAAATCATACACCTTCTCATAGCTGAAGAAATCAGAATCGAGCCGGGCCTGATACAGATAGAAATCCCGCCAGGCCAGCTGTCGCAGCCATTCTTCCCCACCGGTTTCTTCATCCGCCAGCCGAGTATACACAGTGCGTGCAGAAATGGTACCCGTATTGAGGTATCGGCTGATCCGGCTGGTGCCCTCCTGTGCATATTTGTCCCGGCTCACATGATAGTCCCGTAAATGCAAGTCTATAAATTGCTCAAGCGTATCGTTTACATCTATCTTCTTTCCTGAAGGTGCTAGCTCTTCAAACTGTAGTGTGATCTCTTCAGGAATCTTGAAATCTTCGGCAATTCTCTCGTCCAGCGTGGAAGTTGACAGCTCAGCTAAGGTCGAAGAATAGGGCGGATGAAACCGCTCTGCCAAGTAGCTGCGCCAGCGGCGGTAGAACGGTGTGAACACCTTGAAAGGCTCTCGCCGTCCACTCCAATCCATGAAGTCTTCCAGATCGCAGAGCATGCTGTCATGATAAATCTTGAAACGGATGCCGAGTGCAGCCGATGTTTCGCGCAGGCTCATGTCTCTGTGTGATGCATAAGGAGTGTAATCGGCATGAACCATCAATTCCTGAATAGGGTAGGTTTCGCTAAGCCTCTTGACAATAATATCAGGCTCGCCATACAGAATATGTAGCTGCTTGCCCTCAGTGGCGTACTCCTGCTGAAGTCTTGAGACCTGCGTCAGGAAGTTAATCCCGCTATGCTCAAGATAACGTTGTTTGCGCAGTAGGAAAGGTTCCAGAATCAACACATGAAGGCTGCGCGATCCAGAAGAACGTATGGCCTCAAAGGCGGGCAGATCGCTAGTCCGCAGATCCTTGCGGTGAATGAAGAGAATCATAAGAAGTATTTCCTTTCTATTATCTGAGGGAAAAAACCTCCTGTCCATAATACGATAGATTTGAAGTTTTGGCGATGAGCTGTTCCTGCTGCAAGCGGAGGAGCAGTCGGCTACGGGAACACGTTTCGAAAATTTACGGTCTATCATTTGCTAGAATATTGGTGTGCTGCAGCAAGTGAAGAATGGCTCCGCAAATGCAACCGGAAAACTCAGCGGAAACTGATCTTTCCTAAAGAACTACTACTAATTTCCATGATATAATCATTAAAATCTATATTCACATGGAAAGAAGAAATTTCAGTCGGGAGCGTGATGAAATGCTGAGAGGAAACAAGAAAGCAGAAAATATATCGGGTTTCAGGGTAATAGCCAATGCGATACGATCTTAATAGCGCAAGAGAGTTGGCTATTCGTGTGTGTGTTGCTTCTGGTGCAAGCAAATCAGTAGCAAGTGCTCTTGCAGAAGCAACTATTGCTGCAGAATGTGCCGGTCGTAGTTCGGTTGGATTTGCTCATCTTCCTGATTATCTGGAAGGCTTTTTGGATGGTCGCATTACTAGCACAGAAGAGCCTGCGCTCTTTTTTCCAGCTCCAACTCTCATTCAGGTCGATGCCAAGGGTGGTATCGCCCAGCTTGGTTTTGATCGTGCATTCGAGGAATTACAAACACGTGCAAACACTTATGGTGTAGCCGTATTTGCGTTAAAGAACAGCTATACGGCAGGAGAGTTGGGCTATTACGTAAGGCGTCTCACCCGCAAAGGATTGGTAGCGTTGGCTGCGGCCAATGGATCTGCCTTAATGGCTACGGGACAAAGTAAGGAGTCTGTTTATGGTACCAATCCTCTCTCATTCGCTGCGCCTGTCGACAACAGAGCTCCCTTGGTTATCGATCAGGCGTCCAGTGCCACGGCCTTTGTTAACATACGGCAAGCGGCAGAACGCGGTGAGATGATCCCTGAAGGCTGGGCCATCGATGAGAAGGGGAAAAGCACTATGGATTCGCGTGCAGCGATCAAGGGGGCTTTGCTTGCTTTCGGCGGTGCGCGTGGTGCCAATATCGCACTCATGGTTGAAATACTCGCCGCAGGTACGACAGGTGCGAACTGGTCACTTGATGCTCCGTCCTTTGAGGAAGGGAGCCACTCGCCTGGTGTAGGCCTGTTCATTGTTGCCCTAAACCCTGAACTACTCGCTCCAGGTTTTTCGGCTCGTATGGCGGATCAAATCGAACGTTTGTCCTCCAAAGGCATTCACATTCCCGGGGGCAGCTTTGTTAAGGAAGAAATAGATCTCCCGTCTTCACTTGTTACAACCCTTGAGAAGTATTATTAGAACTAGCAATTATTAAAGCTATTATGACATGAAACGGAAACCACCTAAGATAGCCAAGACAAAGGTTTGGACAGATAAGTAACGCGTTACCTTTTTAGGATACGCCAAACCCTATCGTTACTACATTAATAACAAGAGGCTCTCTTTTTGCATGCAGGTAGACACTTCTAAGCTGACTTCTAGGCTTATTAGCCGCCGTTCTCAGGGGGAATTTACGTTTGACTTCGTTACACCTCAGCATGACGCAAAAAAGTACATCGCCACGTGAGCGATGTACTTTAATACACAACCTGTATCCCTGCTTAACGCTACTTTTCGTCCCCCGTCGCAATCGGATTCCCCTCATAACTAATCCAATCACTCCAGCTCCCCGCATACAACCGCACATTCTTGTACCCGGCCTTTTCCAGTGCCAGTACATTCGGGCAGGCAGTCACGCCGGAACCGCAGTAGACGATGATTTCCGCATCTTTGTCCAGATTAGCAAAGTGTTCTTGCAACTCTTCGGCGCTCTTGAGGCTGCCATCTTCATTCTGTGTCTCTTTCCAGAAGTAGTTAACGGCGCCAGGAATGTGCCCGGCTTTTTTGTCCAAGGTTTCTTCGAGACCTAAGTACCTTTCCCGCGCACGGGAATCAATTAAAACGGGAAGAGCAGGGGATGGAGCCGAACCTTCAATATCCGTTACCGTGCCTGTGGACACCCGGCGCACCTCATCGACACCCACCAGCATTTGCGGCTGGACGTTTGGTTCGAATGAGCTTGGTATCCTAATTGGCTGATGATCTGTGACCGGGAAGCGTTCGGCCTTCCAAGAGCTGAAGCCACCTTCCAGGATGAATACTTGTTCATGTCCCAAATAACGCAGCAACCACCAGAGCCGTGCGGCGTTCATACCACTTTCATCGTCATAGGCGACTACTCGCGTTGTGTTGCCGATACCAAGCTTCGCCAGGCGTGCAGCCAGTAGCTGTGGGTCGGGAAGAGGGTGGCGTCCACCATGCTCTGATACAGGGGCGGACAAGTCCAGTTCCAGATCGAGATAGACTGCGCCGGGAATATGCTCCTGCTCATAACTTTCTTTGCCAGCCTGCGGTTTACCTAGCGTAAATCGGCAGTCTACAATGGTCTGCTCGGGTTCATAGAGTCGTGCCAGCAGCCAGCGTTTGGAAACAGTAGCTTCCATAAGTATCCCATCCTTTGCTTGAATCAATATAAAAATCATTATAGCAAAATATGAATGTCCGTGGAGTTATAGTCAACGCAAAAAATCCTAACCGCAGAGGACAGGGGAAGCTGCCCTTGCAGTTAGGATTACAGGCTACTATTTACAATCCAAGCCGATTACCCTTCTCCAGACGCAGAATTTGCTTTTCACCATTGTCAGCCAATTCCCGGAACTGGACGATGGTATCACGCATTTTAGGGAGAGCCTCCTGCTTGTAGGTGCTGATGGAATCCAAAGCCGAGAGCACATCGGTGAACGCCTGTTTTAGCGTGTCAGCGGAAACGCTGGTTTCCAGCGACTGCTTATGAATGGCTGCGCCTTGTTCCTTAAGCATTTTTGAAGTGCCACTGATCAGGGTGTCAGTGGTCTGGTTAAGCAGTTCGATTTTTTTCAGAACAATTCTTTGATTATAAAGTGCACTGGCGACCGTAACCGAAATTTTCAGCGCTGACACTGTAACGTTTCTGGCTCTGTCCACACCGCGGATCAGTTCTTTATTATTGCGGATAACCACTTCGATAGCCATAATGCCTTGCTGGTTGACCACCAGCATTTGCTGCAGATCCATCACGCGTTGGCGGAGAGGGAAGAGGACCTCTTCCGTGATGAAGCGGATTTTATCTTCGGACTCACCTCGCACCTTGGCGGCTTCGATCTGGGTTTCAATCTCTTGGTCCATTAACATACCGAGTTGAATCTCTTTTTGCAGCCTTTTCGTCAGCTCCCGCAGGGTCTGCTGCTCAATCTCCAGTGTCGTATTGTCGTTCCGCAGAACGGTTTTGCCTTTATCCAGGGAGATAATAATATCCGATATGACGGCATCGGCCTTCTGGAATTTGGCAAAGTAAGCACGCAGCGGATTGAAGAGTTTGCCTAGCAATCCACTCTTAGCAAAATCAACGACACTCGGATCCAGATCCTTCAGCTGCAATTGCAGCTCGGTTAAGCCTTTGGCAACATCCCCGCCTTCATCGCCTGTTTTGGACAGATTACCTACGGTTACTTGCAGCATGGCGTTTTTATCGGAAGAGGAGCGCATCGTTCCCATGCCGAAGCTGTCAATGGACTGTAGTACGGCTCTTCGCTTTTCCAACGAATCAATGTCCATTTCCAGAATGGAAGAGACGTTGTTGATCGCGAGTTCCTTCAGCTGTGTGACTTCTTCCGGCTCTGGTTTTACCTGTTCTTCAATAACCGACTTCAATTTCTCTGCACTTGGCACTTCCATAGTGAATGACATGGCAATCCTCCTATAAGTAAATGATTATTAACAAAATTACATTTGTACATTGAGCAGATTGCCGATTTTGTACACGACATCATCTGTATCTGCATTGATATTGGCAGCTTCATTAATGCTGGATATGTTCTCCAGCGCTTTAATATTCGCATTGTACCCAATGGTATAGACCGGAATTTTATAGGTTTGAATAAGTCCTCTGATCTCGTCCAGCGAATGTCCCTCGTTGGTCTCCCCGTCACTTAGTACAAAGATTAGCGGCTTGATCCCCGGGTTGGCCTTGATTTGATCTTGAAGCATCTTCATGGCTACGACCATCGCGTCAAATGTTGCGGTGCCTCCCGAGGCTTGAAGACTGTTAATGGCACCTACGAACATGGACTGCTGATTAGTATCGTATTTGGCAATAGGAAGATTAATGGTCACGTCACTGGAGTAAGAGACAAAGCCGATGCTGTTGTCTTTTCCTAAGTACTTCTGACCTTTAAGCAAGGATTCTTTCAGACGATTAAGGGGTTCGCCAGCCATGCTTCCCGAGACATCGGCCACAAATACCGCGGCAATCGGTGTATTCCCGTCTTTCTTTTCCTTCCAGAGCTTCTGGGCCGATGAGAGTACACTGCCATCAACTGGATCAAGCTCGGCAACATAATCATTCAGACCGTTAAATCCATTGCTTGCTCCAGACTTTTGATATTTATCCTGTTCAACAAAGTCAGCGAATTTCTTAATGATCTCCCGCTTTTCCTTAGATAAATTACCAAGCGCGTACAGCGGGCTGTCATGTCTTACGCCGAATGGAGTAAATACATAACCGCCCTTTAAATCGGGTGTGTTGACATAAGTCTGGTATTCCAGCACGAACGCATCGAGTCTGCCTGTCTTTGCCGCTTCACGCATTTGCAGGGTGGTCGAGGCAATGAAGGGAACATTGGCTTGGAACTTCTCAAAGCCTTGTACCGCCTTATCACTCAGCAGGTCAGAATTGTCAAAGGTAGAGAGAGCCGTTACCAGGAAGTTCAGTCCGGTGGAGCTGGCAAAAGGATCTGTGTACCCCATCGCCAGCTCGTTGTCAGCGATAGCATCTGTAATGGTTTTGACATTGAGGGATCCGTACTTGCCCACAAGTTCATCATACTTCTTCTTGTTGGTCACGACCCCGGCTACATTACCGATCAGACGTTTGGCAACAAGCTCAGTCGGAACGCCGCTTGCTTTGACGATTTCTCCCCACAATTCATTGGAAGGGGTGTAGGCGTCCGGTACATATTTACCGGATCTTATGTAATCGGCAGCTGTGCCTGAAGCGATATTACGGATTTTGACCGAAACGGGTTTGCCGTTTATAAGTGTATTAGAGGCATTGAAATCTTTAGCTACGCCATTCAACCATCCGTCGTTACCGGTTCCGGATTTCTCAACAGAAGAGAAGATTTCAACAAAGTTATCGGTTGTAGGCTCTACGGAAATCGTGAATTTGGAA
The DNA here is from genome assembly GCF_058133325.1 of Paenibacillus sp. MAHUQ-45. Classification (NCBI taxonomy): domain Bacteria; kingdom Bacillati; phylum Bacillota; class Bacilli; order Caryophanales; family Paenibacillaceae; genus Paenibacillus; species Paenibacillus sp. MAHUQ-45. Next base: position 192,713 of record NZ_JBYUPV010000003.1, read on the forward strand.
ATATCGGGAAGGGAATCACCGACCGCTACAGGATCAAGATCGATCTGCCCTTTGATCAGAGGCGCGTTGGTTACTCTAATATCTTTATAGAGCTTCTCCAGTCGTTTTGTGGCATCCTCCTCCGAAATTTCGATCTTGGATTTACCCAAGTTAGAGGTAAGGGTGATTCCAAAGTATACAAGTGCAAAGACCGATACCGCAATAATTGCTAATACGGCAATTGTTTTTCCTTTCTGCGCCATCCTCATCTTCCTTTCTATTGCTGGTAAAGTTTCGTTTGTTTGATTAAGTCATTAATTTCTTTCATGCAGGGCATTTCTTCGATGGTCTTGTAGTCTGTACTGTCCAGCAGGGAGATTTCCAGCACTAGCTGATCAAGCTTCAACAGTATTTCTTCGTTGGCACCCAGATAGCCGGCTACATAGGCAAAGTATTCATTGAAAAGATCTTTTTTCTGCTGCACCAGCTTATCCGAGAACTGTCCAGGGGTATGAGCATCCGTAAAAAGCGAGAATTCTTCAGCATCGAAAACGCTTAGCTTATTAAGAATTCCTCTGATATTGGAATAAAAGAGTGTTTCAACGGACCCGATCACCGCGATAAACTTTTGATAACTCAGTTCTGTTCGTTCAAAGCGCTGCGACAGGACATTCAGCAAAGTGTCCTTCTTCTTGTCGATCCGCTCCAGCTGATCCAAGGCCAGGACTACATCTTTTTTAAGTACTTTAACATTGCGGTATTTATGAAGCTCAGCTGTATAATCCTCCTGGGACTCCAGCTTCCGAATGGATTTCACAGGTGAAGGCTTGAATAGCAGGGTATAACTTCCGTATAGGACAATCAGCAGACTGAGGACCAACAGAGTTATGCCGAAGGCAGTCTCTAAGGCACTTCCGCTGACAATGTCCACGCCCAGCAGCCCCGGTGACAATACCGCGATGTTCAGAAACACAATGCCTGCAATCAGGCCAAGCAGTTTGAAAAGTCTTGAGCTGTTCAGGGTTCACACCTCCTCCAAAAGTATATTTTGACATGACTCATTCTGATTCATTTTATCAGAGAATGGCGGAATTGGCTTTCAATTCTTTCCAATAGGGCAGGAGCTTTACGGAAAAATAAGGACTGATTAGTGAATATTACGTGAAATCAAGGATATTTGTTTCAAAATAAAATACTAAAATGGGCTTTACATGATTATAATGCTAGTGTACTATTTAACTATGACACTGACACAATAAACGTATTACTATTTCAACCTGTCCAAAGAGGGAGGCATATACATGAATCAAGGAGATGTGCAGCAAGCGCAACACGGAGGGGAAGACATTGTCCTGCGGATGAATGAAGTTAGCAAGATCATTAAGGGGAAGACCATTGTTGATAAGCTTTCTTTCCAAATTCGCAAAGGTGAGATCGTGGGGCTGCTTGGACCGAACGGTGCGGGGAAGACGACAACGATCCGCATGATGACTGGGCTGATTCGGATGAGTGAAGGAGATATCGAGGTGCAAGGCCACAGCATCAAGCAGAATTTCAAATCGGCTATTGCCCACATCGGCGCCATTATCGAGAACCCGGAGTTCTATCCCTATATGAGCGGGCTCGATAATCTACGGCAGTATGTGCGAATGACTGACAATGTGGATGATGATCGGATTGAGGAAGTGGTTCAGCTCGTGGGACTGCAGGAGGCGATGAACAAGAAGGTCAAATCTTATTCGCTGGGGATGCGCCAACGGCTGGGGATTGCACAGGCTCTGTTGCAGCGGCCCAAGTTGTTGATCCTGGATGAGCCAACTAACGGACTTGACCCGGCGGGTATTCGGGAAATGCGTGAATACATGCGAACCATTGCTGAAGTGGAAGGCATCTCTATCCTGATCTCCAGTCATTTGCTGTCGGAGGTGGAGCAGATCTGCCACCGTGCGGTTGTGATTCAGAACGGAAAGCTCGTGACGGTGACAGCACTTGGAACAGAGACCAACGCTTCAGAAGAAGTTACGTTAACATTCCGAGTAGATGCTCTAGAACCAGCCATTGCGGTTGCTCATGGAACAGAAGGTGTTGAAGTGGTGCGGACTGACTTTATTAAAGACCAGTTGACGGTAATGATGAACAATGAGCGTGTTCCGGAACTGGTGGTGGCTCTGAGCGCAGCAGGTGTCGGTCTGTACCGGATTGAGGAGAACAGGCAGCGCCTTGAAGAAGATTTCTTGAAATGGACAGGAGGGAACCGCATTGCGTAACCTGAACCGGCTTCTGGTCAATGAATGGTTGAAATTATTCAAGAAACGCTCATTCTTTGTACCATATGCCCTTTTAATAGGAATGTCTTTCATAGCAGGCTACGTTATACAATCTTTTATGAAAGGGATGTTTAGCTCGGTCTATGATTTTACAGCAACGATGTCCTACACCCAAGGACTGGGACAGGTCGTAACTATTATGGCGATTATCGGTTCCTCCGGGATTGTAGCCAAGGAGTACAGCCAAGGAACCATTAAATTTTTGCTGATTCGTGCTCGCAGCCGGACATCTATACTGGCTTCCAAATATATAACAGCATTGCTCTACGGCTTGTCATTAACGCTTGTAACAGGGGGTGCGCTGTTCATCTCAGGGTCGATCTGGTTTGGCTTTAGCGGCGCTGAAGGAGGATGGCTGGGTATCCTTAGTTCACTTGGGTATAGCTATGTGTATACCTTGGTCTATATAACGCTTGCGTTTATGCTTGGAATATTAACCACCTCAGGAGGGGCAACGATAGGGATTACGATGCTCATGCTTATGCTCGACAAGACGGTTATTCAGAAGGAATTTTATAAATATTGGTTGTTCCCCAACCTGGATCTATCCGTCTATAGAGATGGAGGAGTGCCGCTACCGGGAATGACACTATCCTTCTCTATCGCGATACTTGCTATCTATGTGCTTCTATTCCTCCTTGCCGGATTTATGGTGTTCAGACGAAGGGATGTTGCATAACTATGACAATCGAATTTGATAACAACCTGCCTATTTACATCCAGATTATGAATTATATCAAAGGTGAGATTGTGACTGGAAAGCTGAAGCCGGGGGATAAAATTCCTTCGGTACGTGAGCTGGCCAGTGAATTGCAGATCAACCCCAATACGGTGCAACGGACCTTTCAGGAACTGGAGCGTGAGACAATCGTGGAGACAAGACGCGGGATGGGACGATATGTGACAAGTGAGGAAGGTAAAATCATGACTATTAAGAAAGAAATGGCCAAGGATGTGCTGGACCGGTTTATCCGCGGGATGCGAGAGCTCGGTTTTCAAGGAGAAGATATTGTTGCTGCCGTAGCAGAGAGCGTGAGTCACGAAGATGGAGAATAAGGGGATGTATAGTGTGGAGGATATTCTTCAGGTACAGCAAGTCAGCAAGAAGTATTGGTCGAAGCAGGCCGTTCGTGATATTTCTTTTACATTAGGCTCTGGCAAAATCATTGGTCTCTTAGGTAGCAACGGCAGCGGTAAAACTACGATTATGAAAATGATCGCGGGTCTGGCTCATCCAACCTCTGGAAGAATTTCCGTATATGGTAATCCGGTAGGTCTTGAGACCAAATCCTTAATCTCATTTATGCCGGACCAGCCGCTAACCGAGTCGTGGATGACTGTGGGTGATGCACTGCGTTTCTACAGTGATTTCTTCCCGGATTTTAACCAAGAGAAGGCGGAGCGGATGCTGGACTTTATGAAGCTGTCGCTGGGTGACAAAGTCAAATCTCTGTCCAAAGGGATGAATGAACGTCTGCAGCTAACATTGGCTTTGTCGCGTAAGGCCAGTCTCTATCTGCTGGATGAACCGCTGGGGGGTGTAGATCCCGTGGCGAGAACCAGAATTCTGAATGCTTTGGTAGAGTTCTATGAAGAGGATAGCAGCATTCTAATCTCGACGCATCTGGTATCTGATATTGAGCGGATCTTTGATGAAGTCATTATGATCAAGAACGGTGAGATGGTCATGCACGGGAATGTGGAAGAACTCCGGCTGCAGCATGGGAAAAGTATAGATGAACTGTTCAGAGAGGTGTTTGCCGAATGCTAAAGCTGTTGAAATATGATTTTAGACGAAATCGTGATCAGATTCTGGGGCTGTATGCAGTCACACTGCTGCTTGAAACTGTGATATGGATTGTGGCGGAGGTCTACGATTGGGAGAAGCTTAGCATGTTTGTGCTTCAGGCCGCTATTTATGTCTCTGCTGCTGTCTTCCTTGTAGTTCTGGCTTGTCGGACTTATAGCACCAATTTGAAATCCTATGGCCGCAAACTGCTGCCGCTAAAAACATATTATACTGTGCTGTCCCCACTATTGTTGAATCTGATTCTATTCTTAGCTCTAATTGTTCTAGCAATCCTCCATGTAGCCATCTATGGCTTTGTCTATCCAGACATCCTGCCAGCAGATTTCTGGTATATTTCTTTCATCAGCATACTGAATACATTAGGTGCAGCCATAATCTTTTTGATCGCGCTGATATTCTCGATTACGCTCTCCCATGCTCTATCTTTCCGCAGCAAGGTCTGGATCGGGATTCTCACACTGTTTGTGTTGAATCTGATTCTGGGGCTAATAGAAGGTAAACTATTCCCTAATTCAGAGGGATGGCTGGATCTTGTTTTCCGATATAACCTCACATCTGGAGAGTATGTGGAACCTAACCGCATTGAAATGTCCAGTAAAGCTTTTGACATAGGTTCGTTTCTATTTGAAATGGTATTTTGCCTGATTCTATTGTATGCATCCACCTGGCTCGTTAAAAAGAAAGTAGAGATCTGATTTCTTCGCTCTCTTCTATATATAGTATAATAAACAGACGCCTCTCTAAGCGGAGGGCGTCTGTTCTATGTCTATCTACATTCTCTCCGCGCTGCGGCCATGGGTCCATGACTCCAGCTCGCGGATCAGCATTTCTTCTTCAGCTACACTCAAATCCAGTCGAACACCATATTTGTACTGCCCAAGTCCGAACATCCAGCCCCAGCGCACGCTGCCTTGTAACCTGAGTTTGTGTTCTTTCAGCTGGAAATGAATAATCAGCCTCGTATCTCCGGCTGTGAAGCGAAGGTTCAGGGAAGATCGCACCTTACATCCGGAACGGCTAAGATCGAGCATTACGCCTTCGGTCAGCTTCCCGGCACCGGGTCCGGAAGTGCCGGCCGGCACTTCAAGCCAGCATTCAATCGGTTGGTTCATGACATACCGGAATGGTTCTTTTCTGCTCGGCCCGTCCATAATTTACCTCCGCTAGTTTATTTGCTATTATATCGAAATGCAGAGAGTGCGACAATCTACTAAAGTGTTATTTTTCAGAATTGGTAGTAAAAATTTACATTCATATCGAATAAAGGTGGGTCAGACATGTATCAATACGACAACGAAACTTTTCGCCAGCATCAATTTGACCATGGTAATCTGCAGGATGGTGAACTGAACGGTTGTACCTTCGAGCAATGCTCCTTCAAGGGTGCTTCTATGGAAGAAATGACCTCTACGGGATGTCATTTTATTGATTGTGATTTCACGGGAGCTTATCTGAATGCTTCTCTGCACAGGGGGTCTGCGTTCACGAATTGTAAATTCAGCGGAACTAATCTGTTTGTCGCCAAATTTGAAGATTGCAAAATGGTCGGCTCGGATTTCTCCAACGCAGCGCTTGATGGACTGACGATTACAGGCGGTGACTGGTCATACACCAATCTTAGACACGCGAATTTGAGCAAGCAGAATCTGCGCGGGATTAAATTTTCAGAGGCGGATCTGTTTGGTTGTGATCTGCAGAAAAGTGACCTTCGCGGAGCGGATTTAAGCAGGGTGCAGCTTGGTCAGTGCAAGTTGAAGGGAGCAGACCTCCGGGATGCAAAGCTGGAGGGGATTGACCTGAAAAGCCTTGATTGGCAAGGGGTGCGGATGGAGGTAGATCAAGCTGTACTTCTGGCGCGCTCGCTTGGTGCGAAGGTGGGCTGAGCTGGGGGACATAGCATCCTCCTGGGGATGAACAAATGGACCCTGGAGGATATTAGTTCCATCCTAACAGTCTAGAATGTGGAAGTCGGCAGAACACACTCGAGACGATACGTCTCGCGGATGAAGTCCTTTATATATTCAAACGTACCGGAAAAATCGGATTTAGTTCGAAGTGAATTCATAATCAAACCTAAAAGGCTGCTTGAGCACTAGTGCACTGTATCCCCGGCAAGGGATGGGGTGCCATACTGCTTAACGCAGCCTTTTGCGCGGTTTCGCCCACCATTTAATCCAGAGATAACCTTCATCATCCCGGAAATATTTGATTCCTATCCAACGCAGAGGCGTCCAAACTTCTTTGAAATAATATGATGGCATAGTCTTTTAGACCCTCCCTAATAGTTATATCATACTATATTTTACGCTATAATTATGAAAATTTCAACATTTATTTACTTAAAATTTCCACATTATGAATAAAAACACCTAAATGAATCTATTAAACCGTCCTCCTGACATCATGGTTGATCCACATAGTTCTTTTGCACCTTATTTTAAGTATATATCTCTCCAATGACGGGGGAATGACAAATTAACAGGGGATAAGCACAAGCAATTTGTGCGGACTGGCATTAAATACTAGTAGAAAGGATGTGATGATATGAAAGAGGCGGATTTCATCGCGAAAATTGCACCTTTTGCGGTGGATAGCATGCGAAGCAGCAAGGTGGCGGCGTCCTTGACGATTGCGCAGGCCGCTCTTGAATCTGGCTGGGGTAATAGCGGACTTACGGTAAAAGCCAATAATTTGTTTGGTATTAAAGGCAGCGGGCCGGCTGGAAGTATCACCATGCTGACAACAGAATATGTCAAGGGAAAGGCAGTCCAGGTTCAGGCAGCCTTTCGTGCCTATAACAATTGGGGCGAATCTGTCGCCGACCACTCCAAATTGTTGGTAAACGGAGTGTCATGGAATCCTGGAATCTATACCAAAGTCATTGGAACTACTGGCAAAGCAGCAGCTCAAGCCATTGCCGCTGCCGGCTATGCCACCGATCCGGGTTATGCAGCCAAGCTGATTTCAATGATGGACACCTATAATCTTTACCTATTCGATGAGCAAGGAAAGGAGGATGACGAGATGTCGGCTGAAGATAAGCAGAAGCTCGCAAGCCTGGAGGAGCAAGTCAAAGCGCTTAATAGTTTGATAGCCAGTCTTAATGTCAGCAGGGATACACTAAAGACTGGCATGCAGGAACAAGGTCAGGCGATCAAGAATGTGACCGATCGAATTGCTGCTGTCGAGAATCGGGCGGTCATGAATGTCCCGGATTGGGCCGAGCCAGCGGTTAAAGCCGCAACCGCAGCCGGGCTACTGGATACCCCGTCTGGGGGAAGTTATGATTTTTATCGTATTTTGACGGTATTGAATCGTGCAGGCCTATTAATAACGAAGAAGGGATGATCCTAGATGAACACTGAGCTCAATACCGTGCTGGCTTTTGCTTCGATGCTCGCTGTATTTGTAATGGCTCTTGTGCAGCTGGTGAAGAACAGTTTTAACCTGCCACGTAATGTGGTGCCTGTTGTGGGCCTGGCGCTTGGTCTGATAGTAGGCGTAGTATCCTATCCGTTTACCAATATGGATTTGATTATGCGCCTTTGGGCAGGTGGACTGGCTGGGTTATCTGCTACAGGATTATTTGAACTGGCTTTTAACAAACGTGAGGGTACAACCAAAGAGTGATAGAAGGAGAGATATGATAGGTTGCGCACTCATGTAAAGCTTGCATAAACTTGTAACTCTAGTAAAACAAGCATTTGATAGAGGAGATTCAACCAAGCCAACAAGGAATGCGGTTAATACAATAGAGTATGTTAGAAAGAAAGGAGGTGCATTCTCATGGGAACCTATGTTGATGGCAGAACATCACAGAATGCAAGCTACGCCAACTCGATTTCAATCCCGATTACGTTCGCTAATACTCCACAGCTCTTTGGTCAAATCGGTCTGGTGTCAGCCGGCATTGGTGCTAACCCTCGCGTAATCTTGAAGGGAACGATAGCCGTGCAAGTTCCGCTGAATTTGGTAGGAATTACAATTAGTATTGTTAGAGGAACGCTCCCCACAGATCCAGCTGTATATTCTGCGACCTCTACCTTTGATCTCAGCGTCTTGGCTCCACAGGTTATCACCTTCTCGGCCGCAGATTTTGACCCGCCGGTCACACCGGAGATCGTGTATACAGCTTTCGTCTCCTCATCATTGCTGGGAACCGTTCGTGTCGGTCCTGAAAGCTTCGATGGTATTCTCGTTTCGGATTAAGACATTCCCGGCAAATTAATCAAATCTTTATATTCTTTTCAGGTAGATTTAAGCTGGAATGAGTATAGTAATCACATGACCCCCTTATAATATAGACTTTGACCCTGCCGGATCTCGGTGGGGTCGCTTTTTTATATGGACACCCGGTAGAATGAAGTCATAATATTAATACGGAGAGCAGGTGATGTCATGGTTGTGGATATCAGAAAGATGGGACCGCATGAAGCTCCCCCGATAGAGCTGCTACTGTTGGCCGATCCCTCGGTGTCAGTAATTGAAGGGTACATGGAAAGAGGAGAGTGTTACATAGCGTTAGTCGGGCTGGAAATTGTCGGCGTGTATGTGCTGCTTCCAACCCGGCCAGGAATGGTAGAATTGGTCAATGTAGCGGTGGTGGAACATCTTCATGGTCAGGGCATTGGGAAACGACTGGTACAGCACGCTATAGCGAGAGCCAAAGCGCAGGGCTATACAACGATAGAAATTGGCACGGGGAATTCCAGTCTGCATCAGTTAGGTCTTTATCAAAAATGCGGTTTCAGAATCATAGGTGTGGACAGGGATTATTTTATCAGACATTATCCTGATCCCATCTTCGAGAACGGCCTGCAGTGTATCGACATGATTCGGCTGGCACAAGATCTCACAACAGATTCAGGATGCCTCCCAGGAATAGAAATGAACCAAGAATGATGGTTATTAAACCTCCGAATTTGGCCATGTCCTTATAGGCTTCGCTGGGTTCGGAGTCACCTTTAACTTTCCAAGCTTCGTTCATCCTCCACCCGAAAGTGGGCTTGCGAATCGTAAAGATGCCCAGTGAAATAATCAGACTGCCTAGAATGATGAGAAAATAGCCATTCAACTTAGGAGTCTCTCCTTTCGTTATGAATTACCTAATCATATTCTATTTTTGCCGGGATATCCAAATACGAATGCCCACCGTAAGCAGAACAAAAATAATAATAAAGGTTATTAATTGAGACATATGTATTCACCTCCAATGTAATTGTAAACGATTGGAAGGTATGGAGCTATGAAAAAAAATCCAAGGGGATGATAAAGTGTCGGTTACTCCTGAACAACATTGCATGAACATACATGGCGTAAAAGTATACGGGGTTCAAATGGATTCCCAAACCCGCTGCAGGCATTACCATTCTCCAATAGATATTATTGCGATCCGTTTTCCATGCTGTGATGCGTATTATCCTTGTTACAAGTGCCACGAAGAAGTCGGAGGTCATGCTGCAGCGAGGTGGGGAAAGCATAAGAGAGATGAGCAGGCAATACTGTGCGGGGCTTGTGGTCACCAGTTAACCATCCATGAATACATGGCCTGCGGCTCATCGTGCCCTGCCTGTAAGGCTGCATTCAATCCAGGTTGTCAAAATCATTATCATTTATATTTTGAAATGTAGATTTGTTATTTGTTGAGTTGTATCCAGTCTTTAGATCGATCTCACCAAGCATAAAGCTGTAATGGAAGTTTTTTTATTAAACGGAATGGGCGCTCGTTATGATTTACCGTTGGAAAGTAGAACATACCGTGATTGATGGTCGCCGGCAAAGGTTTGACGGTACTGCAATACAACTCTTCGGAAACTGGATTAAGTGGTGGATTCTGTGCGTTATTACTGTAGGTATTTATTCTTTTTGGTTGTTCATAAAACTGGAACAGTGGAAGGTAAAGCATACTCATTTTTAATACATATGGCTAAATGATCATAAGCGTCGAAGCAAGCTGCCCGGATACATGGACAAATACCCGTCAACCTTAAGTGGTGACGGGTATTTGTTTTATATTGCAGCAATGGAAGCCTGCTGAGAGCGTGAGGGCAGATGATTAAGTATCCCTTGACTAGTTATCAGTGCTACGAAAAAGTCGGAGGTCATTTTGCAGCGAGATGGGAAAAGCATCAGAGGAATGAGCAAGCAATTCTGTGCGGGGCCTGTGGTTATCAGTTAACCATTTTTATGGAATGAATATAATTCCTAACAGTGATTTGAAAATCGAGTCATCATCATATCTCTCAACAAGCGTTGAAGTTTTCTCAACACGATCTCAATGGACCTGCACTCATCTCAACACTTTATCATATGCTGATTTCAAAATAGGTTAGGGTGGTGAAAATCAAAAATGATGTCATACAATTCATCCGTTCTTATTAGTGGTATTGCAGCATTTGCCGATGGGGTACAACAAACGTAATCAGTTTACGTTCAAATTACCCAATCTGGAGGTCACAACCAAACCACACGAGCTAACCAGGCTAACGAGAAGAAAACCACACAAGCTAATAAGAATCACATCACACAAGTTAACGAGAATCAAACTCCACAGACTAATAACTAGAATCAGACCGATCTGAATATTCATCATATCTAGAATATCGGGGGGAGCATCCTAGCCTCCGGAATATATGTTTGAATTAAAAATTATATGAAGAGGTGATTATGTATGTATTATTGCATCGTTTGTTCACAAATACATCAAGGGGAAAATAGCCAAGGAAGTGTTTTCAAGAAAGGACTTTATGTAGACCCAGGAACTGGGGCAATGATTCATTTGGGGATGTGCGAAGAAGAACATAGAGGGGCACAAGACAATATACAATTAACAATCAGTGATAATTATGTGCAATTAAAAACCATTAATAGTTGGCTACCGGTGCAGCAATCAGCTATAGAACATTCAGAATTTGGCGAATATCATTAGGTGGCAAAACGAGGTGGCAAAAACGGGTGATATCCTCAATGGAGGACAGCATCCGTTTTTTGTGTGCATTTATATAATCCATTTCATTTATTTAATCTATTTAATCTATTTCATTTATTTAATCTATTTCATTTATTTCATCGATTCATCTATTTGCATCAATTGCATCGTAAAGTTGGCCTAGCTCGCGCTGTTCCTAACTAAGGGCAATTTCGTACCTTATTTTTACCTTTTTGGACCAAATTAATGGAATAAGGGCATTTTTGCATGCTATTTTATGGAGATTCCGGATAAAAGCATGATATCAGAAGATTTAAGGTGCAAAAATGCTCTTAATTTGAGCTCATCATCATTTTCACACAATTTAAGGTACAAAAATGCCGTTATTTACACTTTGGTGAGGTACAAGGCGATCTCCGTTTTATTCGAGTGGCACATTTTGCAGTTAGAGTGCCGAGTGGTACATTTTGCAACTAGAGTGCTTTGTATCTGCTTTCTTTTGTCCATCGTACAAAGTTAACATTCTTATGGAAAATCGTAAATGGTGTTTTATAAATAGGGGCTCATAAAATGGACTCATGTAAATATAAATTTGGTGTATTGAAAATGAAATCCCCTTGCTACGTAAGGGTTCGTAAACGAAAAATCGGGCACCCCTTTCGGAGTGCCCTTTCATGGGAGAGGAGAAACCGGACGAAGAGCTTATGGGGAAACGTAAGCCTGCTCCGCGGTTGTCTACGACATTTTGTGATGTCGATAATTACATGATGTCCCGGCTTGCTCGTTCTTATACATACGACTTGAGAAATTGCTTGGAAAAGATGGGAGACCGCTCGATCCGACATAATGATACAAACTTTTTATTTCGGCGGGCGAATGTGGTACGATAGGCGTGAACTTGTGCCCTTTTTGGCATAATAAACAGAGATATAAGCAGGTGAGCAAAATCGTGAGAGTGGTATCGGGAAGTGCAAAGGGGAGGCCCCTCAAAAGTGTTCCGGGAAGTGGGACAAGGCCAACAACCGACAAGGTCAAGGAAGCGATATTCAGCATGATTGGCCCTTATTTTGACGGGGGATCGGCGCTTGATTTGTTTGCCGGTACAGGCGGATTGGGGATAGAGGCCCTGAGCAGAGGTATGGACAACGCCGTATTTGTAGACATGGAGCCTAAAAGCATAGACACTGTGCGTGCCAATCTGAAGGCAACCAAGCTTGAGGGTCAGGCAGAAGTATACCGAAATGATGCGGGCAGAGCGATTAGCGCTTTGGAAAAGCGGGGGAGACGGTTCGATCTAGTGTTTTTGGACCCGCCCTACAGGCTGAAGCATGGGGAGGAACTGATGCTGGCTCTGGCCGAAAAAGGGCTGTTGGAAGAAGATGCGACGATTGTCCTTGAGCATGAGTCAGGATATGACTACCCTGAGGATATCAAGGGATTCTACAGAGCGCGGCAGGCTGTGTACGGGGAAACAACAGTCGCGATTTATCAGTATGAAGCCGCTGGACCGGATGAAACCGGAAGTGGTGGGGAGGAACAGGATGAGTCAGCCAATTAGAAAAGAGCGCATTGCCATATATCCGGGAACGTTTGATCCGGTCACCATGGGGCATATGGATATTATTCATCGTGCGGCCAAGCAGTTTGACCGTCTGATCGTGGCAGTGCTGAACAATTTAAGCAAAAATCCGCTGTTTACAGTGGAGGAACGTACTGACCTGCTGCGCCAGGCTACAGCGGACATTCCTAACGTGGAGATCGACAGTTTCAGGGATCTGTTAGTTAACTATGTCCGGCAAAAAGATGCACAGGTCATCGTACGTGGAATACGCACCGTAACGGATTTTGAATACGAACTGCAGAATGCTTCCATTAACCATAGTCTTAGTCCGACTGCGGAGACTATTTTTATGATGACTAACCCGAAATATTCGTATCTGAGTTCCAGCGTGGTGAAGGAAATTGCCCATTTTGGCGGCAATGTCACGGAATTCGTCACACCAGAGGTAGAGCGGGCGATGAAGCTGAAATTCAACCGGAATGTCGACGAAGTAAAGTAAAGAGGTACACTGCACCAGAAAGCAGCATGAGCAGGACCAACAGAGCGGTTTGCAAACCGAGCAGCTGTGGGAATGCGCTCCATAACATATAAGTCTGTACGTCTCCGGCGGGCAGAGTTTGTGTTCCCATAAAAGCTGGCAGAGTCTTCTCTTGCAGTGACATCAGAGGCTTCCAGAGCAGCAGAGTTAATACAAAAGCATAGCCGCCATGCAGTAGACGGACTGCTGCGAAGGGCAGGAACCGTATGCCTGCCGGTTTTAGCAGTGTCAGCACCTGAAGCTGTGCACAGATGCCGCTCCAGCCCAGCGCCGCCGACAACAAGGCGAAGCCCAGAATACTAGGTACTCCGTTCGTAACTGAAACGGTGGCACCAGCTGTGCCAGTCATGCCGGTCAAAGCCTGGGCACCCAGGTGAAGCTCTAGCAGACTGGCTGGCAGTGCTGCGGGGAGCCAGGGGAATAAGCGGACCAGAATGTTGATGATCACGGCGAAAATAATAATAAAACCGCCTACGACCATCAGATTTTGTACTGCAGTGCCTACAGCTTCGCCTAGTAGCTTGCCGAAGCTTCGGCCATCCTGTGCCCGGGCATGTGCAGCAGCATTTGTGACCCGATGATATAGAGAGTCGCGTTTGTTGTGTGATACGGTGACTGAAACAGCAGGCGTTGAGAGCTGCCACCCCAGCCGGGCGGCAGTGAAGCCTGCCAGCAGGCCTCCGAGCCAATGCAGAACCAGCAGGCTATATCCTGCTGCTGGATGGTGCAGCAGCGCTGCTCCGATAACGATAAGCAGCGTTACAGGGCTTGCAAAATGGACGAGCGAGGCGAGTCTTCCCGCTTCTTTACCGGTAAGGCTGCCCTGCTTGTGAAGCTGGAGGACGCCGCCAGCACCGCCGGGGAATCCGGCGGTGGCACCGAGGGCTAGCGTCCAGCCCCCGGCTCCGGGCAGCCGAAAGACCCGGGTCATAAGCGGTTCTAGCAGCACGCCTATGCCGTGAACAAAGCCGGATGCGGTCAGCATCTCTGACAGCATCAGGAAAGGCAGCAGCGCCGGGAAGACGAGGCTCCACCAGAGCTTCAGCCCTTGTAGCGAGGCTGCAAAGGACGACTCCGGCGAAGCCACGATGGCAGCGGCGAGGAGAATGGCCAGCATCCCGGAGAGAAACGGGATGGACCGGGAGCCAAGCCTGCGTATTTTAGTGTTCATTTCTGGGATCACCTCTTCATAACTTAGGACAGGGTAGTAATGTTATCAATTTATGCAGGGGAGACAACCGTCATGCCAAAGGCTGGTGGCGGTGTTTTTTTGAAAATATAAGGATTTATATGTTTTAGGCTATAGTCAGGGGAAAGAAGGGAACAACCGTGAAACAACTGAAGCGCCGGGCAGGACTTCGCTCTATAGTCTACCTTTGCACGTTTATTGTGGTCGTTTATGTATTTGTATTTATGAGTACGCCATACATCATGTACCAGCCGGGCAGCGCTTCGGAGGTCGCTCCGATGATTAAGGTGGAGAATGGTGATCCCGCCGAACAAGGAACCTTCATGATGACGACGGTTTCGGCCAGTTATGCCAATGTGGCGTTGCTCGTGGCCAACATGTTCAACAGCAATGCAGAGATTGCCCGCAAGGATACGCGGCTTGGAGATAAGACGGAAGCGGAATATGCAGCCGAGCAGGTCTACTATATGAACAGCTCTCAGTCCTTGGCAGTGCAGGCGGCGTATCATGCAGCAGGCATTCCGTATAAAGACATTACGGACTATCTCTACGTGTTCTCTGTTCCTAACCAGGACAATAAGAGCCAGTTCCAGCCGGGAGACAAGATATTGAATGTGGATGACCATGCGGTAACCGATCCGGCGGCCCTTTCTACCCTGCTATCTAAGCGGAGTATTGGCGATAAGGTGAAAGTTACATTGCAGCGTGGGGACAAGAAGCTGGAGGAAGAAGTTACGCTTGTGGAGGTCAAAGATAAAGACGCGGCGGCTGGACGTCCAGGCCTTGGTGTGGTCATTGGTGCGGTTCAGAGGGTGGAGCCCAAGGACCCTGGCAAAAGCGTAAGCTTTGTAAACACTGATGTTGGCGGTCCTTCGGCAGGTCTGATGTTTACTATGGAAATCTACAACCGTTTGACGCCTGGTGATCTTACCAAAGGCCACCGGGTAGCCGGAACTGGCACCATCGATGCAGATGGCACGGTAGGACCAATCGGCGGGGTGAAACACAAAATTGTAGCTGCCGACCGGGCTGGAGCGGAGTTTTTCTTCGTGCCTGTTAAGAATTACGATGAGGCTAAGGAGAAAGCAGACAAGATCAGCACAGCCATGAAGCTGGTACCCGTATCTACGCTCACAGAAGCACTGGACTATATGAAAAAGCTTCCGGTCAAACCCTGACCGGAGGCTCCAGATAATCGCGGTATAGGTCCGCACGCAGTGGCTGCCTGAAGGCACCAGCATATGCAGTAGCGGCCTGAATATCACGGGTAAGCTGAGGATGAGGGCAAAGCGCAGGTCGCAGGACGACGGGCAGGGAGGCGCTTTGCTTCATTTTTTTGAGCAGGGGCCGACCGCTTTCCCGAAATCCGAGCACACGGATGTAGCCGGGACCCTCAGCCAATACGGTAGAGGCCAATTCCTCCTTGCTATGCCCCAGCAAAAGATGGAGTAGTAGGCGCTGAAGGCGAGTACGGGTGTAGCGTTTGCTCTTCACCGCTTGAAGCAGGTCCTCTACCCGGAACTGCTCCAGCTCAGGCATGACGCGCAGCAGTCTGTTCTCCAGCCCTTCATTCATGTCATGGAAGGCCCGCAGCTCGTCTGCGGTGCGGGTGGAGAGCAGATGGAGCAGAGGGCTGCGGAAGCTCTCCCAGTCCAGTGGGCCGCGGCCAGCCGCGACTTCGCGCTCCAGGATGGACAGGCTGTATTCCGGCATATATGGCGCCGGAGAACCACCTTCCTGCAGCAGCCGGCGGATAGCCGTGGCGCTGGCGATCGAGGAGCCAGGCTCTAGCGGATCATGGAAGCCTGCGCCGGTCCGCGGCACAGTAAGCGGAGTGATCTTGCTCTTTAGCCGCCGGAGGGCGATGAGGTAATGCAAGCCGAGGCTGTTGTTCGGCTGGCGCAGAAGCTCAGCCGCGCCGGTTTCCGGTTTCTCCTCTCCCAGGAGAAACCCTTCCCAGGCGGCCGCCGCCGCTGCGCTGTAGGCGGCGGGGAAGCTCTCTCCGAGCGCCATGCGGCGGCGGATTTCGCTCTGAAGCTCGCTGCTCTCTTCGGCAAGGTATGCCGCGAGGGGCAGCAGCGAGCCCAAAGTGCCTGCTTCGGACCCGAAGCACAGGCTGTCCACGACCCCGGTCGCTTCCAGCAGGGCCACGGCCCCGTAGGCGAACCATTCTGCCGGTTGAACGGCATAGGCCACCGGCAGCTCAATCACGAGATCGGCGCCCATATGGAGCGCCATCTCTGTCCGGGCTTGCTTGCTCACCGCCGCCGGCTCGCCGCGCTGGGTGAAGGGGCCGCTCATCACTACGATAGTGTGCTCGGCCCCGGAGAGTTTTTTCGCCTCTCTGTAATGATGAACATGCCCGTTATGTAAAGGATTGTATTCTGCAATAATACCTACCGTTGTCACCGGTACCTCACTCCTGTATTGTTATAATAGTCGGCTTTTGGCTCCTGCCAATAGTTATATCATAATTCTCCGTCTTTTCTGAAACAATATAAAGGGAAAATGGTTGACAAAGCTAACCAATGCTAGGTATAATAATTTTTGTTTGTTTGGAGTGATACTGATGAAGATTCACTTTCGCAAAATTGCGAATGCCGACGAACCCTTGCAGATCCATGAAACTATGGATGTAAGCGAGGTAGTCAGAGGGCGTAAGGATATTCTGGACATTAGCCCCCTCTCAGTTAACCTTAATGCGCTGCCCGCGGGTACCGATCAGGTGAACGTGGTGGGTACGCTGAGTGGAGATGTGGACATGTTATGTGGCCGCTGTCTCAATGAGGCTCATAGTCATTTGAAGATTCCTTTTGCCGAGACTTTCAAGTGGCTGAAGCAGCCAGATCTTCCGGAGGAAGACGAAGATGATGAACTCATCTACGTTAAGGACGAGATTGTGGATCTTGTTCCGTACCTGGAAGAAACTTTCGTACTGCACTTGCCGGATTCGGCATTGTGCAAGGCAGACTGTCTTGGTCTTTGTCAGACTTGCGGACAAAATTTGAACGAAGGCACCTGCAGTTGCGACAACACAGTAGTCGATCCTCGACTTGCTGGGTTGAAAGACTTTTTCAAATGATACATTGAATGAACCTGTCTTCCGCGCTTCGCGGGTTAAAACAAATTAGGAGGTGGAATCACATGGCAGTACCTCAACGTAGAACGTCCAAGACACGCCGTGACAAACGTCGCACTCACTTTAAATTGGCTGTGCCGGGCATGGTTAAATGTGAACAATGCGGAGAATTGAAGCTTGCTCACCACGTATGCAAAGTGTGCGGAACGTACAAAGCAAGAGAAATCATCAAGCAATAGTTTTTGGCGAGATGACGAGCGCTCTCCTTTTATTATAAGAGGAGGGCGTTTCTTTTAACCTCAAGTTACATAGTATAGATACAGATGAGAAGCCGCTCTGGAAGTCAATGCTTTATTTTTCCGGCGGCATGCTTTATACTACATATTAGTACCTGGTTCTAAAATGAACTTATAAGATTTTATATCCATATGGACAGCGGTCATTGTGTGGCCGGATGCTTTTGTCTTCAGCACGTGCCAGGAGGTGAGTCGCCATCGAGCGGATGTCTAAAAAGGATCGTCAGCAGCATATGCTTCAGATTATCGGAAGCAATCCTTTCATGACTGATCGGGAATTGACCCGGCAGTTGAAGGTAAGTATCCAGACGGTTCGTCTGGATCGAATGGAGCTAGGAATTCCGGAGCTGCGTGAGCGTATGAAGCAGATGGCTGAGCATTCCTATGATCAGGTGCGCTCACTGCCTGCGGATGAAGTGGTCGGGGATATAGTAGACTTGCAGCTCGACAGGAGCGGCATTTCCATATTTGAGATTCGTGAGGATCATGTCTTCTCCAGAAATGGCATTGCACGCGGACATTACGTATTCGCCCAAGCCAATTCGCTTGCAGTAGCCGTGATCAACGATGAGATTGCCCTGACGGCTTCAGCTGATATTCGTTTCTTGCGTATGATTCATCTGGGTGAGAAATGTATTGCCAAAGCTCAGGTGCGTTCGCTCGCCGGGCGTGGCGGTAAGGCTGAAGTGGATGTATTCACATATGTTGGTGAGGAAATGGTGTTTCAGGGCCATTTTATCGTGTATCGGTCTGCAGTTGAAGAAAACAGCGAAGGGGGAAACCGCAGTGCGGATCGCCATTGATGCCATGGGCGGGGACAATGCTCCTGAATGTAACGTAGAGGGTGCATTGTCCGCGGCCGCGGAGTGGCAGGATACACAGCTGGTGCTCGTCGGAGATGAGGCCAGACTGTTACCACTGCTGAAGAATATGCCGTCTAACGTGACGGTGCGTCATGCAGGAGAGGTTATTGAGGCAGATGAAGAACCTGTAAGAGCGGTACGACGCAAAAAGGACTCCTCGATGGTCGTTGCCGGACGTATGGTGCGCGAAGGAGAAGCCGACGCCATGATCTCGTCCGGTAATACGGGGGCTCTTATGACTACCGGGTTACTGGTTGTAGGTCGGATGGAAGGCATCGAGCGTCCTGCACTGGCACCGATGATACCAACGCTGGACGATGTCGGTGTGCTTGCTCTGGATCTTGGCGCCAATATGGATGCCAAGCCTCAGCATTTGGCACAGTACGCCCTGATGGGCAGCATCTACCGCAACAAGGTGCATGGAATTGCCAAGCCGCGAGTCGGGTTACTTAACGTAGGTACAGAGCCAGGGAAGGGCAATGAACTGACGAAGGAAGCCTATCCGCTGCTGGAGAATGTGCCAGGTATTCATTTTATGGGGAACGTTGAAGCACGTGATGTACTGACAGGCAACTGCGACGTGCTCGTCTGTGACGGCTTTGCTGGCAATATATTGCTGAAATCGCTGGAAGGGACAGCAGGGGCGATCTTCTCACTTTTGAAGGAGCAATTCAGCAAATCGCTTAAGACCAAGCTCGGTGCAGCGATGCTGATGCCTGAACTGCGGAGTCTCAAAGGCAAGATGGATTACAAGGAACACGGCGGTGCGCCGCTGCTCGGTCTTAGTGGACTGGTCGTCAAAGGCCATGGTTCATCCGACGGCAATGCGGTCAAGAATGCGGTCCGTCAGGCGCGCATTGCACTTCAGGCTGATCTTGTGCCAAGCATATCCAAGGAAATTAGCGGGAAGTGAGTGACTAGATGAAGAATTTGCGGCCAGTTGGGATTATTGGAACAGGAAAGTATGTGCCCGAGAAGATCCTGACCAACAGTGACCTGGAAAAGATCGTGGACACCAATGATGAATGGATTGTGAGCCGGACAGGTATTCGGGAACGCCATATTGCAGCTCCACATGAAGCAACCTCTGATCTGGCGTATGAAGCTTCGCTGAAAGCGCTGGAATCCGCTGGGATGAAGGCGGAAGATCTGGATCTGATTATCGTAGCAACGATTACGCCAGACAGTTCATTTCCTTCGACAGCCTGCATTCTGCAGGATAAGCTTGGAGCGAAAGGTGCTGCAGCCTTCGATTTGTCCGCTGCTTGTTCAGGCTTCGTATACAGTCTGGCAACAGCTGTGGGCTTTATTCAGAACGGAATGTACAACAACGCGTTGATTATTGGCGCCGACACGCTTTCTCGTATTACGGATTATACTGATCGCAACACTTGCGTGCTGTTCGGTGACGGTGCGGGTGCGGTAATTATCGGTGAGGTGCCGGAAGGTCGCGGCTTCCAGTCCTTTGATCTCGGTGCTGAAGGTTCCGGCGGCGATCTTCTCAAACAAGAAGCGGGCGGGTCCCGTCTCCCAGCTTCGCATAGCACTGTGGAGGACAAGAAGCACTACATCTACATGAATGGTCGTGAAGTGTTCAAGTTCGCGGTCCGCATCATGGGGACGGCTACAGAACGCGTGCTTACCAAAGCTGGTCTGAGCAAAGAAGATGTGGATCTGTTCGTGCCGCATCAGGCGAATATCCGTATCATTCAGTCGGCCATGCAGCGGTTGGACTTGCCACCAGAGAAATGTGTAATCAATGTAGATAGATATGCCAATACATCGGCAGCTTCCATCCCGCTTGCACTGGTTGAAGCGGCGGAAGAAGGCCGGATGAAGGAAGGCGACAAAGTACTTATGGTCGGCTTCGGCGGAGGCCTCACATGGGGCGCATCCGTTCTGGTATGGTAATATAACGTTGAACTGAAGAAGATAAAGGGTAGACCGCGCGGAGTTTGGCTGCTACCTTTTACGGGAAGGGGATCAACATTATGGGTAAAATTGCATTTGTCTTTCCCGGGCAAGGTGCGCAGGCAGTTGGCATGGGTAAAGATGTGTATGAGGCAATCTCGGATAGTCGTGCAGTATTCGACAAGGGGGACGAGGTACTCGGATTTCCACTGAGCACGCTGGTATTCGAAGGCCCGGACAGTGATTTGAAGCAGACAGTGAACACTCAACCTGCGCTGCTGACAGCGAGTGTGGCGTATCTTGAGGCGCTACGCGGACTTGGTGTGAAGCCGGATTATGTGGCTGGTCACAGTCTTGGGGAATATAGCGCGCTTGTAGCGGCAGGTGTTCTGTCCTACGAGGATGCCGTTAGACTTGTGCGCCTGCGCGGTCGCTTCATGGAAGAAGCTGTACCAGGTGGACAAGGGGCTATGGCCGCGGTGCTTGGTGCGGAGCGTGAAGCGCTGGCAGAACTGTGCCGCAGTATTTCTGAAGAAAGTGGTCTGGTAGAACTGGCAAATGTGAATTGCCCGGGACAGATCGTTGTATCTGGCTCTCAAGCCGGCGTAGAGAGCGTTGTGCAACGCGTCAAGGAAGCCGGCGGTAAGCGGGCCATTCCACTCGAAGTCAGCGGACCGTTCCATTCTTCTTTAATGAAAGAAGCGGCGGATCGTCTGGCCGACGAACTGAAGAATATTACGTTCAATACGCCATCCGTCCCTGTCGTTGTCAATGTCACAGCATCACCGGTCAGTGATCCTGAAGAAATTCGTGAATTGCTGGTTCGTCAGGTGTATTCACCAGTATTGTGGCATGATAGTGTAGAGTGGATGATTAGCGAAGGTGTAGACACTTTTGTAGAGATTGGTTCCGGCAGCGTACTGACAGGCTTGATCCGTAAAATTGACAAGAGCGTTAAGCTCGTCAACATCAATAGCCTGGAGAGTGCGCAAACATCCTGGTAAGCTGCTCGCTGATTAGGTGTGATAATAGCAGGAAGCATATCTAATGAAAGGGGATAAAACTATGTTCTCAGCATTACGGGGCCAGACAGCCCTCGTTACCGGCGCTTCGCGCGGCATTGGTCGCAGCATTGCGCTGGCGCTGGCGGAGCAAGGCGTGAAGGTGGCCGTCAACTTCGCCGGCAGTGAAGAAGCGGCACAGGAGACTGTGGCGCGGATTGTCGAGCTGGGCTCGGAGGGCATAGCTCTTCGGGGCAATGTCGGCAATGCTCAGCAGGCAGACCAGCTCGTGAAAGAGGTGCTGGACACCTGGGGGCGGATTGACATTCTTGTCAATAACGCTGGCATTACCCGGGATAATCTGATTATGCGCATGAAAGAGGAAGAGTTCGATCAGGTCATCGAAACGAATCTCAAAGGCGTGTTCAACTGTCTGAAGGCAGCTACACGTCCGATGATGAAACAACGTTACGGACGGATCATTAACATCTCCTCGGTTGTGGGTGTGACAGGGAATCCTGGTCAAAGCAATTACTCGGCAGCCAAAGCAGGCATTATCGGCCTGACGAAGTCTGCGGCGCGTGAACTGTCCTCACGGGGAATTACCGTGAACTGTATCGCACCGGGCTTCATTGATACCGATATGACCCGTGAGCTGTCCGAGGAAGTCCGCAGCGGACTGGTGGAAGGTATTCCGCTGGCTCGCCTGGGACGGCCGGAAGACATCGCTAATGCGACAGTATTCCTGGCTTCCGAAGGGGCTGCTTACATGACAGGTCAGACACTTCATGTGGATGGCGGTATGTACATGTAAGCCCCGAAATGGGTCCAAAGCCTTGCTGGACAAGGGATTTGAGGAAGCCGGAAAGCGTTTATAACCGTCTATGGCATTTTGACTTCATATCTCGTATAATACCAAAAGAGGAGGTGAACCGGATGTCCGATGTATTGGAGCGTGTAAAGCGCATTGTCATCGACCGCTTAGGTGCCGATGAAGCTGAGGTAACATTAGAAGCGTCTTTCAAAGATGATTTAGGTGCTGATTCTCTTGATGTAGTAGAATTGGTTATGGAATTGGAAGATGAATTCGATATGGAAATCTCTGATGAAGATGCAGAGAAGATTACGACCGTGGGTGAAGTTGTGAAGTACATACAATCTCATACCTAGAGTCATATGATTGAGAGTCCCGATCCTGCTAAGGCGGGACTTCTCCTCATTTTTGCATCTTAATGGGCTTTGCAGGTGCTTATGAGCGCCGCTTATGAAGATAATTACTGAACCGCAGATGCGTTATTCTGCTGCGGAAATTGCAGTTTATATAAGTTTGATTTTACAGTTAACAGATGAGGTGATTGCGTTTGAGTCATAGAGTGGTTATTACCGGAATGGGCGTAGTGACGTCATTGGGCAAGGATCTGGATACCTTCTGGGACAGTCTTATGAATGGCAAATCCGGAGTGTCCTTGGTGGAAGCATTTGATGTTAGTGAATACCCAACGAGAATTGCAGCTTCTATTAAAGATTTTGATCCGGAAGAGCGCTTTGGCCGCAAAGAAGCCCGCAAGATGGACCGGTTTGTACAGTTTGCAGTAGCAGCCGGCGAAGAGGCACTGAAGGATAGTGGCCTGAAGATTGGCGAAGATATCGACGCTGAGCGGATTGGCGTAGCTGTCGGTTCAGGGATTGGCGGACTTGGTACATGGGAAGATCAACATAACCTTCTGCTTGAGAAGGGACCTAAACGTGTCAGCCCGTTCTTCATCCCGATGATGATCGCCAACATGGGATCTGGACAAGTATCTATCAACCTCGGCGCTAAGGGCCCGAACACAACAACAGTAACTGCTTGTGCAACGGGTAGCCATTCTATTGGGGAATCTCTACGGTTGATCCAACGCGGGGATGCGGATGCTATGATTTGTGGCGGTGCAGAAGCGACTATTCGCCCGACAGGTATGGCCGGTTTCTGTGCAATGAGAGCGATGTCGACACGCAACGACGAGCCAGAGAAGGCAAGCCGTCCGTTTGACACTGACCGTGACGGGTTTGTCATGGGTGAGGGCGCAGGAATCCTGATTCTTGAATCGCTGGAGCATGCACAAAAGCGCGGCGCGAAGATTTACGCGGAAGTCATTGGTTACGGTCTCAGTGGTGACGCGCATCACATGACAGAGCCAGATCCAGACGGAGCGGCACGCTGCATGAAGATGGCCATCCGCGATGCTGGCATTAAGCCAGAGGAGATTGATTACATCAATGCTCATGGTACATCGACTCCGGTTGGGGACAAGTCGGAGACTGAAGCTGTTAAGAAGGCACTTGGAGATCATGCTTACAAGGTAGCCATCAGTTCCACTAAGTCGATGACAGGTCACCTGCTCGGCGCAGCTGGCGGGGTGGAAGCAATCATCTGTGGGCTTTCTCTGCAGAACGGTATGATTGCACCAACCATCAACCTGGACAATCAAGACCCGGAATGCGATCTTGATTATGTACCGAATGTTCCGCGCAAAGCGGACTTGAACATTGTAATGTCGAATTCATTCGGATTCGGTGGACATAACGCAACCGTTATTTTGAAAAAATTCAATCAGTAAGGGGACAGTGCGGTGAAAGGAGACCTGAAGCAGTTACAGCATCAACTTCAAATCCAATTTCACGATTCTGTGCTTCTGAAGCAGGCCTTTACCCATGCGTCATACGTGAATGAACACCGATTTAATCAGCATCAGGACAATGAACGTCTGGAATTTCTGGGCGACGCTGTCCTGGAGCTGACAGTCTCCGAGTATCTGTATAATCTGCTGCCGGACAGGCCAGAAGGAGAACTGACCAAGCTGCGGGCCGCAATTGTCTGCGAGCCATCATTGGTCAAGTTCGCTGAAAGTCTGGGCTTTGGACGGTATGTGCTCCTGGGAAAAGGGGAAGAACTTACGGGTGGACGTACTCGCCCTGCCCTGCTTGCAGATGTGTTCGAATCTTTCGTGGGAGCGCTTTACCTGGATCAGGGGTTGGAGGCAGCACGCTCCTTCCTGGATAACCATGTCTTCCCTCTTGTGGAAACGGACGGCAAGCTTCAGATGCAGATTAGCGATTTCAAGACGGAACTGCAGGAACTGATTCAGCATCACAACATGGGTACGCTGGAATATCGGATCATTGAAGAACGGGGACCTGCGCATGAGCGCGAATTTGTCTCCGAGGTATACATGGCCAGCCGTTCACTTGGCCGGGGAAGCGGACGCTCCAAGAAAGAAGCGGAGCAGCAAGCAGCAGCAGCGGCGCTGTTGCGTCTCAAGGAAGACGGTGCCTGATAATGCACCTGCTACCACTTCGAAAGTGGTGGCCGATGGGAGAGAGCAGCAATGGTCTGAATGCCGGCGTATAGGCGGAGGTCAGACCGTTGCTGCTCTTTTTTTTGAAATATAAGAAACTAAAGAAACACAGGCACAGGTGAGATTGTTTTAGGGTGCTGAACGCTATGGTATAATGGGTCAGAGGTGATTGGCGAGTCATGTTTTTGAAACGGATTGAATTAGCGGGCTTTAAATCATTTGCCGACAAGACGGAAATGGAGTTTGTACGCGGGATTACGGCTGTAGTTGGGCCTAACGGCAGCGGCAAAAGTAACATCTCCGACGGCATCCGCTGGGTGCTTGGTGAACAAAGCGCCAAATCGCTGCGCGGTGGCAAGATGGAAGATATCATTTTTGCCGGAAGCGATGCACGCAAAGCAGTGAATTACGGTGAAGTCTCGCTGACGCTGGACAATGAAGACCATACGCTGCCGCTTGATTTCAGCGAGGTCACAGTAACCCGGCGTGTTCACCGCAGCGGAGAAAGTGAATATTTGATCAATAAGCAGTCCTGCCGCCTGAAGGACATCACGGAATTGTTCATGGACACAGGGATCGGACGGGAAGCATACTCCATTATTGGACAAGGCCGGATTGAGGAGATTCTCAGTACCCGTTCCGAGGATCGGCGAGGAATCTTCGAAGAAGCCTCAGGTATTGTCAAATACAAATCGCGCAAGAAGGATGCTGGCCGCAAGCTGGATGAGACTGAGCAGAACCTGCTCCGTATCCATGACCTGCTTAGTGAGCTGGAGGATCAGGTGGGTCCGCTGAAGGAGCAATCCGAGAAGGCGATCCGCTACAAGGAACTGCGTGAGCAGTTGAAACAGCTGGAAATCTCGGTCTATGTGCATCAGATTGAAGGCATTCATACGTCCTGGCAGGAAGGCAATGCGAAGCTTGAAAAGCTGCGTGACGAGCAGTTAGAGCTGGCGACAGTAGTCTCTGCTCATGATGCGAAGCTTGAGAGCGGTCGATCCGCCCTGCGAGCGCTTGAGGCACAGGTTGAGGAGCAGCAGGAGCAGTTACTGCGCTACAGTGAAGCCTATGAGAAAAGCGAAGGCTTGGGCGAGGTGCTTAAAGAACGTCACCGGAACCTGGAAAGCAACCGTGAACAGTTACTGCTTACGCTCGGTTCTGTAGGTGAGCGTTCAGCGGATCGTCAGCGTGAGCTGGCTGCCTTGGAGCAGAAGCTGGAGCAGTCCAGGCTGGCGCTGGCTGAGCTGCGGGGCCAACTGAGTGATGAAGAAGCGAAGCTGGAAGGCGTTGCGGACGGTATCAGCCAAAGTAAGGAAGAGAAGCTCAAAAGCGCCTTGCTGGAGCTGATGAACCTTATGGCCCAGGCCCGCAATGAAATCCGTTATGCGGATCAGCAGAAGGAGAACCTGGAACGGCGGATGAGTCGCAGCGAGGAAGAAGGCGACAAGTGGAATGTTCGCCATGAAGAGTTGATTTCTGCCCAGAAGGGGCTCAAGGATAAGATTGCTCTTCTCGGCAAGGAGCTTGGCGAGCTGCGCAATGCCTATATTTCCGAGAGCGAGCAGCTCAGCAAGCGGCAGAAGTTGATCGAAGAGACCGGAGCGGGCTTACGCAAGTGGGAACAGAAGCGAGAAGCTCAGGTCTCTCGTCATGAGACCATGAAGGAAATGCAGGATGACTTCGATGGCTTCATGCTTGGGGTCAAAGAAGTGCTCAGGGGTGCCCGTAAAGGCCAACTGAGCGGGGTGCACGGTGCCGTTGCCGAGCTGATCTCGGTACCTGAGAATTTAGAGCTGGCAGTAGAGACCGCCATGGGAGCGTCTTTACAGCATGTCGTGATGGAGAATGAGGCGGTATCCCGTCAAGCGATTGCTTTTCTGAAGCAGCGCCAGCTTGGTCGGGCAACGTTCTTGCCACTCGATGTTATCCGTCCACGGCAGATTACGGGTAGTGACCGTAGCCTGGTGGAAGGTGCAGAGGGCTTTGTCGGGATCGGTTCCGAACTTGTCGGCTTCGATGACCAATATGCCAACATCGTGGGCAGTTTGCTTGGCAATGTGGTCATTGCCGAAAGTCTGGAGCAAGCCAACCGGATTGCGGCGAAATGTCAGTATCGCTACCGGGTCGTAACCCTTGAAGGCGATGTTGTTAATGCCGGCGGTTCGATGACCGGTGGTAGTCAGCACAAGAAGAACAATAGCTTGCTGAGCCGTAAACGTCAGCTGGATCAGCTGAGCGGCGAGATTGAAGAGACGGAACGGCAGATTGTCAAGCTGAAGCAGGGCATTGACCGTCTTCGCGAGGAGCAGGAGAAGGCTAGCACGAAGCTGGAGGATCTGCGCCATGGCGGGGACGAGAAGCGGCTTGAAGAACAACGTGTTTCCGGCGACTTGAAACAGCTGGAGCAGGAGCTGCGTCATGTGCTGGAACAGGTTGAAAGTGCTGGCGCACAACGCAGCAGCTTTGAGACTGAAGCTCGCAACCTGGAAGAGTCGCGCAAGCAGGCTACGGCCGAGCTGGAACGGCTGGAAAAGGAAGAGAAGGATGCTCATGAGGCCATCCGCAATGCCGAATCTGCTCGCAAAGCGAACGAATCAGCCAAGGAAGAGCTACAGAGCAAGCTGACTAGTATGAAGGTCGCGGAAGGGAAGCTCGATCAGGAGATTTTCTCCCTGGAGGAACAGCTCCGCCGGATGAGACAGGATGTCGGCTCACAGGATAAAGAACTGCGTCAGAATCGGAATTTGCTGAATACGATTGAACAAGATCTTGCCGACAATGAGCTTAAAGCCGTCAAGCAGAAGGAAGATATGAACAGCTACCGGATCAAGAAGGAAGAAACAGCCGGGAAACTGGATTTCTCCCGTGCTGAGCGGTCTGCGTTGACCCGCAAGCTGGAGCTGGAAGAAGGCGAGACTAAGGATCAGCGGCAGGCGCTGAAGGTCGTGGATGACAAACTGCGCTCTACAGAGGTAGCTGTTGGTAGACTCGATGTGGAACTGGACAACATTCTGCGCAAACTGAGCGACGATTACGAGCTGAGCTATGAACTGGCGAAACAGCGTTACCCGGTTCCAGAAGATGTCCCTGCCACGCAGATGGAAGTACAGCGTCTGAAGCGCAGTATTTCTACACTTGGTGAAGTCAACCTGGGCGCTATTGAGGAATATCAGCGTGTACATGAACGCTTCACGTTCCTGAGTGGCCAGAAGGATGACCTCGTGGAAGCTAAGACAACCTTGTATCACGTGATCCGTGAGATGGAAGAGGAAATGTCGAAGCGCTTCAAGCAGACCTTTGATGCCATCCGCAAGGAGTTCGGGACTGTGTTCACGAAGCTGTTTGGCGGAGGCCGAGCCGATCTGCAGCTGCTGGACCCAGACCATATGCTGGATACGGGAATCGACATTGTCGCTCAGCCACCAGGGAAGAAGCTGCAGAACTTGCAGCTGCTCTCCGGTGGAGAGCGTGCACTTACAGCAATGGCCCTACTCTTCGCCATTCTGCAGGTCAAGCCGGTACCGTTCTGTGTACTGGATGAGGTCGAAGCCGCACTAGATGAAGCCAATGTGGTACGTTTTGCCCAGTATTTGCGTGAGTTCTCAGAGCAGACGCAATTCATTGTTGTTACCCACCGGAAAGGCACAATGGAGGAAGCAGATGTGCTATACGGGGTCACGATGGAAGAAGGCGGCGTATCCAAGCTGGTGTCGGTGAAGCTGGAGGATGAGGAAGCGGAGATTGCTTAATGCAGGAGAGTTGCGGTTGAACGCAACTATATGTAGCCTGACACGACAGAGAAAGTGATGAACAAGCTTTGCAATATGAGTGGAGTGGGGGAAGACAATGAGCTTTTTTAGAAAACTAAAAGAAAGCATCGCCAGCAAAACGGAGAGTGTAACCAAGCAATTCCGCGACGGACTGGAGAAGACACGTCAAGGGTTCGTCGAGAAGGTAGCAGATCTGATTACCCGTCGCAAAAAAATTGATGAGGAGTTCTACGAGGAGCTCGAAGAAATTCTGATCGGTGCTGACGTAGGCGTCAATACGGTTATGACACTGGTAGAAGAGCTGCGTGCAGAGGTCAAGAAACAGCGGATCGAAGACGCCTCAGAGCTGCGGCCGATTCTGTCAGGCAAGCTGATGGACCTGCTGCGTGGAGACGATGACAACAGCCTGAAAGAGAACCCTGACGGTATCACCGTTATTCTCTTCGTCGGCGTTAACGGTGTTGGTAAAACGACGACGATCGGCAAGCTGGCGCACCGCTACAAACAACAAGGTAAAAAAGTTCTTCTTGCCGCAGGCGATACCTTCCGTGCGGGAGCCATTGAACAGCTGGAAGTATGGGGACAGCGTGCAGGTGTGGACGTGATTAAGCAGCAGGCGGGTTCCGATCCGGCAGCAGTTATGTACGATGCCGTGCAGGCCGCGAAGCAGCGTAATGTGGATATCTTGATTTGCGACACCGCAGGCCGATTGCAGAATAAGAGCAACCTGATGGAAGAGTTGAACAAAATCTTCCGCGTCATCCAGCGTGAGATCCCAAGTGCACCGCATGAGGTGCTGATGGTACTGGATGCGACAACTGGGCAAAACGCGTTAACTCAGGCCAAGCTCTTTGGCGAGAAAAGCGGTGTAACTGGTCTGGTCTTGACCAAGCTGGACGGAACAGCCAAAGGTGGTATCGTTGTAGCGATTCGCCAGGAGATGAACCTTCCGGTGAAGCTCGTTGGACTGGGTGAGAAAATGGAAGATCTACAACCATTCGATTCCCAGCAGTTCGTACATGCTTTGTTCGCAGGTATGATTGATGAGGAGGAGAAGGCGGAAGAGTAAGCCGCCAGTGTTTAGGATCGTCTAGAATTACAGAAAAACAATTTTTAACCAATGGCTTCGCCCTTTGTTTTCAGAGGGCGAAGCCATTGGTCGTTTTTAAGGGAAATACTTATCGCCATATGAAGCAGTAAAAAATAGATTTGTGCGATGCAAATAAAAACAGCGACTGATCTAGTGGGTAGTCCACTGTTTTTTTGGTAAAACTTACATGTACCCCGTCTCGATGGCGATTGCATAATCCTCTCGCCCATTGAATCGAGCTAGCTGTACAGCTTCAGTCCAGTTGTAAGGCACCTGGATATGTGACACTGTCCAGTGACTCTCCATCCCTTCCAATAGTAAGTAGCGAGCATGCGGGGAACCCGATTCCATTTGATGAGGATAGGGCAACTCGTCATCATAAGCAGGGAGGCCAACGCTGCCCGCATTGACGATAAACTTTCCGTCTGGCAGATACATGCTTCGTCCCATATGACTGTGCCCACATACGATTAATCGACTAGAGCATTCCGCAAGCTCCTTTTGAAGTTTCGCTGGGTCTTTAAGTTTTACTCCTGTTGCTGTTACTTCCTCCAACAGATAATGGTGATTGGAATAAGGTGTACCGTGGCAGAACAATAAATCCTTATAAGTCCATGTGGGCAGGAATGTACTTAGCCATGTTTCATGCACGGATGTCAGCAGTGGTTTGACAAAATCAAACGTACGTTGTCCGGTGGCTGCAGTCAGTAAAATTTGATCGCAATTGCCCATAATGTGTATCATATTGGGATAACTCATTAGCAGCTCAGTTGTTCCAAGCGGATCAAGTGGGCCGTAGATTACATCCCCAAGCTGAACGATATGTTGAACACCTCGGCTTTTGATATCCGCCAACACGGCTTCCAGCGCGAGACGGTTGCTGTGAATATCCGAAATTATTGCAATTTTATCCATTGAAAAACCTCCTCATAATATTCCCTTTAATAAAAACTCTACGGTGTCTTATGTACGGTATCAATTGAAAATATCTTAATAGTCATACTCTACCAAATCAGCCGAACGATAACATAGCTTTCATCATAATAAAAAAGTGCGGAGAAGAGGAAGGGTCCTCATGCTCTGCACTTTTTTCTAATTCATGAGTTGCAACCATTAATTCGGTGTCAAACAATTTTTAATCGCTGTGCACATTTTCTTTATTTTCCGAAAAATCAGCAAGCTGACGATTCATCTCATCGATCGTTTGCTCAACACTCAGCACGCCTGTCAGCATTTTTTCAAGAGATAACCCGATTACCAGTTCCAGCTTCTTGGTGTTAATTCCTGTGCCGTCCAGAGTTTTGGTTTCCCTGATCCCCTGAGCGCTCCATTTGCTCGCATCCTGAAGCCAAGGGTACAGCGTGCGGATTGTATAATTGTTATTGATCTCTGTCTTGCCAGTTGTCCCCCCAAGTAGGCTGATCTGCTCCGCAATTTCAGTTTGATTGACCCATTTCATGAACTGAATGGCGGCGTCAATCTTATTACTGTTCTTCGAAATCCCGATTACGCCACCACCAAGTAGTGGAGCATTCCCCGGAACAGGCGCCGAGCCGATAAAAGAGCCGACATCACTGTGCGCTATACGCGAGACATGGTTCATAAAGCCGATGACCATCGCCGTTTCGCCCCTGGCAAAGCTATTGACCGACTCTCCCCACCAGGCTTCATCCAATTTCTGAGCTACGTTTAACGTTTCTATAAAGTTGTGTAGCGCTTGCGTAGCCTTCGGCAAGTCCAGCGTCATCCCATTGCTGTTTAATAATCGGCCGCCCTCAGCGTAATAGCGGGTCAGGAACTCAAGCGCGATAATTTCCGGTCTGCCAAGCGTCACGC
Source organism: Paenibacillus sp. MAHUQ-45 (assembly GCF_058133325.1). NCBI lineage: Bacteria > Bacillati > Bacillota > Bacilli > Caryophanales > Paenibacillaceae > Paenibacillus > Paenibacillus sp. MAHUQ-45. The sequence goes on from NZ_JBYUPV010000003.1 coordinate 224,229, forward strand.
TTGTACCATACGGTGTCGGAGACTGACTGAAGCAGGACTGTGTGAAGAAGGTCACCAGTTTAGTGTATGCTTCATAGTCTGCGGGTTCCGTTAACTGCTCTTTATATTTTTCAAAGTACATCCGCTTGATCATCTGATCTTCAAACAAATCTTTTCGGTAGAAGAGCATCTGAACGCTGGGGTCAAAAGGAAACGTGTATGCGACCCCTTCGACATTCATATAGTTGTCTTTAATGTGAAGCGGGAGGGCATCAATAATCTCATCGAATTCCTCGTCCAGACCGTGGAGCGGATGAAAGGACGTCTTACCGAACCAAGATAACCACGCCATATCCATCCGGACGATATCATAACCTGAATTGCCTGAAGCTTCTGACAGGATTTGATAAATCTCCTCATAGGTGTGAATGGCGAGTGATACATGAATGCCTGTTTTCTTGCTGAAATGAGGGAGTAGCTTCTTCAGCGCATCTGTTGTCGGACTGGGGATCGTTAGCATCGTCAGGCTTGCCCCGCTTTGATCGTTCACTGTCGGCGAATTTACCAGCTCTAATCCGTTGTTCGGGAAAATCGTATGCTTCGCAATTTTTTCCTGTCCGTTCACTTGCTTCATTAAAGAGTCGGCAATATGATGCCCGAACAGCTGATAATTTTGCTGATACTTGATGAACTGGTCGTCAAAAGCTGCTTCGGTTGGCGTCAGGCATAGGATCGGCGGCTGCGAATCATCGGAACCGTAGTAATGAGCGTTCTTCAGGAGCTGAGCCCGGCTCAGGCTGGATGTCACAATAATGTCTGGCGTCCCATTTTCCCAAAATTCAAACGCTCTGCTATACGACTGCCCCATGGGAGAAGCGATTATTTTGACCGAAGCTTGCTTCATGTTCTCCGCTATAGCCTCAGCGAACTGCTGCTCGCTTGAATATTTCTGTTCATCCACAAAAATCCCGATCGATTGATACCCTTGTTCTGATAGGTAGCTTGAAACATCTTTCCCGGCCTGTACGAAGTCAAAAGCAGCAAATGCCTTGCTGTTCTTAATTTTCCGATTCACAAACAGAATATTCTCTTTCGGAATATTGAGTTCATTGTAATAGATAGAGGCATCGTCCAGGCAAGAGATGGTGATAATTCCGGTAACGCGTTCTTCGGCAATTTCCTTCAGTATGTTTTGTTCGTTCAGCTGCAGATCGTAGGTTATGTAGAGATGGGTGCGATAGCCCCATTCGGTCAGCGTCTTATCCAGACCCTTGTACAGTTGGGCATACTCCTCTGATTCAATGCTCGGAATGATGATGGAGATTGATTTGGTTACGCCGGAACGCAGGGACTGCGCCTTGTAGTTGATTTTATATCCAAGCTGCCGGGCAGCCTCTTCTACCAGCCGGATCTTCTTGGCACTGACGTTGCCTCTTCCGTTCAATACATTGGACACCGTTCCATGCGAGACGCCGGCTGCTTTTGCAATATCCTTGATTGTAGCCATGTTACAATCCTCCTACTTTTTTGGCTCAAATAAAATCAGTGCTTGAACTACTACGTGCTAGCAGCCGCTACGGGCGCGAAGGGTTCTTCCGATCGCTGTTAAAGCCCGATTTCTGGAATGAAGCATAGAGGGGGTGAAATCGGTCTTTAAAGGCGAACGCTACGCTTCTCCAGAATCCCTTCGCCCCTCCGCTCCGTTTCGACGTTAAGTAAAACACTGATTTTCTGCTGAGCCCATATTCCTTCATCATAACTATAATAAATTTTACGTTCAATAAGAGATTTGTAAAAAGATGAAAGGACGTCTATAGTATGTTCAAATCACTCTAAATTGACACGTTCCAATTAATTTGATAAGATGAATTTGAATCCAGTACACTCAGGAGCAGGAGGCACATTTAGATGTTTGGAAAAGCAATATTCAGCAAGATCAATGGGTTGCTTAATCAACGCTTTAATGAACGAGGAATTTTGATTGCCGTACATAGAGGAAGCTTCGGCGGCAATATTATTGAAAATACGCTTCCCGCGTTTAAAATCGCACTGCAGCAGGGCGGCGATATGATCGAAATCGATTTGGCCAAATCGACAGATGGCGCAATCTACTTGTTTCATGATGGCGGAGAGCCCCGGCTGCTGAACGAGACTGATAATATCACCACGATGGATTCTTCCCGAATTGACGGGTTATCTTACTACAATAGTTTATTTTGTCGTACGAACACCAAGCTGGATCGTCTGGAGCAGGTGTTGCCTCATTTAAAAGGTGATACGTTGATTAACATCGACCGTGCCTGGGATTTCTGGCCTGAGCTGGTGGAGATTCTGGACCAATATGACATGATGAATCAGTTGCTTTTAAAAGGACCTGTGAGTAAGGAAACACTGGAATTTTTCGATACTTACGAGAAAAAGTATATGTTTATGCCGATTATTCACTCTGCCCAGGAGATCGAGACCGTGTTGTCTTACACCAATATTAATCTGGTGGGTATGGAATTGATCGTGAAGACAGACAGCGACCCGCTGTTCCAGGACAACGTTATAGAAAGACTTCATGAGCAAAATCTTTTTGTATGGGCCAACGCCATTACACTGGATGATGACACTGTCCTATACGGCGGCTTGGATGATGATACATCGATTATTCAAAGCCCTGATCTGGGTTGGGGAAAAATAATCGAGAAGAAGATCGACATTATTCAAACGGATTGGCCTTCACTATTATCTCCTTACCGGAATGAACGACTGAAAGAGACAGAACTTCAACGTTTATAAATAACAATAAGTAACCCGCCCTGGATAGACCAGTGGCGGGTTTTATAATATCAAGCATCAACCAATCCGTCAGTGAGTGATCTGTCGATGCTAGCTATTATCTGAAATTCAAGTGAGTCGAGATGGTGATATTCAGGTGATGACGACCTTTGGGTTGTCGTTGCAGGATTTGGAATCAGACAATAAGGAACAGTGCAATTAGCATAAGACGCTGTATATAAAAATAGACCAAGTGATTGTTGTCCATAGACGGACGGAATCATTTGGTCTATTTTTCAAGCACTATATCCATGGATTCAAAATCCACTTTGCATTTCGCTCTTATCATAAAATCAATCCCAACAATTCCATCAAAGCCATAAGGCTCTTGAATCGAACCAAGCTGAATTGGAAAATCAGTCAGAACAATATGTTCAATGCAAAGGTCGGGGATATGCTGTTCATAGCAAATTTCACTTGTTCCTCCTACTCCATACATCCGCTTGGCTCGTCCATTAATAAAATCAATGTGGATGCTTATTGCAGCTAATGCATCAGTATCAAAGACGGTTGCCGCACAGCCTGTATCAAATAGAACATTGTGCAAAATGATGGATTTTTCTTTATGGCTTAAGGTCAAAGAAACGATGGGCAAGCCATGTAGCAGTTGTAGCTTCATGTTCGCTGCCGCACTCCTGAGAAAAACTCCTCTACGACCTCAACATCGTTTCTGCTCGTATGAAATACATATAGCTCACGAGTCGGGTGGAGCTTGTGTAGCTCTTTATAGCCGTTCCACGCCTCTTGCGGATTATCGTAGTCTTGAATGACCGCCATATCCTCTAATTGACGCACACGGTTGCTTGAGCTTACCTTGATTGCTTCCACCAGTACAAAACGACCTGGGTGTAAATCGGTAATCTCTTCCCATTTCATTGGCTTCACCTCGCTTGGATTATTCTGTTTTATTATAACATAGCTACCCAAGGATGAATGAAGTAAGTGTGGGGAATGGTGTGTTAAGCCTGGCGATGGATGTGAACAAGTGATTCAATCCATCTATGGGTGGACTTAATCCATAGTGAATTCGGATAAACTAAATGTACACCGAAGAACACATGGAGAAAGTGAGGAAACAAACATGATGAATATTCTGATTGTAATTGTAATTGTCCTGCTGTTATCGCTTAAGGAAAAAGAAGTAAATACCACGCGTTTATGGCTTTTACCTGCCATTCTAGCGTATGTAGTGTTTACCAGCATAGCCCAAACAACGTTGACCGTGAGTAGTATGCTGCTATATATTCTTTTTCTAGTGATCGGTTGTGGTATTGGCGCATGCCGAGCCTATTTGGAACGGATTCGAATTCATCCGGAGTCTGGGAAAATTATGTTGAAAGGATCGTTGGCCAGCAGCATTCTCTTGATCGTGGTTTTGTTGCTACGCCAGCTCGTCAGTTCACTAGATGCGCATAATACTTTCCACATCCTGAGCAGTGCGCTACTGTTTCTTCCCTTGGGAAGCATTGCTGCTCGCAGGTACTTCCTGTATACCAAAGTTCGGCGTTTACAGGAACGAGGCGTTTAATCTAAAGTAGCTCGCAAAGAAAGGATACACATGCAGATAGCAATACCCTGTTTTTTGGATAATCAGCAGACCTTTATGTGGCAATCCTATTGTTTGTTTTTCAAGTAGATACGTATAGCTTGTTTATTCGTAATTTTAAATTCTACAGGATTTTATTTGTTGGTTATACTTGGTTATAAAGCCCCTATGATTGCAATAATCAATAGGGGCTTTATTTTTTACCGTCACCAGAACCTTAAGCCTTTGACTTCCTTCCATAGACCAAATACAGTGCCACAGAGGAGATTACCATTAACATGACCGAATATACGAGCCCGAGCGCACGGGTATCGGAAGCGGTTTGGCCGTTTGTCGCATTTTGAATGGCGATGCCCAGCGGTTTGAACAGTGGGTGGTACAGGAAGACGGTCAGATCGTAGTCCGCTAATTGGCTGTTAAAGTTGAGTGCAAGCACTGCAAGCGTCGAAGGAAGAACGATGGGGAGCAGAACCCTTCTGAACGTGTAGAAAGCACTGGCACCGAGACTCCGGCCAGCATCTTCTAGAGAGGCATCAATGGTAAAGAAAGCGGCTTTGAGCATCCGCAGCGTGAACGGGATCAGCACAATAATATAAGCGATCATCAAGATCCACATCGAGCCGGTTAGCACCTGGTTGGCCAGAATCCATTTTGGCGAGTCATAAGTAAGGATCAATCCCAGCGCAATTAGCGTAGAAGGCAGCAGCCAAGGAATCAGCATCGCATACTCCAGCGCTGTAGTAAAGAGATTGCTGTACTTATGGAGAATGCGAGAAACAAGAAGTGACAAGGCGACAACGATCACGGCAGCCCCAGCAGCGTAAACAATACTGATCAGATACGGTTGATACGCGTCAGCGTTGGTAAACAGCAGCTTGTAGTTGCTGAGCGTAAAATGATCCCAGGACAAAGTGGAAGTTGAGATGCTGTAAGCGTCCGTAAAGGAAAAGATGACTGTCAACAGAACCGGCACTGTATAGATTACAAATAGAAGATAGGCAATGACGTGAACCACGGCGTTCAGCGTCTTGTTGCTGATTTTTTGTTTAACGATTTCCGATTTTACCTTGGAGACTGAGATAAAGTTCCCTTTTTTCTCAGCCTTACGGAGAAAGGTCAACAGAATCAGAGTAGCAACCCCTAAGATGATCGCCAGCACGGAAGCCATGTCGCGCGAGGTTGGGCTTTTTGAAAAGGCCAGAATTAACGGGGTAATCGTCTGGAATTCAGTTCCCCCAACAATCAGCGGCGCGGAGGTTGCGCCAAGACCGGTCAGAAACAGCAAGATCGTAATCGCGAACAAAGAGGGCTGCAGCACTGGCAATACGACTCTACGTAAAATGTAAAAGGGGGAAGCGCCCATATTACGTGCGGCCTCCACAGTTTGGTAATCGATTTTGCGAATGGCATTCGACAAGAACAACACATGATTGGACGTACAGGCAAAGGTCATAACGAACAGCACTGCCCAGTATCCGTGGAACCAGTCCGCCGGGAAAGAAGGGAAGAGCAGGAGCAGAAATTTCGTAATAAAGCCCCGCTCGCCGTACAGAAATTTGTAGCCTGACACTAGCACGATGCCGCTGTATACAAGTGTAGTATAATAGCCGATTCTCAGCAGTTTGGAGCCTTTAATATCGAAATAGTCCGTAACGAACACTAGAAAAATGCCAACGACATTCACTGTAATGACCATCGAGACGGCCAGAATAAAGCTGTTTAGCAGGCCCTTCAGCGCTCTTTTAGAGTGCAGCAGCTTTTGAAGAGGTTCGATCGAGAAGCTTCCGTTCGCCCAAAATACGCTTTTTAGCAAATTAAGATTCGGATAAACCAAGAAAGTAACAATAAACCAGGTCAAGAACAAACCAGCAATGAGCAGGGAGAGCCTCCCCGGAGTTACGTATCTTCTTATGCGCTCTATTGTCATGGGGAAAGCCTCCTAATATTGCAAAATATCGTCCGGGCGAATATAGATGTCTATTTCATTTCCAATGTTGTAGCGGTTTCGTCCGTCCTCAATCTCCACCTTTTTCAGGAGGGCCCCACCTATTTCAAACGTATATTTCGTGTACAAGCCGTAGTATTCAGCGTCGATCACACGTGCCGTCAGAGTAGCAAATGTGGCGGCGTTTCCCTCTGGCAGGGAGGTGTAGATTTTCTCAGTTCTTAAATAGGCGGCTTTCGCCGGGTCTAATGACTTGCCTGATGCAGCGTTAACCTTCTCAATGATAGAACGTTCCAATTTGTTAATGTCTCCGATAAAGTTGCATACGAACTCGGTTGCAGACTGACTGTAAATTTCGTACGGCGTGCCGACCTGTTCCACTGCTCCGTGATTGAACACGGCGATGCGGTCCGATAAAGTCAGGGCTTCTTCCTGATCATGGGTTACATAGATCGTGGTAATGCCGAACTTCTTTTGCAGACTTTTCAGCTCATTTCGCAGTTGGACCCGCAAGCTGGCATCGAGATTAGAAAGGGGCTCGTCCAGTACTAGAATGCTGGGCTTCAGCACCAGCGCTCTGGCGATAGCTACACGCTGCTGCTGGCCCCCTGACAGCTCGGATACTTTTTTACGTAATTGCGCTTGGCTCAGGTCCACTTTCTGGGCGATTTCGGCCACTTCGGCTTCAATCTGTTCTTTGGGCATTTTTTTGACCTTCAGGCCGAAGGCGATATTCTCGTATACATTAAGAGTGGGGAACAGAGCATAACTTTGAAAAACCATACTGATATCCCGTTTCTCTACCGATAATTGTGTGATGTCCTTGCCATTCACATGAATGGAGCCGTGTGTCGGACTGACAAAGCCAACGAGGCTTCGCAGCGTAGTTGTTTTGCCACAGCCGGAAGGGCCTAGCATGGTGAAGAATTCGCCTTCAGCGATCTTCAAATTCAAGTTCTTGACTGCGACAAAATCGTTGTATTTAATTTCTACCTCTCGAAATTCGATCATGATTCCCCGGCTCCTCACTACTTGTTGTATAAAAATAAAGCCACCCGACAGAGGGGACTGGCGCCGTGATGAGGCACACTGTACTCCTGCTGCCGGGATGGTCATGATTCTGAATTAAGGCAAAAGCTCAAGCTGGATTTTCTCAACCCAGTTGTTGATGTTCTTGTTCACAAACTCCCAATCAATAGGCTGTTGTTTGAGGGAGGCATCCAGATCTTTAAGATTCTGTGCGGCGTTCTCGAGCGCTTTGCTATTAGCTGGCATGGTGGAGAACTGCTTAGACCATTCTGTTTGCACCTCGGCACTACCGAACCAGTCGACAAAGGCTTTGGCGGTATCCAGGTTCTTCGTACCTTTAGCGATCGCCACTTGCTCGACGATATAAGGGACGCCGATTGCTGGTTTTACAATACCGGCTTTGACGTCGTACTGTTTCTCTCTCGAAGCGATCCCGCTAGAGAACATCGGGCCAAAAGGTGACTTTCCACTAGCCAGGTTGGCGTAGAAATCCTCGCCTTCGGCTTTGTAGAAACCGTACTTCAGGAAGTTCTTCATAGCATCCCAACCCTGCTGGGAGATTCCGTACTCGCCATTCGGGTCCTGATAGCGAACGAGAATACCGGCCAGAACCGCACGAATGGTAGCGCCGCCGAGATCGTTCGTTCCCGGTGCGTCGTATTTATTATGGAACTGCGGGTCGTTCCACAGATCCGACCAGTCTTTAGGAGCGGTGCTTTCGTTGTAAAGCTTAGAGTTATAAATCAGCAGGATTGCTTGTTTGACAATGCCATGGAAATAATTGTCTTTATCACTTAAGCCCTCAGGAACTTCGCTTGCCCATGCGGGCTTGTACTGCTCCAGCATGTCCTGCGACTTGAATTCCACATAGTTCATCGTACTTAAACCATAAATAATGTCGGCTACTGGCTTATTCTTTTCGGCAATCAGACGGTTGGCAATATCGCCGCCGCCACCCTCCACGATCTGCAGATCAAAGCCTTTTTCTTTAGCTTTTTCTTTCAGCCAATCACCTCTGCCGTCAGAAGCGGAGTTAGTGTAGACAACGAGTGGAGCCTTGGTAGAACTAGCGGCCTCAGTTGGGCTTACGGCATTGGTTGCATTTGTGGTGGAAGATTGGTTTCCACATGCAGCGAGCGTGCTGGTGAGTACGAGACCGAGTAGAGGCAGGACCATCCGTTTGAATTTGCTGTTCATAAAAATCTCCCTTGTTCATTAATTTTGGAACGTGTCAATTTCAAATTGATTATAGCAACATCCCAAAATGACCGTCAATCGAATTGATGTTATTTAACATAGTCTTAATAAAGTTAACAAAACTCTGATTTCAAAGCTTATATAGGATGAGGTATCCATATTGTTATCTTTATGATTGATGTGAAACCGAGGGATTACATGCGAAAAGTATAAAAAGAGCCATGATTGAAAGGAGTACTAGCACAATAATTGGTTATGTATGCCCATTCACACCGCTATTATGCCTTGATCCCCTGGTTATATCCGGAGAACATGCCCTGGATGATGAAGAGACTAAAGATATAGGCTAAAAGCTCAATAAGTAAAAAATACAACATATGAAAAATTCACAATAATAATTGGATTCATAAGCATCGAGCCTACACTTGCGGCAGAAGTTGCATCGACGCTCTTACTATACACATAAAGGTTTAAGGAAACGGTTACACGGTACCTGTCAGGGTGAAAAGAACATTTTGTTGTCATATATATTGACATGAAAGTAGGCCTTTGCGTAAAATGAAAATATTAACAGATTAAAATCACAATATTTTCAAAAATATTACTCATTATTTGTTAGAAAACATTACATTATTCCGAAAGGAGAGTCAGGCTCATGTCCAAACTCGATCCAATGCCCGGCCTGTCCCCGTATCCGTTATTTCATTATTATGATGAGATGTATGCTGATGCGCAGAGTGTCAGGCCTCACTATCAACATGTGAGCCGCATGTTTGCCGGAATGAGTCCTGATGAGTTGCGGGGGAAGCAGAACCTTATGCAGCGACGGATGATGGAAGAAGGTATTACATTCACACTATACAATCCGGCTCAGGATCATCCGATGGAACGGACTATCCCCTTTGATATGGTGCCGCGGATTATCCCCAAGGAGGAATGGGAGCGGCTGGAGGCCGGGATCGTACAGCGCATTACAGCGCTCAATTTGTTCATTCATGATATTTATCATGAGCAGAACATTGTGAAGGATGGAATCGTGCCGCGGCGAATGATTCTGGCCAATTGTTATTTCCGACCAGAGATGGCGGGACTGCGTGTTCCAGGGAATTCCTATATCACAACCTCCGGTATTGATCTCATCCGCCATCATGATGGAGAATATTACGTCCTGGAAGATAACCTGCGTACACCATCAGGCTTCTCCTATTTGTTCAAAGGGAGATCACTGATGAATCAGCTGTTCCCTGAACTATCCTTAGCCAGCTCCATTCGGGATGTGGATCAGAGCCTTAACTGCTTTTTATCCGTGTTGCGTAGTTTGTCTCCTTCACGGACTCAGGACCCAGTCATCGCGCTGCTGACGCCCGGTGAATATAACTCAGCGTATTATGAGCATGCTTTTCTCGCGCAACAGATGGGGATTCATCTGGTTGAGGGTCGTGATCTGGTGGCCCGTGATCATAAAATCTATTTGAAATCCTTGAATGGTCTGCTTCGTGTGGATGTGCTGTACCGAAGATTGGATGATGATTATATTGATCCACTAGCCTTTCAGCCCGATTCGCTACTCGGTGTAGCCGGGCTCATGAATGCCTACAGGGCAGGTAATATCGCCATTGCCAATGCTCCTGGCACCGGGGTGGCTGATGACAAGGCTATATACGTGTATGTTCCTGAGATGATTCGATATTACCTCAAGGAAGAACCGATTCTGGGCAACGTACCGACCTATTTGTTATCCAAAGCAGAGGAGCGTCAGTACGTTCTGAATCATCTGGAGGAAATGGTTGTCAAAGAAACCTCGCTATCTGGCGGATATGGCATGCTGATTGGCAGCGAGGCGACACGGGACGAACAGAACGAGTTCCGCCTGAAGATTCTGGCTGAGCCGGAACGTTATATCGCCCAGCCGATCATGTCCTTGTCAAGAGCGCCGGTACTGTCGGAGGCCGGGGGTATGACGCCACGGCACATCGATCTTAGAGCATTTGTCCTGATGGGGGCCGACCGCAAGCCGCATGTGATCCCGGGCGGGTTAACCCGTGTGGCTATGAAGGAAGGTTCGCTGGTTGTCAACTCCTCGCAGGGTGGAGGGGTCAAGGATACCTGGGTGATGGCCTGATGACTTTATATAAGATAAAGGGGTGGCTGACGATGCTGAATCGCAATGCAGAGGCGTTATTTTGGATAGGCCGATATATTGAACGGGCAGAGAACCACGCGCGGCTGATCGATGTTCATTATCATATTCAGCAAGAGGAGGATTTTCAGGAGGAAGGCCATAAATGGTCACGACTGATCGATGCACTCGGGGTGCGGAGTGAATACCTTCAACAGTTCGAAACCTTTTCCGAGCAGGATGTGTTGTCCTTCATTACGCTGGATCTCGGCAACCCTAATTCCCTCTTCTCCTGTGTCCATCATGCAAGAACTAATCTGCGTACCTTGCGGCAGCATTTGCCCAGCGAACTCTGGGATATCGTGAATGGCTTTAATCTCTGGCTGGGAGAACGGTCAGTGGCAGATATCATGCGCGGACCGCATCAGTTCTATCGTCACATTAAGGAGCGGGCGGCCATGTTCCTCGGTGCAGAGCAATCGGTGATGGTGCGGGGCAATGAGTGGCATTTTATTGAGAGTGGGCGTTTCCTTGAGCGTGCGGAGAATACGACACGGATTCTTCAGTCTGTCACGGCATCATGCAAGGAAAAGGACATTAATGCGGTGTACACTCAGCTTCAGGCGGTGCTCAAATCCGTGAGCGGATACCAGGCCTTCCGGCGGTATTATGCCGATGCTGTCTCGCCGGAGAGAATTCTGGAGTTTCTGATTGCCAGTGCGCAATTTCCGAGGTCGATCTGTTTTTCCTTTCATAAGCTGGGTGAACATCTGACAGCACTGGAGCTTGATGCATCTGACAAAGGGTCAGGGTATGAGCGAGTGATCCGGCAAGCGGGAAGAATTCGGGCCGAGCTGGATTATATGGAGAAGGAGGAAATGTCCGGCGACATGGTGGAACATGTGCTGCAAGCGCTGGTACAATCCTGCGAGCGGTTGGGTCAAACGATGGAAGGCGCCTTTTTTCGGCGGGAAGGCATCTCGGCATGAAAATTCAAATCCACCATACAACGACATATACCTACCCCGAGCCGGTTACAGACAGTGTCAATGAAATTCGCCTCACGCCGCGTACCAACTATCGTCAGTCCTGCTATCATCATGAGGTGGAGGTGCATCCGCCGGCGAATCTGCTGACGTACGAGGATTTTTTCGGGAACCGTGTTCACGCCTACTCGGTCAATAAACCGCATACAGAGATGGTTATCCATACCAAAGCCACGGTAGTGACGCTCGATAAAGCACAGGGTTCTGGTCTACCGTCCATCCCGCTGGCGGAGCAGGTGAAACTGCTGGAGGACTCAGGGTTCCAGAACCGGTACATCGAATTTATTTTGCCAACTAGCTATACGGAAGTGACGCCTGAACTGGTTGAGTTTGCTTCACAGCATCCTTTTGATGCCGCTGAAGGAATGTATGAGTGGGCCAAACAGCTATCTTCGACGATCTACGAGCAGTTCACGTATGATCCGGAGGCGACGAGTGTGAATACAACGGTAAAAAAAGCATTGAAGCTCAAACGCGGTGTCTGCCAGGATTATGCCCATTTGATGATCGCGGTCTGCCGCAGCGTCGGGTTACCATCCAGGTATGTGAGCGGATATCATTTTGTCGGGGATTTACAGGGAGGAAATGCGGATTTTGAACAGGCTTCACATGCGTGGGTAGAGACCCACATTCCGGGCACAGGCTGGCTGGGCTTTGATCCCACTAACAATGCTGAAGTGAACTGGCGATACATTAAGCTGGGGCACGGAAGAGACTACAAGGATATTGTACCTGTCAAAGGGGTATACCGAGGCAACGCGGGATCGCTAACGGTTAAGGTGGATGTAACCTGCCTGAATAAATAAAGCAAAAGGGGCTGGCTGATTGCTTAATCAGATCAGTCCTTTTTTTATTTGGAACAAAATTGCAGATAGTGATTAACAATAAGGTGCACTTGGGTAATTTTGAAACAGAGAGACATTGGTGTATATAAAAGCCCTGAGCGAAACATCCTTGAGGATGTAGATATTGCAGCCTTTGCCGTAAAGAGATAAGTTAATATAACAAGCCTTGGAGGTGCAGTATGATTATTAAAGAATTAACCCTGTGGTCTGGGAATCTAGAAGAGACCCGGAACTACTATAGAGACAAACTGGAACTTGAGGTCTCCGCTGAAGCTCCGGGGCAGTTTACCGTATTGATCGGCACTACCAAAGTAACCTTTCATGCAGTAGACACACCAGAGAAACCTTACTACCATCTAGCGTTTAATATACCCGCACAGCAATTTACCGAAGCTAAAGCATGGGCAAAGTCAAGGCTTGTACTGAACAAGGTGGAGGGCGAGGATGAAGTGTTCTTCGAAAACTGGAACGCGCATGCCTTTTATTTTGAAGACCCTTCAGGAAACTTGCTGGAATTCATCGCTCGTCATAATCTGAAACACTCTGCGGAGGTTCCTTTCTCATCCAGTGCGTTGCTCGGTGTCAGCGAAGTTGGATTGGTCACCGATGAAGTGCTGCCACTTGTGAGACAGTTGAATGATTGGGGAATTCCAAGCTGGGGAGAGGTTGGCGAGGGCTTCACCCCGGTTGGGGATGAAACGGGATTGGGCATCGTAGTGAAAAGAGGCCGTCAGTGGTTCTTCTCCAATCTGATTGCCGAATTTTTCCCTCTGGAGATACAGGTAGAAGGGATCGGAAGACTTTCGTTTCCGGAATTGAATAAAGTAAACATAACTTAAGCAATGATCCGCGATTCTTGCCTTCAGGGGTATAGAATAGCGGATTTTTATATTTAAAGAGGAAATTCACTTCCAAGGGCGATGGCGCAACTGCTGACAGATTGCTTGCACCAGTAAATTCATGTCTCAATAAAGGCTTTTCCTATATAATGATGTAGAGCAGTGTTTGAGGTTAGATCCTAGAATGATTCGCTTTTACATAAAAGGAGGTTATGGAAATGGAGATCTTCTCTTGGCTGGCGGAGCAGCGCATTCAGGAGGCCATGACCCGGGGTGAATTTCAGAATTTGCCGGGACATGGCAAACCGCTGGAGATCGAGGATTTGTCTGGTGTACCGGAAGACCTGAGAATGTCATATAAGCTGATGAAGAATGCCGGCGTGCTGCCGGAAGAACTTACGCTTCGTGCTGAATGTGTAACCCTTGAGGAATTACTGGCAGCCTGCCGCCGAAGCGGCAACGACGATTCGGAGGAGGGCAAGGCTCTTGAGCGCAGATTATCCCTCAAAAGAATACGTCTGCAAGAGCTTCTACGGCAGCGTGGAATGGACAATAGCGCAGCGTTTCAGCAATATGGTAACCAGATCCAGGAACAGATGCTCCGAGAAGAAGAGTAATAACGATATTATATAGATAACGGAGAGATATGATGGATCAACTTCCAATACAACAGGTGCTTCCTGACCTGAAAAATATAATGGCTACTCGTACGACCGCTATTCTCGTCGCAGAGCCGGGAGCGGGTAAGACTACCGGAACGCCCCCGGCTTTTCTGGAGGAGCCATGGATGGAGGGCAAGACTATTCTGATGCTGGAGCCCCGCAGACTGGCGGCTCGTGCAGCAGCGACCTACATTGCTTCCCAGTTGGGTGAAAGTGTGGGGCAGACAGTAGGTTACCGGATGCGAATGGATACCAAGGTTGGGCCACAGACGCGGATCATTGTCGTTACTGAAGGTGTATTAACCCGGATGCTACAAAGTGATCCTACGCTCGGAGATGTGGGTCTTGTCATCTTCGATGAGTTCCACGAACGCAGCCTGCATGCTGATCTGGGGCTGGCTCTAACGCTGGAAGCCCAGTCGGTGCTTCGGGAGGATCTTCGCATCCTGATCATGTCGGCGACACTGGAGACGGAACGGGTATCAGCCCTGCTGGGGGATGCCCCAGTAGTGGATTGTCCCGGGCGGACTTATCCGGTAGAAACAGTCTATTCACCTGTTCCCACGGCTTCGCACATCGAGAAATCCGCTGCCGCGGCTGTGCGACGGGCTTTGGCTGAACAGCCGGGCGATGTCCTCGTGTTCTTGCCGGGGGAGCGGGAAATCCGCCGGACCCAGCGGGAGCTAGAAGCTGCTATTCTGCCGCAAGGAACGATTGTGCGACCGCTTTACGGACAGCTGCCGCAGGCTGCACAAGATGCAGCGGTCGCTCCAGCGGTGCCGGGGCAACGTAAAGTCGTGCTGGCGACCTCAATCGCAGAGACTAGCTTGACGATCCAAGGCGTGCGCACGGTCATTGATACCGGACTGCGGCGTACACAGGTGTTCTCGCCGCGTTCGGGAATGCCGCGCCTGGAGACCGTGCCGGTGTCGAAGGCTTCAGCCGACCAGCGGCGAGGTCGGGCGGGCCGTACAGCACCCGGCGTTTGCTACAGGCTGTGGAGCCAGGAGGAGCATTACCGACTCCCGGACGAGAACGTGCCGGAGATCATGGAAGCCGATCTGACGCAGCTCGCCCTTGAACTGGCCATGTGGGGCGTGCCGGACCCGGCAGCCCTGCCGTGGCTGGACACGCCGCCCGCCGCGCCTTACGCGCAGGGCGCTGCGCTGCTGCGCCAGCTTGGCGCGCTGGACGCCAGCGGCGCCATCACCCCGCACGGCCGCAGCATGGCCGCGCTGGGTGCGCACCCGCGCATCGCGCACATGCTGCTGCGCGCGCAAGGGATTGGCGCTGCCCCGCTGGCCTGCCGGCTGGCAGCGCTACTGCAGGAGCGGGACCTGCTGCGCGGTCCCGCCGGGGGAGATTGCGACCTCACGCTGCGCGTAGAGGCGCTGCTCCGGTTCGAGCGCTCCGCCGGTGCTGACGGCGGCGGAGCTGATCTTGCAGCTCTGCGCACGGTGCAGCGCGAGAGCCGGAACTACCTGGCGCAGCTGAAGGCCTCGCCAGGGGAAGAGCCGGACAGCAGCCTATGTGGGCTGCTGCTGTCGTTCGCCTACCCCGACCGGATTGGGCAGAGACGCGGCGAAGGCGCGTTTCTGCTGTCGGGAGGTCGGGGAGCGGCGATGAGAGAAGGGCAGCCGCTGGAACGCTCTGCGTATATTGTGGCTGCCTCTGTGGATGATCAGGGCCCGCAAAGCCGGATTTTGCTGGCCGCGGAGCTGAGTGAAGCGCAGCTGCTGTCCCACCATGGGGACAGCATTACGGAAGAAGCCGAAGTCTATTGGGACAAGGATAGCGGGAGCGTGAAGGCACGGCGTCGCACGCGGCTAGGTGCGCTCATTCTTAAGGAAACAACCCATGAACGGCCTTCGGCAGAAGAGGCAGCAGAGGGACTGCTGGCGGCCATCGCCTCTGAAGGGCTGGAGGTGTTACCTTGGGAGAAGGGACCGCAGCAGCTTCGCTTGCGGATGATGTTTATGCATGGCTTGCGCGAGGATTGGCCGGATGTATCTGATGACGCACTTATAGAGTCACTCGCTGACTGGCTAGGTCCTTATCTGCATGGAATGCGGAGTCTGCGCGATCTTCAGCGGCTGCCGCTGGCCCGTGCGCTGGAGGATCTGCTCGACTGGAAGCAGCGTCAGACGCTGGATCAGGAAGCACCCACTCATATTACGGTGCCAAGCGGCTCACGGGTACCTGTAGATTACGGGAATCCGGCAGCCCCGGTGCTAGCGGTACGACTACAGGAAATGTTCGGACAGCAGGATACGCCGAGACTTGGCGGGGGGCGGGTGCCGGTTTTACTGCACCTCTTGTCGCCGGCAAGAAGACCGATGCAGGTCACATCCGATCTTTCGAGCTTTTGGCGCAATACATATTTCGAGGTTAAGAAAGACTTGAAAGGCCGATATCCGAAGCATTATTGGCCGGATGATCCGCTGCAGGCGGTGCCAACCAGTCGCACACGACCAGTAAAATAGCTCCGCAAAGACTGCATTTTCTACGAACAAGCGTAGGCATGCAGTCTTTTTTTACAACTACCGACCACATTTCAACATATGAAAAATTCACAATAGAAAAGACTTAAAACCTATAGTACTCCTCCTATCTATCCTGCAAAATCAAACGCCACCTCTCCTTAAATACAACTAACAAGGAAAAAGTAGACCCCTTGCCTTTATTTCAGGTTGTGAAAGTTGGAAAATAGTGCTTATACTAGATTCATAGCAAGAACAAATAGGAATAGGTAATTTACACATCAGGAGGTGTATCTTGGCATGGCTTTTATGATTGCCCAACGGGCTTTTATTAAGGTGTATCTGATAACAATGGTGGAGCAGCATCGCGGGTACGGTTATCAGATGCTGGAGGATATGCGGCGGGAATTCAAATCGCATGGGTACTCTCCTCCGCAGAGTGAGATTTACCGTGCGCTGCACGAGCTGGTGCAGCAGGGCATTTTATACCGTACCAAGCAGTTGAAGGGGAATGATCCCAAGGTTGATTTTCAGGAAATTGTGCTCTATCATTTCACTGCAGATGGTGAGGAGAAGGCCAAGCTTTATAAAAAGCAAGTAAAGACCGACCTGGACCGTTGTCTCGGAATTCTGAACAAAGCGGTTAACGATAATTTTTAATATACGGGCCTCGTATCTGAGTTATTCGCCTGCCTTATTCCTGGATTTGGAAAAGCTTCGACTGCGGGGGATATTAGCAACTCTAGTGATATTTTCAGAGGGCCCGCGCCCTGTTATAATGAGTACTGCCGGAAGATTGCAGTATATACTTGGAGGTATTACAGATGGACGAACATATGAAACGTCGATTGGACAAACAAAGAAAACTATTCAGCCAATTAGGAATAACGCTGGATGCCCTTACGATACATGAGAAGGAATTCGGCATGAAGCTTCGTGGATATGATGCGGAGGAAGTAGATACATTTTTGGACAGTGTGATTAAGGATTATGAACGATTCTATGCGACCATCGCCGATCTGATGGACAAATGGCAGGAACAGCAGCTGGAGCTGCGCGAGCTCAAGGCTGAGGCCAAAGCCGCTGTTGCTCCGCCAACCATTATCCGGGGAATCGATCCGATGGATCTGGAGGATGTCATTCTGAAATTGGAGGCCAACATCCGTCAGCTCAAAGACAGAATCCCACGTACCGAGAGCTACCTGTAATCTAGATACATTGAACTTAAGTTACTAGCCTAAGGATCGGCGTCACTCTGGTGAAGCTTGGACTTTCGGGCGCTTTTGTCTCCAGATTTCTTCTATTTAACTGCTTGTAGTAGTAGTTGAAATCCGGAGACAGCCTATACTTTCGATGCTATTTTTTTCTATAGAAGACTTTCAGGAGATCGCTTTCGCTCCTACAGTTCCAATCTTCGCTTTTACTTATTCTCTCCTTTTCGTTTCTTTCCTTTGTTCAACTTATATAGTTCTGTATGGCTCACTAGAAATCAACAATGTCAGACGCTGATGGGGGTTAAGCCTTTGGTCGATAAGCGGGGATGGAAGCTGAAGATTCGCAGCAAGATCGCGCTGGGGTATTTCATGATCCTGTTAATGCTTGGACTGTTTCTGCTCGTTGTATCTGCAAGGATCAGCAAGCTGGAAGCCGAGACGGTTTATCTTAGCGAACACGATATGAAGGTTCACGAGCTAATATATCAAATTGAGAAAAATGTGCTGGATATGGAGACAGGTCAGAGAGGCTATGCGCTCACCGGCAAGATGGAATATTTGCCCCCGTATACTAACGGACTTGCGGAATGGCGCATTAATTACGCCAAGCTGAATGGCCTGATTGCCGACAATCCTGCACAAGTCAAGAATCTGCAGACGATCATGGTCAATATTGAAAAATGGATTGAGGATGCCGGGCAGTATATCATTGATCTCAAGCGGAGTGGCCAGAATGAAGCCGTGAATCGTTTTTTTCAAGACGATACCGGCAAATCCATCATTGATTCCATCCGTTCCCAATCACAGTATTTTCTCGACAACGAAGTAGCCCTCACCAATAAGCGTATCATCACTTTGAAAGAAGGCAACCACAGATTACTGCAGACGATGTACATATTATGGGGCCTGGTGGCTGTTTTGGCTGCGTTTATTACCGTGCTGATTGCCAGAAGTATCGTGAGCCCTCTGCGCCGTGTTATTCTTGCCATTAACAACATTGCCAGCGGGGGGAATTTGTCTGAACGGGTCAGGGTTAGGACACATGACGAGCTGTATGATCTGGGAGATGCTACTAACCGTCTGCTGGAGACTGTTGAACGAGACCAATGGGGCAGTGAGCAGTTAAACGTGATGTCTATGATGCTTCAGGAAACTACAGATTTATCGGTTTTGAGCAAAACCTTTTTGAACAAGCTTGCCTCTATCCTGGAACTACAATACGGTGCTCTGTATGTGCTAAATGCAGAAGACAGCTTTGAGCGGATCTATTCCTACGCGGGTAGCGAAGACAACGAGAATTCTGTTGGTGTGAAGAAGATTAAGCCCGGGGAAGGTCTGGTCGGACAATGTGCACAGGATATGAAGCTTAGGGTTCTGGAGGATCTTCCTGTGAATTACATCAGCATTAACTCCGGCCTAGGCAGAACCGCCCCGCGTTATCTCACCTTGGCCCCGGTCATTTTTGAAAATAAAACGCTAGCCGTACTTGAGATTGCCTCGTTAACCAAGTGGGCTCCTTTCCATTTTGAACTTCTGTCCAAGCTGGTGAATATGCTGGGTGTCACGTTGAATTCGGTCATGACGCGGATGGAGATCCAGAAGCTGTACAGGGAATCACAGGTTATGAATGAAGAACTGCAGGTGCAGTCCGAGGAGCTTCAGGTACAAGCGGAAGAACTGCAGAGTTACACCAACGAACTACTGACATTAAATGGCGAGCTGGAGCTGCAAAAATCGATGGCGGAGCGCTCCGCGATAGAACTGGAGAAGTATAACGAACAGTTGGAACAGAGCTCAAGATATAAGTCGGAATTTCTCGCTAATATGTCACATGAGTTGCGTACACCGCTTAATAGTATGCTTATTCTTTCCCAACTGCTGGCGGAGAATCGCAACGAATTACTGAATGAGGAAGAACAGAATTATGCAGCGGTGATCCATGCCTCCGGAAGTGAATTGCTTAGCATGATCAATGATATCCTGGACTTATCCAAGGTGGAAGCGGGCAAAATGCTGGTTGAGGTTGATGCTGTCAATCTAACGGAGTTGCCTACCCTCATGCTATCCTATTTTGGAAAAATCGCTGAGCAGCAGAAGCTGGAGTTCACAGTAGTTTTGGATGAAAATGTGCCGAATTTATTCTACACGGATGAATTACGACTTCATCAGATTCTGCGCAATCTCCTGTCCAATGCCTTTAAGTTCACCGAACAAGGCAGTGTCAAAGTAGAGGTGTCCAGGCTGGAATCTTTCCAATCCCTGAGCTATGCATCAGAGGAGCCGGTACTTGCTTTTGCAGTAACCGACAGCGGTATCGGCATTTCGGAGAAGAACAGTCAGTTGATCTTCGAAGCCTTCCGACAAGCCGACGGTTCAACAGCCCGCAAATTTGGCGGCACGGGACTTGGGCTGTCAATTTCCCTTCAGCTGGCCAGGCTGCTGGGCGGTCATATTGCGCTGAGCAGTACACCTGGGCAGGGCAGCACTTTTACGCTCTATTTGCCTAGCCGGGAAGAGGAGACCGAAGAGGTTCTGATTTCGCGAGCTGGATGCTCCGAAGCGGCAGCATCAAGGGCAGATGACCTCGTTTCAACAGAGAACCCTACATACGGACAGAACTCAGATCAGTTCGACAAGCATTATGAATACCTGCATGGCCGGACCGTACTTATCGTCGATGATGATGTTCGCAATATCTTTGCCCTGGAAAAGGGACTGGAACCATATGACATGCAGATCTTGACCGCTCAAACCGGCTTTGAATGCCTGCAAATGGTGAGAGAGCATGAGGACATTGATATAGTTCTACTGGATATCATGATGCCGAATCTGGATGGTTATGATACGTTAAGCATTATCCGGGAAGAGCTACTGCTGACGAAGCTGCCCATCCTAGCGATCTCGGCCAAGACGATGAAGGAGGACCGGGAGAAGTGTCTCGCAGCAGGGGCTTCCGGCTTTATGAGTAAGCCAGTAGTGCTGCAGGAGGTAGTCTCTCAGATGTGTAAATTGCTCGCGGAGCGTGAAAGCTGAGACTTCCGCCCGACTTGACAATTTGAAAATTACCATTGACGCATGCCCAGGTATGATTTATTATGAACCTATAAATGATCATTTATAGTTTAGTGGCGTGTTACCGTAAAGGGCATGAGCCAAGGATTGTCTTATTTAATTGAGACTATTCTTGGCTCTTTTTTATACCTTTCACCTGACAATCACTGGAAAGAGGGGAGAACTTGATACGGGAGCACGAGCAATTTCAAGTACAACGCGTTATCGGCAATAACGTGGTTATGGTGCAGGGGAGCAAGAACGGCAAAGAATATGTCATCATCGGCAAAGGGATTGGCTTTGCGGTGAAGGGCACGGGGGTCATTGAAGGGAATGATCACCGAATTGAGAAGCTTTTTCGCCTGGAGGACCGGGACGAATGGAGCCAATATCAAATTTTGCTGGAAGATATCGACCCTAAGGTTATGAAGATCACAGATGAGATCATCAGCGATATCGGGGAGCAGTTTGCCGGAAAGCTGAATGACAAAATCTACTTGGCGCTCCCAAGCCATATCCAGTTCACCATCTACCGTCTGCGCAACGGGATGGATATTGTCAACCCATTTTTACAAGAAACGAAAATGACCTTCCCGAAAGAATATGAGATCGCTTACAAAGCGGCAGAGAAGATCAATGCCGAATTTCAGGTGCAGATTCCCGAAGACGAGATCGGATTTTTAACCTACCATGTCTACTCTGCTGTTAGCAACGTACCAGTAGGGCAGCTGGTGAAAGCCTCCAACATCGTGAGCGAGTTAATGGATCTGATTCGGGAAGAACGACAGATTATCTTCGAGTACGGAAGTATGAATCATGTCCGGCTGATGATTCATCTGCGCTTTTCGATTGAACGCATTTTACAAGGGTCATTAGTCGACAATCCTTTTGTGAAGCATATCAAAAAAGAGTATAAGCGGGAGTATATGCTTGCAAAGAAGCTCGGAAAAGCAATGCAGAACTCACTGAATGTAGAAGTCCCGGAGGAAGAGTTGTGTTTCTTGGCCATGCATTTGTATCGTCTGTTTCAAACGCTTGATAAAAACAAATAGCAGCATAAGAGGGAGTGGCAACATATGTTTTCCAAATGGAAATCAAAGAAAGAAGAGAAACGTACTGGACATACCGTTACAATTAAGGCTCCTATGAGCGGGCAAGCGGTTCCATTGGAACAAGTTCCGGATGAGACTTTTGCTGGTGGTCATATGGGAGGCGGAATCGCCATACAACCTATAGAGGGGAAATTGATAGCCCCTTTCGATGGGAAAGTCGCTCACATTGTGAAGTCGAACCACGCCATCATTCTGGAACATTCCTCCGGCATGCAGCTGCTGCTACATATTGGAATAGAGACCGTCAGCCTGAAAGGGAATGGGTTCACCAGTTATGTCACTACCGGAGATACTGTGAAGGCTGGACAGACGCTGATTGAATTTGATTTAGAGGCCATTCGGGCCGCTGGCTGTGAGACCATTTCCCCGGTCATTGTTACGAATAATGGTGAGACCGTACCACAGGTAGAAGGTCACTTTGGTCCTGTTACCGCAGGTGAAGACAGTATCCTTACCGTGGTTTCAACGCAATAAGCAAATAGCTTCACTATTTTGCCATTGAGAGGATGAGAGAAGATGTTGGCTTTTCTTCAGAAATTGGGCAAGTCACTGATGCTGCCAGTAGCAACGATGCCGGCGGCGGCAATACTTCAAGGGTTTGGATTGATTGATTATGAGAAAGATTTGCATTTGGGCAGCGCAGTAGGGGGCTTCCTGAACCAGTATGTCGCCCCATTCTTGAATGCAGGAGCAGGTGCCATTTTTGGTAACCTGGCTTTGATCTTCGCCATCGGTGTAGCTATCGGATTCGCAGGTGATGCTGTAGCAGCATTGTCGGCGTTGATTGCTTACATGGTGCTTACCAAGGTGCTTGCCGTTGTTCCAACGCAATTTTCATTCATTAATGATGATGTAGTTCTGAATATGGGCGTTCTTGGTGGTATTTTCGCTGGTGCGTGGGCTGCATTCCTATACAAAAAATATCATAATGTCAAAATGCCGGATTGGCTCGGCTTCTTCGCCGGCAAACGTTTCGTACCGATTATCACTGCTGTCAGCACCATGGTGCTTGCCGTTTTGATAGGTATGATTTGGAGTCCAATCCAAGATGTAATCAGCGACTTTGGTAACTGGGTGGTAGGACTCGGAGCCTTCGGAGCCTTCTTGTTCGGTACTGCGAACCGTCTCCTGATTCCGATCGGTCTTCACCACGTAATCAACACCATTGCCTGGTTCCAAATCGGTGACTTCACCAACGCTGCTGGCGAACTGGTGCACGGTGACTTGACTCGCTTCTTCGCCGGAGACAAAACTGCAGGGATGTTCATGACTGGCTTCTTCCCAATCATGATGTTCGCACTGCCGGGTGCAGCGCTGGCCTTTATTCATACGGCTAAGCCGGAAAAACGTAAACTAGTAGCTTCCATCTTTATCGGTTCTGCTATCGCTTCGTTCCTTACGGGGATTACCGAACCGCTGGAGTTCTCCTTCATGTTCGTTGCTCCGCTGCTGTATCTGGTTCACGCTTTGCTCACAGGTCTGTCTTTGGCTGTAATGTATATCCTCAACGTCAAGCTTGGATTTGGTTTCTCGGCGGGGCTTATCGACTATCTAGTAAATATGAAGCTATCCACCAATCCATGGATACTGATTCCGGTTGGTCTGGCATTCTTCGTACTCTATTATGTGTTGTTCCGCGCCATCATTACCATCTTCAAGCTCAAAACACCTGGACGTGAAGATGATATTGAGGATGAGGTTCAGGAAATCTCAGTTGGTAGCGGTAATAGCATCTCCGCTTCCTCCAGAGCAACCAAAATTCTGGAGAATATCGGAGGTCCGTCCAACATTAAGAACATTGATGCGTGTATCACGCGATTGCGTCTCGTAGTGAATGACGAGAAGGCAGTGAAAGATGCGGCACTCAAACAGCTTGGTGCTTCCGGTGTGATGAGACTCGGTCAAGGAACGGTGCAAATTGTATTCGGTCCACAATCGGAGCAAATCAAGGATGAGATACAGAAGTTGCTGTAAAATGAAAGATTGATTCACTAGAAAATCACATTTAATTTAGTTCAAGGACGAAATTTATAAATTTCGTCCTTGTTTAATGGCTATTTTTAGGATAGTTCTCTAAAATGTTAGGCCCTTTCGTCCGATATAATAATGCAGATATTATGCGCTAACATGAAAGGGCGAGTGAGAATGTCGATTTGGACGAAGGCAAGAAGTCGAATTATGAATGAATCAAGAACAAATAATTCCCAAAGTTATAAGGATTATGAGCAAGAGTTGACGCATCAGCGCAACAAGATTATGAGATTTATTTTATTGTTTATTACAGTAGCGGTCGTTCCGTTGATTGCATTCAATCAGGAAATGGCAGAAGGTATAAAAACGCTCATTGTAGCGATTATCGCGAACTCAGTCTTTTTTGTGCTGGTACGTAAAAAAGTCGCCGTGCAATTGCTGTCTTACATAGTTGTTTTAATAATAAGCGCGTTTATGTTCTTTATTAATTATTTGCAACCCAACCTATTTTCGTATTTGAGTCTCGGGATTCTTCTTGTGTTTTATCCTACTTACAAACCTGTTTTAACCTATGCTTTCATTAGCTTTATTCAGGTTAATTATTTTATTCTTTACCCAGCTACTACAGAGTTTGCAAACTATGAATGGGCAGATAACATTAAGCTATTCATCGCGTTTGCACTGCTAATTATCTTGTCGATCCTTTCACGGCAAATGATGATGAATGCCTATGAAGGTAGACTTAACTCCGAGTTGGCCAAGAAAAATGTAGAAGAGCTATTGGATCAAATGAAATCATCGATCACCGAAATGGCAACATTCAACCGTCAACTGCAGAAGAATGTTATGGTTACCGGCGATATTACGAGTGAATTGACCATTGGGTTTACGGAAATGACCAAAGGTATTGAGAGTCAAACGGTCAGTGTCAGTGATATTTCTATGGCGCTCGGCGATGCCAATACTGCGATTCAACTGGTTGCCGATAATTCGGTAGTCATGCGGGAGTTGTCCAATACTACTGCTGAGTCAGCGGAACGCGGAAATGAGCAAATCGGAGAATTGTCACGCAGTATCACGGATATCAGCTCTGTAATGGATGATATTACAGCAGCGATGCATGAACTGAACGAACAGAATCATAGTATCGGTACGATTGTAACAACGATTCAGTCTATTGCGTCGGAGACCAACCTACTTGCTTTGAATGCGGCGATCGAAGCTGCACGGGCTGGCGAGCAAGGACGTGGCTTCGCAGTTGTCTCTACTCAGGTCAGAAAGCTTGCCGAGAATTCCCATCAGTCTGCTGAAGAGATTTCTGGTCGCTTGGATGGACTTAGAGTTAAGGTGGAGCAGTTGTCCTCCCAATTGGAACGAGGCAAATCGATGATCGAAACCAGCGAATCAACGGTCAAGCATTCTGAGCGCGTATTCCGCGAATTGTCTGAAATTGCCACTCAGGTCATGAAGCAAGCCGAAGAAGTGGAAGAGAAGTCGATTGAGGTTCGCAATTCATCCGAGGTTATTGTGGCCGAGGTGGATTCCATTTCTGCAATAACCGAGGAATCCAGTGCGGCATCTGAAGAGATCCTTGCCAGCGTTGAAGAGCAGAAGATGATGGTTGATGATGTTGTATCCGGCTTCGAGCGCTTGGATCAACTGATCGGTGAGCTGGAGAAGCTGTCGGAGAATAAAGCATCGGAATAATTAGTTAGGCATAAGCGTTCGTGCCATACACTCGGTGAGTGAGAGGTACGGACGCTTTTTTTATTATATAAGCCGAATAAAAGAATTTAATTAAAAGCGAAGATGAGCGAACGGGGAAGTTTGAAACTGTAGGTGCAGAGCGCTCGTCTGAAAACTTTCCATAGGAAAGCTAACAACAGAACATAGAGTGCCGACAACAAGACATATAATCCGTGGCTGCTCAACTCTAGTGATGTCACTAGAAGCGGTATATTCGCCCTCCTTCACCGGTCGTCTTAACAATGAAAAAGAGGGGCACCTCCCCAACTAACGGCATTTTTGTATCTTATTTCTCTTTAATATGGTCAAATGAGGGAAATAGGTGCATTATTGTATCTTATTTTTCGAAAAAGTACGCTGGAGGGGGTATTCTGGAAGATTTAAGGTACAATTTTGCACTTAATCTCCACTTACCCTTGCTTGCAGAGGATTTAAGGTACAAAAATGCCGTTAATTACACTTCGAGACTTCTTACAGAAGCGCTCTTTTTCTTGGTTATGTTTGTTATTATAAATGCATTCTATATAGACACTGTATCTTTTTGGTATAATCAGAACACTATCTTTTCATTTAATGGAGGGTTAGACCTATGAGCAGGAATACGGCATTGTTAATTATTGATGTGCAGGAAGCGATGTTTTGGTATCCGGGACAGGAGCTGTATGATGGACAGGGCGTCATGGACCGGATCATCTCCTTGCTCGGTAAAGCGCGACAATCAGGCACACCGGTAGTTTATATCCAGCATACAGAAGATGAAGAGTTCACAAGGAATTCTCCGACCTGGCAAATTAGTGCTCGTATTAAGCCACAAGAGGGAGAACGGATTATAGAAAAGCCGACCCCGGATTCTTTTCACCACACGATCTTGCATGAAACACTGCAGCAGATGGGGATTACACGGCTAGTTATTGTCGGTATGCAAACCCAGTTTTGTGTAAATGCCACAACTAGGCGCGCTTATAGCTTGGGCTATGAGAGTATGCTGGTTCAAGATGCCCACAGTACCTTTGATACAGAACTATTGAGTGGGAAAGACATCGTCAGTCAACATAATGACATTCTGGGAGGAAAATTTGCAGAATTGAAGCTGGAAAGTGAGGTAGAGTTCTAACAAGAGTAGTATGCCGGCTTGCTGTACAACGTTCCGGTTACCGGCTGCCTTACGGCATCGTCATAGTTATGATGTCTTTCCTGATGAACAATGGATACATCATGAAAATTTTATGTAAAAGGGCTGTATTTTTTCGTATTTTGCGATACATTAACATATGTAACTTTACAGAAACGAAAGGATACCCTCACACTATGACTATCAAGAGGCCACCGATTCCTATTCCGATATTAATGGTAATTGGAATTCTGGCCATTTCTTTTTCATCCATCTTCATTAAATGGTCTGCTGCTCCGGCTTCGGTGCAGGGGATGTATCGATTGCTGTTCACCTCGCTGATGATGTTGCCTTTTGCTCGCCCGCATAGCGGCGCTGTACGTAAGCTGCGTACAACTGACTGGGTGCTCCTTATTTTCTCAGGAGTAATGCTGGCACTGCATTTTTTGCTCTGGATGGGTTCATTGTCGTATACTTCTGTAGCAAGCTCAACTATGATTATGGCATTAGAGCCGGTATTTATCATGCTGGGAGCGTATGTATTATATAAGGAAAAGACAGCAGCTTCCGCTATAATGGGTGTAGCTATTGCCATCGGTGGAGTGTGCTTCATCGGCTGGGGTGACATCGGAGTTTCTGCTGATAATCTGAAGGGAGATTTACTCTCGCTCGGAGGGACTGCTGCAGTCGCTGTACATATGTTGATCAGTCAGAAGCTTGTAGCCCAGATGCCCTCCTATTTATACAGCCTGATTGTTTTCAGTGTAGCGGCGGTTGTATTTGGTATCTATAATCTGGTGATGGGTATTCCTTTCTTCGACTATCACCTTAGCGAGTGGGGAATCTTCTTGCTGTTAGCCATCGTTCCCACAGTGTTCGGACATCTCCTCTTTAACTGGATGATGCAATACCTTTCGGCAACCACGGTATCGATGACCATTTTGGCTGAACCAGTTGTGGCCAGCATTCTGGCCTATCTGTTGTTGAGCGAAAATTTGGGGCATTTGCAGTGGACGGGAGGACTGCTCGTGATGATCGGCATGGCGGTTTATTTATGGGCTGAACGCAAGAAAGCAGACCCGGTGCCACCTGCACTGGAGAATGCGTCTTAATATATAAGACGAACAAAAGAAAGAAACAAAAAGCGAGAAGGAGCGAAGGGGGAAGTTTGGAACTGTAGGAGCGAAGCGATCGCCTGAAAGCTTTCCGCAGGAAAGCTCACACCGGAAGCATAAGCTCGCCAGATTTCAACCGCTAGAAGCGGTTATAAAGAAGAAATCTGGGGACAACAGCGACCGGAAGTCCAAACATTCCACCGTAGTAACGACCGAGCCTTAGGTTGGGATCTTTAGTCCGTCTTATTATAGAAGCTTTTTTAACATTAGACAAAAGGAGTCACAATTTAATGAATAATCAGCATCATGAATCAGAACCGGCTGCAGGCGTGCAGGCTGGATCGGTCAGCGAAGAATCCTGGAATGAGGATACCTACGCCGCCTGGACAAGTCGGTTTGGAACCCCGGCGGAAGCGGCAGCCAGACTGGCGAAAGATCCATTAGCCAAGCTGCACCCGATCGCATCCTATTTTGGTGAGATCAGCGGGAAGAAAATAATGAATCTTATGGGTTCCAACGGGATGAAGGCAGTGGCGCTCGCTTTGCTTGGTGCAGAGGTGACGGTAGCGGATTTCTCTGAAGCTAATGCCCGTTATGCCCAAGATCTCGCTTCGGCGGCCGAAGTACAGTTAACCTATCACGTATCGGATGTGCTGAAGCTTCCGGCGGAAGTCGCAGAGGGTTCTTATGATATTGTGTTTGCTGAACAGGGAATCGTCCATTACTTCACAGATCTTGCGCCTTTTATGGACACAGCCTATCGTCTGCTCTCACCGGGTGGGCGGTTCGTACTGCGCGATTTTCATCCGATCACTACGAAGCTGATTTCATCCAAAGGGTCTACGGCGAAGGTCCGCAAGCATAAGGTGAGCGGTGATTACTTTGACACAGGGCTAGAGGAGAAAATCGTATCGTACTCCAAGTATCTGCCTGCTTCAGCGGGCGCAGTGGGCGAGAAGAAGAGTATTGTGCACTGGCGTCGCTGGACACTTGGTGAAATCGTCACGGCGGCAGCAGCCAGCGGACTTGTCATCACCATGCTGGTCGAGGAGCCTAATCTTTCTTCGGATGTGTATGATAAGGGCATTCCCAAGACCTTTACACTGGTTGCGGAAAAAGCAGGGCAAGCATAATCCTGCTACTTATAAATGAAAAAGGGTCTGGTACATGGCTTCCCATGTGCCGGACCCTTTTTTTGTATTATTGTCCCGACCTCTGCGCAAAATAGTCCAGAACTGCTTGTTCCAGCGGAGTCAGCAAATGATCCTTGCGCCAGGCGACAAAAAAACCGCCGCTTTCCGGTTGAATGCCCGGCAGGGGAGCGTAGCGCAAGCGGTTCTGTGCGACATCGGCTTCAATTCCTTTTTTGGAATAGATTGCGACGCCACCTGCTTCGCTGACCAGGTCTTTAATAAGCTCTGGTGAATCCAGTACGGTACGGTTCCACAGACGCACGCTATTGAGCTGTGCCCATTTGTCAGCGATCCCGCGCAAAGCGGAACCGGCTGCATGCTGTACCCAAGGTTCGCGTACGGCTAGCTCTGCAGTCAGCTC
Organism: Paenibacillus sp. MAHUQ-45; assembly: GCF_058133325.1. NCBI lineage: Bacteria > Bacillati > Bacillota > Bacilli > Caryophanales > Paenibacillaceae > Paenibacillus > Paenibacillus sp. MAHUQ-45. Next base: position 253,613 of record NZ_JBYUPV010000003.1, read on the forward strand.
CGGATTTTCTTCGAAAGGATGTCCCGGTGCAAAAATCAACACAGGCTCGTCTTGTTCGATTCGCTGAAAATGAAAGGTATCATCATTCCATTCACTGGTGTGCAGCAGCGCCAATGGTGTTTCGCGGACCCGTAGCCGTTCTCGCAGTTCCCGGTCTGCATGTACAGACATGGATAACTCTATACCAGGAAAGTCCACCATGAGCTGTGACATAGCTTTTGGAAGAACATAGCTGCCAGGAATATAGCTGGACTCCAGTTTTAACTGTCCTTGCGAGGGTGAGGAGAACTGTTTGACACTGCGCTCGGCATCAGCAGCAAGGGCTACGATTTTCACCGCGTATTGGTACAAGGTACGGCCTGCTTCTGTCAGCAGCACGCGACCACTGCGATATTGAAACAATGGAGTACCAAGTTCAGTTTCGAGATTCTTCATATGAAAGGAAACGGTGGGCTGTTTGACCCCAAGCTCGGCGGCAACCTCTGTAACCTTTTTGTATTTTTCAATTAACACTACGATGTGGAGTTTCATAATATTCATGATGTTCCCCCGAGAAAATGTTGTTAAAAACGGTGAATATTAAGCTGTTGTTTCTTCATTATAGAATAATTCTATACAGGTATACAAATTATATTGTTATTTTTATCTTTGATTTTACACAACGAGGACCTTTCTCTAACGAACGAGCCCTAGAATAGGAAGAGTCAAAGCGACACAATGTTGCCAAGGCAATACAACAAGAGTCAGCTTTCACTGCATTTTGTGGTGGTCAAGCGTGTGGGAGCAACTGCTCCACAACAACTTTAGGGGGAGACAAACAACAATGCAATTTAGAAAATCTTGGATCATGACACTGGCTTTAACTAGCGTACTGGCACTTTCGGCTTGCGGAGCAAATAATGCAACAACCAATAATGGTGGAGGCAACACTTCAGCAACAAACGCACCAACTGAAACTAGCGGCGCCGAATTAAAAGGTTCTGTACTGGCATCCGGCTCCACAGCATTGCAGCCGCTCGTTGAGCAAGTTGCAGAGAAGTTCATGGAGAGCAACAAAGGCGTAGACATTCAAGTACAAGGCGGCGGTAGCGGTACAGGCTTGACTCAAGTTGCTGAGAAGCAAGTTGATATCGGTAACTCCGACGTATTCGCTGAAGAGAAGCTGAAAGACGCTGACGCTGATAAAGCAGCAGCTCTCGTTGACCATCAAGTAGCTGTAGTTGCGATTGCTGCTGTTACGAACAAAGATGTTGGTGTTAAAGATTTGACCAAGCAACAATTGGTTGACATCTTCACTGGCAAAGTAACGAACTGGAAAGATCTTGGCGGTAAAGACGAGAAGATCCAAATTATCAACCGTCCAGGCAGCTCCGGAACACGTGCGACTTTCGAGAACTTCGCACTGGGCACGAAGACTGAAGACCTGCAAGGTTCTATTCAAGAAGATTCCTCCGGTACAGTTAAGAAGCTTGTTAGCGAAACACCAGGAGCGATCGGATACCTTGCACTTTCCTACCTTGATGATTCTTTGACAACTCTTAGCTATGACGGTGTAGAACCATCTGTAGACAACGTTATTGCTGGTAAATACCCAGTATGGGCTTACGAGCACATGTACACTAATGGTGAGCCGAACGAAACTGTTAAAGCTTTCCTTGATTACTTCTTGACTGACGACGTGCAAAACGGCGATGTGGTAGAGCTTGGATATATCCCAGCTTCCAAAATGCAAGTTGTACGTGATGTCAAAGGTAACGTAACGACTAAATAAACATCACGATCAAGCATTCTTCAGTAGAAATTCAATGTGATTAGAGGCGGAAATCCTTCTGCCTCTCTTTTCACTTTAGAAAGAGGGAGCATTTCAAGGTGAAAGCAAACAAATCTCGTATTGAAAAACATCATATAGAGGATTTCATTGGGCGCACTTATATGTCCTTTTGCGTAACGCTATTAATTGTCATCATTGTATCAATGGTGTATTTTGTAGCGTCAAAAGGCCTGTCCACCTTTATTAGTGGGACTACAAGCGTATCCGAGTTCTTCTTTGGTACCAAATGGTCGCCGGACGGGGATTCACCATCCTTTGGTGCACTTCCGTTTATTTCCGGGTCCTTCCTAGTTACTCTACTCGCAGCACTGATTGCTAGCCCGCTTAGCATTTGTGCGGCATTGTTTATGACTGAAATCGTTCCAGGGTGGGGGAAAAAGCTGCTTCAACCAGTTATTGAGCTGTTGTCTGGTATTCCTTCCGTTGTATACGGCTTTGTGGGCTTAAGCGTGATTGTGCCACTGCTTCGCAATATCTTTCCGGGTCAGGGCATCGGGGTGGCTGCAGGCGCACTTGTCTTATCGGTTATGATTCTACCGACGATTACGAGCGTGGCTGCAGATGCATTGTCTTCTTTGCCGCAAAATTTGAAGGAATCTTCGTTTGCGCTTGGAGCTACCCGGTGGCAGACGATTTCTCGCGTCATCATTCCTACAACCCTGCCCGCGATTATGACAGGTGTAGTACTCGGGATGGCCCGCGCCTTTGGTGAGGCCCTTGCTGTACAAATGGTTATTGGTAACGCACCATTCGTTCCGCGCTCGCTATTCGAATCGGCTTCTACCCTGACGAGTGTCATTACACTGGGAATGGGCAATACCACTATGGGCTCGCCGCACAATAATGCGTTGTGGAGTATGGCGCTGGTTCTTATGCTGATGACATTTGTATTCGTCTTCCTCGTAAGACTGCTTGAAAGGAGAAATAAAATTTGAAGCCGAGAACCGCTGACAAAATCGCTACCACGCTTATTGTGTTTTTCGCTCTACTTATTGTAGGCATCTTGGTTGGACTGTTAGGTTACATTCTGATGCGCGGAATCAGTCATATCAGTTGGGACTTCCTGACCTCCGCACCTCAGAAGATCCGAGCAGGCGGAGGAGTCGGGCCACAGCTGTTCAACTCCATATTCTTGCTGTTCCTGACCCTTCTGATTACAGTACCGCTAGGTCTGGGTGCCGGAATTTTTATGGCCGAGTATGCACGTCCCGGCAAGCTTACCGCATTCATCCGCTTGATCGTAGAGGTTCTGTCCTCATTCCCGTCGATCGTAGTCGGTTTGTTCGGACTCTTGTTGATCGTGAACTATTTCAATCTCGGATTCTCTCTAATATCTGGTGCACTGGCATTGACGGTATTCAATCTGCCGCTGATGGTGCGGATAACGGAGCAGGCCTTCCGAACAGTTCCGAAGCAGCAGAAAGAAGCTGGGTTTGCTCTTGGATTGTCCAAGTGGAAAATCGTAACCTCAGTCCTGTTCCCTGTAGCTTTGCCAACAATCATTACAGGAACGATCCTATCGGCAGGCCGGGTGTTCGGGGAAGCAGCAGCACTGATGTTTACCGCAGGGATGAGCAGTCCACGTCTTGATTTCGGGAACTGGAACCCACTCAGCACGTCTTCACCGCTAAATCCGTTCCGGCCCGCTGAGACACTTGCGGTACACATCTGGAAAATAAATAGTGAAGGCTTGGCTCCAGATGCGGTACAAATCGCTGCCGGAGCTTCGGCTGTGCTGGTCATTACTGTATTAATCTTTAACCTGGCCGCGCGTTACTTCGGCCGCTTTATTTACCGTAAACTCACAGCTTCTAAGCGTATGAACTAGCAGGTACACCAATTAGATCAGAGAATAGTAGGAGGAGTAAGCGATGGGAGCAACAGCAACCGCAACTAAAAATTCTTTTCAGACCGAAAATTTGAGTATTTTCTATGGGTCTTATGAAGCTGTTAAAGGAATCAGCCTACCTTTCCCGGAAAACACAGTAACTGCACTCATCGGTCCTTCGGGCTGCGGTAAATCCACCTTTCTTCGTTCGCTCAACCGGATGAATGACGAGATTTCGGGTTCCACATCCAAAGGCAGCATTTGGATTGACGGCGTAGATATCAACGCCCCAGGTACAGATGTAATCAAGCTGCGTCAAAAAATTGGGATGGTATGGCAGAAGCCTAATCCATTCTACAAATCCATCTATGACAATATTGCCTTCGGACCAAAGTATCATGGAATCAAAGGTAAACAGGCATTGGATGAGATTGTAGAGAGCAGTTTGCGTCGTGCCGCACTGTGGGACGAAGTAAAAGATCGTCTGAAGGATTCGGCCCTGGCATTGTCGGGTGGACAACAGCAGCGTTTGTGTATCGCACGTGCGTTGTCTGTTAATCCGCAAATTTTGCTGCTGGATGAGCCGGCTTCTGCATTGGACCCGGTATCCACAGGTAAGGTTGAGGAATTGATCAAAGAGTTAAGAGAGGACCTGCGAATTGTTATCGTTACCCACAACATGCAGCAAGCCGCTCGTATTTCCGACTTTACCGCTTACTTCTACCTCGGTTCTTTGGTGGAGCATGACAAGACGGAGAAGGTCTTCTCCAACCCTGAGAATCAAATGACACAGGAATACATAATGGGCCGTTTCGGCTGATTATGATCAAAATGATCAAGCGGAAAACACTGCTCTGTCTGAGCGGTGTTTTTTGTTATACCGTTAAGAGAGATGGCATCAGGCGAGGTTATTTGCAAAGCAAGTAAAGATCATGTATGATTGTTGATAATGATTCTCAATGATAATTTTATACTGGGAGGAACTATTCATGACAAATTCACAATCTTCATCTGCAAATAGCATTGCTGACACAATCAAGGAACGTCGTTCTATCAAACAATTTAAGCCTGACCCGCTGCCGGAGGGGCTGCTCGAAGAACTGCTGAATGTTGCGGTTTGGGCTCCAAACCACGGACTGCGTGAGCCATGGCGCTTCATCGCTTTTAAGGGAGAAGGGGCGAAATTTCTCGGCGATGCAGCTTTTTCTTTGATCAAGCGTGGTGCGGCCGATCCTGACTTTGCGGCTAGACGTAAAGAATACCTCTCAAATATCCCACTTACCTTAATTGTGGTGATGCCCGAGGACCCGCGCCAGCGGGAATGGGATGAGGATTATGCCGCAGTCTCTGCCTTAGTACAGAACTTCCAGCTGGCGGCGTGGGAGAAAGGCGTCGGCACGATCTGGAAGACCGATCCTTACATCTACGCACCTGAGTTTCGGAGTAAGCTTGGCGTGAAGCCGGGGGAGAAGATCGTAGCAATGGTTCACGCCGGTTATCCGGAAGTCGTGCCAGCCAGCCGCCCACGGACCGAGGCAGTAGAGCTGCTGCAGGTGGTTGACAGCTATCCAGAGAGTGGAAGCCTGGAGTAGAAGAAGTCTGGAGTAGAAAATTGTGTTAAGAGAAGTGAATTAATCATCCGAGTTCACGCTGTATAACCCGAACAAAAGAAATTAATAAGAGCGAAGATAAGCGAACGGGGGAGTTTGAAGCTATAGGCGCAGAGTGCTCGTCCGAAAGCTTTCCATAGGAAAGCTGGCATCGGAACATAGACTGTCGACAGACTGCAACCAATAGCGGTATATTCCCCTTCACCAGTTGTTTTAATAGTAGAAAAGAGGGGTCACATCCCCAACTAACGGCATTTTTGTACCTTATTTTTCTTTGATATAGGCAAATGAGGGAAATAAGGGCATTATTGTATCTTAATTTTCGAAAAAGCATGCCGAATGGGCTATTCTGGAAGATTTAAGGTACAAAATTGCACTTAATCTTCAATAACCCTTAGCTGCAGAGGATTTAAGGTACGAAAATGCCGTTAATTTTAGTTCGATCCTTTTTAAACAAGCACTCTCTTTTCTTGGGTATGTTTGATTTGTATTGCGTTCTGTATTGCGTTCTATATTCATTGTATTGATTGATCAGTTCAACGTTAACCCCCTGAAAACAGACAGGGGGTTCTTTATTTTCTATTTTGCCTAGGCCATATGAATGTGGGAGTTCTAGTTTTCTATTATTACAAATTCCTGCGGGTTGAAGCGAATATATGCGCTAATTTGTTGTAGACTACCTTGGGACAACTCTAGGAAGCGCTCAAACAGAAGAGTAACAGTGGCTAACAACTCATGATCTTGATCCAAGTCTTTAAAAGTAGCATCACTCCATTGGACACCTAGCGTGGTATTTCTTGCTTCGAGAACCGCTTTAGTTTCCTCAAGCAGAGTGATCATGGAAGTATCGCTGAAGAAACGCAAGCCGCCTGTCACACCAGACCAATAACCCGGTGTATCCAGCAAATAAGAGATCCAAGCATAATACTCCCTCACCGAGTTTTTAGCGTGATCGTACAATACTCTAAACATGCACAAAGCCCGTTGTCCCTCCGTGAGCTGAGATATCACTTGTGTTTTCACGGACATGTTTTTTCCACGAATTTGCATGAGGGTTGGCTCCATACATACCCACCCGAGTCTTTCATCATCCAATGAATCGAAATCCTGTCGTTTCACTGTTACTAATGACATTTGATTCCTCCTTTTTTGACTATCACGAATGTCAATCATAAAGACAAAAAAATTACTGAGGTCTCACTACCGCTACAGCCGACTCAATCACTTGCTCCAATAGCATCTCCAGCTGTTCTTTCATCGTAAGCTCCAAAGACCCTTGTGCCAAAAGATCTTGCTGTAGCTTGTCTAAATAATTCATCCCTTGTGAAATAGCGCCCCAGAATTGCATAGCCATAAGGCTGGCATTACCCTGACGAATCGTCTTTTGGATGATACCCTTCTCAACGGCTTGGGTCATCGGTTGTAGGAAGCTTTTCATCCATTCGAAAGGAGAGAAGGGTTCATCCGTATAAAAGTAATGCACATCCATGCTGACTCGCATGTAAAAGCGAGAGACCGCAGGATCATCCAGGACTTGCGTGCAGACTATCCGTGCATACTGACTGAACAGTTCAAGGGATGAGCCTTCTTGTTCGAAATGAGACTGTGTAAATCGTTGAGTCCTATCCATCATGTATTCGTATAGTTCACGAAACAAGATTTGCTTGTTTTTGAAATAGTGGTACACAAGTCCGCGCGCCAGACCCGCCTGTTCCGCTACTTCACCAATCTCAGCTGCCACGTAACCTTTTTCTGCATAAACGTGTATGGCTGCCTGCAAAATCTCTTGTGTCCGCTGTTTACGAATTTCTTCGTTTTGTGCTTTGGTGCGTGGTGACATGTTGTGCATCCCTCTTTTTCATTGACATTCATGACAATCAAAAATATAAAGGATATTCAAAATATTGTCAATATAATTCATCTAATAATGCTCGGTTAGCTTGCTAGGGGAGCGAAAACTGGCTAACTTGTCCTTCTCCATAATCATCAAAGCCTCATTCGCGGAAGCCGCTTCACACAGGTTATGCTCTAACCATAGGGAATTTTTACTTGCTCCTTGAAAAACTAATCATATTAGTTTATATTATAACTAATGATATTAGTTTTGAGGAGGAATACACATGAGAGTACTTCAAGAAGGACATTTACTTCAGCTGACTTGGATGCCATCCTTTTTCCCGGTAAACTGCTATTTGGTCGAAGAAGAAGACGGGTTGACACTTATTGATGCAGCAATGCCATTTAGCGCCAAAGGGATTATTGGCACAGCAGAGAAACTGGGGAAGAAGATCAACCGCATTATATTGACCCATGCCCATGACGACCATGTCGGGGCGCTGGATGAGGTAGCGAAGCATTATGCAGATGCAAAGGTATATATCTCCGAGCGGGATGCAGACTTGCTTCGAGGGGACAGCTCACTTCGGCCTGATGAGCCACAGACTCCGATCAAGGGAAGTGTACCTAAGAAGATCACCACCAAACCGGATGTACTGCTTCGGGAGGGGGATACCATTGGCTCACTAAAAGCAATCAGCACACCTGGTCATACTCCTGGTTCAATGTCTTTCATCGATCAGCGCAGCGGTGCGGTTATCGTCGGCGATGCGGTCCAGATGTTCAGGGGATTTGTGGTAGCAGGAACAGTAGTACCACTGTTTCCGTTCCCGGCGCTGGCAACCTGGCACAAGGAGATCGCACTCTCGAGTGCCCGCAAGCTGTTACAGTTCAAGCCTACTCTCATTGCTGCAGGGCATGGTAACTGGTTAAAGGAACCGGCTAGTGGGCTTCAGCGGGCAATTCTTCGGGCAGAAAAGTCATTACGAAAGGGGTAAGCGAATGTCTCCAAGAGCAGGATTGGATGTCGATATACTTGTACGAGCGGCAGCAGAGATTGCCGATGAGGAAGGGATTGAAGAGGTAACACTGGCACGGCTGGCAGCCAAACTGGGTGTGCGGTCGCCTTCACTTTATAATCATATCAATGGTTTACAGGGTTTACGCACCCAGTTGGCTATCTATGGACTGGGAGAGCTGAATACGGCGATAGCCTCTGCAGCGGAGGGGCTGAGCGGTGACGATGCGGTCCAGGCGATGGGCCGCGCCTATGTTGAGTTTGCAAGAAGCCGCCCGGGGTTGTACAAAACGACGCTGTCCTCCCCGGATCCAAACAACGCCGAACTTGTGGCGGCCAGTGAGCGTATTTTGTCCCAGATTATTAATCTGTTACAGGTTTATAATCTGGGTAAGGAAGGCGAGTTGCATGCCGTACGTGGCCTTCGCAGCATCCTGCATGGCTTTGCCTCTATCGTGCAGGAGGGCGGCTTCGGGATGCCGCTAGATACCAACATTAGTCTATCCCGCCTAATCGCTGCATTCCTCACCGGGATCGGGCAAATGAACATTCCAGGAAAGCATGAATCTTGATCTGGGGGATTGAACTAACGTTCTCCGTTAGTTCAATCCCTTATTCAATCATTGATTTCGCTAAAACAATCATTTGCTTCTTAGACAATCGAAAACTATCCATCTCTATGTAAGTACCATCTTGTACCCATCGCAAACATCTTCCTTGTGTTCCATAATTAAACCTCGCTTCAACTCCATTCAATTTAATAATCTCACCATTTGTATTAAATCTAAAGTTTTCTTCTATATCTCTGGTCGTACTTGTTTTACTATGAACATCAATTGTAGTTTCAGATCGCTTACTTTTGTATCCTATCGCTTTATGTTGTTCAATTCCAAACATATACGTGCTTCCGGATTTATCGAAGTAATGGAGTCTTACCTTCGTAATTAGTCGGTCGGTAACGAGAGGATAAGGTTCCTTGATTTCAAGGTTCCAATTTGCAAAGGAGTTACGTGGGATGAATAGCTTAAAATCCGCTGCACTTTTTATTTGATCTAATCCAATATTCGCAAAAGTTATTGCAGGATTTAACAATGGAATTGTTGTTAAGAACAAAATTACTACCAGCTTTTTTAGAACCACCAAGAGCACCCCGCGTGTGTTTTCTTTTAGAGTTTCCTAAGAAGGGCGTTCTTATTGTGGGACGGGTCGGATTAGTAATACTGCTCGTTAGTTAAATGTGTTCCGGTCTAAAGTTATATTTGCTCAGTCTACTGAGCTTAGTTTCTTTAAACAAGTATAAGACGCAAAGAGTACATCATATGCGTAAAAAACGGCTAGTAACGCTCCATTTCGGAAGCATTATTAGCCGTAAGCGCTTTCTATAGAAAAACGTAAAGGCGAGTTCATTACAGCATAGGGCCCAAATAGGCTGCAAGGAAATACAGTAACCCAAACAACAGCATAACATAAGCCGTATACTTAATGGCATTGGAGGCAGTGATACGTGGATCGACAGATTCTTGAACCAGGACCTGTTCTTGTTCCTTCGCTTCGAAGTCTTCAGACAGCGGGTCTCTCATCATGATAATCTCCTCCTTGGATGTTGAAGCCTTAACTGTATTGTGACATATTTGTGAACTAATTTCAACAAATATGTGGCTATAATTTGAACAAATATTTAAATTTGAGTTATTTATGGACATTTAAGCGAAAAAAGAGCTTGACACCGGGCGGTTTCTGCGAATAAATGGGGTCTCCGGCACACGTAAGGCAAGCTTTTGAACTTAAGATTGAGCCTATTGATATTCCTAATTCACAGTTTAAGGATGAAAAAGCACAATAAAAAAGCCAGCCGGACACAAATTTGTGTCTGACTGGCTTTTGTTATCCTGTGCAAAAGCGATTATGCCCAGTTGCCATTGCGGAAAATTGGCTCGGTCTTGCCGTCATCCGTAATTCCGTCAATATTCATTTCCGGTGAACCCATCATGAAATCGACGTGGGTTAGACTTTGGTTCATGCCTTTAGCAGCCAGCTCTTCCTTCGTCATCTTGATTCCATCTTGTAACGTAAATGCATAAGCTGCGCCCAAAGCTAGGTGGCAGGAAGCATTCTCGTCATAGAGAGTCGTGTAATACAGAATGCCGCTCTCCGAGATCGGAGAATGGAAAGGCACAAGCGCAACTTCACCAAGGTAGGAGGCACCTTCATCCATTGCCAGTAGTGCAGCTAGCGTTTCTTGACCTTTTTCGGCCTTGAAATCAGTTACCTTGCCATTCTCGAGCGTCAGTGTGAAATTGTCAATAATATTGCCGCCGTAGCTGAGTGGCTTCGTGCTGCTGACAGTACCATTGACGCCATTCTTCGAAGGTGCAGTGAACACCTCTTCTGTAGGGATATTAGCCAGGAACGGAACTCCACGTCCATTTACTGCGCCAGCCTGACACCAGATATGGCCTTCCGGCAGCTCGATGGTTAGATCTGTTCCGTGTGCAGTGTAGTGCAGCTTGCGGAACTTGCGATCATTGAGGAATGTACAACGCTCCTTCAAGCCGTCCAGATGCAGGCGCCATGCTTCAACCGGATTCTCCTGATCGGCACGCACCGCTTTGAAGAAGGCTTCCCATAATAAGTCGACTTGCTGATCCGCAGGGGCATCAGGGAAGACTTTCGCCGCCCAAGAAGGGGATGGGAAGGCCACAATACTCCAGCTTGCAAAATTGTTCATCAGCATCTCACGATACGCTGCCATCGCCTGTCCAGCCGTCCGCTGGTTGTTGGCAATACGCTCAGAGTCTACGCCAGCCAGTAGATCTGGGTCTACAGAGACGATATTCAGGAACGCTGCACCGTTCTTGGCGAGATCCTCCAGCTCATCAGCTTGCCATTTCGGCGGCAATAGGAAAGATTCCGCTGGAGCCAGATCATAACGGGTACGAGTAACGACCTCGTCACTGTAATTGACTTTGACCAACTGGGCTCCAGCTTCATAAGCGTTGCGTACGACGAGGCGCACTAATTCTGCCGAGGTGATGTCGGCATTGACGACCAGTGTCTGTCCCGGCTGAATATTCACCCCAATTTTTACAGCTAGCAGCGCGTAGTTCTCCAGCTTTTGTTTGAAACTCAACATGACATCCTATCCCCTTATCCTTTAATTTCTCTTAAAAAGCCCAGTTACCTTTGAGGAATACAGGTTCCCGAGTGCCATCTTCAGATATTCCATAAATGTCCATCTCACCAGAGCCGATCATGAAATCGACATGCGTAACACTGGAGTTCAGTCCATGGGCAATTTGCTGCTCTTCGTCCATCTCTTTGCCGCCCTCGAGACAGAAGGCATAGGCCATACCGATAGCCAAGTGGTTGGAGGCATTCTCGTCAAATAATGTATTGTAGTAAAGAATGTTGGATTCCGAAATAGGGGAGTGATGTGGAACCAATGCCACTTCTCCAAGATATTTGGCGCCTTCATCCATGCTGATTAGATGCTCCAGGGAATCTTGGCCCTTTTCCGCGCTTACGCTAACAATCTTGCCGTTCTCAAAGGTTAGGGAGAAGTTGTCAATAATATTGCCGCCGTGGCTGAGCGGTTTGGTGCTGCTAACGACCCCGTTCACACCGGTCTTAAGCGGAGCTGTGAAGACCTCTTCGGTAGGTAGGTTGGCAACGAAGCTGTGACCCTTCGCGTTAATGCTGTCACCCTGTGCCCAAAGATGACCTTTTGGAAGTTCGATAGTCAGATCGGTACCAGGTGCTATGTAATGCAGTTTCTTATATTTTTTGGCGTTTAGCACATTTGCTTTGCTCTCCAGATTGTCCAGATGCTCATGCCAAGCGGCAATCGGATCTTCCTGGTCAATACGTACTGTATGGAAAATAGCTTCCCATAGCTGTGCTACGCGTTCTTCCGCAGGTAGTTCAGGAAACACTTTGTCTGCCCATGGCTGGGAAGGAACAGCAATGACATTCCAGCTAATCTTATCCGACATCTGGTAAGCACGGTATTTGGCCAGTGCCGCGCCGCGTGTTTTTTGGAAATTAGCAATACGTTCCGGGTCAATGCCCTTCAGCGCGTCTGGGTTCTCGGAGATGACTGCCATCACGGCTGCGCCGTTCTCGGCGAACTCGGTCATTTCACCGGCATACCAGGTTGGAGCCTTGGTGAAGGTCTCCGGTGCAGCATGTTCAAAAGTCTGACGGGTAATGCTCTCATCGCTCCAGTTGACCTTAACCAGACTAGCACCTACTCCATAGGCTTTCTCAGCCACGAGACGGGCGAATTCTGCTGCGCTGATGGGAGCGTTAATGACCAAGGCTTGCCCTGGTTGAATGTTGACGCCAATCTTAACTGCAAGCTCGGCATATTTGTTAAGCTTTGTTTGAAAATCGCTCATGTAGATTTCCTCCATTTACCTTTAATCTAATGCTTTACAAGGGTTGTCTTAAATTATTAACCGCCGGATGAAAAAAGTCAATTATGCTAAGGGAAGGCGGGATTTGCTTTCATTTCAATGATATACTGGTGTAGTGAAGCAAGAATTATTCGAAAGGGTGTTTATTAGGATGGCAGCTGAGATTGTAAGCGCGGAAATGCGCCGCAACGAGGATGGAAGTTTTGTAGGGAGAACGGTGTTTACATTAGAGAATCATACTTCTCCGTATGAAATTACGTTTTATAGTAAGAAGGGGAGCGAGTGGGATTACAGCCTCAGCTTTGCCGGAGAGCCAGGAAGCGAGGAGCAGTTCCTTCAGACGGACACCTTGCTGGAAGAGGATGATGAAATCTTCAACCAGCTGCTGGATGCTGCTATCGATGCTCAGGAAGTACAGGAAGGGTAAGACAATAAATTGGATGCAGGCGCAGTTATTTATACTTATTGCGCCGCATCCGCAAGTTAGCACTTCTATTTTCTAACCAATCGTAATATTGCCTTCAGGGTAACGGTACAGCTCTTTACTCTTCTTCGGCTTCAAGGCGTAAGCGAGCGTGAGTGGCCCAATCCGCCCAACGAACATCAGGATGATGACGAGCACTTTGCCGATCGTGGTGAGCTCAGGAGTAAGGCCCATTGTAATGCCGGAAGTACCAAACGCCGATACTGCCTCAAAGAGCACTGTCAGAAAGCTCGCTCGCTCTGTCACGGATAGCAGCATCGTCGCCATCACCACCAGCATCAGAGATAACAGCGTCATGGTAATCGCACGGTAAACGTTATCTTTGGAGATACGGTGACGGAACATAATGATATCTTCTTTTCCCCGCAAACGAGCATATACGGCACTGACAAGAATCGCAAATGTCGTAATCTTGATCCCTCCCCCCGTTGATCCCGGAGCCGCGCCTATAAACATGAGGAGAATCAGCAGAAAATGTGTGGATTCCCGTATCAGCGGAATCTCGATGGTCGTTACTCCGCCCGAACGTGGTGTTACAGCCTGAAGAAATGAGGCCATCACTTTCCCGCCTGCATGAAGTGGTTTCAGGGTATGGTTCAGTTCCAGCGCAAAAAAGATAATTGCCCCGAGTCCGATTAACACAGCAGAGGTAGACAGTACAACCTTGGAGTGCAGCGTGAGTCGTCTGCGCTTGCGGAAGTCTATTACGTCAGCCATGACGATAAATCCAATCCCACCCAGGAAAATAAGCAGCATCGAAATAATGTTGACTATAGGATCTTCTACGTACCTGGTCAGTCCGCTGAACGGACCGTGGATATCCCCGAAGAGATCAAAGCCTGCATTGTTAAAGATCGAAATGCTATGGAAGATCCCGTAATACACTGCTTTTCCTATCGGCATATCCAGCATAAACCGAGCAGCCAGCAGAATAGCACCGGACAGCTGGATCACGAGCGAATAGAGCAGGACTCGGCGAATGAGCAGGACAATACCCTGCATGGAGTTTTGGTTCATGGATTCCTGCAGCAGTAGCCGTTCTTTCAGGGATATGCGTTTATTCAGTGCCAGCGTAATGAGGGTTGCCATCGTAACGAATCCCAATCCACCGAATTGAAACAGAACCAGCAGAACAATCTGCCCGAACGAGGTCAGCTGGGTTCCTGTATCGATCACGGCTAGTCCTGTTACACAGGTAGCAGAAGTAGCCATGAACAGGGCATCAATGAAGTGGATTCTTCCTGTGGTCGATGAAGCTGGCAAGCATAGCAGTGTGGTGCCTATTGCGATCAGCAGCAGAAACCCGAGTGATAATATTTTGGGTGGTGTAAGTTTAGGATTGCCTAAGTTTAAATTGGCCAATGTGATTCTCCTGACGATTAATGATGGAAAGTTGTTGACCAGATTATAACACAACTCCACAGAGCTTCACTAAGCACAGGAGGAAAAAGGTGTGTTTTAACGAATTGTAATATATAGGCAATATACATTCCGTCATTTACAAGGAGGAGGCTTACTTCCTATGACAAGTCCGATTCTCAATCAGATTGGCGCGGTTTTCATCCCGGTAAGCGATATTGAAGGAGCCAAAACATGGTATTGCACGCTGCTGGGTCTGCCGCTTGATGGTGAAGTATTGTTCGGCCATTTATATGTCATTCCGATGCAGGGGCCGGGAATTGTACTGGACAGTAAGATTTACACAGCTGAATCTGTATTTAAGGTGCCCGCTTTTCATTTCAATACGGAAGATATCGATGCAGCGTATGATTTTGTGAAATCCAGCGGAGCGGAAATATTGACGGACATTGAGCATGATCACTGGTTTAACTTTAAAGATCCTGACGGGAATGTCTTGATGATCTGTCGATGTTGATTATTCAATTAAGAGGTGAGTAAAAATGGTGGTTACACTCAGAGTATTACAACCTGACGATGCCGAAGAGCTGCTGAATCTGCAACACCGTCTGGATCAGGAATCTTCATTTATGCTGCTTGAGCCGGATGAACGGAAGACCACGGTAGATCAGCTGACGGATATGCTGAGGGATGTCGCAGCTTCAGGTACCTCAGTACTCATTGGAGCCGAGGCAGAGGGGAGTCTGGTTGGCTATCTGTCTGTTCGAGGGGGAAATGTCAGGCGGAACAGACATAGTGCTTATATTGTCATCGGTATACTCCAGCAATATCAGGGTCTCGGCATTGGGAGCGGTTTATTCCGGGAAGTGGATACTTGGGCTGCGAAGAGCGGGATTGTCCGACTGGAACTGACCGTAATGGCTCATAATGACAAAGCGGTGGCGTTGTATCAAAAGAGTGGATTTTCCATTGAGGGAACCAAGCTTAAATCGCTTAAAGTGGACGGGCAATGGGTGGATGAATATTATATGAGTAAGCTTTTAATTAATGATGTAAATTAACGGTTATACATACATAGGATCAGGCAGCTCAAGAGCTCATAGGTAGATACGAAGAGGCGTACCTGAATGAGAGCATAGTAGCGCTGTAACGGTAATTGGAAAAGGGTTGAGCAGAAGAATGATCTGCCCAACCCTTTTTTATATCATTAATAGTTAATCACATAAATTATAAGGACTCTTGTCCCTCAGTCGATGTTGTCTCAATGAGGATCTCCACCTTGCGAATCCGGTGACGGTTCATTTCCCGTACAATCAGGGTCGCATGTTCTAAGGTCACACTTTTGCCAACAGCGGGATCGTTCAAGTGACTGTACAGCCAGCCTCCGATGGTAGTTACTTCTTCATCCTCGAAGTCGAGACCCGTAATCTGTTGTACTTCCAGGAGAGAGACCTTACCGTCGAACAGGTAGTCATTGTCAGCGAGCTTCTCCACATTCTTACGCTCGTCACCGTCGAATTCATCGCGGATCTCCCCGACAATTTCCTCAAGAATATCTTCGATCGTGATCAGTCCGGATGTGCCGCCGTATTCATCAAGCAGAAGGGCAATATGCACACGCTCGACCTGCATACGGGTCAGAAGCGTCTTGACCGGGGTGACCTCGGATACAGTCAGCACTGGCAGAATGAGGCTCTTAAAGTCAAAGTCAGGATTATTATCATACTGCAAGAAAAGCTGCTTCGTATTGATCATACCGATAATATTGTCTTTATTGCCTTCCGCTACAGGAAAACGGGTATACTGTTCCTTACGGATAACATCCAAATTCTCCAGCAGGGAGTGATTGGTGTACAAGCACACCATATCTGTCCGGGGAACCATAATCTCACGGGCTAACATTTCGTCAAAAGCAAAGATTCGGTTAACATACCCGTATTCCGCTTTGTTGATCTTGCCACTCTCGTAGCTCTCGGACAGAATTAGACGAATCTCTTCCTCCGAATGGGCGTCTCCATGCTCGCTGGCCGGCTTCATACCGAACAGACGGACCAGAAGATTGGCGGAACCGTTCATGAGCCAAATCAACGGGTACAAAATTCTGTAGAACCAAATAATCAGTGGGGCTGTAATTTGAGCGATTTTCTCCGGAACATTAATAGCAGCAGTCTTTGGCGCAAGTTCGCCGACAACGACGTGCAGGAATGTCGCCACCAGGAAGGCGAGTGCAAAGGCAAGCGGTTTACTCACACTCTCACTAAGACCGATCCAGTGGAATATCGGAAACAGCAGATGCTCGAAAGCAGGTTCTGCCAGTGCCCCGATGCCGAGTGCAGTGATTGTAATCCCGAGCTGACAGGCGGACAAATATCCGTCAAGATTGGCAGCGACCTTTTGTACGGCGAGAGCGTTCTTGCGTCCCTCAATCACCATCTGGCTGATCTGGCTGCCTCTCAGTCTTACCATTGCAAATTCCGTTGCTACAAAAAAAGCGGTGAAAATAATCAAAATAGCCACCAACGTCAAACTAAGTCCTATACCCATATAATCTTTACCATCCCTTTCGCACCTTAAATAGGTTATACTCATATTATGAGTTCTTATGAACCAATTTTACGAACTTTTCGCTGAAATATCAAATGTAAGTGATTTACATTATTTTTGAAGGGAAACAAGGAGGGATACTGACATGGAGTCATTCACATTGACCCGTATCGAAATGTCCGGTCTTTTGCTCTCGCTCACAGGTGTTTCGCCGCAGAAACCGCTGAGTATCCTGCAGGAAGCCTGGACTAAATTTCATCATGATGAGGTCCGGAGTGGCACGACGCTACCGGCCTTTTTGTCTACCGACATCCCGCCTATACTGCACAAGATCATCAAAGGAGGGACTGTTAAAGGCTTATCCCTTGGAGAGATCGCAGCACTGGGTCATCTGATTGAGTATTCCAATCTTACGGTTACAGCGATGCAGAACTGGGTGAAGCGTGACTTCAAGGAATATTTGGGATCTCCAAAAGCGGGGAAGAAGTATTCATTTAACCAGGCAGCGCTGTTGTTTATGATAGATGATTTGAAGTCGGCACTTGATTTTGAGAGTATCCGTCAGCTCTTTCAGCTGCTTTTTCTGATGCCGGAGCGTGATGATGATGATCTCATTGAACCTGCTCAGATGTACTCTTCCTACGCTGGCCTTTTTGAGGAAATCAAGAGCAACCCTGTGCTGCATACCCAAAGAATCGGGGGACGGGATCTGCACAACAATACTTGGAAGGACAGCTCGCTCGCCAGAGCAACGGAAGGCATCCTGACAAGGTTGAATCATTTAAGTAGAAACCAGCGGGAAATGGTGCAGCATGCGTTATTGGTCGCCGCCATTTCTGTACAGACCTGTTACTTCCAATCGCTGGCCAAACAGTATTTTAATGCGGTGTTATTCCTTGATTTTTGAACACTTCGATTCTAAAATGTGTATGAGCAATAATCAGGGTAAGATTTAACAGTCGAGAGATTGGAAAGTGGGGGCTTAAGCGTGAATCAAATGACGCTGCTGCGGAATCCGAAGCAACGCAAACTGCTGTTCAGCGCGGGACTAAGCTGGATGTTCGACGCGATGGACGTCGGTATGATTTCTTTTGTCGTTGCAGCATTGGCCAAGGAATGGAAGCTCGGGCCGGAGCAGATTGGACTATTAACTAGCATTAACTCTATTGGAATGGCTGTCGGTGCAGCGGCAGCGGGAATCCTGGCGGACCGCTTTGGACGTAAATCGGTGTTGCTATGGACATTGGTTATCTTCTCTGCGGCGAGCGGCTTGTCCGCCTTTGCCTCAGGATTTGCCATCCTGTGTATTCTCCGGTTCGTAGCCGGATTTGGGCTTGGTGGGGAGCTGCCAGTAGCTTCTACACTGGTATCAGAGAGCATGCCCGCCAAGGAGAGAGGCCGTGCCGTAGTGCTGCTGGAGAGCTTCTGGGCACTAGGCTGGATTCTTTCTGCACTGATTGCCTTCTTCGTAATTCCTGATCACGGTTGGCGTGTAGCCTTTGCAATTGGGGCCGTTCCAGCCCTATATGCTCTTTATCTTCGCCGGGCGATTGACGACTCTCCGCGGTTTGCAGAAATCCGGAAAGCGCCGGTCTCTCTAAAGAGCCGTATAGCTACAGTCTGGTCATCGGAATATCGTCGTTCGACGATCATGCTCTGGATTTTGTGGTTCACGGTGGTCTTTTCTTATTACGGTATGTTCTTGTGGCTACCTACAGTTATGGTGCTCAAGGGCTTCAGTCTGGTTAAAAGCTTCGAATATGTGTTGATCATGACACTAGCCCAATTGCCAGGCTATTTCACTGCCGCTTACTTTATTGAGAAATTTGGCCGTAAATTTGTACTGGTGATTTATCTGCTGCTCACGGCAGTCAGCGCTGCCTGGTTCGGTAACGCTACGACAGAAGGAATGTTGATGGCTGCAGGTATTTGCCTGTCGTTCTTTAACCTTGGTGCTTGGGGCGGCATGTATGCTTACACGCCGGAGTTGTATCCAACGTCTGTTCGTTCGACAGGGGCTGGCTTAGCTACTTCCTTTGGACGGATCGGGGGGATTATTGCCCCGTTGCTAGTCGGAATGCTGGTAGCACGATCCGTAGAGATCAGCTCTATCTTTATGCTGTTCTTCGCAACCATCATCGTAGGTGCTGTTGCGGTGTTGTTGCTAGGTAAAGAAACCAAAGGGATCGAGCTGGAATAAAGCAGACTGCGCTTAGCGCATTTCAAGAAGACCTTGAGTAAGCATGGAGACGGTTCTTTCACGATAGTGAACAGGGCCGTTTTTTCTAATATTAGTCCGGGACAAGAGAAAGGAGGAGAACAGATGAGCAACGGAAAGAAGCCGCACTTTTCGGAATGGGTATGGGAAAGCACGGAGCAAAACATAGCCATACCGCCACGGGAGCCAGCTGTACCGGAACGACCTGCCTTGAAGAAGCCGCAGCGCCCTGCCTCGGAGGAGAAGCAGCAGAAATTGCCGGAGGCTGCGGAACAACTGCAGCTTTGGGATGCGGAGTCACAGGAGCCTGTGACCACGACAGAGAGCGAGTTCGTGCAGCGGGCGCGGGAGCTTGTAGCGGTCAAGGGCGAGGCGACACTCTACGTGCCGTTCAAGAGCTACTGGCCGAACTACGGTCATATGACGGGGGCACAGAGCAAATGGTATTTCTTCTGGCGTGGAGAGGTCCGTGAGGGGCGGTATCCGGCTACGGATTTGTCTTATATTTTTCTGCATGTGTATGAATTGATTAATGGTGTAGGCTGGGATGATCCGCTGGATGGCTATACACAGTTATGCCGGATATGGGAAGCCTATCGGGATAAGTTCAAGCGGCTGGATCAGTATATGGGCGGCTGGATTGCCGATTTTTCCTTCGTACATAAACTGGAGGTTCCTTTGTCGCTGATAGTTGCCCGTTCCCGGGGACTCGCGGGCGACCTTGCCGAACTGGAATTAATGCGCTGTCTCTCTTCGGCCAGGGAACAGCTGAGCTTTGCCGTGTTAACCTTCATGTCGGACTATGACATCAGCAAGTCCAAGTTCTACACCGGTGAAGGCCAGGAAGCTGCTGAGTTATATATTCCCAAGGTTGTAGCTTTGATCGATGCCTACGTGATGCGTAAGCATGGACAATCGCTGATGGAGATGTTCCCACCTGGGGCGCCAGTGCTGAGAGAACGCTATCTGTTCCGCAGTGCGGTATACGATATTTCGCTGTACGGTTATTCTGTGCTTGTTCCGGTTGTTCGGATCAGTAAGTCCATTCCACTGCGTAGCCTCGTAACACGCCTGTTCCGGTTGACAGAGAACAAACTGCGTGATTTGATGGGCTTTCGCGGTAGGCTGAAGGGTGTCAAGCTGGATGCCGATATGGAAGAACTGGTTACTCAGTACCTGCAGCGGGAGTTCCATAAAGCGAAGCAAGAGGAAAAAGGACCTGCAGTTGTCATTGACACGGAGAAGCTGGAACGGTTACAAGCAGACTCTGACGTTGTTCGTACCCTGCTCACCGTACAGGATTTGGGGTATACTGAAGAGGTAGATGCTACTGTCTGGCCTGAAGCGGAGGCGGTGGATGACCATGACGCAGTCCTGGAAGGTAGCGAGGGGAATAATGACGGGTCGAAGATCGCTAAGGCTAAGGGATATGTGGACGAGGGGTATGGCGAGAGCGTTAAGATGTACGAGGCAGAGAGCTACGATAGTGATAAGTTATATGAAAATGAGAGCAACGATAAGAGCAATATAACGGGGAACGAGCATAAAGCATCTGTCACTGCTGATTTTACTGCTCTGGAGCGTGAAGTAAACCCTGTAAGTAAGGTCGCATCAAAAGACGAAGCCTCTCGCACTGAAGAGACAGCCGAAGATTCGGAGTGGGTGTCTTTTGCTGCGGCATTGACTCCACTTCAGCGGGATGCAGTGCTGGCCCTAACTGGTGACGAAGGTTGGCATGAGGTGCAAAAGCTGGCCGCGGCGAACGGTACTATGGCCGAGCTGCTGATGGACGAAATTAACGATATCGCGATGGACATGCTTGGCGATCTATTGATCGATGGAGAAGAGATTATAGCCGAGTATGTGCCTATGCTTTCATATTTGAAGAGGTGAATCACAGGATGAACGAGTTGAAAATACCGAAACGGATGACGACAGCGCTCGTCAACTCTCTGACCGCAGGTGTTGTGCCACGGATCGGGCTCGAGCATATTGCTGTTGGCCGCAGGCCGGAGATCGAAGCGATCTTACGTGATATGGACAACATTGCCGAGGGCGGAGCGGCCTTCAAGCTGATCACAGGCAAGTTTGGTAGCGGCAAAAGCTTTTTATTACAAATGATCCGCAATTATGCCATGGATCGGGATTTTGTCGTAGCAGATGCCGACCTCTCTCCAGAGCGGCGGCTGGTCGGTACGAAAGGACAGGGTCTGGCTACCTATCGTGAGCTGATGAGCCATCTGTCGACCCGTACCCGACCGGATGGTGGCGCGCTGGAGATTGTGCTGCAGAAATGGATTCTGTCGCTTCAGCAGACTGTGATGCGGGAACAGGGCTACGGCCCAGACCATGAAGGTCTTGGCGAAGCTGTGGAGAAACAGATCTATGCTGTGGCTTCCGAGATGAGGGGACTGGTACACGGCTTTGACTTTGCCAAAATTCTGGCCTCCTATTGGAACGGTCATAAGCTGGCCGATGATGATCTCAAGCAGGACGCACTCCGTTGGCTGCGCGGTGAATTCGCGACAAGAACCGAAGCCCGAAAAGCGCTCGGTGTTGGCGTCATCATTGATGATGACAACTGGTACGATTACATGAAGCTGTGGGCGGAATTCACCGCGGCTATCGGGTACAAGGGACTACTGCTGTTTATTGACGAAGGTGTTAACTTGTACAAGATTACGAATAGTATTTCACGGCAGAGCAATTATGAAAAGCTGCTGACGATGTTCAATGACACGATGCAGGGGAAGGCGGAGCATCTTGGGATCTTCCTTGGCGGGACTCCACAATTCGTCGAGGACGGACGGCGTGGCTTGTTCAGCTATGAGGCCCTTCGTTCCCGGCTCGTGGCAGGCCGGTATGCAGCAACCGGGCTGAATACCTTTACAGGACCAATCATCGGTCTGGAGATGCTTTCACCGGAAGAAATTCTTGTTCTGCTGGAGCGACTGCGCGATATTCATGCCCTGCACTATGGATATGATTCGGCGCTGAGCCGGGAGCAGCTAGTGCATTTCATGGAGGAAGCCGTCGGCAGATTAGGTGCGGACGAGCTGCTGACCCCACGGGAGATCGTACGTGATTTCATGGATCTGCTGCATTCGCTGCACCAGCATCCGGAGCTGTCCTTTGAGAAGCTGGTGGGTGAAACACAGGCCAAGGCTGACGAGACAGAACAAAGCGAGATGGACTCATTATTGGCGGAGTTTGAGCTATGAGCGAGAATCCCTTTTATCGTCTAGCCCCTTTTATTAAGGAATTTATTTATAAAAATCGTTGGGAGACCCTGCGCGAGGCCCAGGTTGACGCTTGTCGGGTATTGTTCGAAACGCCGAATCATCTGCTGATTGCGTCGGGTACGGCTTCGGGCAAAACAGAGGCGGCTTTCTTCCCGGCACTGACCGAGTTATACGAGCGTCCCTCTGATTCTGTAGGGATCTTATATATCGCGCCGCTCAAAGCGCTCATCAACGATCAGTTCACACGGCTGAACGATCTGCTGCGTGAGGGCGGAATCCCGGTGTGGCATTGGCATGGAGATGTTCCCCAGGCTGAGAAAACGAAGCTGATGCAGAAGCCCTCGGGTGTGCTCCAGATTACTCCCGAATCGCTGGAAGGGCTGTTGATGAACCGGCCGAATGCCATTCCGGCCCTCTTCCATGATCTGCGCTTCATCATTATTGATGAAGTGCATGCGTTTATGGGCGGTGATCGCGGCATCCAGGTCCTTAGCCAGCTGGCGCGAATCTCGCGCATGGCCGGCTGTTCGCCGCGGAGAATCGGACTGTCGGCGACGCTCAGCGACTACGAGTCCGTGACGAAGTGGCTGGCGGCGGGAACCCGCCAGCCCGTTGAAGTCTCGACGCCGCAGGGCGGGCGGAAGCTCCGCCTAAGCGTCGAGCATTTCTCGTTCCCGGACGCCAGGGACGAGAAGGGGGCCGAGCAGCTTGAGCTGGCGCGGCAGTCGTATTTTGATTACATCTACGACTACACCCACTTAAAGAAAGCGCTGATCTTCACGAACAGCCGCACCGATGCCGAGACAGCGATCCTGGAGATGCGGCGGATCGCTGCGAAGCGCGGGGAACGGGATGTCTTTCACGTTCACCATGGCAGTATTTCGGCGCTGCTCAGGGAGGAAACCGAAGCAGCACTTAGGCAGGGTCCGGGCCCGGCGGTGGCCGCCGCAACCTTGACCCTGGAGCTTGGGATTGACCTGGGCGAGCTGGAGCGGGTAATCCAGCTCGGCGCGCCATACAGCTGCGCGAGCTTCGTGCAGCGGCTGGGGCGTTCCGGTCGGCGGGGCGACGCCGCCTCCGAGATGATCTTCGTCACACCGGAGGAAGAGGACGAAGAGGCGCAGCTACCCGCCCGGATGCCTTGGAGTTTGCTGCGCGCGATCGCTGTCATCGAGCTATATGTGCGCGAGAAATGGGTAGAGCCGCTGGCTGTGCGGAAGCTGCCGGTAGGGCTGTTATACCATCAGACGATGAGTATTCTGAAGAGTATGGGTGAAGCTGAACCGGAAGATCTGAAAGAAGCAGTGCTGAGCCTGCCGTCCTTTAGGGAGATTGCACCTGAGGATTACGATGCTTTTATGGAATATATGCTTGGTATGGGCCAGATTGAGAAGATGGATGAGGGCAGTCTCTTGATCGGGCTGGCGGGTGAGAAGATCGTCAATAATTTCCGCTTCTACGCGGTGTTCAAGGATGATGAAGAGCATGTCGTTTATAACGGAACGGAAGAGATCGGCTCCATTACGACGATACCGCCACCGGGCTACTGCTTCACACTCGCTGGTAAGCTGTGGAAGGTAGAGGAGGTAGATAACCGTCACAAGGCGGTGTACGTCAAAACCTCACGCGGCAAGGTAGACACGCTCTGGCTGGGCGCTGGTGGCGATGTGCATACCCGGATCATGACCAAGATCCGGGAGGTACTGGCAGATACGGCGCTGTACCCGTATTTGGCGCCTAGCGCGGCAGCCAGACTAGAACGAGCTCGCCGACTGGCCAAAGAAAGCGGCCTGCTGGAGCGCTCGGTGCTTCCGGCTGGCGGGGATTCGATGTTCATCCTGCCATGGGCGGGCAGCCGTCAGTTTCGCACCCTTGAACGACTGCTGAAGAATAATCTTAAAGGCCCGCTTAACCTTCGTTCCATAGTGCCGATGGAGCCTTACTACATGGTAGTTGCCGGAAAGACGGATGCCGAGACCCTGGAGGCAGAAATCCTCGCTGAAAGCGCGGCTACGGAAGACCCGCTCGGGCTGCTAGCCCCGGATGAGGCCCCGTATCTGGGTAAATACGACGAGTTCATCCCGCATGATCTGCTGCGCAAAGCATTTTCGCTGGATGGTCTGGATCTCTCAGGTTTGCTTGAGGTCCTAAAGCAGTGGCGGCGGCCGCGATAAGTGTACTGGTGAGATTTTGACCGAGATAAATGCAAAGAAAACAGGAGCAATCCAAGTAACGGGACTGCTCCTGTTTATGTATGGCTTAGATTTGTAAAAGCGGCCGTAAGGAGTAATACGGAGATTAGTTCGTCCAGTGTACCAAGGTAACGCAGGGCACTAGTCCGAGCGACTCGGCAAGCTGGATGGAGGGATGGTTGGTTTCAAGCACATGATATCGCGGGATTCGTTCGTCCCGGTGAAGATAGAAGAGGGCTGTTTGTACGACCTTCTGCGCTAATCCCTTACCTCTCGCGGATTCCACTGTATAGACCGCACCGATCTCCCACACCTGGTCTTCATTATGGAAGGCTAGACAAGTGCTTAGCGGCGTCTCTCCCTCATAAATAGATACAGAGAACGCTCCACTTCGGAAATACTCTTGTATTTCCTCCAGACTGTAGTGATTTCCCTCCCATAACGGCAAGAGGCGATTATCCAGTAGTTCTATCCGCACGGCCTCCTGTGCGGGAACCATAGGCAGATTGGCAGGAGTAGTGTACGTGATATATCCCCGGGCTTTAGTCAATGAAAAATGCTTGGACAATATCGCATGGTAAGCCTCGTCCTGAAGCTTGAACACAAGCTTGGCGTCTTTTGGCACCAAGGCAAGAAGATGGGGGAACACTGCGGGGCTGCTGTATTCCATAAACACAATAAGCTCAGCTTCCGGGTAAGTACGATGATCGTAAGCATAGGCTTCGGCTGGCAACAACAGCAGGACTCCCCGTCCCTCCGGACCCTCCACGTAGTGGCAGTTCATTACATGGCTGAAATACGTCACCATTTTGAGCAGGGTGATATTCCTGAGCGGTTGCTCACGCAAATAGTTTAGAATAGTATCACTCTGATCCATTGTGGTCAGGCTCCCCTCTTCATATATGGCTATATAGATTGAATTTGTAATTTTCCTATTTTGGGATGTGCCGTGACTCCAGAGAATGTTTGGACTTCCGGCCGCTGTTGTCTGCAGATTTCTTGATTTTAACCGCTAATAGCGGTAGAAATCTGCAGACAAAGGCGGTCGCTCTCGCTCCTACAGTTCCAAAATTCCCCTACGCCACTTTCCCCTTCATATATATTTTCAAGTTCAATCTATATAGTTACTTTTTAACATAGTCTCCGGCATATTTCCCTTCATAGAAAAAGCCATCCAATTCCGCAGCAATGGCATCATCGGTCTCCACATTTCTGACTTTGTACACCTTCGTGCCTACTTCAAAGTGATTGGAAAAGGTCTCCGAGGTAAACGTGTGAGATTTTTCATTAGATAATTCCTCCACTTTTCCGACTTCTTTTTCAATCTCAGCAGTTGTCTTGAGATCAAAGGAATACAGCTTGCCGTCCCATACGATAAATCTGGAAGTCCAGTCGGGGCTGCCGACGAATTGTTTTTTTGTCCCGGAGGAACAGCCAACCGCTGTAATTACAAGCAGTGCTGTTACAAGTACCAAAAATATTTTTTTCATGTCAATCTCTCCTAAGCAGTATTTTAAAAATTATCTTTAATTTTATTCTTCTTTTTTTCAGAAAGCTACTGAAAATTTTCTTTCTGTTCTTCTTAGCCTCCCTCATTGCGTTTTTCCGCCCGGTATTCACTTGGCGACATCCCGCTCCATTTGCGAAACTGCTTGGAGAAGTACAGTGCATCGTTAAAACCAACAGAAGAGGCTACTTGATCGATTGCCAGATGACCGCGAAGCAGTTCTTCGGCTTTGTTCATACGTACCTTCATCAAATATTGCTTAGGCGACATCCCGGTTCTGATTTTGAAGGCTTTGGACAAGTGAGCCCGGTGATAGCCAAGGGAGAAGGCCATATGATCAATGTTGACCTGCTGATGGTACTCAAAGGTAATCCAGCGGATGGCCTGATCGATCTGGCGGTCGATCGTGCTGGGCATCGCTTGAGACGGAACAGACAGTGTACTGCGGTTATCATAGCCAAACTGATGAAGGAGGAGACGCAGCCAGCCGGAAGCCTCCAGACTTTCCAACTGCGGATATGGTGATTGTGAAAAGGAAAGCCGGGTCTTCTCGTACAAATAATTTAGTTCCGACAAATGTTCGGAGTGAATGACCGGCTGCTCTTTCGTAATCCCGACTCTGCTGAGCAGTGCCGGGACAGCATCGCCCCTAAGGCCGACCCATGCGTAAGACCATGGATTGAGCGTGTCGGCCTGATAGCAGAACAAAGTGCCTGGAAAGATAATAAAAGTATCTCCTGAACTGCAGGGATGGATTTTCCCGCTTCCGCTTTGAAAGGTGCCTTCTCCATCAAAGACTGTATGAATCAAATAATAATCGTGGATAGACGGACCGACCTTATGCCCGGGAACCGGTGATGCTTCACCACTGAACAGTACGGTCAAATCTGGTTCGTCCGGGATCAGGTTAAAGCCGGATGTATAATATGAATGTTCTGGATTCATAACGTAAAGCCGCCTCCTGGAGAATTAAAAATAGAACCAGAGACCATTATAACAAATCTAATTTCATGCAACAAAAATCCATATGTCTCTTGTATTTCTCCATACTCAATTGAACCGTGCTAATTTATAGTAAATATTGAAAAGAGCAACGCTGGATGCCTGCTATTACTGCATTTTAAGGCGGATTACTTCTTATAATGCAACATAATAAATAATTAATGCAGTCTTCAGTGTAAACATTCGAAGGAGGATTTCATATGTCCAAAATTACATTTATCGGTGCTGGTAGCACCGTGTTTGCCAAGAACGTACTGGGTGACTGCATGAGAACACCTGCCCTGCAAGGCTTTGAGTTGGCCTTGTTTGATATTGATCCGGTTCGTCTTGCCGACTCGGAGAACATGCTGAACAATATTAAATCTTCCCATGGATCGACTTGCGTAGTCAAAGCCTACAGCGACCGCAAAGAAGCACTACGCGGTGCCAAATATGTAATCAATGCGATTCAGGTAGGCGGTTACGATCCGTGTACAATTACTGATTTCGAAATTCCGAAGAAGTACGGTCTTCGTCAGACCATTGCAGATACAGTTGGCATCGGTGGGATTTTCCGTAACCTCCGTACGATTCCAGTCATGCTGGATTTCGCCGCAGATATCCGCGAAGTCTGCCCGGATGCGCTGTTCATGAACTACACGAACCCGATGGCGGTGCTGACCAATGTCATGAGTACGTACGGAGGCGTAAAGACCGTTGGTCTGTGTCACAGTGTGCAGCACTGTATTCAGGATTTGTTCAGGGATCTTGGCATGGATCATAAGGGTGTTCAGGGCAAGATTGCCGGTATCAACCATATGGCTTGGTTACTGGAAGTGACCAAGGACGGTGAGGACTTGTACCCGGAAATTAAACGCCGGGCGGCAGAGAAGCAGAAAGAGCACCACCATGACATGGTACGTTATGAGATGATGCTGAAATTCGGTTATTATATCACCGAATCATCCGAGCACAACGCAGAGTACCACCCGTATTTTATCAAGCGCAACTATCCTGAGCTGATCGAGCGCTTCCAAATTCCGCTGGATGAATATCCACGCCGGTGTGTGGAGCAGATTGGAAACTGGAAGAGTATGCGGGAAGATCTGGTCAATAACCCGGGCCTTCAGCATGAACGCTCCGCAGAGTATGCTTCCTACATCATGGAGGCAATCGAGACGAATGTGCCGTTCAAGATCGGCGGCAACGTTATGAATACCGGCCTGATTACCAACCTTCCGCGCGAAGCTTGTGTTGAAGTTCCGTGTCTGGTTGATGCCAGCGGCATTACGCCAACGTTTGTAGGTGATCTTCCGCCTCAATGCGCAGCACTGAACCGTACTAATATCAATACCCAATTGCTGACGATTGAAGCAGCCATCACACGCAAGAAGGAACATATCTATCATGCAGCCATGCTGGACCCGCATACCTCAGCTGAGCTGTCGATGGATGATATCATTGCGATGTGTGATGATCTGATTGAAGCACATGGAGATTGGCTGCCGGAGTACAAATAATCTTTTTAAGAATAAGAATGCCACATGGACAGGATACTATTCCCATTCGGGAATAATCCTGTCCATTTTTTTGCTGGCAATGTTATTTAAGTAGGAGGTGCAGGTATGGGGAAATCAGTGCTGGTCATTGACGATGAAGAACGGATCTCTCGGCTGCTTCAGCTCGAGCTTTCCCATGAGGGATACGAGGTTGAGGTTGCTCATGATGGTAGAGACGGGCTAGAACTGGCGCTTGGGCAGTCTTGGGATATTATTATTCTGGACATCATGATGCCGGGGCTGAACGGAGTTGAAGTTCTGCGAAGATTGCGCAAGGCGGATGAGATTACACCGGTTATTCTCGTGACCGCTCGCAATACAACACCTGATATTGTATCGGGACTGGACCAAGGGGCCAATGACTACATTACGAAGCCTTTCGAGATTGAGGAACTGCTGGCAAGAATTCGGGCACACATTCGCACGCCGGCTGGGAATCCTCAGCTCCAGGCAGAAGAGAGTCCTGTTATCGAAGCGGATAATTTGACGATCAATAAGCAGACCAGGGATGTATTTAGAGGAGAGCAGCGGATCGAACTGACACCCAAGGAGTTTGATCTGCTGGTGTATATGATACAGCATAAGAATCACGTCTTGAGCAGGGAGCAGATCATCAAGGATGTCTGGGATTTTGAGTTTGTGGGGGATACGAATGTAGTGGATGTGTACATCCGTTATTTGCGGCAGAAGATCGACAAGGGTCACAAGAAGAAACTGATCAAGACCAGCCGCGGTATAGGATACAGCATTCGGGAGGAAGAGTAGTGAAGCTCGGCACGAGGATTAACCTTCTTACTTCCCTGGTCCTCATTGGTATTCTCCTGTTTGTCGATATCACCGTTTACTGTCTATACATCACGAATGCTACTCGCAACGCCAGTGAACTGATCCTGAGCAAATGGGAGCCGATTGTGAACAAGGCGGCCGGCCTCCCGGAGGCCGAACAGGAGCTCCTGCTCCGAAGCTCCCTGACGCAGAGTACCTATATCCGTGTATCCGATTTTCGTAACAATAAAGTCTATGAAATTACACATGGCAGAGATATGAATCTAAGCGGCATTTCCTTCAATTATGCCAGGCACCGGAAGTGGCTGCTTCTGGAACGGGAAGCTGAGCTAGTGATGGTCGTACACATTCCGGTCGTGGTAGAGAATAAAGTCATTTGCGGGTATGAAATTGCTGCGAA
This sequence comes from Paenibacillus sp. MAHUQ-45, assembly GCF_058133325.1. Lineage (NCBI taxonomy): Bacteria > Bacillati > Bacillota > Bacilli > Caryophanales > Paenibacillaceae > Paenibacillus > Paenibacillus sp. MAHUQ-45. Next base: position 283,423 of record NZ_JBYUPV010000003.1, read on the forward strand.
GCTGGATGGCCTGAAAGCCAGCATTCAAAATCTTCTAACCATCCTTAGCATTTCGTCACTGATCGCTGTTCTGCTATGTCTGGTAGCAGGTAAGCTGGTATCCCGGACTATTCTGAAGCCCATCACCAAAAGCATCCAGACGATGCGAGAGAATGAAGAGAGCCTGACCTTTAACACGATTCCTCTGCAGGGCTCTGCCCGTGATGAGTTGTATGATCTGACAGAGACCTTTAACCGTATGATTGGACGATTGGAAGAAAGCTTCTGGAAGCAGCAGCAATTTGTGTCCGATGCCTCCCATGAACTGAATACGATGTTGACGATTATTGAAGGCTATGCCAATATGCTGAAGCGATGGGGGACTGAAGATCAGGCGGTACAAGAAGAGGCGATTCAGTCGATCTATGAGGAAACTAAGCGAATGCGCAAGATGACCCAGCAATTACTTATGCTAGCCTCCTCACAGCAAAGCACGATGTTGAATCTGGAGCGGGTGAATATGGTGGAGGTCTGTGAGCTAGTGATTGCCCGCTTCCATTTGATTAACGAGCGTATTATTCGGCTTCATGCGCATTCTGAAATGGAGTATATAGAGGCGGACCGCAATAAAATCGAACAGCTGCTGATTATTTTGGTGGACAATGCACAGAAATACAGTTCTCAAGTGGTGGATATTGTTATCTCTCAAGAAGATGGGGAAGTTACGGTTGCTGTAAAGGATCGAGGAATCGGAATTCCGCAGGATGAGATCAAGCATGTCTTCGAGCGGTTCTATCGCGTGGACAATTCACGTCACCGCAAGACAGGAGGGACCGGACTCGGTCTGCCGATTGCCAAATCTATTGTGCAGGAGCATGACGGCTTAATCTGGATTGAAAGTGTGGAAGGCGAGGGAACAACCGTAAGTGTCAGGCTGCCTGTAAGATCAACTCGGTGTTCGGCAAAAGATTCGGGAGAGATCAGATGTTAAGCTTCTATAAACGAGCCGCGGCAAAGCCACATCCGGATACAAGGATGTGGCTTTAGAATTATAGTGGTCTATTTTAAGTTAGTGAAGTAATCCAAAAGACCTTGTACTGTGTTATCACTGTTATTAATGCTACTGCCGCTATTACGGACTTTACTGCTGTTGCCTCCATTACCACTATTACTGCTACTACTGCTATTGCTATTACTGCTATTACTGCTATTGCTACTACTGCTATTGCTACTACTGCTATTACCCCCATCACTGCTATCACTACTATTACTACTATTCATAACTGAATGGGACGTAGATTGTCCGCTTGATGGCAGCACACGACGAGCTGTTGTGTAATGTGAATCCCACCAGCCGGAATTCAGATTGGTGACGGTGACACCACCTTTTCCATAAGTATGCAGCAGCTTACCATCACCCATATAAATTGCTACATGGTGAATTGGGGAGTAGAAGAAGACGAGATCACCCGGTTGTAGCTGACTTCTTGGTACATAAGTACCTACGGTAGATTGCTGTGAAGATGAACGCGGAAGAGTGATGCCGTTCTGTTTGAATACGTATTGTGTGAAAGACGAGCAGTCGAAGGAACTTGTATTTCCTGCCTTGGCTCCAAATTTATAAGGAGTCCCTTGGAATTTCAAGCCGGTTGCAATGATATTATCTGCTACAGAAGTCTGACTCGATGCGGCATAGACTGTTCTGGACCCGTCCAAGACGGCAACGCCTGAAGTCATTAGGGCAATCCCTAAGCTGACACCGACACAAAGCTTGCGGATACGTTGGTTGTTATGGTTACTCATACATTACCTCCTATGGTTTTGTGTGGGCTGTTTCGCCTGACAACACCATAGCATAGTTAAAATGACCATAACTTACCATGTAACCTTGGATCTCGCGTGTCCCAACCAGTGCAGAGCGATTATTAGAGTACGCTGAGAAATTTCACATCCTGTTCTTATTGACAGACTTATAGCAAGAAGACTTGCGCACTCCACAGCTGCGGTGGCGGGGTCTTTTTGCTGTTTCGTCCATCCCCCTGCAAGGAAACAAGCATAGAAATATAGTGTTATTCCTGTATCTGAACAGGGCGAATTCATCAGGAGGTGGGAAACGGTGATTGTGGAAAAACATAGCTTAGCGCCGAGTTCAGCCTATAGCACGCCTTATTATATTATCAAGGGAAGTCAGCGGGGACCTGTCTTTATGATTGTCGCAGGGATACATGGAAATGAAACAGCCAGTATGAAAGCGGCACAGCGGATAGTCGATCAACTCCGCCAGGGGAGTAGAAGTATCCAGCGGGGGACCCTGATTATTGTGCCGATTCTGAATAAACAAGCACACCGCAAACGAATCCGCGGAATACCTGATCTGAACCGCAGATTCCCCAGGTCCAACAATGGAGCTGCGAGCCATCCACTGGCCTCATCTCTGTGTCGATTAATGCGCAGCCATCATCCATCCTGGTACCTTGATCTCCATGAAGCCAACGGGTTGTCCCAGCGGAGTAAGGGTGTGTTGGGTCAAAGTTTGGTCGTCAGCCCGGGGAATCCGGCAGTGCCTGCTGTCCGCCATGTTCTTAAAGGCATCAACCGGACTATAGGGGTAGACTCCTTGCGTTTCAATATTCGTCTGCGGTCCCGGTCTGGCACTTCAAGGATGGCGGCCTCCCGATTGCTTGGGGCGAAGGCAGTGACTGTAGAGACCTGCTGGAGTCTAAAGCATGCTGACCGGGTACATTATCAGATGAGCATCATCAATCGATTTCTGCGCTATGCGGGGTTAACGACTTGATTATTACTCTAAAAAAGAAAATACACTCCCGTAGCTTCCCTTATACACGGGCTGTCCGAAATCTTTAACCCATTCGCTGTAAAGTTTGCGGGAGACGCCGTTATGGACAATGACATAATCGGGATGATCGGCTTTGACAATCTCCGGCAAGTATTCTGAGAACCCGTGCATCGAGCGTTCAAAGGCCGTCCAGCCCAAGGCGCCTATCGATTCTTTGGTGATAAAAGGGTCCTGTCTCCCGTCACAGAGTATATCCCCGCCGCGGAACATCACGTATCCAGATGAGCCGTAGCGGGAGAGTACCCGTGGGCGCACACCATCTGGTGTTTTATCAAGAATATAGGTCATTTCGTCGACCGGATAGCTTTTAGCATCTACCACGGGTGGAACCAGAAAAATATAGGCGGTATTGATGACTAGTCCCAGCGTCAAGTAGAGCAGGAGCGTCTTTCGTGCCGGCATATATGTGAACTTGCGTAACCTGGACATCTTCGGAAGTGCCTCGAAGAACACTGCGGCAAAATAAGGGATGAACAGCCACATGAATAAATTTTGCTTGAAATTGGACACACCCAGATACAGAATTCCGAGCATCAGGAAGAACCGGAACGGCTTGCGCTGCAAGGCAAAGGGCAATGTAGCTGCAAAGAACAACAAGAGCAGCAGAATCGGAAGATTCAATAGCTTGTTGAATTGAATTGGCTGCCATTCATTGATGAGCAGATTGAAGTTCTTCTGGGTGACGGCCAGGATGAACAGCAGACTTTTTAGCCCGCCGGGGTTGGCTAGACCCGCAAGCCAGGTAAGTACATAGACGACGATATGGCGTCTGTCCAGTCTTTTGGCAATCAGCGCTTCCAGGAGCGTCATTCCCGTGAACACAGCGATGACGAGCCATACGCCCGCGTGAAAATTGGCAATAGCACAGGACAGAAGGATCATAGCGGCTGCGTATCTCTTTTTGGCAACCATCTGAAATTCACGCATGTAAATAAAAAACCACACAATCATAAACGCAGAGATCATTTGTGGCCTGCCCTTGAAATAATTATAATAAATCCAGCAACTGATCAGCAGCACAAATGGTAACAGTAGTGGATGGTCCTCCGCTAGGCCCAGTTCCTTGCGCGATACTCGTCCCAGTCGGAGTAGCCCCAGAATTAGCAGCAGCAAACACACAGCAGTCAGTATGTATATCCCCGGCCAACCGAACGCTTGATACAGCGGTGCAACGATTAGTTGGAATCCGAATTCATGCGGTACATAAGGCAGTTTATCCCCGTAAAACGTATGTATAGCGTGATGCAGCACCTGACCGTGCTCAATCATATAACGCCCCACTTCAATATGCCAAAAAGTATCCGGATCATTATACGAATATTTGGGCATCATTACCAAGATGAATCCTATAATTAGAACACAATATAAGATATGGGTAGCTTTTGGCTTCATCAGATCAGTTCCTTCTCCACTTTTTCTCTTACTATACAGTGACTTCCCTAAGGAATGGTTAATATTCTGACATTTTACATACGGTATTTATTGTCCGTTTATGATTAAGGTTTACAGTGGAGAGGAGCCTATACCAAAAAGGAGACTTCTTATGAAAATAAATCCGGTTGTGCTTATCGTATCCTCCGCTTTTGGAGATGGTCATGCCAAGACAGCGCAGGCGCTGCAGCAGTCTTTTATAGCGCGCGGGGTAGAGCAGGTGTATATTGTTGATTTGTTTGCGGAAGTCCATCCTTTTCTGAATGCAGTTTCTCGAACCTTTTATTTGAAAAGCACGGCTTATGCTCCCGGTCTTTACGGCATGCTGTACGATATGACAAGTCGGATGAAGCCGGGCCAGCCGCTTAGCCGTTTTTTGCATTCCATGGGCAAACGCAAGGTTGAAGAGGTTCTGAAGCGTCTGAAGCCGGATGTTATTATTCATACGTTTCCTTATTTGGCCGCTTCCGAGCTTAGTGAAAAAGCCGGGATGCAAGTTCCGATATTTACCGTGCTGACGGATTATGTCCTGCATGGGCGGTGGATTCATCCCTCGACTTGGAAGTACTTTGCACCTTCAGATAGTGTAAAAGAAGCACTTTTGGCATCAGGCGTACCTGCACAAGCGATCACAGTCAGCGGCATCCCGATTCGGGAGGCATTCCAGAAGATTCCGGATCGCGCAGAACTGTTGCGCAAGCACGGATTACATGCCAGCAGACGTTATATACTGCTCTCTGCAGGAGCTTACGGCGTCTTGGGGAATGTTCAGCGGATCATTCGAACCATATTAGAGCATTCCGAGTTTGACGTTATCGTCCTTTGCGGGAATAACCATAAGCTGCGTTTGAACCTGGAACGTCGCCATCAGTGGAATGATCGGGTACACATTCAGGGGTACACCGACCAGATTCATGAGCTGATGTCACTTTCGTCCGGGCTGCTGACCAAGGCAGGAGCGATCACGCTGACAGAGGCCTTTTCCCAGTCCTTGCCGGTTATCGTTTACCGTCCGCTACCGGGGCAGGAGAAGGGCAATGCCCGTAGTCTGTCTGGGCAAAAGGCGATCTATACGGCTTATAACGAGAAGCAGCTAGCCGAGTATCTTCACCAGCTTCAGATCAAGACCGGTCAGGAAGAAGTGGAATTGTCCATGCATGCCCTCACACGCAAAGAATCCTCCCAAGTCATCGTCACTGAAGTGCTGGATGCACTGGAAGCGGCTGATGAGCAACAAACAGTGCATCGTTGACAACAGTGTATTTAATGTATATATTACATATATACATTAAATACAGACCTCTAGAAATGTTGGTGACGTAAACGATGAATATTGTGATATCCGGCACTTCAGGAGAGCCCATCTATGCGCAAATTGTTCGGCAAATCCGTCAGATGATCCTGCAGGGAGATCTCTTGTCGGGAACACCGTTGCCCTCTATTCGCCTGCTCGCCAAAGACTTGCAAATCAGCGTGATTACTACAAAGCGGGCTTATGAAGAATTGGAGCGGGAAGGCCTTATTAATTCCATTGTCGGTAAAGGTTCTTTTGTATCCGGAGCAGATCAGGAGTATATTCGGGAACAGCGCTTGCGGATGATAGAGCTTAAGATGAAGGAAATTATTGAGGAGAGCAGAGGGCTCGGGATTGAATTTGCCGAAATCACAGAGATGATGAAGTTGCTCTTTGAGGAGGAGAACGGATGAGGGATGTCATTCAGTTAAGCAATGTGAACAAATACTACGATCACTATGCCATGAAAGACCTTAGCTTCTCAGTCAAACAGGGATACATCACTGGCTTAATCGGACCTAACGGTGCAGGCAAGACCACACTGATTCAGATGATCATGGGGATGATTCACCCTGATGAGGGTGAGATATCCCTATTCGGGAAACGTAATGCACTGGATTCATCCGAGGTGAAGGATCGGATCGGGTATGTCTCGGATGAGAATTATTTCTACGAATCTTTAACGGTCAAGCAGATGAAGAAGATCATTGCCCCGTTCTACAGCCGGTGGGATGAGGGGGCTTTCCAGAAGTATCTGGAGCTTTTCAAGATAACGCCTGGCAAGAAGATCAAAGATCTATCGAAGGGGATGAAAATAAAATTCTCTTTAGCCATGGCACTTTCGCACGGAGCCGATCTGCTGATCATGGATGAGCCAACTTCAGGGCTGGACCCGGTATTCCGGAGAGAGCTACTGGATCTGCTGGGAGAACATCTCCAAGATGAAAACAAGTCAATTTTGTTCTCCACCCATAATACCGCTGACCTCGATAAGGTTGCAGATTACATCGTCTTTATCAATGACGGCAGATTAGTCTTTCATGAGAGCAAGGAAAGCTTGCCGGAGAAATACCTGCTTGTCAAAGGTGAGAGGGAACTGCTGGACCGTGATACCCGCAACTGGTTCCTCGGAATTCGGGAGACACCATATGGCTTTGAGGGTCTACTTAACAATCGGGCGGAAGGGGAGAGGCATTTTGGAGATATTGCCATCTGTGAAACGCCGAGCCTGGAAGAGATCATGTATTTTACCGTAAAAGGCGGTGGGGTACATGTATAAATCCATTCACTTGATCCGCAAGGATTTTGTGTTGATTCGCAGATTCTTACTATTCATGGTTCCTTATTATATCTGGATGGCAACGATGAATCTGGAGCTTTACAGCATGCTAGCTACACTGCCCCCCTTGGTACTGCTGATCAACTCCTGCACACAGGATAGTCAACTGCGAATTCAACGGCTGTTGGTTAGCCTCCCTGTTCGCAGAAAGGAACTGGTATTTGCCAAGTACCTAGCCATTCTGCCCTACACTTTGTTCGGTGCCATTAGTACCTTACTCTTCTATCTGGTTACAACGCTATCTGGTCATCAATTGACAGCTTCCTTTTGGCAGGAGATCTGTTTAACACTAGCAATCTTTCCGCTTTTGGCCTCCATCTATTTGCCGATTAACTACTGGCTTGGTGCCAAAGGAGCACAGTTCGTGAACATTGTCTTTATGATGGCTGTTCTTCTTCTCTCCAATAGCATTCAAAATCAGGTTAGCCTGTTGAATACCCTGACTACGGGGTCCGAAGGAATATTTTCCAACCACATGCTAATTTACCTTTTCGCTGGATTACTCTATATAAGCCTGATTGAATGCTCTTATTTGATTTCATTGCGTATTTTCCAACAAAAAGATGTATAACTTCCGCATATTTATCGTTTGACTTCCAGGATATTCTTCATTAATATGGGTGTAGATGAATCGGGCGATGGAGTTCGCCATTAACCGTCTCTTGCGGACTAATGACTCCTACCAGTGAGGTTTTGCTGGTAGGAGTCTGTTTTGTTATCGGATAAATCTGGGGTATGGGAGTATGGACGCGATGAGGAATTGGCGAGAACGCTGGATGGCTTTTGCCGGTGAGAGAACCCACTTGGCCATCTGGACCACAGTTGTAAAATGGATCATCCTGGGGAGCTGTGTCGGCATTATTACCGGGACAGCCTCGGCGTTGTTCCTGAAAAGTCTGGATTATGTTACGACGCTGCGCATAGAGCATTCATGGCTGCTGTTTTTGCTGCCGCTGGGGGGCGCGCTGGTCAGCTATTTATATTTTCGCTATGGTCAGGACAGTGCCAAGGGCAATAATTTGATCCTGGAAAATATCCAAAGCGGAGGAGTACCGATTCCCCTACGTATGGCGCCGCTTGTATTATTCGGAACGCTCGTCACCCATCTGTTCGGTGGTTCTGCCGGGCGAGAGGGGACTGCGGTGCAGATGGGAGGCAGTCTCGCCGACAGCTTCGGCAGATGGATTCGGATTAGCCCGCTGGATCGTAAAATCTTGTTAATGTGCGGGATCAGCGGGGGCTTTGGTTCTATTTTTGGCACACCACTGGCTGGAACATTATTTGGTCTGGAAGTAATTGCGCTTGGAGTGATCAGCCACCAGGCCCTGCTACCTTGCTTCGCAGCCAGCTTTGTCGGTGATCTGATCGCCACGAGGCTGTGGAAGGTGCATCATATTCATTACGCCGTCAGCGAATTTCCTGCACTAGGCTTCCTGGTTGTGTTAAAGGTGCTGCTGGCATCACTCATCTTCGGGCTGGTCGGCATGCTTTTCAGTCAGCTTACACATTTTTTGAAAAAGCATTTTACATTGTTAATCAAGAATCCGATGGTAAAAAGCGCACTGGGAGGGGTCATTATAATTGCCCTGGTATACCTCGTCGGGTCTAGGGATTATCTGGGTCTTGGGCTCCCGCTAATCGCGGATTCTTTTCAAGGAGAAGTCTCTCCATTCGCATTTCTCTGGAAACTGCTCTTCACCTCTTTAACTCTGGGTACGGGGTTCCAGGGGGGAGAGGTAACGCCGCTGTTTGCGATCGGCGCGACCCTTGGTCATACTTTGGCCGGTCTGCTGCATATGTATGGTCCTTTTCTGGCTTCACTCGGTTTTATCGCAGTGTTCTGCGGTGCGACGAATACACCGATCGCTTGCTTCCTGATGGGGATTGAGTTGTTTGGATCTGGCGGAGCCATCTATATGTTTATGGCCTGTGTCGTGAGCTATCTCTTCTCTGGTCATACGGGGATTTATACCTCACAATTGATCGGTGTCTCTAAAAGCCATTTGATCTCGGTGCCGGAAGGGACTACTCTTGCTAGGGTTAAAGAATTAGCTAAGGCGAAGCACGAGAAGCGGGATGAAGATTAATATGCAACCCATTCACTAATAAGGAATAAAATGTTATTATTATGAAGAGGATGGTGATGGTAATCATGAGTTTTCTTTTAGTGATTGGTGTTATCATTGCATTTGTTGGCCCGTTAGCCTGGTCCTTTGTTGCTGTTGGAAAACGTATATCTGCTGAAGAGAAGAAAGCAGGGAGAGATCTTACGAATGAGATCAATCCTTTCACAGGCGGAAAATAACTTGCAAGCCCCTGCTTAACTAGCGGGGGTTTTATTTTGTTTCTGCTGTCCCCATGGAATCAATGTCCGTGCCAAAATATTGTATAATAATAGGACGAGCCTTTACTCAGAGGAGTGAATTAATGTATTCTCAGTATTTTTTATTAGCGGTTATTATGTCCTTTATTATCGGACGATTGATTGGCACGAACATCAGCTTTATGAAGCAGGTAATGGCTTCGCTATTTAGCGTGATCGTGACATCTTCGGTATATTGGTACGGCTATTTGCGCGGACGCAGCCTCGATCATTTTGGGACGGATGGGTGGCTGTGGTTGCTCAGCATGGTCATTGTCTCGCTGCTTTTCTATCTCTTGTTCGAAATCTTTGATCCAATCCCGCTCGGGGAACGGGGCGAACGGCTAGCTGACACGAAAAATCCGTTTCGGAGGCTCTCTGCCTGGTGGCGCAGACAACGCAGATACATTCAGGTGCTAATGATCGCACTTCGGCACGGTGTCGGCAAAAACCTGGCGATCAAGCGTTCACCGGTTAACGATCAAAAACTCGCTGTATCTCTTCGCAAAACGCTGGAGAATTGCGGTGGATTTTTCATTAAGTTCGGTCAAGTATTGTCGACACGGTCCGATCTTCTACCCCCGGCAATCATTGAGGAGTTGTCGCATCTGCAAGAGAACGTCGCTCGTTTGACGACAGCACAGGTAGAGGAGATATTAGCTAAAGAGCTAAATCAGCCGCAAGAGGAAATCTTCCAACAGTTTGAGATAGAGCCGCTCGCTGCGGCTTCGATCGGGCAGGTTCACCGCGCTATATTGCGGGAGAAGGGACAGAACGTGGTCGTAAAGTTGCTTCGTCCCGACATTGTTACCAAGCTAGATCGAGACTTAGACATCTTAGTGCGCTTTGCGGCCTGGATTTCTAAGAAGTCTGCTTGGGCCCGAAATATCGGCTTCCTTGATTTGGCGAAGGGATTCGCTGTAGCGATGAAGGAAGAGACGGATTTTCGCATTGAGGCCCGCAATTTTGCGCAAGTCACAGCTTCATTGACGGATAGTCCCTCCAAGGTGAAGATTCCATACGTCTATCGTGAGTTCAGCAACGCCAAGATCCTCGTCATGGAATATATGGAGGGTGTCAGTGTTAAGAGTGGTACCGCCATTCTGGATGAGCGCGGCATCGACCGGGTGGAGGTTCAACAGCGGATTTTCGATTGCATGCTGGAGCAAATTTTCGTGAAGGGGATTTTCCATGCCGATCCTCATCCTGGCAATGTCTATATTCTGAATGATGGAACCCCCGCTTTGCTGGATTTTGGTTCTGTCGGGCGGCTGGGAACACTGCAGTTGGATGCGCTAAAACGATTGCTCATTGGATTCGAGCAGCAGAGCGCTTATATTATCATGGATGGACTGTTGCAGCTTGTCGAGCCAAAGCAAGATATTGATCAGTCAGGCCTGGAGCAAGCGCTCAGCCAGCTGCTGGTTCAGACGGCTTATAATGTCGCCGGAAGCTCGGATGCGTTTATTCAAGGACTGTTTCGCTTGATTGGTGAGTTTGGCTTTACATTCTATCCTAATGTCGCAGGGGCTTTCCGCTCATTGATTACACTAGAAGGTACCATGATGCAATTAAATCCTGCTTTTAACCTGATGGAGGAAGCACGACGTTTTGCCAGAGAGCAATCCGCTGAATTTCTTCCGGTCAGTAATTCCACAGATTTGAAGCAGACAGTGACGAATGAATTGCTGGAGATGCTTCCCGTCATCCGCCGGCTACCCCGGCGAATCGATCAGCTCGGGTCAATGCTGGAGAAAGGCGATGTTTCCTTCAAGGTCAGCTTTTTCGCAGATAAAGCCAATACGGCATTCGTAACTAAGTGGATCTCGCAAGCACTGCTTGCTTTTGTGGGGACAGCGATCGGAGGGATTTCCGTTGGTCTGCTGAGCTTGGGGAGAGATTCTGAGGCGAAAGAGATTGGCATAGTGGAGATTTTCGGATATACCGGTGTTTTGATCAGCGCGGTACTGTTGATTCGCGTTGCGATTCATACGGTGCGGAATTTGAAGCAGGTGCAGGAGTAGAGCGGGAGTAGGGAATTTAGGAGATTAGGGATTTAGAGTTTAAGGATTTAGAGATTAAGGGATTAAGAAGTTGAGGTGTTGAGAAGTTAAGGATTAAGGAGATAAGGAAATAAAGAAATAAATAAAGAAATAAATAAAGAAATAAATAAAGAAATAAATAAAGAATGACTAAAAGGGAACTCATGATGCTGCGAACTGTGATCGCAATGTTATTGGGTTCTTTTTTTAATAAAGTATCATAGATAAAAATAATCATAATCATAGAATCGATAATATTTATGAATTGATTGTAAGGAAATACAATGAACTCGTAGCCAATCATTCATTACTTCTAGGAGGAATTGTTATGTCCACAAATATTGCAGATATTAAAATCCCCGACAGCAAGCTGGCGCTTGGCGCCGCAGAACTGCTGCGTGAGCACGGCGATGAGCTGCTCTGGAATCACTCGCACCGCGTATACTTGTTCGGCGCTTTACAAGGCAAGCAAGCGAACATGAAATACGATCCTGAGCTGCTCTATATCAGTGCACTATTCCATGATCTGGGGCTGACCAAGCACTATAGCAGCCCGGACAAGCGCTTTGAGGTGGACGGTGCGAACGCCGCTCGCAGCTATCTGCAGCAGAATGGTGTACCGGACGAATCGATCCGGCTTGTATGGGACGCGATTGCGCTGCATACTACCATCGGAGTGGCTCAGTACAAGGAGCCGGAAGTGGCTTTGATCTATTCGGGAGTTGGTTACGATGTGATGGGTGAGAACTTTGAAGCCTTGACGGAAGAAGTGCGGAGTCAGGTGACGACAGCTTACCCGCGAAACAACTTCAAAAACCGAATTCTACCAGCCTTCCTGGAAGGCTTCAAGCATAAACCGGAAACGACCTTCGGCAATATCAAGGCCGATGTTTGCGGTCTGCTGTTACCTGGCTTTAAGCCGACAAACTTCTGCGATTGTGTGCTGCATTCGCCTTGGCAGGAATAAAACAACAGGGTGTCTCCTCAGCCTATATACGGCTGGGTGAGGCACCCCTGTTAAGTTACATTCTTCTGAGATGTTATTTCATCGATAGAGTTTAGTTGCTAAGTAGCTGGTTATAAAGTAACAATTCCATATTCACTATAAACCTAAAGCAC
>NZ_JBYUPV010000003.1:295944-757890 GCF_058133325.1 Paenibacillus sp. MAHUQ-45
CAAACCTAAAGCACAAACCTAAAGCACAAACCTAAAGCACAAACCTAAAGCACAAACCTAAAGCACAAACCTAAAGCACAAACCTAAAGCACAAACCTAAAGCACAAACCCAAACCCAAACCCAAACCCAAACCCAAACCCAAACCCAAACCCAAACCCAAACCCAAACCCAAACCCAAACCCAATCTTTAAACCAAAGACCTGGCGTCACTCCGGTGAAGCCTGGGGCTTTCGGCTGTATTCATCCTATAGCGAATACTTCTCAACAATGAAAATAGGTCTCTATTCCAATTAAGTGCATTTTTGTACCTTATATTCCTCATTTGAAGAGAAAAATGGAATATAAGGGCATTATTGTACCTTATTTTTGCGAAAATACACTGAAGAAGCATAGTTCCGAAGAATTAACATGCAAAAATGCACTTATTTAACTTTTCCGATTAACTGCAGCTGATTTAAGGTACAAAAATGCTTCTATTTACACTTGGGGCGCAATAAAGCAATGTTACTCTTCAATCGACGTTGTTTGTTCATACATCCTATTACATCAAGCTATTGTTACTTATGACCTTAACGTTGGTGCGCCAACAGAAAAATGCCCGGACGCGAAGACCGCGTACCGGGCACATGAAAAGTTACTTGCTTGCAGGCTGTACAGTGGGATTACCAATCCCTTTTTCACGAACAAATTCCTGCAGCATCGAGAGATACGCCTTGACGGGGTGGCTCAGGAACTTACCACGATTATGAATAATCGCTACCTGACGGTTCAGCACGGGATGAACGATGGGGATAGCGCGGATACTACCGTCATTGTAGAGATGGATCAGCGATTTGGATAATACACTGACGCCTGCACCGGATTGGATGAGGCTGAAGATGGAATCGATGGTGTTCGTCTCGATGAATGGCTCCAGCGAGAAGCCGGAGGCGCTACATGAGGCGTCTACTAACTGGCGGCATCTATGCTCTTTAGGGAACATGATGATCGGCAACTTTTGCACCTCAGCAAATTCAATCGAAGGCGAGTCGGCTAAAGGATGTTCGGCGGGTACGGTCAAATAAAATTGTTCCTCATACAGCAGGATCTGCTCTAACCTGTCATCCTCAATCGGAAGGATGGTCACGGCGATATCCATTTCATTGTGAAGGATGGGATCTACGACATTTTCAGCGGCAACGATTCTGATCTTGATCTTCGGAAAACGACGGTTGAACTCCACCAGCAGCAGTGACACAAGATGATTCAGTTCGCCTGGAAGTGAGCCGATCGTAATGGTGCCGCGCTCGCCATCCTGCAATTCTTCCAATTGTTCCTTGGCGCTATGCATTACATTGAAGATGGTGCATGCATGGGTATATAGTATAGATCCGGCCTCAGTGATGGCGATTTTTTTGCCGATTCGATCGAACAGCGGAGTGCCTAATTCATCCTCCAGCGCTTTGATCTGATGGCTAAGTGTAGGCTGGGTAACGCCCAATTTGTCTGCCGCACGCGTAAAATGCAGTTCATCGCAGATGGCTTTAAAATATTCCAGTTGTCGCAGTTCCATGTGTCCGTCTCTCCCTGTTACATTATCGTTGCCTACTATAGCAGAAGCCCTCTTGACAGGCAAATGATTTAATACTTTATAGACAACATCCGTTATAATAAGCAATGCGGAATGTCAGCAAGGGAGAGGGAGAGATGAAGATTAAGCGGATTATCTGGAAATGGTTCAGCGGAATGACGTTCAAGAGTAAGCTTCTGACCGTCTTTATACCTTTAATTGTCGTGTCGCTCAGTATTTTGGGAGTGGTGTCCAGTGAGATTTTTAGCCGTTCTCTCATCAACCGTAGCGTCAATGACGTCATTGATCAATCGGGTCTAATTATCAACAAGCTGGATTCCATTACGAAAAATATGGAGATTTGCTCCAATATGCTGGTCACGGATGTGAATCGGTTATATGATAACTTTCCCACTGAACGAAATGCTGTAGAGGAGAATCAGTTCCGGTCCACCATACAGAGCCGTCTGGCGATTGATCTGTCCTTGTTCGCGGAAACTGATGCAGCCGTTTTCATTGACAATAACGGAAAAATCTATACATCCTATCCAGCACGAAATGATGAAAGCGGAGCCATTCGCAGTGGCGTTCCTGAAGAATTGCTAAAGCAGGGCAGCTACGGTTCAGCTTACTGGCTTCCTATGCAGAAACGGAATTACATGACACCAAGTCCTGATGTGCCTGTTCTGACTTTGGGAAAGGTTGTTATCAACATCAATACGGGGGAACGCTTTGGTACGCTTTTTCTGATTATTAAAGAGCCTACGTTGTCAGCTTTTCTTGTAAGCGGGAACAAGATTAATCAGAAGAACTATTTTCTCGTGGACGAGCGCAAGATCATCGTGGCTAGCCCGGATAAAGAGCAGGTGCTGACCCCAATCACGAATCCAGTGGAGCTTGAACTGCTCCAATCGACCTCCGGCCTAGCCGACACGGCTACTCGTAATACAGACGGTAAGCGATTAATCACCGTTACAGATTATCCAGGGATGCGTTGGAAGCTGCTCAATGTAGCAGATCTGGATGTGCTGACGAAGGATGTTGGCAAAAATACAAAGCTCACGATTCTGATCGGCTTCAGCTGTCTGCTCCTGTCTTTGCTCGGGGCTCATTTTCTCTCCAAGGTGGTTTTGAATCCGTTACAGGATCTGACCAAAAGAATGCGCCGAGTCATGGACGGCAACCTGTATGTGGAAGCACCGGTTCACACCAATGACGAAATCGGTTTGATTTCGCGGGTGTTTAACTCCATGATCAAGCAAATTCAGGAGCTGCTGCAGAATAAGGAGAAGGAACAGAAGCGGAAGCGACAGTATGAGCTGGCACTGATTACTTCGCAGGTGAAGCCGCATTTTTTATATAACACACTAGATACGATTTACATTCTGAACGACATGGACCGTAATCAGGAGGCGCGGGATACGACGAAGGCCTTGGCGGATTTTTATCGGGTGGTGCTGAGTAAGGGCCGCGAGCTTATTATTCTGGAACAGGAAATCAAGATGACCACCGATTATTTGTCCATCATGCAGATGAGGTACCCCGATGTGTTCCAGTATGAGGTTCGTATCCCGCAAGAACTGCGGAATGCTCCGATTCCGAAGCTATCGCTCCAGCCGTTGGTGGAGAACGCTATCTATCATGGCCTGAAGACCAAGGGAGAGCGTGGACTCATTGTGATCTCTGCTGTGAAAGAAAAGGGGAAAATCATCATCCGGGTGGAAGACGACGGAGTGGGCATGAACGAAGAACAGTTGAAGGAGGCCTGTTGCTTCCATGACGAGGACAAGGAGGTCAAATCCATTGGCGTCTATAGTGTTCAGGAGCGAATCAAATTGTATTTTGGATCGAAATACGGTATAACCATCTTCAGTGAAGAGGGAAAAGGAACAAGGGTGGATATTACCGTTCCAGGAAGAACAACAGGAGGGCAAGGAAATGTATCGGATCATGATCGTGGATGATGAACCCTTGTTTCGGGATTATTTACGGATGAAAATGGATTGGGGAGACTACGGCTACGAGGTATGCTGTGAAGCCCGCAATGGCAAAGAAGCACTGGAGGAGGCAGAGCAGCATCGTCCCCACTTGGCTCTAATTGATATCAATATGCCGTTTATGAACGGCTTTGAGCTAGCAGAACAGCTGAAGATTCGCTTCGCGGAGATGACGATTGTCTTCGTAACGGGGCATAATGAGTTTGAGTATGTACAGCAAGCCGTTCGGCTGGGCGTTCATGATTATTTATTGAAACCGTTTAATCGGGAAGAGCTGGCGTCCATGCTGGAACGGATTCAACCGAAGCTGCCGAAGCTTCAGGAATCGCCTGAAGTAGAGCAGACTGCCCCGCTGGGGTCCGATGCGACGATCAAGCAATATCCTGCGACCGCGATCCAGGAGAGTATTCTAATCTCGCTTAGGCTCAGTGATCAGGACACGTTAAGTGAGGTGAAGCGCGCCATTCAATCGCTCCGGTCCCATGATGTGAACAGTGAATACGTGTACACCATGCTTATGGGGTTGGTCTCGATCGGGCTGTCCTTCGCTGGAGAGCGGGGAGTGGCTTTAGAACATTTGCTTGAGAATATGACTGGACCGTCTCCTGACAAGTACCTCCGCGGGTGTTCGACCTGGGATGAGATCGAGGCTTGGCTCCTAAATTTCTTCGAACGGATCATCTGCTTGACGGAAAGCACCAGACAGACCAAGTCTTATAAGCTTTATACCGATGCCAAGGCATATATTGAGCACCATTACACCGAAGAAGAGTTATCCGTTGAGGCTGTCGCTGCCATCTTATTCGTGGACCCCAGCTATTTGCGGCGCGTGTTCCGCAAGGAATCCGGCTATTCGGTGCTGGATCACATCACCCACATCCGCATGAAGAAGGCTAAGGATCTGATCCAGAAGGGCAATATGAAGCTGTCGACGATCGCCTATGAAGTAGGATACAGTGATCCGAATTATTTCAGCAAAAGCTTCAAGAAGAAATTTGGCATGACACCGACGGAGTTTGAACAATTAAGATGAAAGGGAGCCGAGTCTGCTCGGCTCTTTTATTTCTTGCTGAAATGGATACTGTCCCTTAGAGACAGCAAAGCCGTTTCTACGTATTGTCCCGTTTTTTACTTATCCGGCCCGTTTTGCTCATTCTGCGGAAGGCATGGATCATTTTATAATGAAAGCGCAAACAAGAAAGCGCTAACTAAACTAAATTAAGCTACAGGGGGAAAAAAGATGAAGAGCACATGGAATAAAACGTGGGCTGGAGTACTTGCACTGACGCTGGTTGCGTCCCTTACCGCTTGTGGCGGCGGATCTTCTTCAAACAAACCGGCGAACACAGGCGCTTCAGCTTCAGGTGGTAACGAAGCCGGAGCGAACGACAAAGTAAAACTGAAAGTATACGCTCAACATTTTGATGATGACACCTCTAAGCCGTTTGACTATGCGGTTGAAGAATTGAAGAAGGAAATGCCGAATGTGGAGATTGAGCTTGATCCGGCGGTTCAAGACGGATACCAGAAGCTGAAGACTTATGCGGCGACAGGAAATCTGCCTGATATCTACTATACGGATTGGAACACACTGCAAACCTTCTCCAAATCCCAAAATGTACAGGTGCTCGATGATTATGATACCACCAAAGAATACAAGGCAAATCTTAATCCAGGTGTCGAATCCCGTATGGTTGCTCCAGATGGTCACGTCTATGCCTTCCCGGATACAGGTGTAGAGTTCGAGCTTCTGTATTACAACAAGAAGATTTTCCAAGAAGCTGGCATTTCGGTGCCAATCAAAACGATTGACGAACTCGCCGCAGCAGCCCAGAAATTAAAGGCTAAGGGTCTTGTACCACTCTCAATCTTTGCCAAAGAAAAATGGATCACTACAGCGTTCTACAATGCCTTCTTGACACGTGAGGATGGTATCGGAACAGGCGTATTCGAAAAGGGTAACCCTACGGAAACTCCGCAAAGTGCTGTTACTGCTGCTGAGCAAGTGAAAAAGCTGCAACAAGCCGGATTGCTTGATGTCAATGCAACCAATACGAACTATGACCAGGCCTCTTCCATGTTCTATACCGGAAAATCCGCTATGATGATTAACGGCCAATGGGAAATTTACAGTGCGCAAGAGAAGATGGGCGACAATGTTGACTTTATGTACTGGCCAGCCAAAGACGAGCAGACTTACGAGAACATGAAGTTCCAAATGAACGGTTCCGGTGGTCCTCAAGGATATGCTGTATCCTCCAAGAGCAAGAATGTAGACGTGGCTGTCAAAGTAGCTGCTTTCATCGCCAAGAAATCGGCTGAGTATAAATTCACAGTACTGGGCAACCCGATTGTTGCACCAAAAATTGATAAGCCTGTTACAGCTACAGATATTCCGGCAATGATGAAGCGCCTGACTACGGATGTACTGCCTAACGCTAAGGGCTACGCTGTAGCAGTCAGCAAGTTGAGCATCAGCACGGCGATTGATGATAACACGCAAAACCTGCTGGTTGATGGATTTAGTGTAGACGACTTTATTAAAAATATGAACCGCGCTTTGGGAAAATAAAGAGATAGCTACAGAGAAACGTTTAAGAACCCTGGACTTCAAGCTTCGGCTTGGGGCTTCCGGGGTTCTAAACCAGAGAATATTTATTTTGGAAAGGAGCTGTGGAGGGCCATGAGAAATTACTTGGGCAATAAAAAAGCTATTCTATTCTTCCTTCTGCCCGCCATGCTAATCTACACCGTCATTGTCATCTATCCTGTGCTGCAAACCGTATTCCGCAGCTTTTACAATTGGGACGGTCTCAGTGAAGCAACCTTCAACGGGCTGGGGAATTTCCGCGATTTATTCACGGACCCGCTCCTGATGACATCGCTAAAAAACGGCGGGATTTTTGCTTTAGTACTTGTTGTGTTTCAGATCGGCTTAGGTACGATTTTGGCTCTGGTCTGTGCAGACGTTACGGTTAAGGGACGCAAGCTGCTAAAGACAGCTTACTTTATTCCGGTCGTATTGTCCGTGACGGTTGTCTGCCAGCTCTGGATCGCGATCTATGATCCGACCAACGGGCTTATTAATCGCCTGCTGCAAATGCTTGGTATTCCTTATCAGCAGCATTGGTTAACTTCACCGACTACATCGATTATCGCGATTGCGTTCGTTAATGCATGGCAGTTTATGGGCTATCAATTCGCACTCCTGTATGCAGGCGTCAAGTCGATTCCTGAACAATACATGGAGGCCGCGACGATCGATGGCTGCAGCAAATGGAAGGCCCACTGGAAAGTGACTCTACCGCTTATGAAAGAAACGTACAAGTTCTGCTTTACGATCGCCATCACCGGCGGGATTAGCGCCTTTACACAAATGCTGATCATGACCAACGGTGGACCGGGAACGAGCAATTATACGATGACCTTCATGGTATACCGTTACGCTTTCTTGGAAAGCAATTATGGTTATGCTTGCGCCGTAGCGGTGGTTCTGGTAATCATCTCGCTCATTGCAACTGTGGTTATCAACAAAGTATTTGATCGTAACGAGGTCTAGGCAGAAAGGAGAACGTGACATGAAAAAAGCGTTAGGCTTACTTTACCAAGTTCCGCTCTGGATTTATTTTATCGTATCGGTATATCCGCTAGTCTGGATGATTTCGTATTCATTGAAAAATAACGATGAAATCTTCTCAACCAATCCATTTGGGTTACCGACACATTTCCGCTTTGAGAACTATGTGACTGCGTGGTCACAATTCAATATTCCAAAATATTTTATCAACAGTATTGTCGTTTCAACGATCGCTACAGTCTTTATTCTGCTCTTTGCACTGATGTTTGCTTTTGCTGTAGCACGGTTGACCTGGAAGTTCAGAGAGGCTGTTCGGGTCTATATGCTGGTGGGGATGTTCATCCCGCTTCAGGTCATTATGATTCCGCTTGCGATTCTGGTTCGAGACTTCCATCTGTCCAATACGTATGGAGCACTGATCGTGCCTTATATAGCCTTGGGACTACCTTTCTCAACTATGATCTTCTATGGATTTATGCGGGGAATTCCTACTGAGATTGAAGAGGCAGCTTGTATGGATGGCGCGAACATTTACCGGATGTTTTTGCAAGTCATCATGCCAATGGTTATGCCGGCAGTTGCAACGGTTGCAATCTTCCAGTTCCTCACGAACTGGAACGAATTCACCCTGGCGTATATCCTTATCTCTAATGAAGCAATGAAAACTCTGCCGCTCGGTCTCTTGTTCTTCCAAGGACAATACAGTACAGACTGGGGTGGTATGGGGGCTGTTATGACGATGGCTTCACTGCCGATGATTATCGTGTATCTGTTCTTCAGTGAGCAGGTAGAAAGAGCGATGACTGTCGGGTCCGCGGTTAAGGGATAAACTCAATACGCTGAAAATAGCACGGAGTATAAACTTTCTGTCTTTCGAGACAGAGAGTTTTTTTATGGTTTTTTTGAAATGAATCGCCCCCATGCTATAATGTTCAGAAAAACAAACACAGGAGACTGGAATGACTACATTAATTGATAAAATAGCCTGGGTTCATATCGTAGAAGGTCGTGTGCTGGCTGCCCGCTCCATTGGAAAAGATACATATTATTTGCCTGGGGGGAAACGTGAGCCCGGCGAGACCGATGAAGAGACACTTGTTCGTGAGATAGAGGAAGAGTTGTCCGTACAGATCAAGCCGGAGACGATCTCCGCCTTGGGCGTCTTTGAAGCAGAGGCGCATGGTAAAGCGGAAGGCGTGACCGTGCGAATGACCTGCTATTTTGCAGAATTTGAAGGGGAGTTAGCCGCTGCCTCGGAAATTGAGGAACTGGCTTGGTTAACCTATAGTGATCGGGATCGTGTATCTGCCGTCAGTCAATTGATTTTCGACAAACTGCATGAGTTGAAGCAGCTAATCTAAATGAAGTCCTGAAAATTCTAAACGAAGCTCTGAGTAAAAGTCCGTTTACAGCCTATAATAGGCATGAAGCGGGCTTTTTTTGTTCAAATATAAGAATTTATATGTTTCACTTTATAAATCATCCTTATATTTCTCGCTGAAACGGATACCGTCCCTTAGAGGACGGCAAAGCTGTTTCTACTTGCTGAAAGCGGAATTTTCGAATTAAGGACAGATGTCCTTCCCTGAATGGGTCCGAATGTCTTTTAATAAGTAGGAGAGTTAGATGAAGGAGAGAGACAAGAGATGAGAGGAATTATTTTTGCATTTTTGGGTGGGGCCTGCATTACGCTGCAAGGTGTCGCAAACGCGAGAATCAGTCAGGATATTGGCACCTGGCAAGCTGCAACGATCACTCAGTTGACCGGATTTTTGATGGCATTGCTGATCCTGCTGTTCGTACGGGATGGCAAGCGGGATGGTTTTAAGAAAGTGAAGCCTTTATATTTGCTGGGAGGCTCCTTCGGGGCTATTGTTATTTTCACCGAGGTTACAGCGATTCAGATGATGGGTGTGACGTATACGATCTCTGCGCTGCTAATCGCCCAGCTATGCCTGACGTTCTTAATTGATGTTCGCGGATGGTTTGGGGTCAAAAAACTGAAGCTGCGGGTACCGCACTTCATTGGCATCGGGATGATGATCGCTGGTGTCGTAATTATGAAATTCTAAAACTTTAATACACAAATGGGGGATACACATATGCTAGCGGGAATACTACTGGCGCTTATCGCGGGTTCTTTTGTCGCCCTGCAAAATATTTTCAACAGCAAAGTTAATCAACATACGGGGTCATGGTCGACCACTACATTGGTACTTGGTATGGGTTTCATCGCTTCACTAATCATCAGCCTGATTGTTGAAGGGAAAAACACCTTTGCACTGCAAAACATGCAGCCATGGTACTGGATCAGCGGGATGATCGGCGTTGGTGTTGTAATCTGTCTCGTTCAGGGAGTGAAACTGCTGGGGCCTACCTATGCGATCTCCATTGTAATGACTTCACAACTCGCTTTTGCTCTGCTGTGGGATTCTATGGGGTGGCTTGGATTGGAGAAGGTTCCGTTTAACATTAATCAGTTTCTTGGAGTACTGGTCATTGTCGGTGGCATTATTGTGTTCAAATTTGCCGGCAAAGCAGATGGGAAGGAAGCAGCACAACCACCTGTCCTTGGCAGAACGGGTACACAGGAGTAAAACTCACATTATAGAAATACAGAAAAACCAACATCCTCGTTGCTGCGTGGCTCCCGATGGCGCAGACAAGAGGTTTGAGCACCACCTTAGGCCCCGCACCGCGCGCCGGGAGGCACACGCGGTGCGGGGGAACTGTTTAAGTACATCGAGCAAATTGTATCCATTGACTTTAACTGAATGATCATTTAAGGTGAGGTCATGAGACATAAAGACGAGAAAAAGAGTGAAGCCATCTTTGAAGCAACGATTAAACTATTGAATGAAATTGGATTTTCGGATATTTCCATATCCAAAATTGCCAAGGTGGCGAACGTCTCCTCGGCAACCATCTACGTGTATTTCGAAAATAAGGAGGATATGTTAGCCAAGCTTTACGTGAAGGTTAAGGAAAAAATGAGTCAGCAGATGAGCAGGGGATTGGATGAATCCCTGTCCTCCCAAGAATTGTGCGAGCAACTTATGCGCAATTCTCTGGATTTTATCATGAACAACAAGGATTACTTCCTGTTGCTGGAGCAGTATCAGCACTCTCCCTATGTTGAACGGCTATGCCTAGACGATACGACATCGATGTTTGTTGGGCTGTATGAACTATTCGAGAAAGGGAAGCAGAAGGGAGAGCTTAAAGCACTGGAGACTGTGTTGTTGCTGTCCTACTGCTATCTGCCCGTCACCTATTTCGCCAAAGCTGTGTTCAAGGGGCAACTAGAGGGCAGCGAAGAGAATTTACAGCAGATTATTCGTATGAGTTGGGATGCGGTTAGTGCTTAGCAATTGGAGTAACCATCCGTGTGTGGATGAGTGAGCTCAGGACTTAAATCCTGCGGTAGGTGATTACTGTGCCGGTTCGTTCCCGTCCTCGGTACTGGTAGAACAAGGGTTTCAGCTCATTTGAGCTGGAACCCTTATTTGTTTATAAGCGGTTTTGCTAACATTTTGCTAACGACGCTTCTTTTTTATCGATTTGAAGTTTCTGATACGCTCATAATTATGTTAGTACTGACTTCACGATAAAGGCTTCTTGTTTAGACTCTGTGTTCGAAAATTTCGCCTTCGTCTTGATCGTTAACACTAACCATAAACATAGTATTATAAGTGATGCTATGGCCGTCTGAATCATCTCCTACAACCTCATTTGCTTCTCCGAATTTTGTAATAATTTCTTCTTTCGTCATGATCTGCATTTTTGATAGCTCATAAACTGTGGAGTCTCCTCCTGAAGATAATGCACTGGCGGCAATGATTACAACGAAAGCCGCAAGAATCCAGAACTACCAACGTTTTAAAATGGGCTTCTTGATTTTCTTGGTCTTTGTGACTTGTTTCGCTTCAGTTGTGGACATGAGTAATAGCTCCTCTATCTATCTTTTAAGTTCAGTGATTTTTTCTTATCGACAATCATATTAGTATTGTCAATCAAGACTTCAAGTAAGATTGCTTAATCTGTTCAGGGGTAAGAACGGCAGATGATTGACTGCAAAGCGTTGTTGAACCTCCTCCCTTAGAATCAACAAATAATAACAAGTCGATTAGAGCGATTCCCAAAGCCTTGGATATTTTGTCCAAAGTCTTTATAGTAGGATTCTTTTTTCCTCGCTTTATCTGACCAATGTAGGATGTGTTAACTCCTGCATTGAGTGCAAGCTGCTCCTGGCTGAGACCATTTTTCAACCGTGAAATTCTGATGTTTTCCCCAATAGATTCGATGCTGTTCATTTCCCTTCACCCCTAATCAAACGATAGAATTTTTTGGTAGGAGGCTCAACAGGATATAGTGTGGATTTCAGTGCCTATAGTAGAGAATTGATACGGAGTGTAGTTAAACCGTGGATAAAAGTATTTAAGAGGACGTTTTTTTCATTTGATTATGTGAGGAATATACAAATCGAATTTAGAGAATTTAGAAATGACCATGCTCTTTCAAACTGTAGAAGCGATTGCCACCAATAATTACGTGATCAAGGACTTCTATTCCTATGATTTCACCAGCGGCTATGAGTCGTTTTGTCAGATTCACATCCTCTATTGACGGCTCCGGGTCACCGCTCGGGTGGTTGTGAGCGCAAATGAGCGAGGCGCTACAGCGTCTAATCGCTGCATGGAATACTTCTCTAGGATGAACGATAGCGGTGTTCAGAGATCCTATAGAGATTAACATCTTTGAAGATGAGACGGTTCTTGGTATTGAGGAAAAGGCAGATGAAGTGTTTTTTTTGTTCAAACCGTAGTTCGGATTCGAGGAGATTATAAACGTCTTTTAGACTACGAATCACATGTTGATTCTCATTAGGCAAGGCCAAAACCTTTGCAAGTTTTAACATAGAGATGATTTGACGGGCTTTTCCTTTGCCGATTCCTTTTATTAAAACCAATTGTTGTTCCGACACATCCATTAATTCTGTAGCTGTAGGAAAACGATGGAAAAGCCCTTGAATTGTGTAGCTATCAGTGCTATCCCTTAAAGATTCAGATACTAATTGTCTCAAATCATTCTCCTTAACCTGTCCCATAATGTTTATCCTCCCAAGTTATTTCTGATTATCGTATGTATAATATAGATTTATAATTTTCAAATTTACGACATATTTACATGATTCCCTTAAATAGAACGCTTGTTTGGAAGGAGATGGTAGATTATTGACGAATTATGTATTTTGGTCTAGTTCTAAAGTATGTAATTAGGTAGTTTCAATATTTAAATTATCTAGTTTTAGCATAGAATGTTTCATCGAATAGCAATATAAATGAACGGGAGAGATTAACCATTTCTATCAATACAAATAAACATGTTGTACCGGGAAGTATTTCTGGTTATTTATTTCAGCCTGAAAGAGCAGTTTTTTGGCTGGCTAAAAGTAGAATAGGAGCAAAGGTGGGAATTGAAACAGAAGATGATGTAGTAAGAATAGCTAAGGAAGATGAGGGACATGTCTACGAACAGGATAAACATTCAATCTCGGATAATATTCCCTTTGGTGATCATAGCAAAGATTTATGGAATACTCTGTGTATATGGCTTAAAGCTGCTTCAGAACCTGGATTTGATTTAGAAAATACTGAATTTCATCTGGTAACTAACAAAATAGTTAAGAATGGACTAGTAGTACTAATTGCACAGGCAGAATCGGATCAAGAGTGCGAAATTTGCTCAGACCAGATACTAGCTATTGCGACTAATGTCCCTGAAGGTATTAAAAAGTATGCCAATAAGGTATGTGAATATGATATTAGTTTACTTCGGAAAATAGTAAGTAAAATCATTTTATGTGACGGTAATAAGGGAAGTTATGGAGATAAACTGAAAGAAGAAATAAAATCATTATTACATGTATCAGCAATATTGCCTTTCGAGGAAATTTACAATTCTTTATTAGGTTGGGTTCATAATACAGCTATGCATTGCTGGCGAAATAATAAACCCGCTTGGCTGTCTAGAGATGCCTTTACAGAATATTATCAAAAAATACTAAGTAGATATAATCTTAAACGCTTTATTGAAACGGATCAGTCTCTCATCTCTCTATCTTTGGTTGATAAGGAAGCTCAATATAACGAGTTATTTGTTAGACAGCTTTACTTGCTAGCACTTGAAAAAAATGATGACCTCCTTATTAGTTCTATTGAAGATTATTTACGGTGCAATCACGAAAGAACTCGATTTAGCATCGAAGGAGATATAACAAAAGAAGAAATGGATAGGTTTGATCAAAACTTAATAGAGAGATGGAGGCTTATTTTTGCTCAGAATGTTAGAAAATACAAA
Source organism: Paenibacillus sp. MAHUQ-45 (assembly GCF_058133325.1). NCBI lineage: Bacteria > Bacillati > Bacillota > Bacilli > Caryophanales > Paenibacillaceae > Paenibacillus > Paenibacillus sp. MAHUQ-45. Next base: position 309,429 of record NZ_JBYUPV010000003.1, read on the forward strand.
AGAGCACTAAGTACCTCCCCAGATACTAACGCCCTAGGTGAAGATGCTGGATTTGAGATACTTGCCCAGACTCTTGATCATAGAGAATCCTTAGCAAACCAGCCTACGGAGCAATATTATTTGACACGCGGTAGCTATCACAGACTTGCAAATAATAAACAATTAATTTTGGGTTGGCACCCTGAGTTTACACTATTGCTTAAACAAGGAGAATAAGAGTATTGGAATATTTAGATGAGTATGAAATCGTTCAAAATGTAGCTCTAGCTTCTTTAGTTCTGTGGTCATTTACCGTGAAGTATTACTCCACAACTGAAGAAAATAAAGGTATAGATTTACAAACCCTCATGTTAGTTCTTCCACTAGTATTTAATGAGAGTATTGTTGAATCTATTCACAGGAGAAATTTCAAAAAAGGATTCTTTATAGCACTAAATGACAATAAGAGTTTTTTTGTAGGGTTGCAAGAGAGGACTCAAAACATGTCAAAAATGACTTTTAGTGCTATTAATATGTGCCTCTCTAGCAAACTCCTCATGTATGAACAGGAAACCTTCAATTTTATACCAGTACGGACTTCTGTTCCAAAATACAGTGAAAACGAAAGTATTAAGCGAATGATTGCAGCATCTGATCGTCTTGGTTATTGGTTTGCAACGATTGACTTCTCTGAACTATGTTATCTGTTAAAAGTGAGGTTTTAATTATGGATTTTAAGATAAAACATATCATATTGTGGCCAAAGGACAAAAGTAAAGAGGAAAGAATTTTAAGTTTCGATCTGACAAAAATCAACGTTATTACTGGTGATAGTCAAAAAGGAAAATCCTCTATAATCCCCATAATTGATTATTGCTTAGGGAGTTCTAAGTGCACAATTCCTGTGGGTATTATAAGAGAAAAAACCGAGTGGTTTGGTATTGTAGTGGCAATCAAAGGAGAACTGCTATTACTGGCTCGTAAAGAGCCTGGAATACATAGCCAAAGTGGCGATGTATTCATTTTTGAAAATGTGGATATGAAAAAAATGCCCAGACCCGAAGCTAAACGCAATGTTGAATTTCTGAAAAATAAACTTAATGAAATTGCTACCCTTCCTTTCCTAACATTATCCGATGAGAATGATAGTGAATCTTCTAACAAAAGAGCAAGTTTCAGAGATTTTTCAGCTTTTCAGTTCCAACCTCAACATATAGTAGCAAACCCATATACTCTTTTTTATAAGGCTGATACATATCAAAACAGAGAGAGATTGAAAAATATCTTCCCACTTGTCCTTGGTGCAATTGATAAAGAAATTTTATATTTAAGACAACAACTGAAAGAATTGGAAAAGGAGCATAAACAGAAGCAGAACGAGCTTGCTGAACTAAAAAAGATCAATTCTCATTGGTTGTATAATTTGAAAAGTTACTATGCTCAAGCAAAAGAATACGGATTACTCTTAAATCCCTCTAGTTCGGAATTAGGCTGGTCTACGCAAGTGTATATAAGTCAATTATCAGAAATACCAAAAAGAATTCAATCAAAGACGTTAACATTTAAGGACATAGATACACAGGCTGCTGTAACAGAGCTAAGTAATTTATTTAAAGAAGAACTTAATCTTTCTCATGAAATTGGCTCTCTGAGACAGAGATTATATAAAATGACAAGACTTTTTGAATCAGAAAAGCTCTATCAGGAATCTCTTGATGCGCAAAAGGAAAGGTTACAGCCGTCAAATTGGTTAGTTCAGTTACTAGAGCCTAAAACAATATGTCCATTTTGCGGTTCTGAAAACAGTAAAGCACATGATGAAATACATCGGCTTTACAATTATCAATCTAAAATCAGTTCAACATCAAATAATATTGAAAAATCCTCCGCTATGTTAGATAGGGAAATTATAAAACTTAGAATTCGACTGAAGGAATTAGAAAGTTCACTGAACTACGTTAGAAAACAAAGAACTGAATTAGAAATAGAATCAGAGGAATTAAGAAGATCCAGACAAACTGAACAAGAGATTTTTCGATTTATTGGACGTTTAGAAAAATCATTATCTGATTATAAATTAACTCATGAAAATAATGACTTAGAAACCGAAGTAAAGGCACTCGAAGAGCAAATATTTATTTTAAGGCGGAAAATAGATCCTAAGAGTATTGAGGCAAAACTTAAACTAGCTTTAAATACAATCTCAGAAAAAATAAATAGGTATGCGGACTTTTTAGGTGTTGAAGATGCAGATCAGCCAATTGAACTTGATATAACTAATTTAACCTTGAAAAAAAAATCCGGGCAAAGGGAAGATTATCTTTGGGAAATTGGTAGTGGTGCTAACTGGATGGGGTATCATGTAGCCACTCTACTCGCCTTACATGAGTTTTTTATTGATTTGAAATGGAACCCTGTGCCTCAATTCCTTATCATTGACCAACCTAGTCAAGTATATTTTCCTGAGAAGATTGTACAGAGTAGATCAGAAGATCAAGCTGAGGAAGGAGAACAAAGTACTTCTCTTCCTGTTTTTCGACAAGAAGATATATTACGAGTCCAAAAAATTTTCACTGCTCTTTCAACCTGTTTAGGTTTAACAAAACACTCAGTTCAGTTGATAATTATTGAACATGCTGATGAAATTACTTGGAGTGGCACAGAACAAGACATATTTGTAGTGGAAAGATGGAGAGGAGAAAGTGAAGCTTTAATTCCTGGTGACTGGTAAACTGGATTGTCAACAGTAACTCAGACAGCTTTTTTAAGGGCTGTAAGGCGATCATGTAGCCAAGTGTTTCGTGAATCCGATGCTTGTTAAACCAGTCGACGTAATCGAATAACTCCAATTCCCAGTGACGAAGGCTCTGGAAGCTCATCTGATGGATGAATTCCGTTTTCATGACTTTGTAGGTGGCTTCAGCCACGGCGGTGTCATAGGGGCAGCCTTTCATACTCAGAGATCGGCCGATTTTAAAGCTCTCCAGAAGCTCGTCCATCTTTTGATTTTAAAACTCACTGCACCGGTCCGTATGAACCACTGAATCTGCTGTAGATCACCCTGAACGGTTGCGAAGGCACGAGAAACCAGCGCAGCATCCTTTTGGGGACTTGCACTATAGCCTATAATCTCTCGACTGAACAGGTCGATGAGCACACAAATGTAATGCCATCTGTTTTGAACCTTCACTTACGTCAGATCGCTGACGACAAAGCGTTTGGCTTGCTTCTGTTCAAATGCACGATCAAAAACATTTGTGATCGTTGCTTCATTACAAGCCGATTTACGGGCCTTGTACGAAACTACCCGTTTAGGTAGAGACCAATCCTTGCTCTTTCAAGATTCGCCAAATCCGACGTCTGGACACGATGAGTCCTTGTTCCTGGAGCTTGACTTTAATTTTACGTGTGCCGTAGATTTTGCGATTCTTGCGAAAAATTTCCACAATCGCTGCTCTGGTTTTTCCATTTTCATAGAGCTTCACCATTTTTTTAAAACTCAGTTGTAAACGTACGTCGTTGTTGTTTTGGCATTGTAGAAATCCGCTCCTTAGCATTATAGGTTTATTCTACAAGCCCTTATTTTTTTCTGTCCAATTTAGTGTAGCCAATCCAAACAAAAGCTTTTTCAACGACAGAGAGGGTTTCTGAAATGAAACTCTGATGGAGAAAAGGATAAGAATTTTTTAATACTTTTTGTGGATAGAGATGAGGATGAGAGTGAAATATGAAAATTTCAATTGAAAATTTTAAAGGGATCAAAAGTTTGGAAAGTTTTGAACTGAGTCCTATTACTATTATTTCAGGGGTTAATAGTGGAGGGAAAAGCTCCCTTATTCAATTAATGCTTATGATTAAACAAACACTTGAGAACAATTATTCTGAGCAACTTCTTTCACTTAATAAACCCTATGTTTCTCTTGGAAGATACAAAGACATAATTTATGAAGGCAAGATTAAAAATAACCCATTAATGTGGGAGTTAATCTTCAGTAAAAAAGATATTCCTCCCTTTCTTTCAAGGACGCCTTTCTTTAGAAAGCTTGATCAAAACAGTGTTGAATCACTTACAGTTCGTGTGAGGTTCGCTTCATCAGCTATAAACAATCCTGTTTTTGTAAAAGAATTTTATGTTGGTTGGAAACTATCTAAAAAACCGTTAATATATCTAAAACTTGATAAAGACTACGGTAATATATATAGAGTTGCTAGCAACAGCCGACTTTTCTTTAAAGATAGCTATAATGAATTTATAAGGGAAAGGAGAATCACCAAACTTACTTCCGATTTGGGTGAATGGAAAGCTAGAATAGAGTTTGATAAATTTTTTCCTTTTGAAAGCATCTCTACTACTCTTGATAAGGATGCAGCATATGCGGAAGAGTATTTTTCGCCACTAGCTTTACAACTCATTAACAGGATCCTTGCAACATATTTTGAAAGGATATCTTATTTAGGACCTTTAAGAGATGAACCTCATCCATTTTATGTTAATGATGATGATACAAGTAAAAAAATTGGAAATAAAGGTGAATTTGCTGCTCATATTCTTGAGCGAAACTCCAAGAACAAAGTAATTAACTATAGAATGAGAATGAAAAAAGATGGAGTAATTGAATATTATGATGTCGAAGAAACACTTCAAGATGCTGTGAACTACTGGATATGTGATGTTTTTAAAATGGCAAATTATATAAAGGCTAATCCAATTCAGAGTGGATTGATGTACCAAATTGAGATTCAAGATGTTAGTGGAATTAAAGTTCCTATAAATCACGTGGGTTTCGGGATAAGTCAAATATTGCCAATTGTTATTGAAGGTCTGTTGTCCTCTAAAAAATATACCTTAATTTTTGAACAACCGGAGATACATTTACACCCCAATGTTCAAAGTATGTTATTTGATTTCCTCTATAGTTTAACTCTCAGAGGAAAGAATGTTATCGTAGAAACACATAGTGATCATCTGATAACAAGGCTTCGAAGAAGAATAGCAGAAGATACTAAAGACGAGTATCTTACAAAAATCAAGCTAACTTTTGTTATTAAGGAAGGGTATACTGTTCTGGAACTCACAGATAAAGGTAGCCTTACTTATTGGCCTGAAGATTTTTTCAATCAACTTGATCAAGATATTAGAGCAATTGTGAGGGCTCAAGCTAAAAAGAAAACGTTGAATAAAAGTGAGACAAGTGAGGAAATTCGATGAATTATATAGTAGCCTTAGATCCTCAATGCATAATATGGGAAGAAAATGATTATACATCAGATCCTGTTAAATACTCTCAATTATCAGTTGAATTGCTTGATTTTATGGATATGATTGAATCAATAGATAATAAATTAGTATTAAGTACAGTTATTCAAAACCAGCTTGAATATTATTTCCCACATCTTGATCAAAACTCTGATATTTCACGAGCTATATTTCGTTTTCTTTCAAGAGTATCTGATAATATTATTGATTGCCACAATGAAGCGCTACCTGGTATTATATCTTCTCCCGAAGTTATTAATTATACACTTGATACTGAAGTTCAATCTGAGATGAAAAAGTTATTATCTTATATGCATGAATATAAAAATGAAGAGAAAGAGAGGGAAATTGAAGATATAGTTTTTTTTACTATATATAATCATAATTCTCAGTCGCTTAAAATTTTCTATCGAGAAAAACAAAACCTAGTTTCAATATTAAATAATAGTGGTGAACTCGAAGATTTATTAAAAAGATCCTCAAGAAAGTTTGAAATGAATCCTAAACATGATCCTACTGTCGGGTGGGGTTCTCCGTTAAGTGTTGGAGTAACTCAAGCTCAGAAAATGTTGAATGATGCCATAGCAAGCAAAAAGAAAGAAACATCACAAGCTTTATATTACTATGATTTTGAAAAAAAAGTGACAATTGTATTTAGGCCTCATACCAATAATACATATCATGGTTATGAAAACAACGATACTGAATCTTTGCCTTCGGATATACGGAAGGAATTTAAACTATAAATTAACTTTTAGTCATTTTTAAGTTTTACTACTTAGACTTTTGAGTGGTTAGTTAAATATGATTTTAAAAAACGCCTACACCTGGCTTCTTTCTCTAATCTCATTGCCGATCAGATTTCGTCTTGACAATGTAGGGCATAGGGGACCTAACTATCCTATAGATATTTTCAACTAAAAAAGACTAAGGACACAAGGCTCCTAATCTGCTAACATAACTGCATACCCAAATCTCTGAACGCAGAAAGTATGGAACATAAAAAAGAACCTTAAATCCTTGTGGTTAAAGGCTTTATGTCCGATCTTTCCGTAGTGTAGAAAATGGACTAAGGGAGCTGTTTCAGGACTTAAAACCTTCGGTAGGTGACTACCGTACCGGTTCGATCCTGGTCCTCGGCACTAATAAAACAAGGGTCTCAGCTCATTTGAGCTGGAGTCCTTGCTTGTTTTTAAGCGATTTTGCTAACACTGCTTATTTTTCGTGCCCCGTAGAAAAAACGTTTGATACTCAATCACCTACATTAATTTGAACCCCATGCTGGTCAATTGGTTTATTACTATTAGAAATATTGGGCTTACTATTGTTATTATAGTTGTTTGAATTAGACAAAGGGATAAAGTAGTTGTTGTAGTCATTTGGGTAAGCGTCAAATTCGCCACGATATTGATTCTTGCTATCCCATATAAATGTGATTCCGAGGTTGCCACTTTCAATAAAATTCAATGGAACAAGTGTGCGCCCCTCAGATTAAGTAAAAGGAGCAGGGTCCAAAGTCTTCAAAGATTCCTTCACATAAGCTTTGGTATTATTTAAGTAAAGAGCGACATTGTTATTACCTAGTGTGAGCGAGGCTTGATGATCCGCGAAATTCTTAAATAACACTTGCGATAGGAATCATAACTCGGTTATTTCTAATTTCAGGAGTTGCATACAATTGTGAATCAAGAAGTGTAGAGGTAGTGACGTCAACTAAAAACATTCCGGTGTCATTGACTTTTAAAATAACCTTTTTGGGAGTTATGACCGATTCTGCTGAAGCGGCATTTCCATAAGCCATAATTATAGAGGCGGCGGTTATCGCCACGACCCATTTTCGCGTTCATGTAGCACCCTTTTTTCTGGGATTTTTGAAATTTGATAAGCTATGTAGCTGCTGGGGACGTTTGAAATCATTCTTCAAAGTGTCGATATGATTTCAGAGCGTTCAATGTCACCAAATCTGTGTGCTCAATTAGAACTTCCAACAGGCATTGCTTGATTCTAGCGGGGGTAAGAATTTGCATGAATTGGATACTCACTCCTTTCTTCGGATTTGAGTGCAAAAGTAAATCAAGTAAGGTTACTTTGAGAGCTAGCGCTATTTTCTCCAAAGTTTTTATCGTTGGATTCTTCTCTTCGCATTCGATTTGGCCGATATGGGAGGTGTTTACTCCTGCATTCAAAGCCTGCTGTTCCTGGCCCTGTCCTTTACCAGTCCGCAGAATTCGGATGCTTACTCCGATAAATTCGATGTTTTACAATTCCCATCACCCCTAACAAAACAATAGAATTTTTTTGGAAGGATGCTCAACAGGATATAGTGAGGATTTAAGTGGTTATAACCATGAATTAATACAGGGTGTGGCAATTCAGATGCCAGAGGTATTTATTGAGAGGTTTTTAGTAAGAGGAACATACATTAACAAGGTGGTTTTAGGATTATATCAAGCAGTGCTCCTTCAAACTGTAGAAGCGGTTGCCATCAATAATTACATGATCAAGGACCATTATTTCTATAATTTCTCCAGCGGCTATGAGTCGTTTTGTTAAATTAACGTCCTCAATTGACGGCTCCGGCTCTTCGCTCGGGTGATTGTGAGCGCAAATGAGCGAGGCACTACAGCGTCTTATCGCTGCATGGAATACTTCTCTAGGATGAACGATAGCGGCGTTCAGAGAGCCTACTAAGATGACTTCCTTAAAATTTAGGCGGTTCTTAGTGTTGAGGAAGAGACAGATGAAGTGTTCTTTCTGTTCAAAGCGGAGTTCGGGTTCAAGGAGATTACATACGTCTTCGGGAATTCGAATAGAACTGTTAGTCTGCTCAGGGTAGGTGAGTGCTTTTGCAAGTTTAAGCATATCTATAATTTGTCGGGCCTTTCCCTTGCCGATTCCTTTTATAGATATTAACTGTTGCTCTGATACATCCATTAGTTCTGTAGCTGTAGGAAAGCGCTCGAAAAGCTCTTGAATTGTGTAGCTGTCATTGCTCTCCCTTAATGATTCAGATACTAATTGTCTCAAAACATTCTCCTTAACCTGTCGCAAAATGTTTATCCTCCCAAATAATATTTCATTATCGTATGTATAATAAATAGATTTTTAATTTTCAAATATACGACATATTTACAAAATCCCCTTAAATAGAACGCTTGTTTGGAAGGTTGTGGATGTTATGATGTCGAAACTTACTATTAAAATAGTTCATAAGTCTTATTCACTTTTTTTGTGGTAGTAGCGAACTTACCTTTAGAGTTATCAACTCGGAATATACTTATAAAAAAGCCATAGATGATATTACTGTAGTTGATGTTTTTAGTTTCATTACTTAAAAGCTGGCACTATTAAAGAAGCCGGTCTTGATTCAACTACGCTTTTTAAGACGAGATGCAAAGCTAATTAGTAGTACCCTTATAAACAAGGAGCCAAAAAAATGATCAAGTCACTTAGTTTGCAGACTATAAATGATTGGTTAAATAATACTTTAAACGAATCAGATGATAAATCTTACAGGCACCTTTTGCTAAAAGAGAATTGGGCTGCTAGAACACAAGTGATTGGCACATTAACGCAGATGGTGCATGAAGCTCATGAAGATGCAAGGCTTCGCTTAAGGAAAGCTTTTGAAATTTCTTTAGATCCGATAGAGAATGATCAGAATGATATATATGATCCAACATTTGGATATCCGGAAGTGTTTGATATTACCACGCTAAAAGGATATTTTGGTGAAATTTTTGCTGGCATAATTGCAGAAAATTTCTCTCCATTTAACGAACAATCTTGGAGGGTGCCGGCATTTTCTTTTAGGTATCATGAAATAGCATTTGACCAGTTAGAGATGTTAATGATGACAGGAGAAATGATTAGTGCTATTCCCGGTAGAACCGGTGATGATTGCCTAGCATTTGTAATGGAAAATGAAAAAATAATAAAAGTTCTTTTTTGTGAGGCGAAATGTACAGCTAGTCATTCATCAACTTTAATCAGTGATGCCCATGAAAAGATAAGTAGTAAAAACTCCATCCCTGTAGAAATAAGAAGATTAATTGAAATATTGCGTGATTACGATGATGACGACGCATTAAAATGGATAGATGCTTTACGCAAATTACGGGTGAATATGGAAAAAGACTGTGAGAGATACGATCTTGTTAGTTACATATGTGGTTCATCCCCAAAAAAACCTAAAAACAAAACAACCTGGATGGCTTTGGATGTACCACATGTTAAATATACCGGAAAAAGAAATTTGGAAGCTGTTGAAATACATTTATCTGATGTTGAAGAATTGATAAAAATGGTTTACGGAAAGGAAAATTAACAATGGAAGATAACGGCCAAGCAGAAGCAAATCACTACAGTGATCTAGTGGAGCAAATATCAATTCTTCCTTCAGCTATTGCTAAGCTATATAGCCAATTTACGAGACTTAAGATGAATCAGCCTAGTCTTAAGGGGTGGTATGGCACGCAGGAGTTCAAAGATCGTTTAGATGATGCAGTTCATTTAATTGATGCTGGATTATACGAGCGGGAACTTAGTGGGAAGAAATGGAGAGATTTATTAATGCGCGCAGGTGAAATATTGGAATGGTTGTCTTATCCTGCAATTAATCAATCTAACTTACCCCTTCGTTTGTTGTCGGCTTCTGCTTATCAATTGGCCGGATACCCAGCACTTTCGCTGGGACTATTGAACAAAGATTTGGGCGAAAATAATGAATCACGAATTCTTGGTTCGTTTTTAAAAGCTAATTTTCCAGAACTAATTTCATACATACTAGATTATTGGGAAAAAAGATTCCAAACCAAAGAGACTCAAACAATCACTTATAATACAAAGATAATTGATGAAACGATTAGGGCGTTGGGAGTTATAGCCTCGTATATGAGATGGGGGGAAGATACTCGTTTAGAAAAAGCAAATAATAAGTTCATTGCTCTTTCAAAGGTAATGGTTGACGGAACAGATTCATATTCATGGTTAGTTGCTAAGTTAAGTGCTGAAGTCATTATGGAATTTAACGATAATTCTCTACGGAATCATACTGAAAGTCTATCTTTAGGTTCGACCCCGATAGGGGTAGAAGCTTTTCAAAGATATCTTCGAAACAACTTTATCAGTGGGAAATCCATAGCATGGAGTTCTCAAATTAAAGGTATTGATCGTTTAAAGACGGATAAATCATTTGCGCTTTGTACCCCAACAGGATCGGGGAAAACGACTATTGCAGAACTTGCGATAATTCAGAGTTTATTCAAATCTGATAATAAATCACTCACTGAACTCACTGGGGTATATCCCATAGCTATGTACTTAGTTCCTTCAAGGGCTCTAGCTACTGAGGTCGAGTCAAAATTATCTCGTGTGCTAAATAATTTAGGTAGTCGTCCTATTCAAGTAACAGGTTTGTATGGTGGTACAGATTGGGGGCCGACTGATGCGTGGGTTACTTCAGATAGTCCTACTGTTTTAATATGTACTTATGAAAAAGGTGAAGCCCTTTTAAGATTTCTAGGACCTTTATTTATAAATAGACTAGAACTTGTAGTAATTGATGAAGCTCACGCGGTTCAATTTAATGGGGATTATAAAACCTTAGTCACTGCTGATAATAGAGGTTTGAGGTTAGAGACATTAGCGAATCGGTTGATCAATAATTCAGAAAAAAGAAAAGTAATCGCTTTGTCTGCAGTTGCAGAACAGGGGAATCAGGCGCTGTCTGATTGGATATCTAGTTCTTTGAATTCAGCACCTGAGATTACTCCATATAAAAGTACTCGACAATTGATTGGTCGTTTAGAATGGTATAAAACTGGAAAATATGAAATTCGATACGATTTATTAAATGGTAATGATTTAAGTTTTGCAGAAGAAGAAGATATAGATAACGTTCCATTTATCCAGAACCCATTTGATAGTTTCCCTTTAGGTTATGATGAACTACCGAAGAAGTATACCTCAAAGGGTGTAGATAAACGTCAGCGTCCATTGTTATTTTGGGCAGCTTTACAATTAATTAAGCCCGATGATTTAGGAAACCAGCATTCGGTGTTGATTTCAATTACACAAAACATTAGTGGTTATGCTGAAGATTTTGTCTATTTTTTCGAGGTGATTTTAAAAAATAGAATTGAAGAAATGGTATTCAATACTCCTAGTGATCCGCCTAGAAAGAGTTTATGGGAAAAATGTTTATTATCTTGCGAGGATTACTTTGGAAAGAACTCAGACGAATATAAATTACTAGAAAAAGGAATTGTTGTACACCATGGAAATATGCCAGGCCGGATGGCTAGATTGTTAATTGAAGTAATTGAAAAACGTATAGTTTTTCTTTCATTAGCTACATCTACACTCTCAGAAGGGGTGAATCTACCTTTTGAAACAGTACTTATACCAACGATAATGAGAAATGGTAAGCCCCTAAATACTTCTGAATTTAAAAACTTGATAGGACGGGCTGGACGCCCTGGTTGGGGGACGGAGGGACGAAGTCTTATTATGTTGGAAAGTGCTTCCTCTGATTGGAGTGTTCAAAATGTACGTAGTGCATATTTTAGTGTGATTCAGGAATTATCAGAATCACATATAGACGATATGGGAACTAAAAAAAGCAAAAGTCCTCTGGCAGAGTTACTTAAATATTTAGCTACTCAATGGGAGATTCTTTCTGGCGCAAATTCTATTGAACAGTTTTGGAACTGGTTAGAAACTACAATCCCATCAGACATAATTGAAAACATGAATGCAATTGATGCTGAAAATTCTTTAGATACATTAGATGGTTTACTACTTTCAATAATAGTTGAATACGAGCAACGGAAATCAGAAGTGTTGACCCGCGCTGAACTTGAAAATCATCTAAAAGAATTATGGATCAAAATGTATACTTATTATACAAACTCCAAAAACGAGAATATATGGATGGAAAAGATTTTCTATCGCCGAGGTGGAGCTATAATTGATCATGTTTATCAAGATCCTTCATATCGAAGAAAACTTTATCGTACCAGTTTATCACCTAGGTATGGTAAACAGTTAATACATCAGCACAATGATATAATTGCTCAATTAAAAATGGGTGATAAATATGCGGTATGGTCGGTTGATGAAAAACTAAGTTTTATTTTTAATTCAGTTGAAGTAATAACAAATCTTGAAAAATTCAAGATACCGAATGGGATAGGTTCCAGAACGTCATTTAAAGAATGGAAACAAATATTGCATTGGTGGCTCCATCCAAGTAGTGCTACAAGTCATCCGAAAAACAATGAGATTTCAAAATGGATTAAGTTTATCAAACAGAAGTTTGAGTACTTATTTAATTGGGGACTCGGAAGTGTGATTTCTTTATCAATGGACTCTGCAAATGAGGGGACGTTGAGAGCGACAACAATTCAGGAATGGCCAAACTTAGAATTACCTTGGATCGTATTTTGGTTAAAGGAACTTATAGTTTGGGGTACACTTGATCCAGTCGCAGCTTATTTTCTTGCTCATGGTATTGACAACACACGCATTGAAGCTGAAAAAAGAGCTGAATCATATTATTATGATAAAAGTTCTGAGCTAGATGAAGAATTATTAAATGCTTCTAGTATTAGATCATGGGCAGAGAGTCAATATTCTAGCTTAAATAAAAGTAATCTTCTTATAGCTAAAGAAATGAAAGTAGAAGTTAATGATAGAGTCTTAAAAAGTTCTTGCAAACAGTGGAGAGTATTACCTATAAATACTGGTGATAAAATAACATGGATTGACGCTGCTGGGTATGAACTAGCAACAGGCTCAATTCCAAGTAATTGGAATTATCAGGTGGCTCACAATGTTGATTTTATCTTAAATAGTGATAAGTCAATAATATTAAGCTCAGATTATCTATAAGTGTTGTAATAGAGCCATCCTAAATATTAATAGCAGAACGGAAAGTAAGTAGATCAAATCTGCTGTTTTTTAGAAATCATTCAAGAATACTGATTTACTTAATGAGAGTGGGGAAAATTATATGTCCTATAATTCTAAAATTAAGCATTCTAAAGAAAAAGTATATAGTCATGCCATTGCAACAAAGATTCTAGACTTGATGGATAAATTGAGATTTGATGAAAATGAGGATTCTTCAAGACGCTGGATATGGGAATTATTACAGAATGCAAAGGATGTAGCCCATGATAACAGCAAGCTTAAAGTTCAAATTGATTTTAAAGAAGAATTCGGAGACAAAATTGTTGAATTTAAACATAGGGGGAAACCATTTACAACTGATAATGTAACCTTTTTAATAGAACAAGTCTCTACAAAAGAAAGGTCAACTCAGGAAAATGTAAAGAAAAAAACAACAGGAAAATTTGGCACAGGTTTTCTAACGACACACTTGCTTTCCGAAAAAGTTGAAATTGAGGGTATCTTAAAGGAAGTGGATGAACCCTATAGAAAATTTAAGATACAACTTGATCGTAGCGGTACTAATATTCACGAAATTATCAGCTCAGTAAATAACTCACACCGTTCACTTGAAGGGATTGATCTACAACCTCCATTTGATGGTTACTCACCGAATGAATATAATACTGTGTTTAGGTATGTTTTGGACGAGAATGGTGAGCAAGTAGCAAAGAAAGGGATTAATGACCTTCATACTGCCTTAACCTACACACTAATCTTTTTACCCGAGATAGAATCCGTGAAAATAGTCGATGAGAATGTTGATTATGAGTTATCACCAGATATCCGTGAATTAACTGATAATATTAATGTTTACAAAGTGGTCAAAACCATGAATGGGGATAAAGCCGAGACTTTGATTGTGGTTTTAAACGAAAACGATGTTTCTATAGCTGTCGAGATTGAATTTATTAATGATAGAATATTTCTAAAAGAGTTTAATCCATTAATTCCAAGACTATTTTGTGATTTTCCTTTAGTCGGTACTGAAGATTTTTCATTTCCTGTTATTGTTAACAGTGCGAACTTTAATCCAAATGAACCGAGGAATGGAATATATCTTACTGATCGTTCTGGGGGAAAGATCGAGGAGAATAAATCTATAATACTCAAAGCTGTTAAACTCTACAGTGTTCTGTTGGAACATGCCTCAAGAGAGAACTGGGGAAATATTCATATTCTTGCAAAGATTCCGACACAGAATGAAAAATCGTGGATTTCTAAGGAATGGTTTAACAATGAAGTGATTCAACCTATTAAAACAAAAATACTGAATACTCCAATAGTAGATACTGAAGATAATAAAAGAATTACTATTCTTCGTGGGGATGGAACAGCAAATGTATGGTTTCCATCAGCTTCTTCTGAAGATTTAAGAAAAAAAATTTGGGATCTAGCATATCAATGGATTCCGTCGATGTTGCCACGGAAGGCTCATGTTGATTTGTGGAATGAGCTTTCTTGGCTTGAAATAAGTAAGCTTACATCGAATGTGATATCTAACTCGATCCAAAAGAGACTTGATTTGGCAAGTTTGGAGAAAATGCTTGTTAAAGGAATTAGCCCAATCGATTGGCTAAATTCTTATTATGAGATATTAAATTTAGATCAGTCTTGTTTGAATGATGTGAATAACGATGTGTTTTCAGTTATCCCTAACCAGAAAGGGATATTTAAGAAAAAGTCAGAACTAAATATTGATGATAATATAGAGGAAGAACTAAAGAATGTAATGGAACTTCTAGGAATTGATACTCGGGACTACTTAATAAAATGTAAAATATATACTGGCCAACTCAAGTATAAGGTTAAACGGCAAGAAGACATGATAGAAGAAATAAACAAGATCATTAGAGAGGGTAAACGCGAAAAGATCTCAAAAGCATGCAACTATTTGGTGACTTTATTTTCAGATGCGGTCGATTTTCCAGAAAAAAGAGAATTGATCTATCAATTTTGTAAGGCAGTCTATCCAAATGAGATAAACGAAAAGAAAAAAATATATAAGTGGTCTGAAAGTATCTGGAAAGAAGTCGATAAAAAACAAATCGGTTGGATCGCACAGGTGATATCGAGAACAGAGAGCGTTCCAGCATTAACCGTACATTTAAAATTGGAAAATGATCTTCAGACTCTAAATTGGTTAGATGGGTTTATTTCATATGTAAAGAACAATTATGTTGATTTTTTAAACGATAGTTCTAATCCTATTCTTCCTAATCAAAAGGGTGAATTTATCACAATAGTCGATTTGTATTTAGATGCTGGTGGAATTGATGAGATCTTAAAAAAAATTTCTGCTGAATTAGGTTATGATTTCCGAAAAGAACTGCTTGACTTAAATATTTTCTTCGATATATTACCAGATACCAGAGTTAAGAATGAACAGGATATAGCAGATCAAATATCTACCATGTTAATAAAAAGATTAAACGAATTTCCTAGAAATCCGGATACCAAACTATTATTTAGAAAATTATATATATGGTTTAACGAAAATAAAGAAAAGGCTAAAAAGATGTTTCCTGAAATTCATAAAAACAAACATAAGCTAATAGATGATGAAGAGATTGCTGATAATATGGATAAAGCCGAAAAGTTCGATAAAATATTGGGGAAATATGGGCTTAAGGATGAGGGAGCTTTAGACAAACTATTAGCTCAATCTAAAGTAGAAAGTAATTTAATCGATGAAAAGCATAGAATAACAGAGGAACTTCTAATTCAATCTGGAATATTCTCGGATGAAGGATTGGAAAAAGCATTTGAGAACAGCTCATTCGCTGATAATTTCATCCATACATCTGATAGGGATGCTATAAAATATAACTATGTTCAAAAAATATTAAATAGATCAAAAGATCGAATTATTGAATACTTAAAAACCAAAAAAGAATATAATTTAGATAATATCATCCCAATCGATAAAACGATTTTTTTGATATCGAAAAATGACGAGGAAATATATCTTATAACCAGACCGTCGGATTATGGCCAAATAATAATTTATTATGACACAGAAAGAGATGTACTTGATTATGAAAAAGATTGGGAGATATGGGTTGAAAATGGAGAGGATGATCCTGAAAAGATAACATTTGGAAAAATACTAAAAACGACTGGTATAAATAAAATCCCACTAAGAAAAATTCGATAGGTGCTGAAAAATGTCCTTAGCAATCGATATTGAAGAAATACTAACAAATAAAAGTAATACCAATCTTATCTGTAGAGAATTTCAATTAAAACCTAGTGCTATTGCAACATATATATGTGCCTTGGCAAATACAGAAACTGGTTATATTATTATTGGTGCTACGTATGAGGATCAAAAATTTCATTTGAATGGAATTAGCCCAACATTTAATTTTCAAAATATAGTTGATAATGCCCTGAAGTTATTATCGTTTAAACCTGATATCAATTACGAGGTTCTAATTAATAAAAATAAACACTTATTTGTGATTAAGGTTCAAAAAACCGAGATAAGCATTTTGGTTAATAATAGAAAATATATGTTGGAAGGTTCTGAAATAATAAAATGTAAAGAGGAGATAATATTGGATACTACAAAAGTTTTTATTGTACATGGTCATGATAATGAGGCTAAATATACAACAGCACGATTTGTTGAGAAGTTAGGTTTAGAAGCGATTATTTTACATGAACAGGCGAGTAAAGGAAAGACAATTATTGAAAAAATTGAAGAGCATTCCAATGTTGGATTCGCAATTGTTTTATATACCTCATGTGATGTTGGAAAGTCTAAAGATGAGCAAGATTTAAAATCAAGGGCAAGGCAAAATGTTGTTTTCGAGCATGGATACCTCATTGGAAAAATAGGGCGAGAAAATGTATGTGCATTAGTGAAGGGACAAATTGAAAAACCTAATGATATCTCAGGTGTTGTATATATTGATATGGATACTCATGGTGCATGGACCATAGCCTTAGCTAGAGAAATGAAGAGTGTAGGCTATCAAATTGATATGAATAAGATTTAAATGAGTTTTAAAAGTAGTTAGACAGTTTCTAAACCCAAAATAGAGGCTTGAGTTATCTCTGCCGATTGAAAATAGGTACATTTTCAGTGAAGAAGCAAATTTAACTCCTGACCTTCATTTTGCTAACATTTTTGCTAACATGGCTGCATATCCAAATCTCTGAACGCAGAGTGTATGGAACACAAAAAAAGCCTTTAACCCGCATGGCTAGAGGCTTTATACTCGATCTTCCCGTAGTGTAGAAAAGGGACTAAGAGGGCTACTTCAAGACTTAAAATCCTGAGGTAGGTGACTACCGTACCGGTTCGATCCCGGTTCTCGGCCCCCTTGATTTATAAGGGTTTACGAATGTAGCCTTTAAAAAAGCTTCCGTCAAAAGCTAAAGATTCTGTGTATCTAGGAATTACATTCCAACACACAGGACCAAGACGATAATACTCCTTTTCAGTGCTTGTCTAATCACAAGTTCTGGAGAGGAGTTTTTATTATGGTTAGAAATACAAAAATTAAGAACACCAAGGCAGTATTTTGGACAGAGACATTGACGCAATTTTTATTTTGGAAGAAAGCACAGGGTGTCAGTGAACAAACAGGGAAGGATTATGAGCAGCATGTGATGCTCTTCTTCAAGCGGTACAGAAACTCGTTTGAGACAATGGATTATCTTAAAACAACCTGTTTGAATATCTAGAACTATAAGGTATTAAGCCATGCACCTATAACAATCACCTAGTGTATTTGAGGACGTTTCTAAATTGGTGCGTAGAACAAGAGTTGATTGACTCTAATCCTGTGAAATCACTTAAGAAACGTAAAGATGAAGGACGAGATGTAAATATAGATCAGGATATAATAATGAAGTTGCTCACAATTCCCAATAAGGATACTTTTGTTGGACTGCGGGATTTTGCTCTAATTCTCTTGACCTTGGATACTGGTATTAGACCAAAAGAAGAGTTGGCGCTTTCAATTCCAGACTTTAACGCACAATCTTAAGAGATCTATATAACCTTTGAAATGGCAAAAACAAGAGTCTCCAGAACATTACCGATTTCAGTGCCAACCATCAAGGCTATTGTTATTTTTAACAAAATGGAATATGAGGAACCCCCTTATGTCAAAAGCTCTAAAAACAATCATGACTTTTTGTCGCATCCCTGGCATGAAAGAGGCTTTAGCGCAGCCCAATGCCTTCCATACTGAATATTACTGCGATTGGACGGAAATACGTGACTCTTTTTGGTAGTTCGACCCTGTCCCAAAAACTGTAAGCATTCGTATTGTGCACAACCCCATGCTGGCTTAGCGTTCCTCAGCTGAATGAACACTTATAGAGAAATGGAGACTTCACACCAATGCTCCAATTGTCTATTACATGGAGCCTAGGTTCCCGAAATAGCGTAGTGACATTATATTCTCAAAAATGGTTGATGTTACCTTTATATACATTGTACAATGTGTAACGAGACTGGTGTTCATTATGGCGATCATTTATCAAACTAATCTGCTAAAAACCGAGGCTTCTACCGATCACCCGCTTTTAGCGCAGTTTCTATAGCGCAGCCTACCCGTTAGAAACAAATCGGACAGGCCATCGGCGTTGCAACTGACCTCAAGACTTGTTTCTCTGACACCTACAGGAAGATCTTGTCCATATCCTATTATCTGATTCTAGCAGGAAACAACTCACTCAGCCGTTTTTCTCGTGGATAGCGCATGCCAATTCACCCCTCTGTAGCAGATATTCCTTCTTAGCGAAGCAGCAAGCTGTTCCAGTCGATTGAAGAGGCTCAGAGTATGGCCTTTATCGAAAGACAGGGGAATCCAACGAAATGGAATACTGGGCATTTGCTATATATGCTGACGGTAGTCGTTTTTGCTCTCGTGGCTGTCCTCTTGTTTTGGCGTTACGTCCATATCTATGAATTGAACTTAAATATATGTTTGTGGGGTTTGCTTATGGTGAAGAGAATAAAACTTCGCACGTTGTTAATAGGAGGGTGTATTACCCTTTTTTTTCTTGCTTTGCTCGGCAGAGTATTCTGGATTCAAGTGTTGGACCGGGATTTCTGGCAAGCCAGGGCCGCAGAGCAATGGGCCCATACCTCGGTGATTAAAGCGGTGCGTGGCACGATCGAGGACCGCAACGGCAAGGTGCTGGCTAGCGATATGCCAGCCTACACGGTAGTGGTCAATCCGGCTGCGATTGCCACACTCGGCATCGGGAAAGAAGTTATCACCGGTCTGCATAAACTGCTCGGGAAGCCTGAGGATGAGCTTAAGGCGCTCGTGGAAGCTAAAGACGAGAACGGAAAGTATCTGAAGAACCGGGAGATTCGTAATGAAGGCTGGAAAATAGACCGGGAGCTACGTGACAAGGTCGATGAGTTCATTGAGAAACTGAAGGATGAACATGACACTCCAGAGACTGGCGTCGGCCTGATTAGGGAGCAGAAGCGCTATTATCCGCAACAAGCACTGGCTGCACACATTTTGGGCTATACAGACCGCGACGGCAATGCGGTGATGGGGTTCGAAAAGTATTTTGACAAGCAGCTTAAGGGTGCGGATGGCAAGCTATTCTACCAGAGCGACGGCAAAGGCATTAAGCTGCCTAACTCGGAGGATACTTACCAGCCGGTGGTCAATGGAAGTGATTTTAAGCTGACGATTGATAGCACAATCCAGTATTTTATCGAACAGGCAATGCATAAGGCCTATAAAGAATATAAGCCCAAGAGTATCACGGTAATTGCCGCGGATCCGAGCACCATGGAAATATTGGGACTGGCGAATATGCCGACCTTTAACCCAAATGAGTTCTGGAATTATGCCTCCGATCCCGGGGTATTCTTCAACCATGCCATCAAAACAAGATTTGAACCAGGCTCTACGTTCAAGATTGTACCGCTTGCCGGAGCAGTGGAAGAGAAATTGTTCGATCCGAATGCAACCTTCATGTCCGGTTCGATCCGCATTAAGGGGTACGGCAAGCCGCTGTTTGACCAGAAGAGAAGCGGCTATGGCGAAATCTCCTTCCTCGAGGGTGTTAAGCGTTCAAGTAACGTGGCCTTTGTCAAGCTTGGCTATCAAATGCTCGGCCCGAAAAGGCTGCTGAAATACGTGAATGATTTCGGATTTAACGAACTTACCGGTATTGATCTGCCGGGCGAAATCAGTGGAATCGTCAATCCGACACCAAACAATGCTTCGGAGAACGCGACGATCGCATACGGGCACGGCAAAGTACTTGTTACTCCGATTCAACAGCTTACCGCCATCTCGGCCATCGCGAACGGCGGCAAACTGATGGTGCCGCACGTGGTCAAGAAGACCACGGATCTCAATACCGGCAAGACTATCGTAACCCAGTCGCAGGTGGTACGTCAGGTTATTTCCGAGGAAAGTGCCAGAGAAACCAGCAGCTATCTGGAGCAGGTCGTTGCAGATCTGGACCATGGAACCGGCCGTCGTGCGTACATTGAAGGCTATAGGGTAGCAGGCAAGACCGGTACGGCGATTAAACCTGACGGTAAGGGCGGGTATGACCGTAACAAGGTGCACTCGTCCTTTCTCGGATTCGCACCGGCTAATAATCCGAAGATTGTGGTCTATGTCGGCATTGACGAGCCTGCTAATGCTGCTGGTGGTGGTGCTGCGGCGGGACCGGTGTTTAAAGAGATCGTATCCGAGGTATTGTCTTATATGGGTGTGCCAAAAGTTACAACGGGCGACGGAGACAGTGTTTCCATGTCCGTCAAGAATGCACATTCCGCGCAGCGCTCTACACCCGATCTTACTGGAAAAATGGTGCAGGTGGCCAGAAAATCACTGATTGATCAGGGCTTTGACTTTGAAACGGTCGGAGGTGGAAGCAACGTGGTCAGCCAGTATCCAGAGGCGGGCACTCTACTTGCTTCGGGACAGCGGATCTATCTGTTAAGTCAGCAGGGCGACCAGGCATCCATTCCTGACCTCCGGGGACAGTCGCTGCGTGATGCGCTGGAGGTGCTCAATCTGCTGAAGGTCAAGATTTCGTCGAAGGCGAAGGGTATATCACCGAGCAGACAGAATCAACATGGCACTCCAAAAGGATTGTACAGCTGAAGCTTAGCCCGATGGGTGCATACGGCGAGGATATTTCGGTATCTACGACGGAAGAGGAAGATACGGATACCAAGGAAAGAGAAGGGTAGTCGGCAGCTAAGAAAAAGGAGTCCCAGCAGCCTATTAAAAGGCTATTGGGACTCCTTTTGAATCTTTAGTGTGAACCGAACCATTCTTTGGCTTCAGTCTTATTGAGTCTCCATACAACGAGGATGGGCAGGATGATGCCTACAAGAAATCCTAAGTTGTGCCAGACAAAATATTCAACGATTCTAAGCACGATTAATATAGAGGCAAGCAGGACTGCATTCTGGCGGCGGGAAGGTGCAGGATATCCCAGGCGGCTAGCTACCCACAAGGCTACAATTCCAAAAATGATCATCACGGCTGCAAGGACAACCTTCATGGTCTGCTGGCTGCCGATGGAGTAAAAACCGTTGAATAGATTCACTACCGCAGCGAGATATAAAAGGATCTGAGTCAACATCACTGCCGATGGTTTCTTGCTTCCTGTGCGTACATTGCTTGACATAAGGATCACTCCTCTTTTGAGATAGAATCTGTGTGAGTTGCTGCTGTTAATACGGCTTCGGCCTGGTCACACCAGGCTAAGGCGGTTCGGGCGAATTCCATCCCGTATTGCTTCAGTAGCAAGGGAACGGTCAACGGAGACGTGTCTTCAGATGATTCCCAGCTTGCTCCCGGCTGTACCTCCTGAATGGTATTCAGGAACCATTGAAAGCTATCACGCCGTTCCTTGATCAGGTTTAGCAGCAGTTCAGGATCTTCCTGACTGGCGAACAATAATTTAACCAGATTCTCGTCCCTGATGTGTAAATGGGCAGAGGAAGTGGACAACCAGGCCCGCAGTGCTGCGCGGCCTTTTTCGGTTAGCTGCCACCGCTGGCGGGATCTGGGGCCTTCGACTCCGTTGAAAGGCTGAATCAGTTCTTGCTTCTCTAGTACTTTCAATTGAGGATATAACTGCCCGTCACTGATGCCCCAGAAGAACCCTGCGGATCGCTTGGCTGCTTCACGAATTTCGTAACCGCTGCGTGGTTGCAGAGAGAGAAAACCTAGGATCGTCCATGCGGTTGGCGTCTGCTCCATATGCGCCGGTTCTGGCGTCATTACTGGCTGCACAGGTGCTTGTTCACCATTGGCAGAAAGGTCATTATTCATCTATTAGTTCACCTCGCTTAATACCTCTGGCAGAGATATAATCGCATGAAAAAATGAAATTGTCAATTTTCATCATTTTTATAATTCCTGATTAGAGCTGCATTATGCAACAAAAAGGAGGAGCCCAAGGCACCTCCTTTTTGTAACAGGCGATTTATTTACCTTTAAAATAGTTCATACCCATCGCCTCGCGCACCTCAAGCATCGTTTCTTTGGCGGTCAGGCGTGCTGTCTCCGTGCCTGATATCATGATCTCATCTACACGCTTGGGATGATTCTGGTAGGTTACACGCCGCTCCCGCATCGGCTCCAGCAGGTCATTGATGGCAGTGAAAATCTTTCTTTTACACTCTGAGCAACCCATTTGCCCTTTAGTACAGTCTTCATGAATTTCCTGCGCCCCTTGTGGGCGAAAGGCCTGATGATAAGTGTAGATTGGACAGATGTCAGGATGACCGGGGTCGGATTTGCGGATACGGGCGGGGTCCGTAGTCGCTTTTTGAAGCTGCAGGCTGATTTCCTCCGGTGTGGAGTCCAGATAGATGGCATTTCCAAGACTTTTGCTCATTTTGCTGTTTCCATCCAGACCGACGAGACGAGGGATCTCCCCCACAAGGGCTTTAGGTTCGATTAACACGGGCTTATACAACTGGTTGAAGCGGCGGACGATTTTGCGGGACTGCTCAATATGGGGCAGCTGGTCTTCACCCACCGGCACCAATGATGCTTTGCAAAAGGCAATATCTGCGGTCTGACTCACTGGATACCCCAGGAATCCGTAATACATATCCTGAAAGCCGCGCTCTGATGCCTCTGCCTTGATTGTAGGGTTATGGCGCAAAGCGTTCACCGTTACGAACATGGAGAAATAAGCTGTCAATTCTGCAATCTCTGGAATCAAGGACTGTACCACAATGGTAGCTTTCTCAGGCTCAATTCCCGCTGCCAAATAGTCCATGGCCACTTGACGCAGGTTCCGCTGAATTAGCTCCGGCTGTTCGAAATGGGTCGTGAGGGCCTGCACATCCGCAAGCAGTAAAAAGGTGTCATATTGATGCTGTAAATCTACCCGGTTCTTCAGACTTCCGACGTAATGTCCAAGATGGAGCTTCCCTGTAATCCGGTCTCCAGTTAATATACGTTCTTTCATGAATAATCCTCCTCAATAATAGGTTTTTGCAACAGGAATTCGGGAACCACCAACCATCGTCCATGGACATCACCTCCTTTAAAAAATACAAAAAACCCCGTCCGTAAAGGACGAGGTTATCGTGGTACCACCTTTTTAACCGCTACCAAGCGGTTCACTAAAAGTACAGGAAGACGCCATAAATAGGCGGTCTTGCGATACTCCTCTCTTGGTAACGGGGAGAGACTCCCGGCAGCGCCTACTTAAGGTTTCAGCGTAGCGACTCAGAAGCCCATTCGGCATCAGGTGAGGATCGGTTCACAGCGACCACCGACTCTCTGGACCTCAACATCTGATGCGTACTTACTCTTCGTCAACATCGTTCATCCGTTTCACATTTCTGTTATTATAATCCATCTTATGTTGAAAATCTAGATCTCAGGCTTTATAATCTTCAATTCGTTCAGGACTGGCTTCGGCCAGGGCCTGGCGCAGACTGTCCGCACCATGCTCCCGGTAGCTCGGTGTACCCGGCTGCTGACGCCAGGACTCGTCCAGTCCGCCAGCATCTATAGCGTCAAAGCCTAGCTCTTCGACAAGTTGAAGCACAATTGTCTTGGCAGCGGGATCATCCCCGGCAACTGGCAAGGCAATGCGGTTGGGTGAACCAGCAGGCACGCCGCGTTCAAGCAGATTAGCAGCGGTAATCCCATTGAACACTTTGTTGATGGGGCGTTTCAAGTGCTGCTCGACCCAGCGACTCTCCGGCAAGCCAGCCTCGATCTCCGCAATGAGGCCGTCACGCTGACGGGGATAATAATTACCGGTGTCAATAATGACAGCGTCTGGTGCAGTGTGATCGAAGAGACCCTCGGGAAGATCAGGAATGTTCTTTTGCGGAATCGTGACAATGACCAACTGGGCTCCACGGGCAACTTCCGTAACATCTTGAGGCGTGGCACCGGTCTCTGCGGCGAGTTCTGTTAAGGTGTGAGGAGCGCGAGAATTGGCAATTGAGACTTCATGTCCTAGCTTGGTAAGACGACGGGCAAGATTTCCACCGATATTTCCGGCTCCAATAATTGCAATTTTCATATATTCCGACTTCCTCTCCCGATATAATGTGGTATTGCAATTCAACTGTAGCAGAGAACTTAGAGACTGTAAACAACTTCTTGACTGATCGTTACAAATTATCTATACTGTGATTTATCTTTACATAGAGAGGGGGGCAGATTACCATGACCAAAGGCGGGAGACCGCGAGAGTTTAAAGACACGGCTGTAATTGATGCTGCCATGGAAGCCTTTTGGATACACGGATACGAAGGGTGCTCCACTGAGGATTTGTGCAAACAGACAGGCCTTGGCAAAGGCAGCTTGTATAATGCGTTTGGCAGCAAACATGAATTATACTCACAGGCACTTCAGCGGTATCATGAGCAGGGTATACGGGAGCAGGGTGAGATTTTAAAGCGTCCAGTGTCATTGAAAGACAGGCTCCGTGGGCTGTTGGAGTGGGCCATTGAGGAGGACTTTTCTGAATCGGAGCGAAGAGGGTGTTTTTTGATCAACGCTGCGATGGAACGGGCAGGGAGCGACCCCATGGTGGAACAGGTGGCAACGCGGCATATCGCTTACCTGGAAGAGGCATTTTATTTGTTAATGGAGCAGGGCATTGCGACCGGCGAGATCACATCAGGGAGAGATGCGAAGGAACTGGGAAGCGTGTTTCTTAGCAGCTATTACGGACTGCGCGTACTTAACAGTTCTGCACAGAATCGTGTTTTGGCCAACACCATTGTCGAAGGCACATTGGCAGCCATTTATTAGCCGGATATCCGGCGCTTTTTTTTGCGCTAGAATTGTACCGATCATTACAATACTTAGATTTTACAATATATTATGAAAAGAGGAGATTAAATTGCCATTTGCCATCTATGTGCTTAGTTTGGCTATCTTTTGTATGACCACCTCAGAATTTATGGTAGCGGGAATGATGAATACACTTGCTGTAGAATTCGGAGTAACCGTATCAGCGGTGGGATATCTTATTACCGCCTTTTCCGCAGGGATGGTTGTGGGTGGCCCATTGCTCACCGCAGCTTTGCTGAACACAGCGAGGAAAAAAGCGTTTATAACCCTAATAGCCGTCTTTTTTGTCGGTCAACTGCTTGGCGCAATGGCCGGGAGCTATGAGCTGATGATGGTCTCACGTATCATAACTGGCATTGCTTCCTCGGCTGCATTTGGTGTGTCGATCTCTATCTCCGCTTCGCTGGTGGAGGAGAATCGGCGTGGACGTGCGGTGTCGATTATCTTCGGCGGCCTTATGATTGCCACTGTTCTCGGTACACCTGCTGCGACATGGGCCGCAGATGCTTATGGCTGGCGCTTCAGTTTTTGGGCTGTCGCTGTAATTGTCCTGTTGTCAGGAATTACCGCGCTGCGCATGGTTCCGGTATTGCCAAAGCCCGAACCTACCAGTCTGCGTCATGAGATGAAGTCTTTTCGCAATCGTAGTCTTTGGGCAGCATATCTCACCAGTTTTCTAATTATAGGAGCGACATTTGCAGCGTTCAGCTATTTCGCGCCTATTTTCACTGAGTTGACAGGCTTTTCTGCTGCATCGGTTCCACTGCTCTTTGTCGTTTATGGAGCTGCGACTGTAGTTGGGAATTTAATTACGGGTAGGCTGGCTGATCGATATATGATGTCACTGCTGACCATAGGTCTGGTTCTTCTGTCGGTAGCGCTCCTGATTTTTGCTATAGGTGTACATGAGCCTGCTGTAGTCATTCCGGCTGTTATCGTCATCGGACTGGCTGGGGTTCCTATGAACCCGCCTATGGTAACAAGAGTTATACGAGCGGGAGGAAGTGGTCTTATGGTTAACACCATACATACCGCGATCGTCACTTTTGGTGTAGTGGTAGGATCGTCGGTTGGGGGGCTGGCGATCAGTGCTGGCTATGGCCTGGTCGCACCGCTCTGGGTAGGTCTTATCCTCGCCCTGGCGGGTGTAATTTCCTTGCTGCCATTTTTGCCCGGAGTCTCTCGCAGTAAGGGTACAGAGATAAATTAATCCTTTGCAAGCTATGCTAAGGTCACTGATTTAGTTTTAAAAAGGGGATCCCACGACATGGAGTGAACTCCATGGGATAAGATACAGAAGAAATGACAAGCTTGGGTGGTAAAACGCCCAGTTAAAAGATTGTAATATCAGAACAAAGAACAGGCTGGAGGAAAAGAACTCTGACCTGTTTTTGCTGTGAACCTAAGTATTATTTGGAACACCTTGGAAGTAGGGCGGAAGCATCACATATGGGAAACAGGGCATGGATTGAAATTCCTACTTATGGATTATTTGACTCCATTATCATGAAAATGCCTATATTTACCGTAGGATTGCTACTTATTGCTGGCCAGTGATGCCTCTATAATGAGTGTGAATGTCATAGAAGGGAGGATCGCCTGCTATACCAGATAGTCCAAAGAAGATCGGGTCGGACAAGAAAGGGTAAGCGCTTTAATGAATGGATGCGTTTTTTTGTAACCGCTAACAACTCGTCCATTTATGGGAATTAAAGCTTTTAACGTATCCACACATTACTTGAGGAGGAATATAATGCGCAACAAGTATGTAGCGTGGTCACTCGTGTTGACGATGCTGATTTCAAATTTATTCCTGACCATTGGATCTCCCGCACCTGTATCAGCAGCCGGTGGACCAAACCTGGCACTGGGCAAGAATGTTTCTGCAAGCGGATATACTCAAACTTACAGTCCGAACAATGTGAATGACAGTAATCAAGGGACTTACTGGGAAAGCACGAACAACGCGTTCCCCCAATGGATTCAACTGGATCTCGGTTCCAACACCAGTATTGACCAAATCGTGTTAAAGCTGCCGACTACCTGGGGTACAAGAACACAGACACTTGCCGTCCAAGGCAGCACGAATGGTTCAACGTTCACAGATATTGTCGGGTCTGCGACTTATGAATTCAATCCATCCACTGCTGGCAATTCCGTTACCATCAATTTTGCTGCGACCAACACGCGTTATGTTCGTTTGAATGTGACGGCTAACACCGGCTGGCCAGCGGCCCAATTGTCCGAATTCGAAGTTTATGGTGCCAGTGGTCCGACACCGACACCGACACCGTCGCCGACCGCAACAGCAACGCCAACTCCGGTGCCAACTGCATCGCCAACCGCTGTTCCTACCGCGACACCAACAGTCACTCCAACGGTCACACCGTCGCCAACAGCCACACCGACGGTTGCCCCTACAGCAACACCTACTGCGACAACGACTCCAACGCCAACGGCAACTCCAACGCCAACGGCAACTCCGTCGCCGATTCCTACGGTAACACCGACGGCAACACCAACCTCTACGCCTCCAACCGGTAGCAATATCGCCATTGGCAAGCCGATCACAGCTTCTTCCAACACGCAGTCCTTCGTAGCTGCCAACGCCATTGATAATGACACCAATACCTATTGGGAAGGCGGCAGCAATCCAAGCAGTCTTACACTGGAACTGGGTGCAAATCATAACATTACTTCCATCGTTCTGAAGCTGAACCCGGCTTCGGTATGGAGCACACGCACACAGACCATTCAAGTGCTCGGTCATAACCAAGACACAACAACCTTTAGTAATTTGGTTGCTGCTCAATCCTATACATTTAACCCGGCTACCGGCAACACAGTAACGATTCCGATTACGGCAACGGTTAAACGTCTGCAATTGAACTTTACAGCCAACTCCGGTGCGCCTGCCGGGCAAGTAGCAGAATTCCAAGTATTCGGAACACCAGCACCGAATCCTGATCTGACGATCAGTGGCATGTCCTGGTCCCCGGCTTCTCCGGTGGAGGACAATGATGTGACCCTGAATGCTACGGTCAAGAACATCGGCTCTGCCGCTGCTCCGGCAACGACAGTTAATTTCTACCTGAACAATCAACTGGCTGGCTCTGCACCAGTATCTGCGCTTGCAGTTGGAGCAACGGCGACTGTATCGATCAATGCCGGTAAGAAAGCAGCTGGAAGCTATACACTCAGCGCCAAGGTAGATGAGAACAATATTATTTTTGAAGAAAACAAAAACAACAATAGCTACACCAATACTTCTCCGCTCGTTATTGCACCGATCAGTAGCTCTGATCTGGTAGGTACCACTTCCTGGACACCTAATAATCCGACGGTTAATAATCAGGTTGCCTTCACTGTTAATCTCAAGAATCAAGGCAACATTGCAACAACAGGTGGTGCACATGGAGTTACCGTAGTACTTAAAAATGCTTCTGGTGCAACGCTTCAGACCTTGACCGGTTCTTACAATGGTACATTGGCGCCGGGTGCATCAGCCAATATTAGTGTCGGTTCCTGGACGGCAGCTGTTGGCACATACTCGGTAACTACTACGGTTGCTGCGGACGGCAATGAAGCACCTGTCAAACAAGGCAACAACGTTAGCACTACTGACTTGACAGTGTACTCGGCGCGTGGTGCAAGCATGCCGTATACCCGATATGATACGGAGGATGCTACCCGTGGCGGCGGGGCCACATTGCAGACTGCTCCGACCTTCGATCAGTCGCTGACCGCCTCTGAAGCTTCCGGGCAGAGTTATATTGCTCTTCCATCCAATGGTTCCTATGCACAATGGACTGTTAGACAAGGAGAAGGCGGTGCAGGGGTAACTATGCGCTTCACCATGCCGGACTCTGCGGATGGTATGGGGCTTAATGGCTCGCTGGACGTGTATGTGAACGGAACCAAAGCGAAGACGGTTCCATTGACATCCTATTATAGCTGGCAATATTTCTCGGGTGATCACCCAGGAGATACGCCTGCTGCGGGCCGTCCATTGTTCCGCTTCGACGAAGTACACTGGAAACTGGATACACCGCTGAAAGCGGGAGACACGATTCGGATTCAGAAGGGCAATGGGGACAGTCTGGAATATGGCGTGGATTTCCTGGAAATCGAGCCCGTTCCAGCAGCGATTGCCCGTCCGGCCAACTCCGTCTCTGTAACAGATTTCGGTGCGGTACCGAATGATGGCAAGGATGATCTTGCAGCGTTCGAAGCGGCTGTGCAGTCCGCAGTTTCAACTGGCAAGACATTATACATTCCAGAAGGTACTTTCCATTTGAGCAGTATGTGGAAGATTGGTACGCCTGCCAATAAAATTAACGATATTACAATTCTGGGTGCAGGCATCTGGCATACGAATATCCAGTTTACTAACCCGAACGTTTCCGGTGGCGGTATTTCCTTCCGTGTTCAGGGCAAGCTTGATTTCAGCAATATCTACATGAATTCCAACCTGCGTTCACGTTATGGCGAACAGGCCATCTATAAAGCGTTCATGGACAATTTCGGTAAGAACTCCAAATTCAACAACGTTTGGGTAGAGCACTTTGAATGCGGCTTCTGGGTAGGGGACTATGCTCACACACCAGCCATCATCGCTGATGGTCTGGTCATTGAGAACAGCCGGATTCGCAACAATCTTGCTGATGGTGTGAACTTTGCTCAAGGTACCAGCAACTCTACCGTTCGTAACAGCAGCATCCGTAATAATGGTGACGACGGTCTGGCGGTATGGACCAGCAATGTGAATGGGGCACCTGCCGGTGTGAATAACACGTTCTCCTTCAATACGATTGAGAATAACTGGCGTGCAGCAGCTATTGCATTCTTTGGCGGTAGCGGACATAAGGCAACCAATAACGTGATTGTTGACACCGTTGGCGGTTCCGCATTCCGCATGAACACCGTGTTTCCTGGTTACCATTTCCAGAACAACACAGGCATTCTGTTCTCTGATACGACGATTATCAACAGTGGTACAAGTAAAGATCTGTACAATGGTGAACGTGGAGCCATCGATCTTGAGGCCTCTAATGATCCTATCAAGAACGTAACGTTTACCAACATTGATATTCAAAGAACACAGCGCAGTGCCATTCAGTTTGGATATGGCGGCGGCTTCCAGAACATCGTGTTTAACAACATCAACATTAACGGAACAGGTCTGGATGGTATTGAGACATCGCGCTTCACTACACCGCATAAAGGAGCAGCGATTTATACCTACACCGGTAACGGTTCGGCAACCTTTAATAACCTGAAGACCAGTAATATCGCTAACCCGAATATTAACTTCATTCAAAACGGCTTCAACCTGATCATCAACAACTAATGGTTAAAATCAAAAGCAGGGTGCTCTTCGGAGTACCTTGCTTTTTTTCATTGGGTTATTCCAAAAGAAAGTCTGGAATTAGAAATATAAATTCAGGAAAAATAAATAAAAAATACAATTTATTACCTCTATTATCATGAAGATGCATACATAAATCGTAGAATTACCACTTATTTCTTTGGCTATGATTCATCTATAATTGGGTGTATGTCATAGAAAGGAGGATAGATAGTAATTACGATTCGTAGACAGAGAGGCGGGTAAAGAAGGAAAAGAGCATTTTATTAAACAAATTGTAACCGCTATCAATCATTCGTTCTATGATACTATGCTTTATCGTACTCACATCTACCTTAGGAGGAATAGAATGCGTAAAAAATATATCGCGTGGTCTCTGGTATTGACTATGCTAATCACAAACTTATTTCTGACAGTTGAATCTCCTGCTCCAATGTCTGCCGCCGGTGGACCGAATCTGGCGTCAGGGAAAAATGTAAGCGCTAGCAGTTACACTCAAAATTACGGACCAGGCAATGTGAATGACAGTAATCAAGGAACTTACTGGGAGAGCAACAACAATGCTTTTCCACAATGGATTCAAGTAGATCTTGGTACGAATACGAACATTGATCAAATCGTGTTGAAACTGCCAGCGTCCTGGGGAACACGGACACAGACATTGACTGTACAGGGAAGCACGAATGGTTCGACGTTCAATAATATTGTGGGTTCTGCCAACTATACGTTCAATCCTAACGTTGCTGGCAATTCTGTTACCATTAATTTCGCGGCTGTAAGCACCCGCTATGTTCGCCTGAACATAACAGCTAACACGGAATGGCCTGCAGGACAAATATCTGAATTCGAAATTTATGGTGCAGGCGGTGCGACTCCTACACCAACGCCGGCACCTACACCAGCACCTACAGCCACTCCGGTTCCAACGCCACCAGTTAACTCCAATCGTGGAGCAAGCATGCCGTACACCCGCTATAATACTGAAGACGCAACTCGTGGCGGCGGGGCAACACTAAAATCCGCACCGAATTTCGATCAGTCACAGACAGCTTCGGAGGCTTCTGGCCAACGCTATATTGCCCTTCCTTCCAACGGTTCCAGCGTACAATGGACTATAAGACCAGGTGAAGGTGGCGCAGGTGTAACCATGCGTTTCACGATGCCAGACTCTGCAAACGGTATGGGTCTTAACGGAGCACTGGATGTCTACGTGAACGGAACCAAAGCTAAGACCATTCCATTGACCTCTTACTACAACTGGCAGTACTTCAATAGCGATCATCCTGGTGACACGCCAGCAGACGGACGTCCGTTGTTCCGCTTTGATGAAGTACACTGGAAGCTGGATACTCCGCTTAAATCCGGAGATACCATCCGCATTCAGAAGAACAATGGCGACAACCTGGAATACGGTGTAGACTTCCTTGAAATTGAGCCTGTTCCGGCAGCCATTGCCCGTCCGGCGAATTCCGTATCTGTAACGGATTTCGGCGCCGTAGCCAATGACGGCCAAGATGATATTGCTGCCTTCGAAGCAGCCGTTCAATCGGCAGTATCTACAGGCAAAACGCTCTACATTCCAGAAGGCACCTTCCATTTGAGCAGAATGTGGAAAATCGGCACAGAGACCAACATGATTAACAATATTACGATCATGGGTGCGGGCATCTGGCATACAAATATCCAGTTCACGAACCCGAATGTTGCAGGTGGCGGGATTTCCTTCCGTGTTCAAGGCAAACTTGATTTCAGCAATGTCTACATGAACTCCAATCTTCGTTCACGTTATGGTGAACAGGCGATCTACAAAGCGTTCATGGACAATTTCGGCAAGAACTCCAGAGTTAGCAATGTTTGGGTAGAGCACTTTGAATGTGGTATCTGGGTGGGCGATTATGCTCATACACCAGCTATGATCGCCGACGGCCTGGTAATTGAGAACAGCCGTATTCGCAACAACCTTGCAGACGGCGTTAACTTCTCCCAAGGTACCAGTAATTCCACTGTGCGTAACAGCAGCATCCGCAACAATGGTGACGACGGTCTGGCGGTATGGCCAAGCAGTGTCAATGGTGCGCCTCAAGGTGTGAACAACACCTTCTCCTTCAACACTATCGAGCACAACTGGCGTGCTGCGGGTATCGCTTTCTTCGGAGGCAGCGGTCACAAAGCCACTAACAATCTGATCGTTGATACAGTAGGCGGTTCCGGTATCCGTATGAATACGGTGTTCCCTGGTTACCACTTCCAAAACAACACCGGAATCACTTTTTCAGACACTACTATTATCAACAGCGGTACGAGTAAGGATCTGTACAATGGTGAACGTGGAGCGATCGACCTCGAAGCATCTAGTGATTCCATTCGTAATGTAACGTTCACGAATATCGATAT
Source organism: Paenibacillus sp. MAHUQ-45 (assembly GCF_058133325.1). NCBI lineage: Bacteria > Bacillati > Bacillota > Bacilli > Caryophanales > Paenibacillaceae > Paenibacillus > Paenibacillus sp. MAHUQ-45. The sequence continues at coordinate 342,676 of NZ_JBYUPV010000003.1, forward strand.
CATCAACACTCAGCGCAGTGCCATTCAATTCGGGTACGGCGGCGGGTTCCAGAATATCGTATTTAACAACATCAACATTAACGGCACAGGTCTGGATGGTATTGAGACTTCACGCTTTACCTCCTCGCATAAAGGGGCAGCGATCTATACCTACACAGGCAATGGTTCGGCCACCTTCAATAACCTGAAGACCAGCAACATTGCCAACCCGAATACCAACTTTATTCAAAACGGCTTTAACCTGACCATCAACAATTAATGGTTAAAGTCCAAAGGCAGGGTGCTCTCCGGAGCACCTTGTTTTTTTATAAACTAACTGTTCCCTTTCTACATTATCCGTGCCGCCAGCGATCAATAGGAAATGATTTACTATACTGTATACATATGATACGATGCCAACAGGAGATGTTACGAAAGGAGCATGGACTGGTATGGGAGATATCCTTTAATGGCTACGTAATGGAATAGATGGGCTGATGTCTTCATTAATGGAGGGGTCAATTTTGTCTATTTTCAATTTAACCATTATAGGAATCGCTGGGTTCATGTGCTATAAATACGCCAAGCGAATGCCTGCATTAGGGTATTCGTTTTTTATTGGCAAATTACATCTCCAAGTAGTACATTATTCGGCGTTTCCGCAAGGAGATGCTATCGAATGAGATCATTAATGAATAAGATTGCGATTGTTACTGGAGCTAGCAGGGCACAAGGGATCGGTACTGCAATATGTCTAGAGTTAGCTAGAGCAGGTGCTGATATCTTTTTCACGCATTGGTCCGTGTATGATCGCGGAATGAGCTATTATATGAATGATGATTTAGACTGGCCGCAGCAACTGAGAGAGGAAATTGTCAGCTTGGGAGTACGGTGTGAGTCCATGGCGCTAGACCTGTCGCAGCCGGATGCACCACAGATATTATTGGATGAAGTCCAGAAGCAACTGGGTTCTCCGTCTATTCTAGTGAACAACGCAACCTATTCTGTGGATGTAGATTTCCGTTCCATCGATGCAGCAATTCTGGATGCTCACTATAGCGTGAATGTCAGAGGAACATGTCTCTTGATGGTTGAGTTTGCCCGCCGGATAGAAGGACAACATGGTGGACGTATTATTAATATGGTGTCAGGCCAAGACAAGTCACCAGAGCCCGGGAATTTAGCCTATGTTGCGACCAAGGGGGCGATTTCTACGTTTACCAAATCCGTTGCGCTTGAATTAGCCCCGCTGCAAATTACAGTTAATGCGGTAGACCCTGGACCTACAGATAGCGGATGGATGGACAGCGGATTGAAGGAATACTTACTGCCTAAATTTCCGATGGGTCGGATCGGTGAACCTAAGGATGCTGCGAAGCTAATCGTTTTTTTGGCAAGTGAAGATGCGGGATGGATTACGGGGCAAATCATTCATTCGGATGGGGGCTTCTGGTAAAGTAACGATTTATATACTAACAAAGGGAAGGACAACATGTCCTTCCCTTAATTGTTCGCTCAGCTATTCATTAGCTATTGTCATACTCGGTTCCAGTTCCTTAAGCGTTAGCCATTTCATCCCTATTTCAAAATCTTCTTGGAACGTTGTTTCCAATACAACTTCAGGTTCAACAGGCATATAGTGCTTGGCCCTGTACTCCTTCCAGTATTGCGCCCAATCTGCTGGGTTCATCTGTTGCTGATAAATGATAATTTTATGCGGAGCGAGAATCGCATTGGTAATATGAATCGTCTGGCTAACCGCCTCGGCAAACACCTGAAAGTCCAGAGAGCTTCCCCAATCTATATTTTGCGGGAGGAATTTAATTTCACCAGCCATGCCATCTTTTCCTTTGACAATTCTACCATCCAGATAGATGCCCATACCGGGAGGGGCCTTGTCTGGAAAATAGATGCTGACTACAGATTGTTCTTCTTCAGCCTCTCTCTCTACACAATATCCGACCACAGCGGCGTTGACGTCATTTTCAAGCACGACAGGTAGGCCAAACGCTTGCTGCAAATCATCAATGATCCGAATTCCATTCAGCCGTTCATGACTGCTTACCGTAATTTCACCACGAACAGATTGGCCAGGAATACCAAGCCCGATGACATTAACAGAAGGATGCTGCACTAGAAATTGATTAATAATTGCCAGGAAACGTTCTTTTTCAAAGAAAGCCATGACATAGTCTTCTCGTGCTAATACATCTCCTTGCAAATTGATTACTGTCGCAACAAAGGTGTGCTGCCCCTGATCTTCCTTCATATAGAGGACTAGTGCCAAATGGAAGTTGAAATTATACCGATAATTTAGAGCCGGTCTTCCTCCGCTGGATGAAACTAGCTCATCCTCTAATAACTCTCCATCCTTTACAAGATCTTTGACAAGCGAATTAATGGTCACGACACTTAACTTCGTTAACGCTGATAATTGAGGTTTTGTTGCTGAGTGTACTTGCTTCATTACTCTTCTTACGTGATTCAGGTTAATTTCTTTGATAAGGTTCTTACTCGGCTGATTCATCTGGAGCCTCCATTATTTCTTAATGAAGATTTTAATTCACTATGCCGTAAGAATGATTCTAAAGTCAAGTGCAGTTAGAGCGCGCAAGTTCATGAAACTGCTTGGAACAGTATTGCAAGAATTAATCTTGACAATAAATTCGTACTGCATTATAAATAAAGTGTATTTATAAAGTTAGTTTAGTAAGTGGCTGATCAGTCAATGAAAGCGAGGAATTAACATGTTATCATACATGATCTTATGCATGACAATATGGACAGGGACTTATTTATGCCTAAGGTTATCCAATGAACCGATAGAAGTGACACCCGTTCAATCTATTGATGATCTGTTCGAATAGGAGAGGATAATAAATGAATCATACCTTAAATCATCGCCAAGTCCAATTGTGGCGGATCGCTATATATTTTATTTTTGCACTACCCGGGTTTGCTTTTGCGTCATGGGTATCTCGTACTCCGATGATACGGGATACACTTGGTGCCTCTACGGAACAAATGGGGTGGATCATTTTCGGGCTGGCCACAGGCTCGATCATCGGGCTCCTGAGTGCCAGTCATTTGATTGCACATAAAGGCGGACGTTTTGTCATGATGATGGGCCTGATCATTAGTTCAGCTGGACTCGTTATCGTTGGTCTGGGTGGATCATGGCTGTCGAACGAATTTCTCGTATTTGCGGGACTAGCTGTTTTTGGTTTTGGAAACGGAATATGCGATGTCGCGATGAATGTGGAGGGGACTGCAGTAGAGAGAGCTGCTCAGAAGTCGCTTTTAACTGGTTTTCATGCTGCATTTAGCGTAGGTACACTGCTTGGGGCTATGTTTGGATCTGCCACAATCCATTTAAACCTTCCGCTACCACTCCACATGGTGATTGTTGTAGTCATTATTATTTGTTCTACACTATTCTTCTGCCGTCTCGTACCCGCAGGAACCGGAAAAGAAACCGGTGATTCAAATGTACCGTCAATGAGTGCGAAGGAGCGCATGGCGGTGTGGAAAGAACCACGTACTGTTCTGATTGGTACCATCGTCCTTGGCATGGCCTTCGCAGAGGGCGCAGCAAATGATTGGTTGCCACTGATCATGGTAGACGGTTATGATGTGACGCCTGCTATGGGCTCATTCGCTTTTGGAATGTTTGTAGGTGCAATGACGATAGGGCGTATTGCAGGTGGCTTCTTGCTTGATCGTTTTGGTAGAGTGACCGTTCTGCGAGCGTCTGCAATTTTTGCAATTACAGGATTACTTATTGTTATATTAAGCCTAAGTTATGAGGTCGCGATGATTGGAATTATACTTTGGGGACTTGGTGCGGCCTTCGGATTCCCGGTAGGATTGTCTGCGGCTGGCGATGATCCTCGCGGAGTCGCTGCAAGAGTAGGGGCAGTATCCACTGCTGGCTACCTCGCTTTTCTTGTTGGCCCACCGGTGCTTGGAATCATCGGCGAATCAGTTGGATTACTTCGGGCCTTGATTGTAGTACTAATTGCTGTAAGCATAGCGGGATTATTCTCACATGCAGCAAAGCCTATTCGGGAAAAAAATAGCCAATCAGAAATGTAGTGAGCCGAATTTGAAGTCCGCGATCGTCGCGGGCTTTTTTTCGTTATTCGTTATTTTTCATTTATCGGCAGGGGTACGCCCTTTTGTAACGTCCATTAAGTAGAGGCCTCTTTTCGTTTAAGTTAATCTTAAGATTTATGTAAGTAAGTTGAAAGAATGGATATGTACAATGAGATGCAAAAGGAGATATTCCTAAATTTAAAGGGAGTGAACTTATTGAGTATCAAGGCACGTAAAACGGTATTGCAATCTCTCTGGCTGCTGTGGGAAAAAGGATTTGCGCTACTGTCCCATCTTCGCAGTTCACATACGTCCCAATTTGGCATTTGCAAGGTGCTGCTAAAAAAACACAGGGGGAAGTCTATTGTTTGCGAGGATTCCACTGTGATTCATTATGGGGATTGGGTAGGGGAGATTCATCTCGATAATGAAATGGTTGTTAAGCTCCATCAATCTGAAGGAAGTGGCCGCGCTGCCTTGCAAAGTGCACGAATGCTTCGCCGATCAATGCAGCAGATTCAAGAAGCGTTCGAGACTAGGGATGAGTTCCAGGAGGTTAAGGGGTTGCTTGGAATTACGCTGCTGCATCGTGGATTGATTCACGGCTTGGGATTCGAACAGAGACCCATGAAGCCAGGCTTTTTCCGCTGGTTTACAACGATTTATCTGCGTTTACTACTGTCCTCTCTTCACCCCGATGGCAGGGACAGGGTCAACCGGCGGACTGAGAAACTGGTACCCATGCATTTGATTCACACCCGTGCTTCAATGAAGAAACGGTTCGCTCCGTTACAACAAATCAGCGGTTAAGACGAATATTCGTAAAAAAGGGAAACGAGCTATTCTCCCCTGACATTAAACGCATATATTTAATTTACCATCATTATTTTTCATATGGAGGAGAATCATGCTCGAATACCTGGCAGGTGGAATATTGTGTGCAACCTCATGTTACATGTTTATTCCCAGCATGATCAGTCGATTGACCGGTCTTGGTGTTTTTCGCAAGGGAAGAGCTCAAAAGCAGGTAGCTTTTACTTTTGATGATGGCCCGCACCCGAAATATACCCCGGAATTATTAGATTTATTGGAACTGTACCAAGTCAAAGCAACCTTTTTTGTGCTTGGAGAGCAGGCAGAGCAGTATCCAGAGCTTATACGCAGGATAAACCGCGAAGGCCATCAGATCGGCATTCATAATTATAATCATAAGACCAACTGGTTGATGCTGCCCGGTACGGTTCGGCGTGAGCATCTGGAACGTTCTGCTGATATCATAGAATCGATTGTTGGAATTCGGCCGGACCATTACCGCCCACCTTGGGGCTTAATCAACCTGTTTGATTTTTTCCATTTCAGACATTACCGTATTGTTCTCTGGTCGCTAAAAGGCGGCGATTGGAGCAGCAGGGTCTGTCGCACCCGCTTACAGTCCACACTGTTAGGCCGTATTACCGATGGTTCCGTTATTCTGCTGCATGACAGTGGAGAGACCATGGGGGCAGACCCGAATGCGCCGTACTATATGATGCAAGCGTTGGAGGAGGTACTGGGAGAGCTAAAGACCCGGAACCTGCAATTCGTGCGTCTAGATGAGATGGCTTAGGGGAGAAAGAGAGCTGGGGTCCGTTACGGACCTCAGCCTTTTTGCCTTTTATCAAAGGTGATTCGGGCGATCGCATCATGCTGATGAATAGATTCCTCATTACGGCATTCCACGGTGAATCTTTCCACAAAATCATATTCGTAGAGATCAGCTGCAACCAGCCTGGCAAGATCCTCGACAAAACGGGGGTTCTCATAAGCCCGCTCGGTCACCATTTTCTCATCCGTTCGTTTCAGTACGGGGTGAAGTGCAGCACTGGCATTCGACTCAGCAGCCTCCAGCAGTAGTACATTCCAGCTAGCGTTCACAAGCAGCGGGTCAACACTGACCTTGATCGTCACCATTCCCCGCTGATTGTGCGCACTATATTCACTAATTTCTTTGGAGCACGGGCAAAGTGTAGTGACAGCGGTAGTAATACCCACCGTAATTTCAAACTTCTGATCCGCAGACTCATCATACTTTATTTCAATATAAAGCTCGGAATGGCTTAATCCGATTAGACTAGAGGCAGGTGCCGAGCGCTCATAGAACCACGGGAACTCCATCACCAGCTTCGAGCTACTCTGATTCATGACTACCGCCAGTTCTTTTGTCAATTCACATAAATGTGCAAGATCCGTAGATAACCCCCTCTGCCGATAGGATTCCAAAGTTTCCGTCAAGCGGCTCATATTGATCCCCTTGCTGTTTTGCCCCAGGTTGGTAGTCAATTCTATCCTGGCAATGGTCGTCTGAACACGCGGCGCCATCGTTGAATGGATGGTGATGGGATGCGAGACTCTTGTAATGCCCACCTCTTCAATCGCAAACAAATAATCTTCGCTGTGATTCTGCAGGTCTGTCATCTGTTCTTTAAGAGTCGGTTTACTGCCGGGAACGGGAGGGACAGAACCGAACAAGACATGTCGTTCTTTTTTGGCTGGAAAAATGGGCTTGGTCATCTATATGAACACTCCTTATTGTAAAGTAAATGAATTATTATATTAATAGTAAACATTACTAATAACAAGTCAATAACTTTATTGGAGCAGGAGCCATATTTTATCCCATAATTCGACAAAAAGGATAAAGAATCTCGTTTATAATAATTGAAGTGTTTCTGGGTGAAGGAAGTTTGGCATTGTTAAGATACTAAAGGGGAATGGTCGATGAAAAAATGGTTGTATGTGTGTTTGTGTATTAGTTTGCTGATGAGTCTGGGTGTGGGTAAGGAACCTGTGGCCTCTGCTGCAAAGACTCAACAGGTATTTCGGATTGGGGTTGAACATCTGCCACAATCGCTCGATCCAGCATTAGCAGAGCCGGGCAGTTCTAATACGATCGTAAAAGGGTTATTTGAGGGCTTGGTTCGTCTGAATAACGCGGGACAAGCTGTTCCGGGCATGGCTGAAAAATGGACGCTTTCGGATGATGGCAGAACGTATACCTTCACCCTTCGATCTGCTGCCAAGTGGAGCAACCAGCAGCCAGTGAAGGCGTCGGACTTCGAGTATGCGTGGAAACGGGTTCTTGCGCCGAGTGCTGATAATCTGTATGCGCCCAACTTCTTCGTGATTGCTGGCGCGGAGGATTACAACAGCGGACAGCTGAAAGATCCTGCGAAAATCGGCATTAAAGCATTAAATAATAATACGCTGCAGGTAAAGTTGACGCAAAAAACACCTTCTTTCCTCCAGCTTCTTGCACATTCGATCTTTCTGCCGGTTCATGCAGACACGGTCAAGGGAAATAAGAATTGGGGCAATACGGACAAAACCATGGTCACTAATGGTCCATTCAAGCTTAAATCGTGGGATGACAATGAGGCCGTTTTGGTCAAAAATCCCGACTACTACTTGGCGCAAGAGACTTCTTTCTCTGAGGTTCGTGTAGTGGTTCCAAGAATCAGTCTGGATAGGATCAACGCTGTGACATCAGCTTATCTTATGAACGATGTAGATTGGGTGGGCGGAGAAGAGAATATAGATTACGAAGGTTTGGACAACAAGACTTCCCGTGATCTGATCAAAATGCCATACGGTAGCACGTATTTCTACCAATTCAATCTTAACAAAGCGCCGTTCAAAAATCTAAAGATACGTAAAGCGTTGGCGATGGCCATTGACCGGGAAGCACTGCCTTATGGCACGCCCGCATATGGTTTTGTTGCTCCAGGTATTCGGGGGACTAAAACGGAATTTCGCTCAGAAATTCCCGATACTGCATACTTCAAAGAGAATCTGGCCCAAGCCGGGCAGTTGCTAAAGGAAGGTCTGAAGGAAGAGGGACTGAAGGTACTTCCAAGCTTCTCCATTCTTATTAACGAAGGTGATATGCATAAGTCTGTAGCACAAGCAATTATTGGGAACTGGAAGAAGAACCTTGGCATTAACGCAAGCATTGAAGTGAAGAGTTTTGTAGAAATGATCGATAAACGGTGGAAGGGGAACTATAGCATAGCCAGAGCAGGTTGGAGTGCAAGCTTCAATGATCCAGAGACCTTTTTGGAGTATTTCACCTCTTGGAGTGATTTAAATTATTCAGGCTGGAACAGCCCTCAGTATGATAACTATATCAAACAAGCGCAGCAGACCTTTGATATTCGCAAACGCATGCAGCTTCTAGCTAATGCAGAGAAAGTTTTGATCGACCAAATGGTCATCCTTCCGCTTTATTATTATGTGGTTGATGTTTTACGTAAACCCGATATCAAGAATGTGTATATTGATTATGATAGATCGGTTATATTCAGCAGAGGATATTTTCTGTGAAATTTAACGTGTATTTTTGAAGATCATCACATAATGCCCGCGGTTTGCGGGCTTTTTTAGCTGTCTGGATACAAAAATTAGATAAGAGTGTCCGTTTCTAGTGGCCTGCGGTGTTATATAGGTATTCATATAAGAGAGGGGGACTCCACAATCGACACTACAGGGATCGAAGATTATATTCAACAGGTGCAGGAGGGGAACGTGGAAGCGTTTATCCCTATTGTAGAGGCTTATCAGCGGCAGTTATTTATCTACTGTTGTCGGCTGCTGGGTGATGAGCAGGATGCTGAGGATGCGGTTCAGGATATTTTTCTGAAAGCCTATAAGTCAATTTATAGCTATGCGCAAGCCGTCAGCTTCAGTGCCTGGCTGTACAAGATTGCTTACCATCATTGTCTGAATTTGATTCGTAAACGTCAATTGTACGATAAGCTCAGCCGACTATGGAAAGGGCATTTTGTTGCAGAGAGCGCCGAACAGGAGTATTTAAGAGGGGTTTTCAATGAGCCACTTTCTAAAGCACTGACCAAACTTTCTGCGGAGGAAAGAAGCTTGCTAATTCTGTATGTTTTTCATGAGAAGAGTTATACAGAGATTGGGGAAATTGCAGGCAAAAGCCCGGAAGCCGTTCGAAAAAAAATAACCCGGGTTCGCAATAAGGTGAAAGAAAATATCTATTCATGTCAGGAGGAAGGTCAATGGGAGCATTCATGGATTCAGACGAAGAGTTAAGAAGGTATTCCGTGTCCGACGATCATTTTCGAGAGATAGACCTCACGTCCAGCATCAGTCAGGAAATTGCGAAGATGGGGCATACCAATGCTACAAGATCCCGGCCTGTTAAAAGAAAAACGATTCTATCCATTGCTGTAAGCTGTGTTTTTCTGCTCTCATTTACCGCGTATGCGGCCTCTGGACATCTGCAAATCTTTAATAGTAAAGGGGAAGTTGTCGTTAAAACGACCGATCCATTGCCTTCGTTGCCTAATAAGCTGAGCAATGAATTGGAGATATACCATAAACAAGTATTAAGTATTTTACAACCCGGCGAAGTGGCGGCTTATTACATCAAGGATGATTATATCAACAAGCTGAACGGCTATGACACGGTAAATGAACTTAAATTCGAACAGCTTCCCATAGATTATCGATCCTATAAAGATTTCTTGGCTGAGCAGGCACGGACTTCGGCACCGAGACTTCAGCAGCCCGGATATATTCCCCAAGGGTTAAGCTTCTCTTACGGAAAAGTATTTCTTGAGGTACCTCTTGGTAAGGAGCGCGAACCGTTAAAACAAAAGCTAATCGATCGGGCGAATGCTTCCAAGAACACAGATAAATTATTTATCGAAAAATTGCAGGGGGCCAAAGCTTATTCGTCAGTCCTCCATTTAACAGATGGGAAGAACGATACCGCTGTGGGAATCATGGCCAGTTATGGCCAGGGAATAAGTCTGACCAAATCACCGGATGCTACGTCCGAGATCATACAGCTAAAGCAAGTGGAGGCGATGTATCTCAAGCAGCCTACCCTTGGCGAAACAATCACCTGGTATGACAGCAAGCAAGGCATTGTATACACGATAATGGTGAATAAAGAGGGGCTAATGAGTAAGACGGAGCTTATAAAGATGGCGGAAAGTTTGGTTTCTGAGTGATATCTGCATTGCGTTAGCAACGGCTGATTAAGAAGGAAGCCAGCCATGTGGCCATGGGCTCATGAAGTGAAACACAACAAAGGAGGCTGATCCCAAAGATATATCTTCTTATGGGACAGCCCCTTCTTTTTGTAACAAATCTAATTTGTTGTGATTCTAAACGGGATATGTGGCTGTTAATTCATCTGCATGAGTGCCTTCTTGTTCTGAAGCTTGAAATTGAATGTTATATAACTGTGCGTAAAGCCCATTTTTTTCTAATAAAGAATCATGTGTGCCTTCCTCAACAATAGTACCTTGATCTAAGACGATAATTCTAGACGCTTCTCGCACGGTTGAGAGTCTGTGCGCAATCACTAGTGTTGTTCGATCCTTCATTAACAGATCAAGTGATTCCTGAACCATTCGCTCGGACTCGTTATCGAGAGCGGAGGTAGCTTCATCCAGAAGAAGGAGTGGAGCATCACGAAGGAAAGCTCTGGCTATGGCTATACGTTGTCTTTGTCCTCCGGATAAAGTCGATCCATGTTCACCTAGCAAAGTGTCATAACCGTTAGGCAGCTTCGATATAAATTCCTCTGCACCTGCGAGACGGGCGGCGTGCTCTATATCTTCATCCGTTGCTGTACTAGAACTGTAAGCAATGTTATCCCGTATCGTCCCTGAGAACAAATAAGGGGATTGTGGGACATAGGTGATCATTGCCCGGGCTTCTTCAAGCTGATCGGGAATAGATCTTCCATAAACAGAGATGCTACCTGCATTTGGCTCATACAGTCCACAGCATAATCGAACGAGTGTCGTTTTCCCCGACCCGCTTGGTCCTACAACAGCGACGGTTTCACCGTGCTGGATGTGGATATTAACACCAGTAAAAAGCGGGGATTCATTACTCATGTTAGATGAATAGCTATAATGGACATTCTGTATTTGTAGTGCAGCCACTTCATCAGAAATTACAGGTAATACGCCCGGTTCTGGTGAAGAGTGATCGTTTCCTTCATCAGGGGAATCTAGTATAGCGAATACGCGGTCTGATGCACCTAAAGCTTCCTGTACGCTGCCCCATGTTTGGGACATATGGACAAATGGCCATTGAACCCTGCCCATCAGAATAATAAAGGCGAGTACTCCACCTGCAGTCGTCCCACCTTTTAAAGCAGATAAAGCTATTAAAGCCGCACATGTTATCATAATGATATTGTTGATAAAAGCAGAAGATTGCCATAGGAGTCCATTAAGAAGGGATCTTCTCAGCTGCATTCTTCGTAGCTTCTCACGTTCTAACGCATATTTGTCTAAGAGAATTTCTTCTAGTGAGAAAGCTCTGACGACTGCCATGCCTTGCAGTGTTTCTTGTAGAATCCCACGCAATTCTGCCTCTTTAGCATATATTTCAGTAGATAATTTACGTAGCCTGCGATCAAAGAAGCGACCAGAAAGAAATACAAGGGGGCCTGATCCGAGAGCAAGCAGTGCGAGCCAGACATCTGTTTTGGCCAAGTATAGAAAGGAAATAAAACATAAAAGAAGGTTATATCCTAAATCATATACGATGCTATTAATCATACCAATGGCTATTCCTGCATCCTGATTATTACGTGAAGTCAAATCACCGGAATGCATGGATTGTACTTGCTGAAAAGGTAGTCGGTTGCTCTTGCCAAATAGCTTACCACGGATATCCCAGGCCATCCGGCTCTGTATGACAAAGCGGAAGTAATGCTGTAGCATGAGACAGAAAATGATGATCACACAGACAATAGCACAAATAACGGTTATTCGCGTAAGCGCATCCATATTGGAGCTGTTGATCGTATCAATAAACACCTGCTGTACAGCCGCAATTCCTACATCCATTACTAACCTGGCGGAGAGGAGGAGTAAAGCAACAATAAAGCCAATACGATAAGGCCTAGCATAAGACATTAATCGACGCAGCACATATCCTAGTTTAAGCTCCTTGGATTCAGTTATATTCATTGTACTTCCTCCATGACCGCTGTAGTGTTGTCATCGTTGTTCAATGTTGTCTCTACCATGTTATAATACTTTCCTTTCAAATCCATTAGTTCCAGATGGGTCCCCTCTTCGACAATAGAGCCTGCTTCCATGTAATAAATATGATCTGCATTTCTGATGGTAGAGAGTCTGTGGGCAACAACAACGGTAGTTCGATCATGCATGAGTTCTTGTAGTGCTTGCCCGATGATTTCTTCATTGTGGCTGTCGAGCGCTGCAGTGGGCTCATCAAGAAGCAGAAGCTTAGGCTTTCGGACAAACGCCCTGGCAATGGATAGTCGCTGTCTTTCGCCTCCAGATAATGTAAGCCCCCGTTCACCGATAAAAGTCTCATATTGATGAGGGGTTGTCATAATGAACTCATGGATACCTGCGCTTTGTGCCGCTGCAATAATGTCTTCAGCAGTAGCATCAGGTCTTCCCCACGCAATATTCTCATAGAGTGTTCCGGAGAATAGATAGGATTCCTGAGATACATAAGCCAAATTCCTACGCCATGATCGATGTGGAATGCTGTTTAACAGCAGATTACCGGAGTGAATTGTACCCTCATTAGGCTCATATGAGGACAGTATTAATTGAAGAAGGGTACTTTTTCCGCTACCGCTAGGGCCGGCAAGTGCGGTTACCTTACCAGGTTGAATCGTTAGATTGACGCCTGTTAATACTTGATCATTACCATAACCAAAACCGACGTTGTTAAAAGAAATTGGATATAATCCGCTAACCGCCTGATTGGTGTTGGTCGATGTTCCGAAATGAAGATCTTTACCATTGGAATCACGGCGTACACCTTCTTCTTGTAAATCAAGGACCTCGAATAACCGCTTACCTTGCGCCAAAGAGCCTTGTAATTCGGTCCATAGATTCGCAAGCTTCGATACTGGATTCGCAATTTGCTCGAAGCATACAAGAAAGGCTGCCACAGCGCCCACATCCAAACGACCATGAATAACGAGATATCCACCATAGGAGAGAACATAGAGCAAACCACCAAGAATAACGGCAAGAGGCATATTATAAGCTACAGCTTCTAAGCGTGAGACCGGTAAATGTATTTTCAAATATTTCATAACCCGCCCTGTGAATTGCTGCTGAAGCTTGGGCGCAAGGGAGAAGGTACGAACAACCTCAGCACCCTGTACCGTATCCTGTATAAACATTTGTTGAGTAGTTTCAATGTGCTGTCTTTGCTCATGCATGGAACGTAGGCGAGAAGAAAAGGGAAGCATCACAAGCGGAACCAATGAGCAGATCAATAGCATCCCCAAGGTTAAGGCATATTGGAGAGAGAGCAGATAGGTCAGAAGAAATGTAATTTGCATCAGATTACTGAAGAGATCAATCGTCTTCTGATTGATGCCTTGTTGGGCAGCAGTCGCAGAATCATTAATACGACTGATGAGATCGCCAGAATGATAACGGTCTAAATCTTTCATTTGAACATTTAATAATCTGGACAGAACAGATACCTGAAGCTTGGAGGTGGATTTGAACTCAAGTACACCTGATAAGTAAGTTTTTAGAAAATTAGCCGAAGCCTCCACAGTAATGATTACTATTGCAATAATTGCTCCGGAAATCAAACTGGACAAGTCTTTATTCGTAGCAGCATTGATTATCCGCCGTAATGATTCAGCGATCCCAACTGCTGCAAGAGAAACGATTGCTGCCAAGATACACAATATGAGATACCAGCCAAAATAGGGTTTTCCAAGTTTCAGTAAACGCATAAATGTATTCGAAATGGCTCGTGATTTCTTTGTTGGCTCCGCTTGAGCATTCATCGATTTATTCAAATTAAATCCTCCCTGGTTCCTCATCTAGCATGACCTTGGTAGTGATAGCCAGCAGTTCTCGCAATTTATCTACTTGAAGATGGTAATATAACCGATGATCTTCTCTTTTGATCTCGATGAGGTCTAAGAAGAATAAGAAGTTGGCATGATAAGATACCGCTGCGGGTGTGATGCCAAGTGCTGTTGCAATTTCTTGCCCATAGTGAGGGCGATTGCGTAATAGTAACAAGAAGTCTAAACGTCTTTTATCCGAGAATGCCTTTAAGAATAATTCCGTTTTCTCCCGATCGGCGGCAGGGCCGAATATAAGATCATTATGTACTCCGAAGATTACTGTTACCACACGTTCAGATTCTGATGTGTTAAAAAAGAGACAATGGTTTCCAAATTGAGTTATGAAGCTAACGTGAAAATTAGTAGGGACGTCATATAAGGCAGGTTCATTTTTGTTAACCTCACGAATAAATCGTTCAGGATTATCTAGGAACATTTCTTCATACCGCCGGGAAGCTTCTTCAGATGCCTTTCTTAGTGGCTCTTTCAAAAGTGAAAACACATCTCGATAGAACTGTTTGAAGAGCTGCATATAACGTTGCTTCGTATCCTCCGGATGATTGAGGCATTCGAACAATGGTCCATGAGCCTCAATAACCTCATGATGTGGTTTTGTTCTAGTTAGAAGCTCTGTCATTAAGCGAAAATCCTTTTTAACGACCTCCCAATCGTTTCCATCGAGTAGTTCTTCTAATTTATCGTAATATACGCCATATACCATCTCTGCAACTACCTTCTTGGCTGGGCTTTCCTCCAAACGAGTGATCCATGCTTCAGCCGTTAGTGGTTCTGCCCAGGTACAGATGGACTCAAAGAAAGCAAAGTCCAGTGCTTTATGAAAAAAGTTAAATTGAAAGAAAAACAGGAGTTCCCGGTGTGCATGAGGCGACAAAAGTGACCGTGCTTCTTCATGATAGGATAAGGCAAGGGGATCCAGTTCAATTTTATAATCCGCTGCCCACGTCCGTATCTGCTCTTCATTAGCAATCATCCCCATGAAAAGAATGAATTCTAAAGCCTCGTTGTAAGCAAAATTAATGTTCTTTAGTAAGGTATTCTTCATCGTATCTGCCATCTTAGCCTCCATTTTTGAATAAAGTGAAATTTAAATATTATGTATGATTGATCAATGTTCAATAATCACTTAATGTTAAAATAAACCATATCCTATTTTTTGTAAAGATAAATATTTATTTCGTGATTTGACGATGTAATTCAATTTGAACAATTTTGAGGAACTGAAAAAGTTTGTGTGGTAAATTTTTCATGGTAAACTATGGAGAATTAAATCTCTTTTGGAGTAAGCATAGAGGAGGAAATGATGATATGGAAGTTGGAAAAATATTAGGTATAGCCTACAATGTGATTCCTGTTAAGGATCTGGAGAAATCGGCGGCATGGTTTGTCAAGCATTTTGGATTTAATATTAGACATCAAAGAGAAGATTATTTAAGCTTATTTAGAGATAACAGACCGATTTTAGATTTAATTCAAAGTGATAATGATTCACGAGCGGTCTTTGAAATAAAACAGAAGAAAAGATGGATCATTACATTTTTCACTAATGATATTGTATCTTTACATGACTATTTGAAATCAGAAGAAGTTAAGGTAGGAGATATTAGTGATGAGGGGGAATACGGGAAGTTTTTTGTGCTTGAAGATTTGGATGGTAATATATTTGATGTATGGCAACATCATGATTGTGAGCTAGTTTACTAGATATAATTCCCACGAAACGAGCCCTACAAGTGATTCTAGAGGCTCGTTTTTTCTCGTATGTTCTTAATGGAAACTCCTTCAGCGGCCTCATCACCAACAGTGTGGCTAGTTTAGTTCTTTTGATGAGACTCGTTAAACCATGCAAGTGCAAGCTGTTCTATATCCCTTACAAATCCTTTTTTAGCCGGGCTATTTCTTCAGGATGGCATCTT
Organism: Paenibacillus sp. MAHUQ-45; assembly: GCF_058133325.1. Lineage (NCBI taxonomy): Bacteria > Bacillati > Bacillota > Bacilli > Caryophanales > Paenibacillaceae > Paenibacillus > Paenibacillus sp. MAHUQ-45. The sequence continues at coordinate 358,576 of NZ_JBYUPV010000003.1, forward strand.
AAGTAATCTCTAAATATAAGATGTCGTTTAGTAATCTTCTTCCTGCAATGCCCCATTCTCCTGCAACATCATATCCGAGTGAGTTCATCTTGTCGTTAAATAAATCGACTTTTTCAATGTCTCTTACAATACACATCATGTCGATAACAGGTTTAGCTTTTAAGCCTGGAACGGATGTACTGCCGAAATGTTCAAAGCGTATTATTTCATCACCAAATATTGTTTTTAAAAATTCGGCTTCATCTTGAAACAGTCTAATCCAGTTTTCATTATAATCAGCTAATCTTACTTTCACAGGATATCCTCCTAAAAAGTCTTGATAATAGCATCGCGGAACGCCGAAAGGTGATAGATTGCCCGCTTGAAAAAAGGAGCAGTTCAGAAACTAATAAATAGTTCTGAACTGCTCTTATGTGTTTGAAGTGTCGCCCCGGTTCACTTCTTCTTGGTGTTTATTATTTTTAAAAAATCATTCCAAAAAGACTATTCCGCAGTAATAAATCTTCTGCCAAGCCACCACATTCCACTGCTGATTGCCAGGAAGTATAAAGGCATTGCCAGCAATGAACCATTATGGAGAAGGCTCATTCCCCATGTAGTCAGACTTACCAGTAAGTAGTACCCCAAGCTGAATATTGCACCCGCTGTGCCAATTACATCGTGGAATTGAACAAGGGCAAGACTCAGGCAATTAGGCAATGCCATACCGGCACCAATCAACATCACGTACATGGCTATTAAAATGCAGATCACGACCAGGATGTCCTTCACCCCGGGCAGATTACTTCCCAGCGTTAAAAGTAACGCTCCGCCAGTCATCACCAGACAACCCCGATGAATGATTGTTTCCGGTGCATACAGGGTTAACAATCTTCTGGAGATCATGGCTCCAACAACGGAGGCCAGAGCGACGATAATGCCCATAAAACCATAGACTCCCGGGGACAGCTGGAAGTGCTCGATGAAAATGAAGGGCGCTTCGGCATAATAACTGAATAATACTCCGTTAATTCCACCAATTATTCCTCCGAACACCAGCACACGAGGCATAGCAAGCATTCTTCGAACTACCGGCAGTATATCTACCTTTGATCGCTCAGAGACGTTTGTTGTCTCCGGGAGTCTCAAGTAGGAATATACAAACAACAACACACTCATTACCACTAGGACAAAGAACACCGCCCTGAAACCGAAGACCTGGTCAACCCATCCGCCAATAAGCGGTCCGACTGCTGGTGTAAACGCAATAACCGCCGATATTTGGGCGAACATGATATGTCTTCGCTCTCCTGATACACTTTCACGGAGCATCGTTTGGGTGATGACCGAGCCTGTTGCAGCACCAAAAGCCTGTATGAAACGGCTGACAAGAAGCCAATCAATGGATTTTGCATAAAAACACATCAGGCTTCCAATGCCATAGACAATAAGACCGCCCAACATCGCTGGCCTACGTCCGATCAAGTCGGACAACCAACCCCAACAGAAGACACCCAGAGCAAATCCGATAAAATAGATACTTAAAGTGGATTGTACGGAACTATTGGATACACCAAGTACCGCTGCCAGATCCGGTAGTGATGGGGTATAGATCGTCTCACTGATTTGTGGAAAAGCCACAAGAACAATCATTAAAAGCAACGATGGTACTGCATACTTCTTCATTATATTTTAGCCCTCCTACAAGCTTATACTCCGTTATGACAACAAGAATATGAGCCTAGCTAGGGAAAGGGGGGCATCATGATGGCGAGACGATTATAAATCATCATATCTTAGAATGGCCTTTCGTTCGTGATTGATTTAATGATAAGTAGGAGGGTTTACTAATAACTGCTAACGCATCGATTTAGGGTATCATGTCAAATTATTGAAGTCAACACTGACATGCTTAATAAATTTTTAATAATCTGCGCGTAAACTGACTGTATCAGTTTGGGATATCGCTAAACGATGATATCGGAGAGGATGACTATGATCAAAGTATTATTAGTAGAACAGGTGATAAGTGTAGCAAGGGTCATAGCGTCGGAACTAGAGCATGAATTGTACAGCGTAACGATTGCTAAAGATGGCGTTACAGGCCTGCAACTGGCACAAGATGAAGAGTGGGATATCATTATTCTGAGTTTAAAGCTTCCCGAGAGAAGCGGGATTGAACTGTGTAGGCAAATCCGGAGCATGAAGCAAACACCGATCATTATCATCGGAGCCCGAAATAATTTTGAGGATAAAATAAACAGCTTGGAGAATGGGGCGGACGATTATATCTTCAAGCCCTTATCCACCCGGGAACTGCTGGCACGTATGAAGTCCCTATTACGACGAACAGGTGCCTCAAGAGGAGAAGTGCTAGTGCTGGGCAATATAGAGCTGGATATTGAAGGGTGCTCGTTGAAGAAGAACAACCATGGCATAAAACTGACCAAACGCGAGTTCGAAATCCTCTTGGCCCTAATGAAGAATCGCGGGCGAGTTATGACCCGTGAAATGTTATTGGAGTCTATATGGGGCTATGATTCGGATGTGGATACGAAAATAATAGATGTGTATATCAGCTACCTGCGTAGTAAAATTGATGAGGTTGGACAACCCAGTGTCGTTCAGACGATGCGCGGTATTGGGTACATAATCCGAAATTAATCCTTTGGGTTAAAATAAGCCCAATTAGAGAAGCCCGCGAAATGGCGGGCTAGTTGAGGGGAGCGAGTCTATCCTATTGTACCTTTTATTCGTAATAGCCTTCAGTTGATTTACGGAGTTGCTTGAATTGATCCCCGTCATGGCCGAACCACACTTGAGAATTCGTTCGTGCAGCCAGGGTGCGAATTCTTTCTACCGTGTCCCGATACCCAAGCAGATCATAAATAATGCCTGGCGGCCGGACGGGTGGACCATAGCTTTCCGCTGAATAGATCGCATCCGAAGCCAGAATGATTCCTCCAGTGTCTGGTAGCTCAATATGCAAGCCAATCATGCCCCAAGCATGTCCGCTGCCAAAATTGAGGATTTTAATGCCTTCAGCTAGTTCCAGATTATCCTCCTGGCGTTTGATGGTTTTCCATTGCAGATGATTTTTGATCCAGGCATCAATGTCGTCCCAGACATAAGCACCTTCCTTGATATTACGGGCATAACTCTGCAGCGCACCGTTCAGCTCATCCTCATGCACGATAATGGTCGCGTTGGTGAACATCTCCAGACATCCCGCATGATCCAAATGCAAATGGGAAGCAACGACATACCGAATATCTTCGGGTCGTACGTTCAGCTGTTCCAGTCGGTTATGCAGATAACATTCCTCACTGGCGACCCATGGAGAGGATAATTGGGTGGATTCAGCCCAGCGCCCTTGCGGGCCCATTGAACTTGGATTACATGCGGTATCGAACAAAATCTTCCCCTCGGGATGGTCGATCAATACGGTATAGATCGGAAATTCAACAAATTGCGTCGCCGCATTAGGATTATTAATTGTAGCCGGATTGTACATGGCAATGATCCAGTTCTTGTCCATACTCATCGTTCCGTTATCCATGACATACAATTTAGGCTGTGGTTTAATTATGTTCGCCATACTCATTTCCTCCTGATGAAGAGTTATATTCATTCCATTGCACACTCCACTCGTAACAGTTACGCTAGTGTGGCAGCAGGTATAGACATACCTTAATCTAAAATCTAAACTTACATAAGGAGGCACTTTAAAGTGCCCAGGGTACCTACAAGTTCATAAGGGGGAAGAGGAATGACATCCTCAAGCAGAAAACAACAACCCGACATCACACGGGCGGGCTGTGGCTACAGCAGAGTCCTTGATATTATTTCTAATAAATGGACGGCGCTTGTTATTTACGCATTAGAGAATGGACAGATCAGATATGGGGAAATCTCCAGAAGAGTTGATGGTATTTCCAAAAAAATGCTGACCCAAACGCTGCGGAAGCTGGAGCGCGATGGAATCATAAAACGTCATATCACACCTGTGGTGCCTCCAATTGTGGACTATTCGCTAACATCATTAGGCGAAACCTTACTTGAACCGATGAAGGAACTAAGGCAGTGGGGCAGAACGAATTATTCGCAAGTTGAAGAGGCACGGTTTCACTATGATCGGACTTTACCGGAACGAGGAGGCTAAGCAAGTAAGAGCCTCTTTTTTGGCGATGCAGAGGTTCTAAATGAATTAATAATTCCTTAAGAATTGTTTCATAACCAGTTTATACTTGGGCATTACATTGGTTTAGACGAATTTTTTAATTGAAACGGAGTGAATATTCGTGCACCAATTGTTATCTTGGATATCTGAAACAGCCCTGCATCTGGTAAACACAATGGGGGTATGGGGGATATGGATAGGAATGATCTTGGAGAGCGCCTGTATTCCGATTCCGAGCGAGGTGATTATGCTCAGTGGCGGCTGGCTGGTTGCTCAAGGCTCACTTTCGTTTGTGGAGGTAGCTGTAGCGGGAATCATTGGGAACCTCTTGGGTTCAATCCTTGCTTATTATGTGGGCAGAGCCGGGGGACGACGCCTACTCCAGAAGTACGGCAAGTATATTTTGCTGAATGAGCATCATCTGGAGCAAGCGGAACGCTGGTTCGAGCGTTTTGGAGAGAGCACGGTATTCTTCACCCGTATGCTTCCCTTTGTCCGTACCTTTATCTCCTTGCCGGCAGGGATTGCAGGCATGAAGACCTGGAAATTTGCTGCATTTACCTTACTTGGCTGTATTCCCTGGAATTTGGCCTTGCTGTATTTGGGGTATCGTTTAGGAGGAAACTGGAGTATTGTGGAACAATATTTACGTCCAGTTAGTTACGCCATTTGCGGTGTGGTACTGTTGCTTCTCGTGTGGTGGTTGCTGCGCAGAAGAAAGGATCGAACAGTCTGACGTCACAACAACAGGCTTTGTACTTTTAGATGTCACATGCAATGTCGTATGATAAGTACATCCTGGAACAAATAGAGGTAGGGTGATTGGCCTGTATGTCCATTCGATTGAAGTTTCTGCTGTCTTACGCGGCAATGCTGGTAGTACCACTGTTTCTGATTCTGATAACAGCTTCGCTGCTAACTATCGTCTATCATGGGGATGTGCAAAGCCTTAAAAGTGCCTATGGAAGTAAATTTGAAGGCATGGAAGAGAGCGATACCCGCAATCTGATCAAGCACACCTTTATGCAGAATAAAGATTTACTGACAGACCCTGTTTTTTTGAATGAACTATCCGCAGATATGCTCAAGAAGAACACTTCTATTTATATTCGTGCCGACCATAAGGCATTGTATGCATCAGACGATGTCCTCCTGAAGAAAGGGCTGATAGACAGCCTGCCGGGTTTTAAACAAGCCGGAACTAATAATGAGCCCTACAGGGAGAAATATAACAATGAATGGTATCAGATTGCGCAGTTTGATTTATTATCCAAGGATGCAGAGCCGGTAAGTATTTTTTTGGTGAGTAAAATCGACCCGTTGGTTCAATTCGTGCGAACGTTTTTTCCGATTCTGTTTCTGTCCACCGTCGTTGTCCTATTTCTGACACATACCTTGCTGACAACCTATATGTCGAGACGAATTATTCGTCCCTTGCTTGAACTGCGTACAGCAGCGCGGATGGTGACCGATGGTGATCTTGATTTCAAGGTGGAGATTAGCGGCAAGGATGAACTGGGACAATTAGGCATGGCCTTTGAAGAGATGAGGTCCCGGCTTCAGGAGTCTATTCAAGTCCAGCAGCAATATGAGAACAACCGCAAAGAGTTGATTACGAATATTTCCCATGATTTAAAAACACCGATTACTGCTATTAAAGGCTATGTGGACGGGATTTTGGAAGGCGTAGCGGACTCACCTGAAAAAACTGAAAGGTACATGCGCACCATCGCCGCCAAAGCCGGTGAACTGGATCATCTGATCGATGAATTATTTTTGTACTCCAAGCTGGATATGCAGAAGCTGCCGTTTTCCTTTGAATCCGTACCGATTCTCCCTTTCCTGAATGATTGGGCGGACGAGCTGAAGGTGGAGTTGGAAAAACAGGAGGTAGATTTGCAAATTGATATGGATGGCGGAAACACAGCCAAGGTTGCTGTAGACCGGGACTCATTTAGACGCGTGCTCAGCAACATCATTCAGAACAGTCTGAAGTATATGGATAAACCGAACAAGAAGATCACCGTGAGCACCAAGGTAGAGGCGCGATCCCTTACGCTGGCTATCGGAGACAATGGTCCCGGCGTTCCTTCGGAAGCTGCTGAGCATATATTCGAACGGTTTTACCGTGCGGAGCAGTCTAGAAATACAAAAACAGGCGGAAGTGGTCTTGGTCTTGCCATCGCTAAGCAGATCATAGTAGAACATGGCGGAGCCATTTATGCGGACAGTCAGGAAGGTGTCGGAATGGTGATTACAATTGTGTTACCAATAGAAGAGGAGGCGCTGGTCAATGCAGAGAACGATACTGATCGTAGAAGATGAGCCTTCCATAGCCGAGCTTCAGCGGGATTATTTGGAGATGAACGGATATCGAACGGAGATCGCTGTGGATGGGGAACAGGGGCTAGAGCTAGGTCTTAGCGGCAAATTTGAATTAATCGTGCTGGATGTAATGCTGCCCAAGCTGAGTGGCTTTGAGGTGTGCAAAAAAATCCGTGATGCGCTGGATATTCCTATCCTAATGGTCACTGCGCGACGGGAGGACATCGACATTGTGCGTGGCCTTGGGCTTGGCGCGGATGACTATATGACCAAGCCCTTCAAGCCTGCTGAACTGGTCGCGAGAGTAAAAGCCCATTTGTCACGTTATGACCGTCTGAAGGGGAGTGGGAGTGGATCTTCCACGACAGAGCTTGAAATCAGGGGGCTACGATTGAACCCCGACTCCCGCCGTGCTTTTGTCAGAGATGAAGAGGTCACACTGACGACCAAGGAATTTGATCTGCTCTATTTTTTTGCTCTGCACCCCAATCATGTATTCAGTAAAGACCAGCTCTTCGAGCGGTTGTGGGGCATCGACTCACTTGGTGATACACAGACGGTGACCGTGCATATCCGCAAACTGCGGGAGAAAATCGAAGAGGATTCCGCCAATCCAGTGTATATTGAGACGTTATGGGGGGCTGGCTATCGATTCCGTCCTTAAAATGAATATGGCAAAGCCAAAGCTAATCTGCGGATGATGCTTTGGCTTTTTTTGTTGCCGGGGAAGTTAATATTTTTTTAAGAGTCTGTTCACAGCCATTTTAGATTTACCCTGTAGTCTAGGGTTGCGGGAAAGCTTACGGGAACTGGACATTATAGCTAAGGGGGAGTAGACATGGAGGATATAGCGAAGTTAACAGAAGTAAGCAAGGAATTCCGGAACGGTAGAGGCATTAGCGGTGTGAATCTGGTGCTGCAAAAAGGAGATATCTACGGATTGCTCGGACCCAATGGTGCCGGCAAAACAACTCTTCTAAAAATGCTGACCGGACTCATTTCTCCAAGCTTCGGAAGCATTACATTGTTCGGACAAGATTTGGAGCATTCCTTCGCATCAGGCATGCGAAAAGTGGGCTGTATGATTGAATCCGCTGATTTTTACGATTATGTCACCGCGATTCAATATTTGAAGCTGAATGCCAGCTTTTATCCGAATATCACACCACAGCGGATTGATGAAGTACTTGAGGCGGTTGGTCTTACAGCGTTTGGCAAAGAAAAAATAAGACACTTTTCCACCGGTATGAAACAGAAGCTTGCCATGGCCTCATCGATTCTGCACTCCCCCGAACTTGTCATCTGGGATGAGCCGACGAATGGACTGGATATTGAAGGGGTTGTTCACTTCCGCTTGCTAGTTAAGCAACTATCTGCTGAACAGGGAATTACCTTTCTGATCTCCAGTCACATGATTCATGAATTAGAGCAGCTCTGCAATAGAGTTGGTATTTTGAATCAAGGCGTTCTGATCCGAGAGGGCAACGTGCAGGAGCTGCTGACGGATAATCTCTCACTGGAGCAGTATTATATCGGGGAACTTCAAAAAGGAAAGGAGCTGATGAACGATGGACGGCTTGGCAGCAGGACTTAAAAACGAACTACAGCTCATGATCTATCGTAAAAAGACAATCTTCTTCTTCGCTATATCCGTATTCATTCCGGTGCTGCTGATTGCACTATTCCATTCGCTGCAGCCTGTTCTGGGACTGTTTGCAGTCAGTCCATCTTATCCGATTCAGATGCTGGAGATGTACACGATCTTCTTGATTCCGTTGTTTCTGTTTCTGGAGATTGCTGATTTATTTCCACAGGAAGTCTCCTCCCGGACTTTGAAACTGGCCCTGCTGCGACCCATTACGAGATTAGGTGCTTATACGGCTAAGTTTCTTGCGCTGGGGGTAGCCATCGGAGCATTGCTGCTTCTTCTCGGAATCGTGAGCACCCTGTGTAATCTAATGCTTGGAACCCCGGGCACAGGAAGTATCGACGCTTTCGGATTGCTAAAAGCTTACGTAGCAGCGTTCCTGTCCATGTGGTCCCTTGCAGCATTGTTTGTATGCGTGGCCCAATTTTTCCGGAGCGCTGGCGGATTTCTGGTGTTCTCAATTCTATTATACGCGGGGACCAAAGCCGCTCCTTACTTTCTGCAAGGCTTCTCCTCATTCTCCATAACTTCATATACAGACTGGTATTCTTTATGGCTCGGCCATTCCATCTCAGTTGCCAAACTGGCAACGGGTTCGGTGTTTGTGTTATCCAGCCTGGTTCTGTTTCTGGCCCTAGGCTACATCTTCTTTGAGAGGAAGGAGGTCTAGTCTGGAATTTTGACGGTAAGCAAATCACTCATGTTGTTATATGAAAGGGGAACGGGTCAATGAATAGCACAAGCACTTTAGTAGAGAGAGAAGAGCAATTATGGAACAAGGTTCCGCAGGTCACGATCTTTTTCTGGATGATTAAAATCATGGCTACGACTGTGGGAGAAACGGCCGCAGATTATCTCAATTTCAATTTGAATTGGGGATTAACCATCACCACTCTCGCAATAACGGGTCTGCTGATTGTCGCCCTGTTCTTCCAAATGTCGGCCAATAGATATATTCCTTCATTGTATTGGCTGGCAGTCGTGCTGATCAGCGTTGTAGGGACACTAATTACTGACAACCTCGTTGACAATCTCGGGGTACCGCTGGAATCAACAACTCTATACTTCTCGTTGGCCCTGCTGGTTACCTTTGTAGCTTGGTACACAAGCGAGAAGACGTTGTCGATCCATTCCATTACCACAAGAAAGCGGGAAGCGTTCTACTGGCTGGCGATTCTCTTCACCTTTGCACTGGGAACAGCAGCCGGTGATCTTTTCGCCGAAACTCTGGACCTGGGGTACCTGGTCTCTGCAGTGATTTTTGCCGCTATTATTGGATTGATCACTTTGGCACACTTCCGTCTGAAGCTGAATGCTGTTGTGGCGTTTTGGTTGGCGTATATTCTGACCCGTCCTATGGGGGCGTCATTGGGAGATTACTTGTCGCAGCCCCGCAGTGAAGGTGGACTTGAACTGGGGACGACTGGCACTAGCATTATTTTTATCGTCATTATCCTGGGCTTGGTTCTATATTTGACAAAAACTAAGAAAGACCAGATATCTCTGAACTAGAGGGCAAGCGAAACGAGGAGTTTTTCTATGAAGCAGAATCCAGTAGTACTTATTGTAACCTCCAAATTCGGAGACGGTCATTTGAAAGTCGCTGAGGCCATCGAGATCGCTTTTAAAAACAGAGGCATTCGCCGTATCCACACCATAGATATGCTTGCTGAAGTATACCCTCGTGTGAATGAGCTCTTCCGCAGATTCTATTTGAGTGGCTCTGTCCTTTCACAAGAAATCTACGGATGGGTGTATTCACTGACGAGCAGGATGAATCCGGGACACCCCTTGGGGAGCTGGGTTCATTCCATGGGCAAGCGGCAGGTGCAGGAGATCCTTGATAAGATACGACCGGATATCATTATTCATACCTTTCCGTATTTAGCTGCCGCTCAGCTTATCAAGGAGACGGGGCGTCCAGTCCCGACATTCACAATCCTGACGGATTATGTATTGCATGGTAGATGGCTACATCCCCATACCACCAAGTATTTTCTCGCCGCCGAAAGTGTGAAGCCAGCCTTCCTGGATGCAGGAATATCGGAAGAAGCACTCATGGTTAGCGGAATTCCCATTCGTCCAGATTTTGAACAGCTTCAGGATCGTGAGGACCTCTTCGATAAATATGGTCTAAGTATTAACAGGCGTTATCTTCTTCTAGCGGCAGGCGCATACGGTGTGTTATCTAACATTAGCGGTTTGATCCAGAGTGTGGTCGATAAATCCGATTTTGATGTCATCGTCGTGTGTGGGAATAATCACAAGCTTCGAACGGCGACTGATGATTTATTTCAGAAGAACAATCGTGTTCATGTGCTGGGCTATACGGATAAAATGCACGAGTGGATGTCTATCGCATCTTATCTACTGACCAAGGCGGGCGGGATCACCTTGACGGAAGCGATTGCTCAATCCCTCCCGGTTCTGGTCTATCGTCCGCTTCCGGGACAGGAAGCAGGCAATGCAGAGTCGTTGGCAAGCCAAGGAATCATTGATGTTGTTAACAATGAAGATCAGTTCATCCATCAGCTTCAGCAGTTGGAACAAAGAAGCTATAGAGAAGAGAAGCAACAATTAATGAAGAGTTTTTCGCGAAAATCCTCTGCGGAGCTTATTGTCTCAGAAGTGCTGCAAGTGACAGAGGCTCGGCAACCAGTGGCTCGGCACGCCAAACCCAGAATCACCGAAGGGCAGGCGACCACCATCCACGGTCTCTAAAAGAAAGTCCGCGAATTCATGATTTAAGATTTATTTAATAGTCTCTTCACGATGAGTTTAGGATTATCACTTAGGATTAGCATTGTGCAAGATAAAACTAGCAATGAAGGGAAGGTAGAAACATGAAGAAGAAATGGCTCTTAACCGGAAGTGCAGTTGGAATTAGTGGTGCGTTGATGTTGGCCACCGGCCTTACGGCATTTGCGGGAACCTCGGGGTATGAAGATTACAAGGCTGCGCTGAAGAATACGGGTCAGAATCTGAAAAGTGTGACTGTTCAGGCAGATGCAGTCCTTAAGGATAACGGTTCCCTGCTTAGTCAGGCACAAAGTACATTAAAGGCAAACCTGAAGAATGAAGCGGTGAGTGGAACCGTTAAGATTAGCGGAAAAGCAGGTTCTCAGAACCTCAACCTTTATAGTCAGCCTGATGGACAAGTCTGGAAAAGTGATGCCTCCGACACCTACTATGTGAAGAAAGACAAAGTGGATAAGGATGATCAGGAACATGGAAAAGAGACTAAGGATGGGGCTTGGTTCAACAGTCAGGAAGAGACGGTTATTGATGCACTGATCGGTAACTTGAAGAATGAAATCACCTCTACCACGGCAAACGACGGATCCAAGAATATCTCCTTGCAGCTGGATAATGCGCAAATTCCGGCGGTTGTTCAAGCACTCGCACCAGTTGCTTTCAAGCATTTGTCGGATCAAGCACAGCGGAGTGACCTGAAAGACAGTGGGGCCAAAACCCAGCTGAATGGTCCAGAGAATCTGTTCAAGCACAACCTGTTTAATCTCAAGGATATCGCGCTGACCGAGGGTGTGCAAATTCAAAACATCCAATTGGATGCAGTGATCAATCCAGCCAACGAAATTCAGCGCCAGCAATTTGACATAACATTTACCGGTAAAGATGCTCAAGGTGTGTCGCATACATTGACTGCAAGTCTGGATGTTCAATTGTCTGCTTTGAACACAACAACACCTGATACCATTGACTTGAATGGGAAAAAGGTGCAGCAAGTACAGGATCATCATGAAGGTAGACATCACGACTAAACGGAGCTAAGAATAGCATCTACACAGAACTAAAGACGGATAAGAGCCTTGAGTTCTTATCCGTTCTTTTTAAAAGTCACGATAAGGATGAGGAGCGCACGATAATATGCATGATTACATTACGGCAATTATTCAAGGCATTGTGGAGGGAGTTACCGAATTCCTACCGGTATCCTCCACAGGCCATCTTATTCTAAGCGGGGAGCTACTGAAATTCACAGGAGAGAAAGCCGATACGTTCGAGATCGTTATTCAGTTGGGAGCCATACTTGCTGTGGCCATTATTTACTGGCGACGGATTCTCGGCTTACTGGGTCTGGTAAAGGTTGAATCGGAATCCGGGAATTCATATGGAGGGCAGAAATTGAATCTGCTCCATGTGATCCTGGCCTGCTTGCCGGCAATGGTGCTTGGTCTTGTTCTTCATTCTGTGATCAAAACGTATTTGTTCTCTCCCTATACGGTACTTGCAGGACTGGTGCTGGGAGGGGTTTTTATGCTGTATGGACAGAAGAAACAGACTTCGATCACGGCAGGAAATATAGATCAGCTATCTTATAAGCAAGCTTTCACAATTGGTTTATTTCAATGCTTGGCGTTATGGCCTGGATTTTCTCGTTCCGGCGCGACGATTGCAGGGGGCCTGCTGACGGGTGCCAGCTACAAAGCGGCTACGAACTTTTCATTTCTCATCGCGATCCCGATGATGGTTGCTGCAAGCGGCTATGAGCTGCTGAAGAGCTATCACACACTCACAGCTGCCGACGCTAGTTTTTTCATCACTGGATTTGTAGTCGCTTTTGTTGTGGCCCTGTTAGCGGTCATTACCTTCTTGAAGCTGTTAGAACGGCTGAAGCTTGCCCCCTTTGCCTATTACCGGTTTGGACTTGCAGCGGTGTTTGCAATCTACCTGCTGGTTCGTTAATTTGGCAGAGGACAACTTTAGCTTGATTTACATGCAATTGAATCCGTATCATGGAGAGGAGCTATACAATGAACGAGGAGTAATAACGAGAACTGATTAGTCCTATGTTTTGGAGGAATCGACGTGAGTGCAATTTTTCAAATCCATCACTTGGCCAAATTGAATTGGTCGACAGATGCTAACAATCGGAACAAGTATTTATTCTCACAGATCTCTGCGGAGATCGCCGAGCCGACCAGGATTGCATTGATTGGTGCTTCTGGACAGGGGAAAAGTACGCTGCTGCGAATCATGGCGCTACTGGACACGCCGGATGAAGGGGATCTGCTGGTCAACGGTAAGTCCTATCAACATATTCATGCCCGGCAATGGAGAATGGCTGTTACCTATGTGGCCCAACAAGCGGTTATGCTTCCAGGTAGTATTGAGGATAATTTGCGCACGGTAAGCAAGCTGCATGGGCAGCCTTATGATGTTTCCCTTGCCACCGAGCTTCTGGAGCAGCTTGGACTTGATTACCTGGATCTTGGTAAAGTAGCGGAGGATTGTTCAGGCGGAGAGAAGCAACGGATTTCCCTGATTCGTTCGCTGCTGCTCAGGCCTGAGATTCTTTTGCTGGATGAGATCACAGCTTCACTGGATATGAACAGTACACAGAAGGTGGAAGCGCTGCTGCTGAAATGGCATGAGGAACAAGGGACAACCTTCATCTGGGTCACTCATGATCTAGAGCAAGCTCGTAGAATCAGTAATCGAACATGGGTAATGGACAAGGGTGGGCTTCAGGAATACAGCAGTGAATCTTTTTTTAATGAACCAGTGGCGGACTTGGCGAGAAGATTTGTTGGGCCCATGGAAGGAAGGCTCCAGCCATGACCTTAACCGCACTCAGCTTCACACTGCTCTTTGTCATGGGCACCATGATGATCTCGATCTGGCAAAAGCTTGGCCTGGAAAAGGACATTGCTGTTGGAACTGTACGGTCAGCGGTTCAGCTACTGGTCGTTGGCTATGTGCTGCAGTTTATTTTTAATGCCGATCATGTTATATACATAATCCTGATAATTCTCTTTATGATTGCTGTAGCCTCATGGAATGCCGCCAAGCGGGGAAAGGGCTTGCCAGGACTCTTCTGGAGGATTGCCTTGGCGATTTCAGTTTCGGAGGTGCTGATGATGGGGATTCTGCTTGGTCTGCATATCATTAAGGCAACCCCTCAATATATTATTCCCATCAGCGGAATGACGATCGGGAGTGCTATGGTTGTCTCCGGACTGTTCATTAATCATATCAAGCAGGAGGTTCAGTCGAACAAGGGAGAGATCGAGACCCTGTTATCTCTTGGCGCAACCGCCCAGCAGGCGATGCAGAAGGTCCGGGCAAGCTCTGTGAAATTCAGTATGATTCCAACGATTGACGGGATGAAGACGGTAGGCCTTGTACAGCTGCCCGGGATGATGACCGGAATGATTATTGCCGGGACGGATCCTATCATTGCCGTCCGCTATCAGATTCTAATCGTATTCTCTTTTACCGCCTCTGCTGCGATTACCAGCATACTGCTCAGTGTGCTGATTTATCGGCTCTTCTTCACGGCTGGTCTGCAGCTGAAGCGGTAAGGAGATTATTTCCAGATGTCGATAGGCTTCGCGTCTTTGCTTTTTCCAAGGGCGCTCAGCCCGTAGACTTCTTCAATCGTACGCAGCAATGAGAAATGATTCGTCTTTACCGAGTATGCGCCTTTTTTGACATTGGCTCCCACAATGATTGTCGGTATTTTGTTATGTTGGCTCATATCATCCTCATCCCAAGTTACAATAAGCAGGCTATTGTGGGTAGTGGCCCAGGTAGCATAAGAGGACAGATGCGTCTTTAGCCACAGATCTGCTGTTTTAATACTGCCGTCGTGCATATCATTATCCAGGTTTGGAATGACAAAAGAAACGGTAGGTAAGTTATTGAAATCCTTGGGAAAGCTGGATAAAGGCAAGTTGACGCTGGCTGGAACATTGGAGAAATTGACCCACGGATTATGCTTTCTCGCGTACTTGGTCTTCAGATCATAGGGACCTGTGTACCCTATTTTAGGCAGACCTTCTGAATAGCCTCCGAATGTATAACCATTACGAAGGAGCTCAGAAGCTAAATTAGCGTGGGCTGTAGGAGGATGGGACCGGTCATCGGTTATACCTTGATTGGAACCCGAAAACAAGTCCAAATAATTGGGCTGGCTCGGATGTTCGATCGCATAATGATTCGTAAGACTCAATCCTTGCTTGACCAAGCTGTTCATGTATGGAGCCGCCGGGTTATTTAAAATCTTTTGTGAGGAATGATTCTCTTCAACCACGATCACGATATGATCTACAGCAGCTTTAGAAGCAGCAGTGTTTGAATGGGCAGCAGGCAGAGAGATTACGCCCAGCATCGTACTTAAGGCGAGTGAAGCGATCATTAGCTTGGATTTGAACATATATTCTCCTCTTTCTTATGTAATCTTTGGAATACTCTTATTCTATATGCCATTTATTAAAATTTTCTAAACAACAGGAATAAATCCAGGGTAGCATCACGCTAGACAGGAAACTAAACATTGACTATAATTGATACTGATTATCATTATCTTTGTTAAATAGTTATTACACAAACACTGCCCAAATGGGTAGTGTTTTTTTCTAGAGAGAAGGGAGCCCGCAGGCTATGCTAACACCGGTCAAGGCAAATCAATTTCTCCAAGGTGTACTCTACGAAATCGTGGAAGCACGCCAAGATTCTTCAGTACCGGCCTGGGCGAAGAGCGAACCATTGGCTCATCATACGCTTTTATACATCGCACGCGGTAAAGGTCAATTGTACGTTGATGGTCAGCAGCACCAGTTGGAACGCAACTCTTTGCACTTGTATCGGCCGGGAACCCGTTTGCAGCTTACAGCTAGCAATATAGGGGAAGAACTGCAATTCTACTGGATTGCTTTTGATATCTATCGATTAATGGAAAGGGACATGCGTCGCAGAGAATATATTCGAGAGCTTGAATTCCCGCTTCAAGGCCACATCTCAGTCGGCGGTAGCCAGTTCAAGAGACTCTTTTACCTCATGGTTGCGGAAGGAAAGCTTGTGAACGATCGGAATCCTTTTATAAGTCAACAGTACTTGCACGATATGCTGGATGGAATATTACGGTATGCTGAGCCTCAAGCTCCCAACGATATGGATATCCGGTTGAAGCTGACGCTCGATTATTTGCAGAATCATTACCGTGAAGATATTCGGATTGACAAGCTGGCAGAGATGGCCGAGCTGCATCCGTCTTATTACTCCCAGGTATTCAAGCAGGCTATGGATAAGTCCCCGGTGGTTTTCCTTACGCATCTTCGGATGAATAAAGCCAAAGAAATGCTGCTTCAATCTGACAAGACCATTCGGGATATCGCTGTGGATGTCGGGTATAAGGATGAGTTCTATTTCAGTAGACGATTTAAAGAGTCCAGCGGTTATTCGCCAAGGGCTTTCACAAAGAACAAGGACAAAAAAGTCATTTCGCTCTCATCGCCTTATACAGATCATTTATTCACGCTTGGCTTAATTCCAAGTGCAGCTCAATTGCATCGTCATCTTCCCTCGAGCACTAAAGGTCTCACACTCCCTGAGCATGCCAGAGATCCATGGGGAATTAGCCGGGAAGTTTTTCTATCCGAGCAGCCGGATCTGATCTTGTGTAAGGATAACGTACTGTCCAAAGCTCGGGAACACATCAATGATGTCGCCCCGATTATAGCCATTCCGTGGGCAAGCCAGGATGTGTACGCTCATCTAATGATCATTGCAGAACTGGTTAATAGGGAGGCAGAAGCGGTACGGTGGCTACATAATCATGAACAGAAGGCTGAAAAATACCGCAAATCGCTCCGCTCTATCGTTGGTGAGGGCACTGTAGCGATATGCGTCTGCCGTGAGTCTGAGCTGCGTATATACGGGGCAAGGAATATCGGACATGTCTTCTACCGCTCCTTGCAGCTCACGCCTCCTGAGAGAATTCGAAAAGAGATGGAAAGGCATGACATCGGCACGGTACATAGCTGGACTGCGATATCCCCTGATGAGCTAGGGGAGTATGAATCTGATTTTTTATTTTTTGCGGTGGAGACGGAAGGGGACAAGCGCCGAGTCCTTGAACTACAGAAAACGAATCCGGTCTGGAAGCGGCATGCCGCGGTCAGAAGCAGACGGGTCTATTTTATCGACTGGGAAAAGTGGATGATCTATGCTCCTTGTGTCATTAACCAGCAGTTGGAGGAAGCTGCTTCATTGCTGAGCCGCTCTGCGAGCCTTGCAGAAATCTAAAAAAAGTCCATGTTCCGATCTTGGATATTGGCATGTACCTATCTGGGAAGTCAGATATAATAATTAAGTGATAATGATTCTCATGATCATTAGGTGAGGGGGAGGCTTTCGTAGCGCAGTCCTATGAGATTAAATCGAAGTATCTTTAAGTTTCTATGGTTTATCACCGCAATAGCAGGATTATTGCTTACGATCTTTCTGGCGATTTCCTTTGGCGCCAAGGGAATGACACTGGACACCGTATGGTTGGCCGTCTTTCAATATGATCCTTCGCTAACCAATCATCAAATTGTGCATGAACTGCGACTTCCCCGGGTTCTTGGTGCGGTTGTAACGGGGATGGCTTTTGCTGTGGCGGGCGCAATAATGCAGGGTGTAACGCGCAATCCGCTGGCAGATAGCGGCATCCTCGGTGTCAACGCAGGCTCCGCCTTTGCGGTATGTCTCTGTTTTGCTTTTATGCCAGGACTCTCCTATTGGGGACTCATTATCTTTTCATTCATGGGTGCAGCTATGACCACTTTATTCATCGTGCTGCTTGGTTCCTCAACCCGGGGCGGACTGACCTCCCTAAGACTAACCATCGCCGGGGCCGTTGTTGCTGCGATTCTTCATTCACTGAGCACAGGTGTCGCGATTTATTTCGAATTGAGCCAGGATTTGGCCTTTTGGTATGCCGGCGGTGTGGCGGGAGTGAATTGGGAGCATTTGCGCATCCTGACACCGATAGTCTTGATAACTATCCTATGGGCGATTAGTATGGGGCGGCCAATTACCTTTATGTCGCTCGGAGACGAAACCGCCGCTAATCTGGGAATACATACGAACAGAATTCGTATCCTGGGGCTGATTGCTGCTGTAATTCTGGCCGGTTCATCCGTAGCTGTAGCTGGTTCTATAAGCTTCGTAGGTTTGGTTGTGCCGCATATCGCCCGTCGTGCAATGGGAGTGGATTATCGTTTATTGATTCCATTCTCAGCCCTACTCGGAGCGATATTGCTTGTCTGGGCTGACTTTGCCTCACGAATGGTGAATCCGCCGCAAGAGTTCGCCATAGGTGCAATGGTAGCGATGGTTGGGGTCCCGTTCTTCCTTTACCTGGCCCGTAGAGAGAGGAGAGACCTCTAGCGTGGAATCTAATATAACAGCTGTGGAGACAAAAAGGAACAAACGCGCACTTTTTGTAAGTAGTATTCTGCTGCTGCTTGCTATAATCATTACTATGATTAGTCTTAACACAGGAACTGCTTCCTTAACCCCGCTAACTGTGTGGAAGACGCTGCTAGGCTATGGCACTAGTGATGAACAAATGATTTTATTTGACTACCGTTTGCCGCGGATTATCGTAACGATGCTGGCTGGAATCGGACTCGGGATCGCGGGTGCGGTATTTCAGGGCACGACACGTAATACACTTGCCGATCCAGGCATTCTCGGAATTAATACTGGGGCAGCGTTGGGACTGATCATCTTCGTCTCTTTCTTTCGGACAATGGAAGGGCCTGTTGCCCTTTTGATTCCGCTGTTTACCTTTGTTGGGGGGACGGTGAGCGCGCTAATTATTTTCCTGTTCGCGTATGACCGCTACAGAGGATTAATGCCGATTCGCCTCATCTTAGTTGGGATTGCTGTAGCCGCCGGGATTAGTGCCGTTACACTTTTACTATCCTTGAAGCTGGATGATAAGACCTATGCCTTCACAGCGCGCTGGTTAGCAGGAAGTGTCTGGGGTAGGGATTGGATACATGTAGGTGCGCTTCTGCCATGGATTGCTGTACTTGTTCCGTTAATCTATAGTCGCTCCAAAGCGCTGGATCTCTTCGTGCTTGGCGACGAAACCGCCTACAGCGTGGGCAGTCATGTTACCCGAGAACGGCTATCCTTGCTGGGCATGGCTGTTGCACTCTCTTGCGCCAGTGTGTCGGTTGCGGGTGGGATCGGATTTATTGGTCTGGTCGCTCCCCATATTGCGAGACGTCTGGTTGGTCCACAGCATCGCAATTTTCTTCCGGTAGCAGCGCTTATCGGCCTGGTCATTCTGGTTACAGCAGATACGATCGGACGATCGATTTTTCGCCCTAATGCCATTCCGGCAGGTGTGGTGGTTGCCGCAATCGGCGGCCCTTATTTTCTGTATTTATTGTTTAAAACAAAATAAAAGATTGAACGTTCTGGAGGAAATGAATCAACATGAAAAAACTCACTTTAGCTATAATCTCAATGATGTTGCTCGCAGTGTTAGCTGCCTGTGGAAAGTCTAACGAAGCGACAAGCACAGCAACAGCAAATTCCGAAGTCACTTCGGATTCAGCGCAATCGGAATCGGCTTCACCGACACATAGTCCAGATGCCAAAATCGCCTCCATGTCCATTCACATCACCAACAATCTACTAGCGCTGGGCATTACTCCTGCTGGCTCAGTAATCGGTGGTGATCTGAAAGATTTCCTGCCCCATGTGGCTGATCGACTGGAAGGTGTGACCAAGCTCGGGGTGGTAACAGATCCGGATATGGAAGCGGTACTAGGGTTAAAACCGGATGTAATCTATATTGATAAAGTCTATTCCGGCGAGGATTTGCCCAAGTTCGAGAAAATCGCCCCAACGCTGACCATTGATATGGATAGTGGAACCTGGCGTGATCATCTCTCACGGATTGCTGAGCATGTTGGACGCGAGAAGGAAGCCCAAGATTTCATTCAGGATTACGACGCCAAGGCCGAGCGGGTCAGTGGATTGATTAAGGAACAGTTGGGTGAGAACGCGAAGGTAATGGCTATCCGAATGACGGCGAAAGAACTTCGTGTGATGGGGACAAAACGTCCGCTGGGACCGATCATGTTCGAGGATTTGAAGCTGAAGATGGCAGATGGTGTAGAGAAAATCCCAGCTAGCGATCCATACCAGGTAATTTCTAAGGAAGTGCTCCCAGATTTTGATGCCGATGCGATCTTTGTGATCATTAGTAAAGGAAACGAAGCCAAGAGCAATTTCGAAGAGCTGGAGAAAAATCCGGTCTGGAAAAATTTAAAGGCTGTTAAAAACAATCATGTCTATATGCTGGACGGGCAAAAGTGGTTGGATTATTCCTCCATTGGCCAAAGTATGGCACTTGATGATGCTGAACAGCTGTTTCATAAGTAATTTTTGAAAAGAAGAGATTGTCCTTTCAGTTTCGTAGAAGGGGCAGTCTCTTTTGTGTTGAGGGGAAAAGGTATAATTGAAAAAATAAATCGTTTTTCCGGTGAACTGCGTCTTACCTTTAGAACGAGGGGGAGTGATGGTGGAAAATACAATAGATAAGATCAGAGAGACAGATTTTGCACTGTCAGAGGAAGAAGCCTTTTTTAAACGCTGTCTCAGATGGGCCTCTAGAAACTAAAAAGCTGCTACCGAAACTTATCGGAGCAGCTTTTACTTAGATGCCCAGCACGGGCATCATCTCTAAGGTGAAAGTCCTGAAAGGGAGCTTGCACAAACCTACCGTCAGCCAAGGACAAGAGTGTGTCATGAGGCGGAATATGAGGGTAAAAACCATGGCCTGTGAACGGCTTCCCGCCTCAGTGTAGATGTTTTTGCTATTTAAAACTAAATTGAGCTAAAAGCAAACATAATTTCTGCTTCACAAACGAGTTCATTGTTAACCGTAGCTACACCTTTACCTTTGACGATCTTTCCTTTGATGCGAGTTACATCGAATTCGAGCAGGAGGTGGTCACCTGGCTTTACTTGCCGTTTGAAGCGACAATTATCAATGCCCGTCAATAAGCCTATTTTATGCTCATCGCTCACTCCATTAGACATTACGATCCCACCGACCTGTGCCAATGCTTCTACAATTAAGACGCCAGGCATAACGGGATAGTCGGGAAAATGACCAAGAAAATAAGGTTCATTGACGGACACATTTTTAAGTCCAACAGCTCTCTTTCCTTCATCAATTTCCAAGATTCTATCGACCAGCAGAAATGGATATCTATGAGGAATCATCTTTTTAATGCTTTCAATATCAAACATGAACGGCCTCCTAGGAATAGTGTAATACTATTTTATCTCGATTTGGAAAAATTGACCACGAAAATCCGTGTATGCTGCGTGAACCGGTTGTTTTGATGAGGTTATTTTTGCAAACACCTGATATTGACAGTGAGCCATTTTCACAAAAAATGTTTTATAAATCCGCTCCATTATGCAAATCCTATTTAGAAGAAGCCTGCGCTCAAATTCTAACAGGAGCTGATAACAGTTATGGCGAAAAAGCAATGCTTATTCTGTGATCAAATCGTTCCATTGGAAACCAGTGGGGATTATGATAAATTTATTGACTGCCATTGTGCTCCGGGGGATTCTTACCGTTTGCTCCGTGGCAGCTATGAAACCGTTAATGCATTGTCCCATCAGGACAAGCGGCAGCTTTTCCCCATTTTGTCGGCATATATTCGGGAGCAGATTGATCGGGGAAATCAAGTGGTGCTGGCCGCCGGGGAGCTGGAGTCGATCGCCAACTCACCGGACATTCCGGCCACCATCGAGGAGAAGGGAGCGCGCTTCCTGCAATATCTGTACAGACATTCAGAGGCGGCAGGCGAAGCGGTGGTTATCCAACCGTTGGCCAACAGCTATAATATAACCTACTCGCCGAACCTACAGGAACTGGTCTATATTATAGATAAACTCGCTGGCGAAGAGCTGTTGGTGCGCGAAGGGATGAGCTTCAAGCTGACGGACAAAGGCTGGGCGGAAGCTGCCGCAAGAGCAGGTGGAAGAAGGCTTAAGCCATGCTGTGTCCTGCTGTCGGCCGATCCGGTGCTGCTCGAAGAGTGGTCGACTCATGTGCTGCCCCGAATTGAACAATGCGGGTACAGCCCGCAAGTATTCAATGCAGCGGAGCAAGACCGCCGTGAAACCTATGCCCTGGACACCATCGCCGCAAGCAAGCTGATCATCGCGGATGTGACAACTCATTCACCAGAGGTCTATTTGGGAGCAGGGTATGCTCTTGGACAGGACATTCCGGTGCTCTGGACGATGAAAAGTGTTCATCATGAGCATGGTCCACTTCTTCCAAGCGAGATACGTCTATTGCTCTGGGACACGGCAGAAGAGCTGGCAGCCATTCTGCTACAACGATTGAGTCGTTAATTGTTCGCGCCAACTCCTCCTGTTTTCCAGTTTTATACACCCGAATAAGCCATAAATCCGCCGTCTACAGGAACCGTAATTCCCGTAATAAAGCCAGAGGTCTCTTCATCGGCGAGCCAAAGCAGTGTGCCGAGCAGGTCCTCCGGCTGACCGAAGCGACGCATTGGGGTATGGGCAATAATTTTCTGCGAGCGCTCTGTTAGCTCTCCGTCTTCGCGGATCAGCAGCTTCTCATTCTGTTTGGTCAGAAAAAAGCCGGGGGCGATCGCGTTCACGCGGATGCCCGCGTCTGCGAGATGGACAGCCAGCCAACTCGTGAAATTGTTGATGCCCGCCTTGGCGGCGCTATAAGCTGGTACCTTGGTCAACGAGGATTCAGCGCTCATCGATGAGATATTGATGACAGCAGCACCTTGTCGTCCAAGCATCTGAGTGGCAAAAATCTGGGTAGGAATCAGAGTTCCGATCAGATTGAGATCAAGCACTTGCCGAAAACCCGGAACACTGAGATCGAAGAATGAATGCACGTCAGGATTATCCAGATCCCCGGGCTCATAGCTCTCTTTCGTAGTATTGGCCGAGGCATCATTGCCACCGGCACCGTTGATCAGCAGATCGCAAGGACCCCAGCGCTGCTGCACCTCATTAGCGGCACTGGCTACGCTATTCTTGTCCGTTACATCACAAGCAATTGCGTAAGCCTGCCCGCCTGCCGCTTCAATCTCGACCTGCAGAGCCTCGCCTTTCTCTAAAGTACGGTTAAGAATGGCCACCTTCGCGCCTTGCCGCGCCAGTTCAAGTGCCATCGTACGGCACAAGACACCCGCCCCGCCTGTAATCACCACTACTTTTTCTGCCAGTGTAGGATGTATTGCCAGCTTGCCCATAAGAATCGCTCCTTGTCATGTGATAAGTTATTGTGCTTATTTGGTACTGATCCGGTAAGCGGAGGGAGAGACTCCCGTATTCTTCTTGAAGCTTTTGGAGAAATGCGCCAGCTCCATCCCAACCTGCTCGGCAACGCTGGAGATACTGGAGTCCGAATAGGAGAGAAGCCGCTTGGCATACTCTATCCGTTTGAGCTGAACATACTGCATGGGAGGGACCCCGACGAATTTTTTGAAATAAGGAATAAAGTAATTCGGATGCAAATGCACAAGCTCGGCAAGATCTTCAACCTCCAGCGGCCAATTCAGGCGTTCATCAATAAAATTAAGAACATTGGCCAGCTTGCCCTGATCCCCGGTCTGAATGAATTCCTTCATGAAGTCCTGGTACCCGCCAGATTCCAGACATAGGGCCAGGAGATTCATCAGCGAAGCCTGGGTACGCATTTTGGAGAAGAAATCGTTCCGGTGAAAATTGTCGATCATCTCGGAAAAAATCTTTCGCACAGCGTCCCGGTCCGGTGCATCGCTGATGTACAGCTTGCCTGCGGCATGGAACAGCGGCCATTCCCCGATGCGGGCATCGAAATGACAGTAATAACGGGTGTATGGATTGTCACGAGAAGTATCCGTGGTCTGAGTTGTACCTGCCGGCATAATCATTAACTGCCCAGGCTTCGGGTAGTAGGTCATTCCGTTAAGTACCACCTTGCCCTCGCCCTTGTCTATGTAATAGAACCGGCCAAAGGAGGGTGTCTCATTGGTCCGGTTCCAACCGGGATATTTGGTGCTGACTTGGGCATAGGATACGTTGACTGTCAAATTTTCCAGCATACCACTTGTAAGATTGGGAGGGGTATTCATCATCAGGGCTCCTTGTGAAGCGTTCTAAATCCATTATAGCGATTATTGTGGATTTATCTAATGTATCTTATTTATTTACAAAACAATCTTAATTCCTGGCATGTTCACTTTCCGTCAGTCGTTATATTCTCAAGTCATACTTATGAACAGGGAAGTGATCCACTATGCCAACCGTACGTTATGGAATTATTGGAGTAGGGAATATGGGCCGGGCTCATGCGATTAATCTATTGAGTGAGATCAAGGGCGCGGAGCTGGCTGCAGTCTGCGATATTAGCCCGGAACGTCTGGAGTGGGCCGGAGAACATTTACCGGAAACTGTGAAGCGGTATAGCAGTCCTGCGGAACTGTTTGCAGCGAAGACTGTGGATGCTGTACTCATTGCGACACCGCATTACGACCACCCGACGCTGGCAATTGAGGCGCTTAACGCAGGATACCATACCTTGATTGAGAAGCCGGCAGGCGTTTACACCAAGGCTGTGCAAGAAATGAACGAGACGGCTGCATCTCATCCCGAGTTGAAATTCGGCATTATGTATAACCAGCGTACGAACCCGCTATACCAAAAGCTGAGAGACCTGATTCAGTCTGGTGAGCTTGGTGAGATCCGACGCACCAACTGGATCATCACAGACTGGTATAGGACGCAGAGTTACTATAACTCCGGTGGCTGGCGGGCAACTTGGGGTGGGGAAGGCGGCGGTGTACTGCTGAATCAGGACCCGCACCAGCTTGATCTGTGGCAATGGACGACCGGCATGATGCCGAAGCGTGTGCGTGCGTTCTGTCATTTCGGCAAGTACCGGGACATTGAGGTTGAAGATGATGTAACCGCTTATGTGGAGTATGAGAACGGGGCTACGGGTCTGTTCATCACGACAACCGGAGAAGCACCGGGAACGAACCGTTTCGAAATTACAGGTGACAATGGGAAAATAGTGGTCGAGAACGGCAGCCTGACCTTTTGGCGGTTACGCACCCCAGAGCCGAAATTCAATGCGGAGTACGAAGAGGGCTTCGGCGCGCCGGAAAGCTGGAAATGTGAGATTCCGGTGGAGCCGGGCGGCGGTGAACAGCACAATGGCATTCTGCGGAATTTCACCCGTGCGATCCTGCACGATGAGCCATTGCTGGCTCCGGGAGAAGAAGGCATCCGCGGCCTGACGCTTTCCAATGCGATGTATTTATCTTCTTGGACCGACAATTGGGTGGAGTTGCCGATCGATGCTGAGCTGTTCCATGAGAAGCTGACTGAGAAGATTGAAAGCTCTACTTTTCAAAAAGCAGCAGCCGGCAATAAGACTCTTGATGTCAAAGGCACCCACTAATCTACTATCATTCAGGAGATGATTCCCTATGCAACATTCCAATATCGCATTGCAAATGTATACCTTAAGAGATTTCACCCAAACACCGGATGAGCTCAGAACAACTTTTCAGAAAGTGGCGGCCATCGGCTATACTGCTGTCCAAGTATCAGGTATCGGACCGATTGACCCGGTAAAAGTGAAGGAATACGCTGACGAGGCTGGCTTGAAAATCTGTGCCACCCATGTTTCTTGGGACCGCTTGGAGAATGATCTTGACGCGCTGGCTCGCGAACATCAGTTGTGGGATTGTAAATATATAGGTCTTGGCGGGCTCCCGGATCATTATCGTACCAGTCAGGAAGGTTATCGGACATTTGCACGGAAGGCCTCGGAGATTGCCCGTCGTCTGAAGGAAGAATACGGCCTGCAATTTATTTATCATAATCATGATTTTGAATTTGAACGGGTGGATGGTGTCACAGGAATGGATATCCTGCTGAACGAGTCTGATGCGGAGCATTTCGGGCTTGAATTGGACCTGTATTGGGTGCAGGCGGGCGGTGGCGATCCAATCGAATGGACACACAAAGTAAAAGGACGGATGGGCGTTGTTCATCTTAAGGATATGGCCATCGTAGAGAGAAGGCAGACTTTTGCCGAATTGGGTGAAGGAAACATGAATTATAAGGGGATTATTGAAGCCTGTCGTGAGACGGGTGTGGAATGGTATGTAGTCGAGCAGGATGCGTGTCGGCGTGATCCTTTTGAGAGTGTGACGATTAGCCTGGATTACTTGCGAAGCTACCTTCAGGGAGGGTCCAAATGAACCGCAAGGACGGGATGAATTATGCCCCTCGCCACGCGGCCAAGCCGGTGGTGCAGTCCGGAGAATTCGTGATTGCAGCAATAGCGCTGGATCACGGTCATATCTACGGGATGTGCAACGGTCTAATCGAAGCTGGGGCACAGCTGAAATGGGTGTATGATCCTGATCCTGCTAAAGTGAAGGTCTTCATGGAGACCTACCCAGGGGTAAGGGCTGCCCGATCAGCGGAAGAAATTCTGGATGATGCTGCGGTTCATCTCGTTGCGGCCGCTGCGATCCCTTCGGAGCGCGCTGCGCTCGGCATGAAGGTCATGGCGCACGGCAAGGACTACTTTACAGATAAGACACCGTTCACGACACTAGATCAACTGGCAGCTGCCCGGGTTCAGGAGGAACGGACCCGGCAGAAATACATGGTCTACTTCAGTGAACGGCTGCATGTGGAAAGCGCAGTTTATGCCGGGCAGCTGATCCGCGAAGGACGCATTGGTCGGGTGCTTCAAGTTATAGGTATGGGGCCGCATCGTCTCAATGCGCCAAGCCGTCCAGATTGGTTCTTCAAGCGGCAGCAGTATGGGGGGATTCTCTGCGACATTGGTAGCCACCAAATTGAGCAGTTCCTGTATTATGCCGGCTGCCAGTCTGCCAAAGTGTTGCACAGTAAAGTGGGCAATTACAATCATGCCGACTACCCCGAGCTGGAAGACTTCGGCGATGCAACGCTTGTTGGCGATAACGGTGCTACCCAGTATTTCCGTGTAGACTGGTTCACCCCGGAGGGCCTTGGCACTTGGGGTGATGGACGAACGATGATCCTCGGGACAGAAGGATATATTGAATTGCGCAAATACACCGATCTGAGCCGCGCTAACAGCGGGGATCACGTCTTCTGGGCGGATGCGAAGGGCGAGCATTACGAGCATGTCGCAGGCAAGGTCGGCTTTCCTTTCTTCGGCGAGCTGATCCTGGATGTTCTGAACCGGACTGAGCTCGCCATGACTCAGGAACATGCCTTCAAGGCAGCAGAACTGTGTCTCGTTGCTCAGGACCAGGCAGTCAATCTGACGCCGGACCAATTACGTTAGCGCAGGCAGCGCGGAAGGAAGAGCGAACCATGCAAAATACGAAAAAGCTTGGCGCAGCGATTATTGGCTGTGGTGCCATCTTTCCTCTGCATGCTCAAGGTT
Source organism: Paenibacillus sp. MAHUQ-45 (assembly GCF_058133325.1). Taxonomy (NCBI): domain Bacteria; kingdom Bacillati; phylum Bacillota; class Bacilli; order Caryophanales; family Paenibacillaceae; genus Paenibacillus; species Paenibacillus sp. MAHUQ-45. Next base: position 385,978 of record NZ_JBYUPV010000003.1, read on the forward strand.
TAGCCGGGCTGCAGAACGTAGAGCTTCTTGCCGTTGTAGATAATGATCTATCCAAGGCCGAACAGGCCGGACGTGAATACAACTGTTTGGCAATCGATGATTATCGAACCATCATCGACAACGACGATATTGATGTAGTTCATCTGTGTACCCCGCACTACTTGCATGCGGAGATGGCGATAGAGCTGCTCCGAGCCGGTAAGCATGTACTGACTGAAAAGCCTCTGGCTGATAGTCTGGATGCGGCTCACCGCCTGCTTGAGGCAGCAGCCAGCAGTACAGGGCAGCTGGGCGTAGTGTTCCAGAATCGCTACAATGACCCATCCGTGCGTATCAAGCAAATTATCGAATCCGGTGAACTGGGGCGGCTGGTCTGCCTGAAAGGCGTCGTTACTTGGCACCGGGATGAAGCCTATTACCAATCCAGCAGCTGGAGAGGTCGCTGGGCCACAGAGGGCGGAGGGGTCCTCATGAATCAGACCATTCATACTCTAGATCTTCTGCAATGGTTCGGAGGCGAAATTCGCTCGGTACGGGGAAGTGTGACAACAGATGTCCTGGACGGCGTAATTGAGGTTGAAGACACCGCACATGCGTGCATTGATTTCAGTAATGAAGCCAGAGGGCTTTTCTACGGAACGAATGCTTATCTGGTTAATTCACCAGTAGAGCTGGAAGTGGTCTTCGAGCACGGAACGCTGCTGCAACGCAGGGATTGCCTGTATCTCTGGAAGGATGAACAGGAGACACTCCTCTGTGAACCATCAGCCAAATCCGCAGGAGCTAAATCCTATTGGGGCACTGGACATTTCCGGTTGATCGAGGATTTCTATAACCACATCCGTGAGAATCGGAAATTCTGGATCGATGGTGAAGAAGGCTTTAAGGCGATGAAGTTGGCGAAGGATATTTATAGCTCATCTAATGCGAGATCCTAGAAGAATTTATGATTTCATATCCATGTTAGCACGTATTCAGCAGGCCGCGATAATTCGCGGCCTGTTCATTGTATAAGCCCAGTAACCGAAACCTCTTTACCGGAATAGAATAACAAATGGAGAATCAGCATTTCACATTCATTAAAGAGGCGGGAGGATTACTATGGCTTCCCCTGGAAGGAACAAAAAAACAACGGTTTCATCTAACAGATCAAAGAATGGAGCAAGTGCAGAACGTTCCATTCAGGCACTCCTTAATGGTGGTAAGAACTTGGAGATCATTGTTGCAGCCTTACTCTTAACCGGGAAGCTGAATGTCGATTCGGTAACTATATTCAAGCAAGCTACGCTGCTTGTCGGGCTGACTGGTAAATATAAAACGCTGATTAAGAACACCAATGTGGACAATATGGTAAAGTTTCTTAACGACAATGGTGATATGACGATCGACGAGGTACTTCAGGCTTTTACACAGAAGAGCCAAAAAGGCTAGAAGAGATCAAGACGATGGCGAGCTAATTACAAGCAAAGGAGCAGGTGAATAATGGGCGAAACTGTTGGTCCGGATTTTGGGATGTGGGTTATTTTTTTCATATTGTTTGGACTATTTTTCTTTGGCTCCACCGACATCGAGAATCTTTCTAGTCAACCGACAGAGGCCTAGTCTATGTAAGGCGTCCAGCATGTAGCTTGATCCATATTGACCTCGGCAGTTAATTGTGTCTTTAATATAAGTAGATACATGACTGGATAGAGAGAGGACTTATAATGATGGAACAAGCTATGTTTGCTGGAGGATGTTTTTGGTGCATGGTCACCCCTTTTGAAGAGTTGCCGGGCATTCACGGTATCGTCTCGGGATACGCTGGCGGACAGACAGTTAATCCTACTTACGAAGAGGTCAAGACAGGAGAGACAGGCCATTACGAGGTTGTACAAATTACGTTCGACCCCGCATTATTTCCATATGAAAGGCTGCTTGAGCTGTTCTGGCCACAGATCGATCCTACTGATGATGGCGGTCAATTTCAGGACCGTGGTTCCCAGTACCGGACAGCGGTTTTCTATTATAATGAGGAACAACGCTTGGCGGCTGAAGCTTCCAAGGTAAATGTAGCAGCCAGCGGGCGATTCGAAGGACCCATTGTGACAGAGATTCTGCCAGCACCGGTCTTCTACCGTGCGGAGGAGTATCACCAGGATTATCATAAGAAGAACCCCAAGCATTACAAGGAGGACCGGGAGCAATCCGGCCGTGACACCTTTATCGAGAAGCACTGGTAATCAAAGAGAAGTAATATTCGTTGTCTATTTCGGAGGGAGTTTGAAGGTGTGAGCAGAACATTGCAAAGTATTTTGTTTGATCTGGATGGTACGTTAACCGATCCGAAAGAGGGAATCACGAAAAGTGTAGCCTATGCCTTGAACCAACTAGATCATCAAGTAGAGGACCTGGATACGTTGCTTCCTTACATTGGACCGCCATTATACGATTCTTTTATCGAATTGAACGGTTTCTCGGAGGACAAGGCTCGCCGTGCCGTTGAACTCTACCGTGAGCGCTACAGCACCATTGGCAAATTCGAGAACGCCGTTATTCCAGGTATCCCTGAATTGCTGGAGGGATTGAAGGAGCAGGGATATCGTCTGTATGTTGCTACCTCCAAACCGACTGTGTTTGCTGAGCAGATTATCGAGCATTACGGACTTGCCTCTTACTTCAAGCATGTCGTAGGAAGTAATCTGGACGGAACGCGTTCCAAGAAGCAAGAAGTGATCCAATACGTTCTGGATCAGAATGATATCGCTCCAGAGCAGGCAGTGATGATCGGCGACCGGAAGCATGATATTATCGGGGCCATAGGCTGCGGTGTGGAATCTATTGGCGTCCTGTTCGGATATGGTTCAGAAGAAGAGCTTAGCAGTGCCGGTGCGGATCACATCGCCAGCCGGGTGGAAGAGGTTGGGGAGATTATCGCCTGCATTCGTGAAGTTGGAATCGTAAGCGGAGTCTAACCAGCATATTGTGTAGAGAAGCGAGAAGCCCGAAATGGGCTTCTTTTTTTACTTGAATGCACGATTTCAGCATTTTTCATACAGAGTTGTGAACTAAGGATCATGAGAGTTTTTTTGTACTACAACTTCATTTTTAAATTTGAACTATTACCATAAGCTTAGTGGGCAGTAAATGCTGCGCTATAGTTAAGAACGATCAGAGAGAATGTGGTTATGCGTTTATTCGAGATGATATATTTCACCGATGCCCAGCTATTCTCTCCGCTACTTCGATACCACGGTATTACGGGTAACGTTAGCGAAAAACACGGGGCAGATATCGTGAATCGTTACGTTTTGGACTTCTTCAACAAGGAATTGGAAGGGGCGGACGAAGCCCTGATCAGCGGTCAGAATGCATCATTTCCCAAGGTGAAATTCCAGCGTTCTGGCAGGGAAATTGTAGAATAAAAAACTAGTTGATTTCCCCCCCTTTGGTAAAGCATACTTGGTCTTGGAAGACCATTTTCTCAAGTTCTATCATCCTACCAAAGGGAGCGTTGGATTCACATGTGGCCTACACACCTTGATGAACTGTCAGGCGAAGCTATACGACTTGTTCCAATGGAAAAAAGTCACACTGCCGGGCTGGCTGCTGTATTGGCAAGTCCTTCAATCTGGGAGTATACCTGGAGGCAAGTCACTACGCCTGAGCAGATTGACCAATTACTATTAACCGCACTCACGAACAAAGAAAATGGCACAGAGGCTCCTTATACTATCTTCGATAGGGCTACTGATCAAATCATCGGCACGACCCGTGTTCATCACTTGGACATGAATCACCGGAATGCGGAGATTGGTTGCACCTGGATCGCTCCTGACTACTGGCGTACAAGGGTCAACACCGAGTCCAAGTTCCTGCTTCTTCAGCACTGCTTCGAAGAACTGGCACTGGTCCGCGTGCAATTCTCAGTGATCGGCAATAATCAAAGGTCCCAGCGTGCTGTTGAACGGATCGGCGGGGTTAGAGAGGGCGTACTGCGTAATCACCGTCTTCGCTCCAACGGTACCGTGCTGGACAATGTCATCTATAGCATTCTCGATTCAGAATGGCCTACCGTCAAAGACAACCTCCATTACTTGTTGAATCATAAATACTAATTCTATTATGTGAAATTAAAATTCAAACAGAAGACTAGGTGGTATTCTGGTGAGGTTAGGGCGTAAGGATGCAAATTCCTCATCCCCTTTCCCAGTCTTCTTACAGTGAAATTGGTCCATCACCTCAACTAAGAGCATTTTTGTACCTTATTTTTCTTGAATAAAGATAAATAAGGGAAATAAGAGCATTATCGTACCTTATTTTAGGGAAAATATGCAGAAAGACCTGTTTTGGAAGAATTAAGGTACAATATTGCCTTTAATTCCTACTAACTCGTAACTGCAGACGAATTAGGGTACAAAAATGCCGTTAATTTCACTTCGGGAATCAGTAATGTAAACTCTCTTTTTCCTGGCTTTGTTTGTTATTTTAATGTGTTCTATAGAGCAGTAATACTCAATTATGCTATAATAGAAACATACATTCCCGTATGCTAAGAGGTATGCTGCAATCTCCAACCCATATTGCTCCCCTTCGAGGGGCGGATATGGGTTTATGTTATTTTTTTGGAGGCTGATGGAACTGATGGATTTGCTAGAGGAGAGATTTGGTAGGAATCGCACCCAAAACATAGAGTGACTTTAAAATGGTTTGAAGAAGAAATCATTAGGATTGTTTATACGTACCGATTCGATTACGAACGTAACAATGGGTTCAGTGTACTAGCGACGGCTATTGAAGAGCTGGTGTCCGAAGGATTTTTAACACCCATCAAATCAAGTCAGAAAACCTATAAATCACCTTTTATACATACTGCTTATTGGTTAAACGAAAACGCTCCTGCATCAGGTAGCTGGAGTACGTCTGCTATGCTGAGAATGCAAGAGTTACTCGATCTTCATTTCTACGACAAACATCCTGAAACTCAGACAGAAGAGAACTGGGCAAGGATAGAGCGGGTGTATTCTTTTCTTCGTATACTAACAGACAGAGAACTTGTTACAAGAGAGGAACGATTGCTAGCAAAAAATCTGAGAGTGCCTCAGGAAATCTTAAACTACGAAGTGATGGCGAGGTTGGCTGAACGATGAACTGGTCTGATTTTGGTGAGCGGAATAAACGGCTGAATCCCTTGTGGAATCTGGGTGCTGGTATGAACCTTGGGGAGATTCATCCTTATAAAGAGATGCTGGCGCTAAGCGTTCTGCTGCAAGTCTATTATCTGGAACTAGAATCTAATGAGAGACGGTCCAAAGAGGATATTATTTCGCTGGCTTGGACTGCGCTGGAACGGTTTAATATAGCCCTGTTAGGTACAACGGAATCTGTGGAACGTCTGGTAGACGGTTTGCTGTGGAGCGGGAACGGCGGGGATTTTGAATCCTGGTATTACGACGATGCGACGCGGCAGATGACACTGCAGAAATATAAATATTTTACGGTGGATGAGGATGCAACGCGGAGTAGCTGGGAGGAGAACGGGAAGACGATCTACCGGCTCTCGGAGTACGCGATGGAGCTGATCTTCATGAGCCACGAGATTATCGATGAATTCCAGATCAGCATCAAGCTGCTGGAAATTCAGATGCATATCAAGCATGGCCGGGTGACCCGGGCGCTGCAGGATGTCAATGAGCTGATCTCTCGTGTACGCAAAATGACGCAGCAGCAACAGGAATACCGGAACGCCCTGCGCCGTAATCCGAAGCATATTTTCAGCGAATACGGGGTATCGCGCCACCAGCGGCTGGAAGAGATTCATCAGCAGTTCGATGAGGAGCGCAGGCACTTTGACAACATCCACCGCTCTTTGGCCCGGCTCGCCAATGATGAGAAGGATGTCATCGATTTTAATGAGATTCGTCTTTTGTCGGAGCGGGTGGAGCTGTCCAGGCGGGTGCATGATGAGCTGGCCGAGATGGTTCTCAATATTTTCGAGGTGGAGACGAATCTGCGGCTGAATTTCCCGGAACTGTTCTGGGGCGCGACGGGCTTCAATTTCCGTACACATGTATGGGAGGAATGGGTCAAGGAAGAGGGATTACCTGCCGGGGACAGTCTGGAGCTGATGATCGCCGGTCTGTTTGCGCCGAATCAGGATTTTGCTTATCCTCTGCCATGGGCTTGGGAGGAACAGGACGTTGGTTTTATGCCTGAACTATTGATGGATGAACTGGAAGAGGAAGAGCAGGACTTGTCTCCACCGTATGTTGCCAAAGGCATTCCTTGGGCAGAAGTGACCGAACTGTGGATGCCAGTATTTCATACCTTGGCAGAGCAGGGGACGTTTACATTCTCGGCGGAGGCATTTACAGCAGAAGAGCAACGCAGATGGGCTACTACTCCCGATGCGGTCGATCTATGGATTCAATTCTTTCACACCGACATTACAGTGCAAGAGCAGGAGGATAACAGCGGCAGTGGGAATGACGAATGTCAGCAGTTGATCGCGCGTTTGTTAACGGGCAATCCTCATCTAGAGGTGCTGCGTGGTAAAAAGCTGCGGACGTCGATCGCTGTGGAAGGGTCGCAGCGTGTGTTCTGGCCTGGTCTCGATATCAGTCCATATGAGATTACGATTGTAGAATAGAAAGGTGAGAAGCACATCATGAGTTATTCACTGGAACAAGTGCAGCAGGCGTCACGGCTGTTTTTTGAGCTGCTCCGTAAAAAGGTACTGCCCCTCGATGATCCCGCCGCCGCGGAATGCTTGCAGGATACCGCCTCATATGACGCACTCCAATATGTAGCGAGAGAAGCGGGCTGCCGGGTGATGAACTCCGGGCATCGACTTCACCTGCTGGTGAATCCGCTGGGTTCGGTATTTGCTACAAACTTTACGCAACTTAAGAATAAATACTCGCGCATCGAGCGCAAAACCCATTTACATACGATTAATATCATCATCCTAGTCTTCCTGGCAGAAATGGATCAGGACGAGACGAACTTCAAGCCGGGACAGGACAGCATGTCATATATTCAGATTGCCGATCAGGTATCCTCGTTATTTCAAGCCTGGATTCAGATGGATGAGGACGGCCGGTTCAGCCGCCAGTGGCAGCTTGATATCCAGGCCATGCACAAGGTATGGTCCAGTCTGTATATGCAGACCAAGAGCCAGGAGGAGAGCGATCTCTTGTCGAGAGGTGCCAATTCGCGGATCGGCCTTATTCATGAAGGGATGAAGCTGCTAGAAGAGGAGAAGCTGGTCTTTATCTCCGAACAGGAGAAACGGATTTTCCCGCGTGAAGAGCTTTATGAGAGAATGCGCTACCTGTACCATGATGTCGATCGTTATCAGGAATTAAGAGGCTTGATCGGCCGGACTTTGGCGGAAAAGGAAGGTGAAGTCCATGCCACGGATTGAACGCATTCGGATAACCGGACTTAAATATGAGAAAATGCTCAAGAAGTATGACGATATGGTGCTGGATCTGTGCAACGAGGAGGGACCCGCCAATACGCTGATCACGCTGATGAACGGGGGCGGGAAAGGGGTGCTGCTGCAATCCATTTTCCAACTCCTGATCCCGAAGACACCATGGGGAAAAGATAGCGAGAACCAGGTCGAGGCTTTTTTTCATAATCATAAAAAACAGCTCAAGCCCTACACCTTCCACGTGGCGATAGAATGGCGGCTCGATAACAGCGAACGCAACGAATATATCACGACTGGTATCGCTATGACGGCGCATAACTCGCTGGACCAGCAGGATATCAAGGTCGATTATCTGCTATATGCGTTGCTGGAATACGGTGAGGGTGCTGAGCTGAATCTCTCCACCTTACCGCTCTATGATGAGACCACTCGCGAACCGGCAGACTTTGAGACCATTCAGCAATTGGTTCGTGAACGTCGCAATGAGATCCTGCCATTTGGAAGTCACAGCTCGGATATGAAGAGATATTATGATTTCCTGGCGGTTAGGGATATACATATCGCCGAATGGCGCAATATGCGTAGAATTAACGGGGAAGAAGGCGGAATCAAGGGTTATTTCAAAAAGCATGATGCCTTCACGAACCACAACGTGTTCGAGAAGCTGATCATCCCCGAGATCGGTGCCAGCCTGAACGAAGGGTTGAAGGAAGACGATAACTCTCTGCAGCGGATGTTCATTGATGCGGCAACGGTAGCGCAGCGCCTACCTATGCTGGAGCAGCGGGAACAGGCGTATACTGAGTTTCTAGGCATGGCCGGTCCACTGTATGACTTGGTTGAACAGGGAACTGCTGCAGATGAAGCTGTACAGGAGACGGAGCTGCTGGGTCGGCAGATGTTCACCGTGATTCACGAGGAACTGAACAGTACGGAGGCGGAGCGCCGCCGGATCGCAGACGAACTGGCAGGGCATCATCAAGAGGCGGACCAGCTTCGTTTCGAAGGGGATAATCTCAAGTATCTTCGCAGCAAGGACGAGCTAGAGACCAAGCAAGCGGAGTTCAACACGCTGAGCGATCACCAGAATCGTGCACGCACCCGGCTTACTGACTCCAAAGAAATGGAGAAGAAGCTGGAGATCGCCTACTCCCTTGCCAAGCGTAAGCTCCAGATATCGCAAATAGAGCAGTGGCAGAAGGAAATTCAGGCCATTGAAGGCTCCATGGAAATGAAAGAACGCCAAGAAGTAATTCAGGAGACGAAGGAGAATCTGCGACAGCAGTGGGATGTTGTTGCCCGTTTATGGCAGCAGACGCTTAGTGGTTTTGCAGCTTCTCTACATTCACTTACCGGGGAAGAAGAAACGCTGCGGAAGGAGCGGGATGAATCCCTGCGGGAATTGGCTACTCTTGATGTTATGATCAATGACCTGACGTCAACCATCCGTAAGTATAGCGAGGATATGGGTACCTTTGCCGCCAAGTATGGATCGGAAGCTGCTCATGCGCCCGGCCCTGCGCTTCAGCGATCGCTTGCCACCGTACAGGAACTGGAAGAGACGAACGCATTGTTGAAAGAGCAGGTCAGAGCAGCCGAAGAACAACGTTTGACGCTGCACACAACACATACGCGGCTTTCCGAGCAATTTGCTGCCAATGAACGGGACACCGGTGAGCTAAGTGTACTACTGGATACGCAGAATCAGCGGGAATCACAGCTGTGGTCACAGCTTGTCGTGCTGTTGGAACTGTATGAAGAGCATAGCCAGCTTGGAACTACAGCGCTATATGAAGTGAAAGAAGCCATAACCGCAAGGTTCCTGCACCGCATCGAGGAGACAGGGCAGCAGAACAAGCGCCTGCGCCGGGATTACTATCACCAACTACTGGATGTGGAGCTTCAGAATCAATCGTATTGGGTGCCCAATGGGGATATTCTGACCGTTAAAGATATGCTGGATAATTTAAAAATCCAGTCAGTAGCGGGCAGCTGCTACTTAAATGATCTTCCTTATCTGGCCCGGGAAGAGGAGCTAGAGCGGTATCCGCTCCTGCCTTATGCTCTGATCCTCACCAAGCGCGAAGCGGAGAAGATCCAGCCGGATATGCTGAAGGAAGTACTGCTGAAGTCTCCTGTACCACTATTTATCCGTGAGGATATGGCAGCTATGGATTCTCCAGCCTTAATGCTTCTGGCGAGCGAAGGGCCGCAAATGGTATTACAGCCGGAACGGTTTATGAACTGGAAGAATGGAATCACCGCTAAGCTCAAAGAACGAGAGCAGGAGCTGCAGGATGGTGAAGCGTATCTATCCAAGCTGAGATCTGCTCGTCAGGAGTATGAACGACTCTTCCAACTCGATAATACGTTGGTCCTGCGCACCAAGCTGGATGCCTTGACGCTATTGGATCAAGAGCTGCGTCAGAAAATTGGGCAGCTGAATGCTGAGCTACAGGATCACGAAGATCTAATACTCCGGCTAAGTCGAGAGATTGCGGAAGGCTCTACAGCTATCCTCGAACAGCAGCAGCGCCAGCTCGCCCTGCAGAGCTGGATCGAGCGGACCCGGGCGCAGGAGGAGGCGCGTCAGGAGAAGCAGAAAGTGGTAGATCGGAAGGGGGTGCTAGTCAGAGAGCTTGCAGCCCGAGATCAGCAGCTTCTCCAGCTTGCCGGACAAAGAGAGAACATGGCCGGACAGCGTGAAAAATGGATGGGCGATACGCGATATTCGCTATTCCCAAGGCTTCAGCACTGGTTCCCGGAGCTTGTATTCCCGGTTGATCAGCCCGCGCCTCAATTGACAGAGAACACAGCCCCAACTGCTGAGACTGTAGACCCTGCGGAACAGAATACGCTGTTGGAACTGCTCAGCACCGTGGAAGCTCTTCAGCAATCGCTCTCTCGCAGCGAGCTGGATATCCGTACTCGAGGGGCGCAGATCACCGCTGCCCGGGAGAATCTGAACGAGCTGGAAGCTACGCTCGGCGGGATCGATATCGGCTGGCGCAGCGCGCCTGAGCCGGTCGACAGTGCTGATTCCCTCATGGCGGCTAGAGTACGCCAGAAAGCCGATACGGCGATGCTGGAGGAGGATTACCAGCAGATCCATGATGACTATATCCGCTGCCAGACGGTGACGGATAGTCTGCTGAAAGAGCTGAGCAAAGCGGAGAAGGCCATCAAGATGAAGCATGAGCGGCCGATTGAAATCTGGACGGAGGGGCTGGATTATAAAGAGCAAGAGATCAGCCAGCGCATCCAGGACAACGAGCGCCTGTTTGGTCAATGCAAACGAAATCTGGAGCGCACGGACCGTTTGATCCAGACCTTATCGAATCAGCGCCAAATCATGAACGCCCATATCGAAGAGCGTGTGAACCTGCGCGACATTCCCGAAGAGGTGAAGCAGCGCGTTCAGGAGAGCTGTGAGACGTTCGTATCACAATGGCTGCTCCAGATCAAGCAGCGCAGAGACAAACGGGCAGAGATATCGAAGAGAGTCAAAGAGGAGAAGAACGCACTGAGCAGCAGACTCTCCAAGAGCGGGTGGAATGCTGAACTGGAGACTAAAATTCAGGATCGGCTGAACACCGTGCACTGGGACGATTTTCATATTGCTCGCCAGGTTCTGGATTCTATGCTGCGCAGCTCCCGTGATCAGATCGAGAGTATCCAGAGCGACAAGGAAGGGATGGAGCTGTCCCGCAAGCTGTGGGTCGGTCGGGCGGCCAAGCGTGTCATTCAGATTGTGGATATCATGAAGCGGATGGAGCGGCGGATGATCATTCATAATGAGAACCAGCATGCTTTTCCACTGGTTAAGCTGAGCTATAAGAATATCAATGTGCCGCGTGCCACCGACGATGTAGAACCGCTGGTCACGGACTATTTCAATCATTGTATCCAGGATCTGTTGAAGAAATATCCTAGAATGGAGCAGGTACCGGCTGCCGCAATCAAAGAAATCATTAACGACGGCCGGATCGTCTATGCCGCCTTCCAGAATCGCTTCCCTGTTCTCCAGGTGTATAAGCCGGTTACAGAGAATTACTTCCTGTATGCTGCTCCTGAGGAATACCATTATTCCGATTGGGAAGTCATCAACAGGGGGGCCTTGGATGAAGCGGTCGGCAGCGGTGGTCAGCGACAGTCCGTTCAGCTACTGGTAGCGATGATGATTATGACACACAAACGGGTGAACCGTGAGAACAAGGGCTGGACCGTCTTTTTATATGATAATCCATTTGGCGAGATGGTCTCGAACAACGTGCTGGACCCGGTGTTTGAAATCTCCAAGGCTCTTCGGTTCCAGTGGCTGATTGTTACCCCGCCGGAGCTGGTCAAGAATGATGTAAGTATTAGATTCGGTGTATACTGGCAGCTCTACTTTGGCGGTATCAAAGGGGATATGCTAGAATCAACGCTGGTTAAAGGAGGACGGAAGCTGGTCCCTTCAGCGCTGTTCTGATCTTTTGTACAAGCAGAATTATGAAACGAGGGTCCTTTACCTTCACTGAAGGCAGGGACCTTCGTTTAGTTTGTGAATTTGCAGCTCTATTGTTCACGGTTGAAAAAAATTAAATATCTGCTACTATTAATACATAGTAAACATATGGGAAAAATGATAATAGGAGTGAGAAGATGGGAAACATTTATCAAAGCTTAACAGAGCTAATCGGGAATACCCCGCTGCTTGAGATTTCCAGATACAGCGCCATTCAGAATCTGGAGGCCAGAATATTGGCCAAGCTTGAATATTTTAATCCTGCGGGCAGCGTGAAGGATCGAACCGGATATGCCTTGATCAAGGATGCCGAGGAAAAAGGCTATATCAACAAGGATTCTGTGATCATCGAGCCTACGAGCGGAAATACGGGGATCGGGCTGGCTTTTGCCGCCTCCAGTCTGGGGTACAGGCTGATTATTGTGCTTCCTGAGACGTTCAGTGTTGAACGCCGCAAGCTGATGCTGGCCCTTGGCGCCGAGATCGTGCTGACTTCAGGTGCGGAGGGCATGAGCGGCGCTGTCAAAAGAGCAGAGCAGCTAGCCGCGAGTACGCCCGGCGCGTTCATTCCACAGCAGTTTAGCAATCCGGCGAATCGGCAGATTCATCGGTCGACAACGGCCGAAGAAATCTGGCGGGATACCGATGGGCAGGTGGATGTTTTTATTGCCGGGGTCGGTACCGGCGGAACGGTCTCCGGTGTGGGTCAGCTATTGAAGGAGCGAAATCCAGACGTTCATATCGTTGCTCTTGAGCCGTATGATTCTCCGGTTCTTTCCGGCGGCGTTCCCGGTGCGCATCCGATCCAAGGGATCGGAGCCAACTTCATCCCGGACAACTATCGTCCAGAGTTTGTGGATGAGATTCTCCAGGTAAAAAGCGAGGACGCCTTTGCCACGGCAAAGGCGCTGGCCAAAACAGAAGGGTTGCTGGTCGGCATCTCCTCCGGCGCGGCGGTATACGCGGCGGCAGAGCTTTCCAAACGTCCGGAGTTTAAGGGTAAGACGATCGTGACGATTTTACCGGATACCGGGGAACGTTATCTATCTACGCCACTATTCAACTACGGAGAGTAATTTTATTCGAGATATCATTCATGGATAATTAGGGAACGGCAGACATCCTACGAGAGCAGGAGGCCTGCCGTTTCTTTCGTGATGCCACTATAGCCAAGAAGTGAAGTGCAGCCAAAATGAAGGATACCTGGAAACCTTTGTAGAATACAGTTACTTAACGTAAGCTCTGTAATTCAGGCGAAACTATTCCCGGAGCTCACCGTATCCGATAAAGAGAAGAGGAACATACAGGAGGTGCACTTATGAAGCATAAACCACTAAAAATCGCTTGGATTGCCATTATACTTACGATGCTGTTTCCCGTAATGAGCTTCGCTAAGGGTACATTGCCGGAGCATACCGGAGCTTTTTACGTGAATGATTTTGCGGGCGTATTGAATGACAAGACCGAGAATTATCTGGTGAATTACGGAATTAAGTTACATAGGAAAAATGAGGCGCAGGTCGTGGTGGTGACTGTTGATTCTACCGGAGGAATGCCGATCAAGGAGTATGCTACATCCTTGTTCAATAAGTGGGGCATCGGCTCCAAGGAGAAGAACAACGGGGTACTGCTGCTCCTTTCCATTAAGGATGACGATTACTGGGCGGTGCAGGGCAAGGGGCTTGTGAACACGCTACCGGATAGCAAGATTTCAGAGATCCTGTCCCAGCAGTTAGAGCCTGATTTTGCAGCCAAGAACTATAGCAATGGTGTCTATAAAACATATGGATCGTTCATTCAAGCGCTAGGTGGTACTTGGATAGAAACTGTAGGCAACAAGACATATGTTTCGGATAATGCCGGGGTGTTCAAGCAAGTCACGAAGGATTACCTTAATCAGTCCAGCAACAGGTATAAAGACACCACCGGGAGCGGGATTTATGTTGTCACAGTCAAGAATACAGGCGGAAAAACCTTGCAGGATTACACCTATATGAAGTTTGCCTCTGTAGGTGCGGGACCGAAGGATACGATGCTCGTGCTGGACATTGGGGGAGATGACTACCATGTGTTGCAGGGCAAGGATGTGGATCAGGTTCTGACCAATGAAGTAATCAAAGACATTCTGAATAGCGTCCTGGAGCCTTCCTTTGCCAAAAAAGATTATGCCGGTGGAGCCACAGCGACAGCGAATGCTTTCTATAATTTCTTCCTGTCGCGAGCGGACGTCTCACCAAGCGCGGCAACTGGTAATAAAGCATCCGCTCCAGCAACTGCTACACAAACTAAAGGGGTCAGCGAGAAATCCGATAATTCGGGAGTGTCTTCTGGCATGTTCAAGGTCTTTTTGGGAATCATAGGCCTCTTCATCTTTTCTTCCTGGCGGCGGAGCCGGAATCTAGCGAAGTATGGTGTACGACACAATCCCTACACCCGGCGCAATAGACATCGTTATAGCCGCTGGGACAGGGATGACTATCGTCATCATCGTTCCTCCTCTTCAAGTGGCAGCTCTTCCAGCGGACGCCGTTCCTCCGGGGGCAGTAACTGGGGCGGTGGCGGTTCATCCAGTGGTGGTGGCGCTGGGCGTCATTCCTCTGGAAGTAGTTCTTCGGGAAATAGCGGCGGCGGCGGTTCCAGCAGCGGCGGAGGATCGGGTAGACAATCTGGCGGAGGAGGTTCTTCCGGTGGTGGCGGCAGTGCAAGCAGCGGTGGCGGCGTAGGACGGCATTAGGGCAAATTCTTAGAGAGGTGGATGTATGATGAGTGTAAACAACATTCCATGGAGCAGCGGAACCTGGACGGTAGCACCGAAATCGGCAAATACAGAAGGACACACGCTCAATGTTGAGGCAGTGGAGGGCAGCGATTATTGGGAGAAAACACTCTATGAATTTCAGCATGACAACGGCCATGCACTTCTGGCTCCCTGGGAGGACGATCAGGGCGTCGAAGTGACCTTCCGGCTAGACAGCTTCACCGAGTTGTACGATCAGGCTGGGCTAATGCTCTGGCATAGCCCTACGCAGTGGATTAAAGCAGGCATCGAGCTCAATGACGGGGTTCCTCACATTGGAGCTGTCGTTACCGACGACTACTCCGACTGGTCTTTGTCTCCGGTAGCAGAATGGGCAGGGGAGACCGTCACCATTCGTGCTTCCCGGTCCAATGATGCGGTGATCATCCGCGCTCGTACCGAGCACCATACGTGGCGAACAATACGCGTCGCTCGCTTCCCTTATTTGACAGGCAAACAGGCTGGACCCTTCCTGTGCGCACCTACACGTGCAGGGTTTCAAGTGGTCTTTACAGCATGGCGGCATACGGAGCCTGATGAGGCGCTTCACACCGATCCACCAACATTTTCCGATAAATAATGACTTACAGGTTGTTAGGAGAAGTCGAAGGGGCGCTAAAAATTGAAGAAATTGATACCTTTACTCTCGCATTTTCGTCTATGATTAAAAGATACGTTAAGTATTCTTTTTATTCATGGCAAGAATCAGGGAGGAAAGAAAAGAGTGAACTCACCATCATTACCGGAGCGCTCGACCAACCGCAACAAGAAAACGGTCAAGAAGCGCAAGAAAAAGAGCTTTTTTCGTAGACTGTTGAGAGTACTGCTATTTTTGTTAATTTTGCTCCTTGCCGGAGGAGGCTGGCTGTATTTTGCACCGTCGGCCCAAAATCTGCGCTATACGATTGCGGATACGCTGATCACAACCCAACATCGGCAGTGGGCCAAATATATCATTGGTGAGGAAGAGCTGAAGGAACGTGTAGCCGAGTACACCAAACGCTTCGATAATATGGGGGATGAGAAGGATACCCATACCATTCATACACCTCCACCGGAAGTAAAAGAGAAGCAGCTGGTGGAGATCGAACCTGTCTCCGGTACCGGCTACTCTGGATATGTCATGATCGTTAACGATCCGACAAAGATCCGGCTCGGAATTCCGAACAAAGTCGGCTCCGGGGAAAAGGTCACCAGTATGGTGAAACGACTTGGGGCGATCGCCGGAGTAAATGGCGGAGGATTCGCCGATCCGAACTGGAGCGGGAATGGTTTTAAGCCGATAGGGATCGTCATTTCTCAAGGAAAGCTCTATTACAATGGGCTAGGTGGAAAGAAATCGACGCAAATCGTAGGACTGGATAAGCAGGGCAAGATGATCGCGGGGAACTACACGCTGGATGAACTCAGTAAAATGGGGGTTCAAGAGGCCGTATCGTTCCAGCCACGTATCATTGTCAACGGCAAGGGACTGGTCAAGAACGCAGCCGATGGCTGGGGGATTGCACCACGGACAGCGATGGGTCAACGTGAGGACGGTGCGATCATTTTCGTGGTGATTGACGGCAGACAGCCAAGCTACAGCATTGGCGCGAACCTTTACGATGTACAGCAAATCATGCTCGAGCACGGCGCCGTAATCGCAGCGAATCTGGACGGCGGCTCCTCGACGGTTCTCGTCAAGGACAACGAGATTATCAACAAACCTTCTTCGCAGTATGGTGAACGTTATCTGCCTACCGCGTTTCTGGTTTTTGATCATCCGGATCAGGTGGATATCCCGAATATCTGGAAAGGCCTGGACCCTTCCAAAATCGATGCCGCGAAGAAGCGGACAAAATAGTAAAGTTTGAAATTTGTGCTACCTGTATAGGGTGAGATAAAAGATCGGAGGAATGCCTCCGGTCTTTTATTTTTGTGCGCCATCCTGGGGTTATGTAACAAACAAATCTGACGATTTTGTTAGTCAACAGGAGAAGAACACAGAGACACGGCGGCGTAGTGAAGTGCTGGAGAGCACTATTTTACAGGCCGCTTGGGTGGAACTTAACGCGGTTGGCTACGTTCCGCAGCTTATGAATTCAATAAAGGAGAACAAGCTGACCCTAATCATGAAGGCCATTCTGAATAACGCGGAGAAGTGGGGAGAGGTCGCCCTGGCTAAAATCAATGAGAGGGTGATTGCATTACCCATAGATCTGCTGAGATACGAATTGCTTACGACTCATGAGCCGTTATCTGAACAATGGATTACTGAGATTATTGACGATATTTTCACACCACTTGTGCGTGCTTAACATTGTACTTTTAAGATATTCAGGTGCGTATGGGATCGTTTTTATGGTGAAAAATTACGCCATAAAAAAAGACACGATACTAGGTACCAGTGTCTTGTAAAATATATTATTCAGATTGGGGTTCCTACCAATCTCTTTCTTGTAATGCCGTTTCAATATCGATATCCACTTCAAAAAAGTTCAAAATCTCTTCCACAGTGATCGCGATAGAATCTCTTGCAACCGTCTCTAATTCGCTGTCGTTTTGGTAGAACTCATCTTGTATATCATTAATCGCCAGAGTCATTTTATCTAGTTGTGCCTGTACTTCATCATTGTTATAAGATCCGCTTTCTAGAAACAACACAACTTTAACGATCTGTTCTTTTATTTTGTCGACGAGAAATGTGGGGTAATAGCTATCTGAGTACATATCTTTCAGGTATTGAAAATTTGAATCGAGTGTTTTCATATAAGTCTCCTTTCGATCCCGCTAAGTTTTAAAATTCGCTTTCAGGTTTGAGAATAGTTTCTCTTAAATGTGATTCTACCATTTTTTTAGTGCGAACCCCAAGCTCACATGAAATCCCTGGGAGATTCGCACCAGATTTATTACATTTATTGTATAAAAACTTGAGTCTGAAGCTGTTGACGCTTTAAGTTTTTCGTAATAAAGTTATTTTATGGAAGCTCATTAAGCGATTATACTCTTTTTAAGTCTGGAATCGCTGTCGCTCTCCGTGCGAGAGCGTGGATTGAAATACTGCTTCGCTGGCAAATTATAAGCTTTGTTCACGGGTCGCTCTCCGTGCGAGAGCGTGGATTGAAATGGCCAGTGATGTTGAAGTCGAAGACCTTGTACAAGTCGCTCTCCGTGCGAGAGCGTGGATTGAAATTATAAATCCCTTGCCAGCCAGTTCGGCCTTTACCGTCGCTCTCCGTGCGAGAGCGTGGATTGAAATTGTTCAACGCGCGGCGGACTTGCTGGCCGGAGCCGCGTCGCTCTCCGTGCGAGAGCGTGGATTGAAATAGCATGGGAATGTAGCAATGATGATCATGATCCTGACGTCGCTCTCCGTGCGAGAGCGTGGATTGAAATATACTCCGACTGTGAATAGTCAGGATTGAAGTTGTCGCTCTCCGTGCGAGAGCGTGGATTGAAATTGAATACGCCAGCCGCTTTAGTGGCCTTAAGCGCCGTCGCTCTCCGTGCGAGAGCGTGGATTGAAATTCACTAAAGTTACAGTACCTACTACAGCGAATATGTCGCTCTCCGTGCGAGAGCGTGGATTGAAATACCAATACACTTGAGTTGTTTGAATAGGAGGAACGGTCGCTCTCCGCGCGAGAGCGTGGATTGAAATATGAATGTTATAAAGGCCAACTGCCGGTGAATATCAGTCGCTCTCCGTGTTAGAGCGTGGATTGAAATAGCCCTCTTATAGCAGTTAGCTCAAAAAGCAGGGGTGTGAATCAAGTTATTCCGACTGTGAATACTCATATGTTTAAACAGACAATGAAGAATTGATTCATCTGGTGCGAACCCCAAGCTCACATGAAAACCCCGGGGGATTCGCACTAGAATTATTACAAATAATGTAATAAATCTAAACGTTGTAGTTATTGACGCTTTGTACTTAGCGTATTAAAGTAATTATACCGATCACTTTAACGAGATTATGACATTTTTACGTGTTGAATCGCTGTCACTCCCTACACGGGAGTGTGGATTGAAATTACTTTGGCAAGCTCAAGAACCGTAACGCTAAGGGAGTCACTCCCTACACGGGAGTGTGGATTGAAATAAGTTAATGCTCACGGTCATTACCTTTTCTTTCGTCACTCCCTACACGGGAGTGTGGATTGAAATCATTAATTAGCAGAGGTACAGCACAATTATTAGCGTCACTCCCTACACGGGAGTGTGGATTGAAATGATGGACGGTGTAACGAACCTATGTATGCAAGCGGGTCACTCCCTACACGGGAGTGTGGATTGAAATCTACGATATAACCGATAACCTCCGGTTCAGGCGCGTCACTCCTTACACGGGAGTATGGATTTAAATATTTTTGAGTTCTATACAGACGGCCTTCTTTCTGGCCTGCTGTTAACTTTTTCATTCTTGCCCCAACCGTCTAACCCCTTAACCTTCCAACAATCAAATATGATAAAAAGCAGTAGAAGCCTGCAGATCTCGCAGAACTTTCACTGCTTTTTATCACATACAACATCTCATTACACAAGTATCAGTGCAAGAAGACCAACCGCCAACGTTCGTACTTCTGGTTAAAAGTATTGCCTCGAAGCATCCACATTTGATTTTTCAACTGAAAATAAAGTAACAGCGCGACCCTATTAGGTCGCGTTTTTTGCATTTATTACCTCTATAACGAATGATAAATTTTATTTTACCCGGGTAATATTGATTTTTTATTTTTACCCGGGTATAATTGAGGCAATCAGAGAGGAGGTCAGCATGAGTAATTCCATAACGCACTTTAACTGCACGGCATTTTTGGGTGTGGGAGTCGTCGCCAGTGGTTCGTTACAGCACGTTGTTTCTACAGTGAAGGATGCTCTGGATGACAGAGACCTCACAGAGTTGCTTATTTTTGACGATTCCACGGGGAAGCCAATAGATGTTGATTTTCGTGGAAATACAGATGATGTGCTCAAACGATTAGGAGAACAGTATGGTGACTTACCCAGTACGGAAGTGAACCATGAGCCCGCACGGCGGGTCGGTCGACCCAAGCTGGGGGTTGTATCCGGTGAAGTTACGTTATTGCCACGGCAATGGGAATGGCTTAAGAGTCAACCCGGTGGGGCGTCGGTAACATTGCGAAAACTCATTGATGAAGCACGCCGTGCCGGAGAAAAAGAGAGCAATATCCGAGAGTCACAAGAAGCAACCTATAACTTTATGACGGCTATGGCCGGGGATTTCCATCAATACGAGGAAGCTCTGCGGGCACTGTATGCTAGTGATTTGGAACGTTTTTACCATTTCATCGATGACTGGGCACCTGATATCAGAAACCATGTCAAGAAATTAGCCGCTAATGCATTCGCTGAAGAGGACGTATGAATGAAAGCAAGTGAAGGCGTAAAAAAATAAAAGGGAAATATGAAAGGAGTCGCTATGACTGAATTAGAATCTACTCGTTACATCGAACCATCACAACGAGCTGGCATGAGGTTCATACAACGAGGCATTGAAGGTAACATCGTCATGCTGAACCTGCTGCGTTTTCGTGATGTTGCTGATTACACAGCCAATCCTGAACTAACACCGGAGGTCTCCATTAGCGGTGCCGAAGCTTTCAACCGCTACATTGAGCACACCCTCCCATATCTCCGTGAAAGCGGAGGTGAAATTGTGTTTCTTGGCAATGGCGGGGAGTTTCTTATCGGACCCGAAGACGAGAAATGGGATCTCGTCATGCTGATCCGCCAGAGTAGTGCGCAGTCATTCCTGGCTTTTTCAAGTCATCAAGACTATCTGACCGGTATCGGTCACCGCACTGCAGCGATCGAAGATTCACGGCTTCTACCTATAACAGAGCTTCCGATCCCAAATTAATTGAAGGAGAACATGATTATGAATATTATGAAAGTCAATGGCATTGAGCTAGCCTATGATAGCTTTGGTAACGAAAATGACGAGGCAATTATCCTAATTGCCGGGCTTGGAACCCAGATGATCCGATGGACGGTTCCGTTTTGTGAGCTATTAGCAGCGCGGGGGTTTCGCGTCATCCGCTTTGACAATCGCGACGTAGGTTGCTCGACACACTATAGCCATTATCCCACGCTGGATTTTGAAGCACTGGCAACTGCGCTTATGTCGGGAAAGCGGCCGGACATTCCTTACACACTCGATGACATGGCCAGCGATGCTATCGGACTGCTCGACGGACTTTCTATTGACCGCGCACATTTCGTTGGCAGGTCAATGGGCGGAATGATCGCCCAGGTTGCAGCTAGCAGATACCCTGAACGGGTGCTGTCACTCACCTCTATTATGTCTACTTCCGGTAATCCTACTCTTCCGCAAGCTTTGCAGGAGGTCATGGCGCTGATGACTACACCGGCGCCGAATCCCTTTGAGGATGAAGCAGGATTTTTGGCACACAGTTTCTCATTTGCGAAACGCATCGCCGGCACTGGTTATCCGTTTGAAGAGGACGCTTATCGGGCGCTCATTCTGGAAGAAGTCCGGCGTGCTTACGATCCAGGCAGTGTCGGCCGACAAATTGCTGCGATCGCTGTCTCCGGCGACCGTCGTCCGCTACTGGCGACCATAAAAGTACCAGCACTTGTCATTCATGGAGTGGATGATCCCTTGTTCGTCCCGGCATGTGGCGAGGACACGGCTTCTGCGATCCCTGGCGCCGAGCTAATGTTGGTTGACGGCATGGGTCACGACCTGCCGCATCAACTGTATAAAGTAACCGCTGATGCTATAGAGCGAACGGCTCGTCGCAATGGACACGTACTTCCTGAATAGGAAGCAGATCCATTTTAATTAACGGAGTTTCGTAACAGAGGATTCAACTGAACGTATATATGGAAGCAATCGAAAAAAGCGCCGGTTTCATGCTAATATCATGAGCCGGCGCTTTTTAAATTCATATTTTTCTAAAAAGAGGATGGTCACAGTCAGAAATGAATGATTCAGGTTGCGGGCACGCTGTCCCATATAACATGACCTGCGCCAGGAGAGATTTCCGTGAAGCCTGCCATTTTACGCTCCATAAATCCAATAGAGACATGGCTGCCGATCATCACGATGTTCAGCACATCGCCAGCATTGTCAGAAGGAAGGGCAAAGGCTCTCGTATAAGCAAATGTATGGCCCAGTGTAGTATGAATAGCGTTAATCATCCGGTCCTGTTCGCCTCTACCCATCAGATTCAGAATCACGGCTCCGCGTTCATCCAGCTTCTCAGCAGCCAGTGTGAAAAATTCCTCTGAGGTCAGGTGGGAAGGCGTACCCTTGTCCGTGAAGGCGTCAACGATTATGTAATCGTAGCTTTGCGGCGCTTCGCTGCTGAGAACAGAACGCCCATCTCCAACCACGACGTTGTCTCTGTTATACCCGAACCACTGTCTGCTGATCTCCAGCACCTTTTTATTGTGTTCAGCGACTTTCATCCTACGGTCTGCAAAATAACTGGCTATCGTCCCAATCCCATGTCCGATTAGAAAGGCAGCCTCAAACTCCGGAGCGTTATGTTCCATTAAGTGGATGATCGCTTGGGGATATTCAAATAAAACCCGATCCGGACGGTTCAGATCCATCGCCCCCTGGATCGCCTCGTTGGAGAATTCCAGCACCCGAAAAGCACCTTTTTCTCCATACAGTTCTGCCGTATCGTAGACCAATATCTCGTAGTTACCGCCAGAACCTTCGTCTATTTCCTTGTGCAGCAAGTTCAAATGTCCAATCTCCTTCTCTTTCTGTTGCCCAACCAGCTTCCAAGCCATCGTTACGTATTTTCTAAATATATCTTCTATTATGGATAGAGGCAACGGCAATCATCGAAATAGCTTCATCTAAAGTAATAAGGGGACCCGACACCTCATAATCTGTAAAAGGGGAACGAAGCAGCGTCTCTTTGGGAGAGGAGATACACGTCCGAGGAGCCATCCTTTACGAAGGAATGGAGGCGGACGCAGATGAGTATCGATCAGCTCATTGCATTGCTCGTTCTTGTCATCATGATCATACAGTTAGCAAACAACAACAAAGGCAAGTCCTGATTACGGCGCAGCCGGATGGCTTCCGAAGCTCAAGAACACTTGAGTCTCGGAAGTTTTTTTTCAAATTACATATTACGTTCTTGAACCTGATAATCCCCGCTCGGCATACGCCTCTCTAGCGTAAATTCTGTTTCACTATAGAGTAATTTCTCTATGCAGCTTTGAATCCGTCCGAAGAGTCCGATCTTGATTTCCCGCTCCTGATATCCTTTTAATTTTTCTATGATATATGGATGTTCCAGCATGACGTGATCCCCACTTTCTCTCTTTTGTTAAGGCTAATTATGTGCTTTTCAAAAGGGGACAAAAAGCGTATAATTGCCTCTAACGATTTCCCCTTTTAGGGGAAAAGCACGGGAAGGAGGCCACAAAAGGTGATCATGGCTGAACGTTATTTAACGCTTTATGAGCGCTTTGGAGGGAATAGCAGTGGGGGAATGCCTGTTGAGGCCACCTTGGAGGATCTCTCGGAAGCCTTATTCTGTACGTCCCGTAATGCGAAGCTTATCTTGCGCAAGCTGGAGGAAGAAGAGCTGATTGACTGGCTGCCTGGGCGCGGGCGCGGTAATCGCTCACGGATTGCATTCAAAGCCGACAAGGAGAGTTATCTACTGCAATTGGCTCAAAGCCGGGCAGAAAAAGGAGACTACAAGCAAGCTTTTGAGTTGCTGCAATCGTTCGGGGAAGGTACGTTGGCCAAGCCGAAATTTCTCGAATGGCTGAACGGCCAGTTCGGCTATCATAAAGAGGAAGCCAGCGATGGTATTTCTACCAGTGACACACTGCGTTTTCCCGTATATCGTCCTGTCACGACATTAGACCCGGCCCAGGTGAACTATTCCATTGACGCTCACCTGATGCGGCAATTGTTCAGCCGCCTGCTTCAGTTCGATGAGGGTGCTAGCAAAATTGTCCCCAGCATCGCTCATTACTGGACATCCAATCCAGAAGCGACGGAATGGACTTTCTATTTGCGTAAAGGGGTGCGTTTTCATAACGGCCATGAACTAACGAGCAGAGACGTGGCCTTTTCGCTGGAACGCTTACGTGGAGATACACTGAACCGCTGGCTGCTGCGCGGTGTGTACCAGATTGCAGTACTCGGACCACGGGTCCTGCGCATTCATCTCAAGCAACCGAACCGAATTTTTGACCGTTTCATGTGTTCCAACGCCGCATCGATCCTGCCTGTGAACCTTGGCGGTATGGAGGAGGAAGAATTCTGGCAGCTTCCGATCGGCACGGGGCCTTTTCGAATGGTCTCGCAGTCATCACACTGCATCGAGCTGGTTGCCAATGCGGCTTATCACGAAGGCAGACCTTACCTGGATGGCGTGGATGTAGTTGTTATGCCAGAGGAATGCCGGGATACAGCGGTCGACATGCCTGAGATGCTGCATAAGGGCTATGCCGGGAATCATCTTCTGGAGAAGCACATGGAGAATTGGCAGCTGCTTAAGAAGCTCTGTAGAGGATGCACGCTGCTCACCTGGAATCTGCGGCGTCCCGGCATCCAACAGTCGGAGGCATTTCGCCGGGCGGTACGCATGATCCTGAATACGAGTGACCTTGTCACGGAGCTGGGCGGGGACCGCGTAATGCCAGCCTACGGCTTCCGACCGGAAGGGAGCCAATCCCGCTCCGCAGATCCGCTTCTACCGGAGCGGGTTAAGACTGCGCTGCGTGAATCTCATTATGATGGCTCGGTTATCACTTTTACCGCCCATGAAAATTACGAAGAGGACGCTCGCTGGATTGTGGAGCGGCTTGGGCAATGGGGCATTCATATCGACCTCAAGATCCTAACCTGGGCAGAAGCGCCTGGCTGCTCTACGCCACTCCATGACGAGGACTTGAAGATCCACAGCTTTATTTTGCCTGAAGATGAAGTATGCGAGATTGAAGCCTATGAGCACGTAGATAGTGTCTTTAAGTTCTATCTGGATGACGAGCTGCACAACTGGATCCACGGGCGGATCGACGAGGCTTTAAGTGCTGATACGGAGGGCTTAAGACGCCAACACTTGAAGGTGATTGAGGAGCATTTGCGAGACGAGGCCTCCGTTATTTTTCTCCATCACAGGGAGCTACGAACCTATCTTCACCCGACCATTAGAGGCGTCAGTCTGAATGCCCTCGGCTGGATCGATTTCAAAGATATTTGGTTGGAAAAGCTGGACTGATACCAGGTGCCATCTGATCTTTGGCCTAATGACACGAGCGTTCTCTTTACGTATATTCAACTCCTCACTCGGAGATAATGGAACAATGATTCCAGTCTACAATTGAGGAGTTTTTGGTATGCCGAATCAAGACTCGAACCCAGCGCAAGATTCATCAGCTGTGCAAAGTCCGGTTTATAACCAACATGAACCGCTGTCTTTTGTGAATCGAATTAAGGATTATCTACATAGTCCGCCTGACCTTATCATTCACTCGCTAGTCATTTCGCCAGGCATTCCTTGCAGCTGCTTGTTTCTCGATACCTTAACCGACAAGGACAAGATTGAGCATGAATTGTTGTCTTTTCTATCGGAAAAAGCATCCTTCGAGGATGTCACCCATGCAGATGAAATGATTAACGTCCTCAAGAGCCGCATTCCCTTCAGTTCTATTTCTTCTTCCAACGATTTCACGTTTTGTGTCAACAGTTTACTAAAGGGCGTCTGCCTGATTGTGGTTGCCGGCGCACCTGAAGTGTTATGTATCAACGTTTCTCAAACTAGCAAACGCAGTGTAGCGGAGCCAATGACAGAATCCACCGTACGGGGACCTCAGGTAGGATTTACGGAGGATATTACAGTTAATCTGTCGCTGCTCCGCAAACGAGTCCGCAACGTGCATTTGGTTATCGAGCAGGTCACAGCCGGTACGGAAACCGAGACCAACATGGCCTTGCTCTATCTGGACAATTTAGCATCCGGCCCAGTTATCGAAGAATTTCGTAAGCGTCTCGCAGCCATCCATACGGACAGCATTCTGGATAGCGCCTATGTGGAAGAATGGTTGCGGGAGCGTGCCTATTCGCCGTTCTCCACAATCCTTAGTACGGAGCGTCCGGATATTCTGACCTCGCATCTACTGGAGGGAGGGGTAGGCGTCCTGGTAGATGGAAGTCCTATTGCACTGGTCGGCCCCATTACTTTTTTTCAATTCTTCATTGCCCCCGAGGATTATTACCAGAGTGCTGATATTGCTACACTGCTGCGCTGGGTTCGCTTCCTGTCGTTTATGCTGTCCGTATTGGTACCGGCTCTGTATGTAGCAGTCGTGTCTTTTCAACAGGAGCTACTTCCTCATTCTCTCCTGATTAGCATTGCAGGGCAGAGGGAGGGGGTTCCTTTTCCCGCATTTGTTGAGGCTGCGCTGATGATGGTGACTTTTGAAGTGCTGCGCGAGGCGGGTCTTCGAATGCCACGGATCGCCGGGCAAGCGATCTCAACCGTTGGCGCACTGGTACTAGGGCAAGCGGCAGTTACAGCCGGGCTTGTCTCGACGGCGATGGTTATTGTAGTGGCGATTACGGCCATCTCCAATTTCGTATCCCCATCATACAGCTTTGGCATCACACAGCGGCTACTACAGTTTTTTTATCTGATGCTGGCTGGCGCGCTGGGATTTTTTGGTCTGCTATGCGGGGTCCTGATTACAGTCGTACACCTTGCTTCTCTAAAATCATTCAACGTTCCATACCTGTCGCCTATAGCTCCAACCGTGTTATCAGACTGGAAGGATATTCTTGTCCGTGTACCCCGGCCATGGATGGACACCTATCCCAAAATGAACGGAACCAGGAAGAGAAGAAGGAAAGAGCCATGAATGCTACCTTCCAAAAGCTTGCAGTCGCCGGAATCACGCTGTGCTGCCTGACCGGCTGCTGGGATCGAATAGAGATCAACGAATTGGCAGTCGCCGGCCTGACGGGATCGGAGATCGATCCACACACTCATGAGCAAATCGTGTATTACCAAATTATCAATCCTGGAGCATACGCCTCGGAATCGAGCAGTCGCAGCAAGGCTCCAGTGTACACATATAAAGTGCAAGGGAAGACCAAGGGCGGACTGGCTCAATTATCCAGTGTCACGTTACCTCGCAAGCTTTTTACAGATCATTATCAGTCTCACATCGTGACCGAACAGTACGCCAGAGAAGGCCTGCGCACCTTCTTGAACTATTATGAACGGCAGTTCAACAGGCGCTCGAGCCTCTATTTGTTCGTTACAGACTCTCCGCTTTCGGATGTGATGATGACCTATACGCCGCTGGAACAGCTGCCCGGACGGCTTTTGCGGTCACTCATTTCGAATACGAACAAGACCACAGGCCGAATCAGCCTGAAATCGCGGGTGAAAGACCTGGTAGAGAATATGGAATCATCCACGTTTACAGTGCTGCCCATAATCAGTCTGAAAGGAGAGAAACCGCTTCCTAGCACGACTCGTTTCGATGAGATTAACGGCAATCAAGGGAATTTAATGCTAACGGGAGCAGCCGTGTTCAAGCAGGATCGGATGATCGGGAAGATCTCACTTTGGGAGAATGGTTATTACAATTTATTGAAAGGTCAAGCTGGAAACTTCTTCGAGTCGATCGTGTTAGATAATCGGGTAGTTGATCTATATGCTCATAAAATAAAAACCAAGCAGCACCTGTCACTTATCAAAGGTGTACCTACCTGGAATGTGGAGATCACGGCCCATCTGGCTCTGCGAAATGATGAACAGACCGAGAAGCTGACTTGGGACAACTTATCCAAGATTACCGATCAATTTGATCTCAAGCTTATCGAGACTTCACAGAAACTCTATGCACAGGCTATAGACAAGAAGTGGGATTTGTTCGGGCTGGAAGACGAGATGAAGTACAAGCGGGGAAGCGCATGGAAGAAGCTGCAACAACAAGAAAATGGCTGGACTGAGACCAAACTGAACGTAACGATTAAAAGCAAAATTGAAGATATCGGGGAAATTGTTGATCCATATAAAGGAGGGGCAGGAAATGGAAAAGAGTAGGCTAACGGTTTGGCAGTTTTTTGTGCTGACCCTTTCCTTTCTAATCGGCACCTCCTTTTTCTTCATTCCCGGTGGCTTAATCGCCGTTGCCAAGCAGGACGCATGGATCGTTCCGTTATGGGCGGGAACAGCAGGTATTCTTGCCGCGTTGATCTGGTTACATTTATCCAAACTGCATTCGGGATTGTCAATCGTACAAATCTGTATCCAGGTTGTCGGCAAGCCGATAGGTAGTCTCTTAGCACTCTTGTATATCTTCTATTTCATCCAGCTTGCGGCTTTTATTACCCGGAATCTGGGTGACTTTATGAAACAAACGCTAATGCCGTTAACCCCATTAACTGTTTTTCATGTGATGTTCCTCTTTATTATTGGTTATGCAGTTTTCAAAGGGATTGAGACCATCGCCAGATCGTCAGAATTATTGTTTCTGATCATGGTAGTCACCTTTATTTTTGTGGTCTGTCTGGCACTGCTTGAGTGGGATTGGGGACGATTTCAGGGAATATTCCGCATGGATGTCTGGAAGACAATGAAGGAGACTAGTTCTATCTTTGGATTTCCGTTTCTGGAGGGGTTGATCTTTCTTATGCTGTTTCCATTTGTTCAGAGCAACAAAGTGAAGAGCAGCTTTATTCTGGCGTATGCGTTCGCGACGATTCTGCTAAGTCTGTCGACCTTTTTGACCATAGGCGTACTTGGCGTGACCCGCGCTTCCCACGATACTTATCCGTTCTTTGTCATTGTCCAAGAGATTCATATCGGCAACTTCTTCGAGCATCTGGAATCTACCATGGCGCTGATTTTACTGCTTGCGATTTTCATCAAACTGTCGATCGCTTACTATTGCTCTGTCCTGGGAATCTGTCAATTGTTTGAGATCAAGAACAGGTTTTGGGTAACGCTCGCACTTATTCTGCTAATTTCCGGTCTCGCTATGGGCTACGATAATGTGGTCGAGAATATAGAATTCAGCAAAAAATATGATTTTGAATACACGCTCTTGTTCAGTGTAATTCTGCCGTGTCTACTCTTGCTTGTCACATGGATTCGGAGAATCCGAAAGAAGCGAACGGAGGAGCCTGCCTCATGATCTGGTTTATTCTTTTTATGGCGGCGGCGATCGGGCTGAGTCTGAGGGTAATGGTAAGGGTGCGTACCCAAACCAAGGAAATTCTGGTGTTCTTGGTTATTGTTCTGCTGGGTTTCGCGGATTGGATTAGTATATTTACAGACCACAAGTTCAAACCAACCAAGCTGATTTCAATGCTACTGGATCTTGTGGGACTGTGAGAATTGGATTTCATCTAAGAGAAGATCAGTGATGATCCGATATAGTTAATGCTGAATATGAGCGGATACATGCGAAGTTCGTGATCATTTTAAGCCGTGCTCTTGTTTAACAGAACATTAACTCCATCCCGAACGCCAGCAAAGAGTTAAGGTTCTGTTAAAGTTATGTTTTACAAGAGCTAATCTTGGGTTGCTACAATGAGGGGGAAATAAGCGGGGGGATCAAAAAAATAAAGCACCCAGAGAGGAACTAATCTATGAAGAAAATACTGTCTTTTATGCTTAAATCAATAGGCGTTCTATTCTTGGCCATTATTCTTTTTGTTGTCGGTGTGTTCGTCGTCAATAAGGTCAGCAACAACGCGGAGCTGGGGAAGATAGAACCTTATGGTCAGAAGGTGTCGGTGGATGGAAAGAACATGAATGTCTTGATTGAAGGGAAGGGAGACGAAACCGTCGTGTTACTTACAGGCTTTGCAACAGCAGCCCCAGGCCTTGATTATAAACTACTGATAGACCAGCTAGCTCCCTTTTATAAAGTGGTAGTGGTAGAGCCTTTCGGCTATGGACTAAGTGATCTCACAGACAAAGAACGCACTATTGATAATATCGTAGCTGAGACTCATGAAGCGCTGCAAAAGTTAAATATCAACCACTACACACTGATGGCACATTCGATTGGCGGAATCTATGGATTAGAATACGTGAATAAATACGAAAATGAAGTTAAAGCATTTGTTGGGATTGACAGTAGTTTTCCAGCGCAATTGAGCAAGGAAGATGAAGAGTTTCCAACAGGAGTGTATAAGTTCCTTCGGGACTCAGGGTTCAACAGATTGCTCATGAAATTAAATCCTGACCAAGTGTTTGCACCGGACGGCGATGAGCATATAAAAGATCAAACTAGAATGATTACGCTTAAAAATGCGTTTAATTCAGATATGTTGAATGAAGGGGAGAACTTCGCGCATAACTTTAGAACTGCTGCAAGCTATAGCTTCCCTAAGAACCTTCCGGTACTCTTCTTCTTAGTCAAAGATACGACAGATGTTGCAGGCTGGAAAGAAGGGCATGAAGAGCAAATCAAAGACTCTGCATATGGAAAGATAATCGAGCTTGAAGGGGAGCATTATCTGCACCATACCCGTTCCAAAGAGATCGCGCAAGATTTCAGAAGCTTTATGGCAGAAGTTAAGTGAAAAAATATAAGGGCCGAATGAATCCATACTCCTATGGGTTCGTTGGGCTTTTCTATTACTTTGGTAACAAATTGAAATAAATATGTAATTACTTGTTGCAATTATTCCCAGCAGAGTGTATAACTATTAATGAAAACGATTACATTGAATGTTTGAATAAACCTGAGCCCGCTAAATTTGACTTGTTAAGAGGAGGTGTGAACGGAGAGAGCTGGTAAAAATCAGATTCGACACTATTTTTTGCTGCAAAATGAAATCGATTTCATTTTCTGCTATTTTGCATTATAGCCTACAAATCAAAAAGGAGTTGAGTTCATGAAAATATGGAAAAAGAGTGCTCTTGTACTGCTGTCCGGTCTTTTGATCTCTGCTGGTTCAACAGTACCTAATGCGGCCCACGCTGCTGGGGAACAGGTGGAGGTATGGATTTCGACCTCAGATCCCAATTCTGAACCCGCTGTTGGACTGAGTCCGACTGCCCGGCTGACCCGGATCGCGGATAAGAATTTCAGTAGTAATTCTGGCAATGCTGATGTCACGATTACAGTGAATGAGAACCAAAGGTATCAACAGATGGATGGTTTTGGCGTCTCTCTGACGGATGCTTCGGCCTGGCTTATGAACTACAAACTGGATAACACTAAACGTGCAGAAGTGATGGAGCGGCTGTTCGGAACTACGGGAATTGGTCTCAGCCTGCTGAGGCAACCTATCGGGAGCTCGGATTTTGCTTGGGCAGCCTATACGTATGCTGATGCGCCAAACGATACGTCACTGAACCAATTTACAATCGACCGGGACAAGGCTTATATTCTTCCAATGGTGAAAGCAGCTATCGCTAAGAATCCTAATATCAAAGTCATGGGCTCACCATGGAGTGCACCAGCCTGGATGAAATATTCCAATACGTTGAATGGTGGCAAGCTAAGAGCAGAGCACTATGGAACTTATGCGAACTATTTCAAAAAATACATCGAGGCCTATCAAGCAGAGGGAGTACCTATTTATGCCGTAACCCTGCAAAATGAACCCCTGTATGAACCATCCCATTATCCTTCTATGGGCATGAATATACAAGATCAAACAGGCTTTATTGGCGACTATCTCGGACCTACGCTGCGTAATGCAGGGATCAACACCAAAATCATCGCTTTCGACCATAACTATCTGGATTGGAACTTCCCTAATCAGGTTATTACCAATCTTAAGAATGCGGGCAAAGGCAGCTACGTTTCTGGTAGCGCTTTCCACCACTATGATAGCGGGGACGGCTCGCAGATGACTTCGATCCACAATAATCATCCGGATAAGGACGTCTGGTTCACGGAGGGTGGCTTCGGCAACTGGAATGATCCGCAGAACGGTACATCGAGCGGGTTCGATAATATGATCAATGAGTTTATCAATATTACGAGAAACTGGTCCAAGTCGATCATTACCTGGAACGCTGCCCTGGATCAAAAAGATGGTCCGGCCCTGCTTGCGGCGAACAACAGCAATAAAGGTATGCTAACGATCCGCAATTCGGATAACCGTAATGACGCGCCTGAGAACAATGTAACGTATCATAAGCAATACTATTTGCTCGGTCACTTCAGTAAATTTGTTGTACCGAATGCTTATCGCATTGACAGTAACACCGGATCAGAAGTTAAAAACGTCGCATTCCGCAATCCAGACGGCTCTAAAGTCGTAGTGGCGTACAACTCTTCCAGCGCACAGCGTAATGTGAAAATCCAGTGGGGCAGCCAAAGCTTCACTGTTACTATTCCAGGCAAGTCGGTCATGACTTACAAATGGAGCGGGACCGTTTCATAAAATCATATCATCAGGCCTTCGATACTTGATATCGAGGGCCCTTTTATGATCTGATGCGATTCTTTGTATAGATTTACTTCATTTTGGAAATACCGCCGCTGATCAGGTTCACTTTGATATCGAGCTTGTCAATGCTATTCGAATCGAGAGGTACTAGCCCCTTATCATTTAACTTGTTCCACGTTTGTGCATTGTTACGATAGAAGACATCCGATAGTCCATATACATCGGCACCAATCTCTAGACCTTTTGTGTAAGTCTTCATAATTTGCTCATTAATCTCTTCTATAGCTCTCAGTTCAAGCTTTTTCTTACTTAGATTTGTGCTGATCTCAGGAAGAGTGGCCTGCATAGACAATTTTATCTCGAAGACAGGTTTGCCGTTCTTCAGCTTGGGACGAATGGAGGATTTAATTTTGTTCATGACCAACAAAGCGAGGATGTCGTTTTGTTCATCCTTAATAACCAGGGGTGTTCTTATCGTACTTTTTTCAAGCCATCTATTCCCTAAAACATCGTTATCCTTCAAGCAGCCCCGAAATTGCTGGTTCTGCAGAAAACAAATTCCCTTCATGCTAATATTGGGTGAGGACGCTTTGTTACTGGTCCAGGCCGGTATAATTTCTAGATAAGGTAGTTGAACCGTTTCCGCTTTTTCTCTCCACTTCCAAATAAACTTGTAGAGGTACATCGGAGCGATGATGGAACTCTGTTCATAAATTCGCATAGGACTGTTAAGCTGCGAGTAGATCACCGATAAATCGGCGATTGACGTCGTATTCAGCACTTTATCCATGGAATCACTAGTCCCCATGGTCCAAACGGTATAACGAAATTCATAGTATCGATCCCACACTTCCAATACCTGGTTTACAACCTCTCTCTTCTTTAGCGCTGCTTCACTAAAAACGATCGTCTTCACATTACTCCAGACAATTCTTTGCGGGCTAGTCGAATACAAATTGAAAATCGCAGTATCAAAGGATTCACCGTCAGCTTTTCCTACGTATGTTTTCTGTTCCTGGGCTTGACCTGATTCTTTCTTGGCGATGCCACTAAAGTTAACCATCTGGATGTAAACAACGACCTTGTTATCTACATAATCGACTCCGAGTGTATTCACATAGATCATGTGCTCAATTTCCTTTGCTCCCCAACAACCTGTAAGGAGTGTGGAAAGCAGTGCAGGTATAAGAATGCATCGGATTATTCTCATTATCGATCTCGTCCTTTAATCCTCGTATTGTCAGTTAATCTTTTTTTCCCCCATGGCATTCTGAAAAACACCTTATACCATTCCTTAAACTGTGGCGGGGATAAAGGAGAAAGATAGTAGGTCCCGAAGGAACGTAAATTGACCATAAAGAGGATCAGTGCAAGCAGACAAGTCATCGTTCCAAACAACCCAAGAAACCCGCTAATGATGAGCACGGCAACCCGAAACAAGCTAACAACGCTAACTAATGACTGATTTACTAATGTAAAAGTGGCAAGTACTGAAATGGCGATAACCACAATCGTACCTGGACCTGCAATCCCAGCAGATATGGCCGCCTGACCAATAATCAGACCTCCCACCACCGACAAGGTCTGGCCAAAAGCGGAAGGCAATCGCATGCCCGCTTCCCGGAAAATTTCAAACAAAATAAGCATGACAATGGCTTCTAAAGGAGCGGGAAGAGGCACTCCCTGTCTGGAGTTGACTAAGGTTGCAAGCAATGTAAACGGGATTTGATCCTGGTGAAACGTAGTGATTGCGATCCAAAAACCCGGTAAAAACAAGGAAAGCAACACACCGAATACTCTTAATAACCTCGAAAAAGCAACAAAGAAATTCACCATATGTGCATCTTCCGAGGTGTTTAGCAAAAAGTTAAAGGTCACCGGCGCCATTATTACAGTAGGTGAACCATTCGTTAAAAGTACAAATTTACCATGAAGAAGCGAATTGGCTGCATAATCAGGTCTTCCTGTATAAGTGAATAATGGAAATAACGAAAATCGGGTCAGACTTTCTTCAAGCTGGGTACTACTAATCAATCCCCTCATTTGAACATTGTTCAGTTTTGTCTTTATTAAATGTAAAACATGAGGCTTGATCGTATCCTTGAGATATAAGAGATGAACTTTAGTCGCAGTTTGGGTTCCAATCGTGAATTCTTCAACCGCTAATAATTCGGTTTGGAGTCTTTTGCGAATAAGGGCAATATTGGTGAAAGAATCTTCTGTAAAGCCATCCTTCGGTCCCCGAGTTGACACTTCCGTATTCGGCTCCTCAGGTTGACGTTTAGGTGGATCAGCCAATTTGACAGTGAAGAACTGATTCGAAGGTGTAAATATCAGAAGAAGATCACCGCCCAGCACGGTTTCTTTCATCGATTGTTCGATCTCATCCATTGGCAGGGAAGTCATATGAAACGGAACCTTCTGCTGAAGATCAAGTCCATTGGATAAAAGGATAGATTCTGGAATTTTTTTTAATTCGGGTATAATGAATTGCTCCACCTTGACTACATCGCACAATCCCTGACAATAAACCAGTTGTACGGCATAATCCGAGGTAGACAAAGAGAGATCCATTCTCAAGATATCCGAACTTGACCCGAATAATGTTATAACTACATCCTCGATTTTTTGGGAATCCTTTTGCTCTTGCCCTGTCATGATGCTGCTTTCCCCTTTCGATGAGCCAAGCTAATCAACCCCGCAATAACTACAGAAAAAATCAGCACCCCCCATAAAGAAAAGGGAAGTACGTAGGAAGATAATAATTTCAGAAAAAATTGATCACTAAAAGGGATAGCTGTGAACACTACAATCATTAAAAAAATGCATCCAAGTATCCACATCTTCATTTTTTTGCTTTGAATTTGGAATATGTCGAGAATAAGGAACATGGTTAGGGAAATTCTCAGAAAAGCACCGCTGAACCATTGGTAAACACTAAAAAAGTCCAAATGCTCAATGTAACTGCCAATCGTCAATAATCTCCATTCTTCATATGCAGGAAACCTGAGTTTACCTGCCTCATCCGGACCAAATTCAACAATTGCTCCAATAATCGGCCCCATGGTGAGACCCAAAATAAGCAGGATCATAATCAGAAATGAAATGTAGGAGAGGCGAGATTTGATGTGATGCTGCATAAATAGAAGCATGATGACCTCAACAAAACCCGCACCAACGTAGAGAGTTCCGTTCCAGACTGGTTGTAGGCCATGCTCAAGTATAGGTTTTAACAAGGAATAATCTTTATGGGTTGTGTTAGAGAACATTATAAAAAAGCCCAATATAACAACAAAAGGCAATAAAATACCGGCGGTATTAGCGAGGGAATGAATGCCTAAATAAGCATTTATGGCAGAAATAAAAAGTAAGATGAGAGTAAGTACCAGTATGGGGGTCTCCGGGGAAAAGGTGAGATGCACCCAATATACGGTGTCCCTAGTTGTAAGCATGCATATCACAAACAAATATACGCCAGCGAACACGGCAAGCATACGGCCAACGAAGGGATGATATGCTTTTGCCAGCCATTCGAAAAGATGCTGTTTCTTAATTTTGGTACTGCTAATGTGCAGAATAAAAATCCAGACTAGCGCACAGGCGCCTGCCAACAGTACCGAGATCCAAGCGTCCCGCTTTGCCGCATCCAGCAGGATAGGAATGATGATGACATGATTTAGAAGGCCAGTGCTCAGCATAATAATCATGGTGGATTGAATAAACGAGATGTTTGTTTTTATTTTCCCCATCCTCCTAAATAAACCGGCTCATCTTTACCTTATAGTGTCATTCTTTTCAGTGAAATATTCTGCTAAATCATCGAGAAGCTTTTACGAAATAAGCAATACAACGCAAAAAAACGTAGTCAGTGCACTTATTGTGCAGCGGCTACGGTTTTTTCACTGTGGGACCCTGGTTCAGTTCTTTCGAGGTTTAACTTTTGCAAATAGCTTAATATTGCCCGATAAGAATAGCCCAATCACAACAACGACAGTTGCCACGATATCAAAGGAGGTTACTTGTTCATGGAGAACAACCGCTGCCAGAATAAAGCCGAATATAGGCGTCATGAACAACCAATTGTTAGCTCTAACAGGGTCTTGTTTTAAT
The DNA here is from genome assembly GCF_058133325.1 of Paenibacillus sp. MAHUQ-45. Taxonomy (NCBI): domain Bacteria; kingdom Bacillati; phylum Bacillota; class Bacilli; order Caryophanales; family Paenibacillaceae; genus Paenibacillus; species Paenibacillus sp. MAHUQ-45. Next base: position 422,186 of record NZ_JBYUPV010000003.1, read on the forward strand.
AGATAGAACCAAAGCAACATAGTCCCGATGGAGATGACGAAGACCAACCAAAGCAGCGAGCCAAGGAGATGCATATCCGGCTTTAAGAAAAAGATATCCTTTTCGAGAAAATAGGCAATGGGCAGTGCTACGATCCCACCGATACATAACTGCCACGTGTTGATCACGATGCTGGGTAAATCCAGATTGATCTTCTTGAAATAAACACTCCCCACTGCCATTGAGAGCATCCCGATCCCTAAAATGATCAGGCCGCTTATACTAGCCTCGCCACCCGCGATAGACGGCCAGGTAGCTATCAACAATCCGCAGGCCGCGACTAACATCCCCAACCATTCTTTTATCGAAATGCCTCGTTTCAGCCAGAGATAGGAGAGGAAGGCAACGAGAAAAGGATTGGTGGCCACGAACAAATTAAACAAGCCCGCGGACACATAGGTTAACGCCCAAAAAGTCGCTCCCAAGTAAATTGTTGTGTTCAGAAGTCCCAGCACAATTAGCGGCAGCCATTGCCGGGGCTTCGGCCAGGAAAATTTCCTGTTCAATCCGTACACATACAGAAAAAGCAGCAGTCCGGCCGAAAGAAAACGAAACGTGGCCAATGCCAGTGGTGTTGTAGAGTCCAACCCGAATTTGGTGGCTATGGCCGCAGAGGACCATAAGAATGTGAATAGTAAACCCAATGTTGTCGACATGATTCTGCTCCTTCAAATGAAATGCCCAAAAACCGCGATTCACAGACAATCACAGTTATAAGGGGAACTTGCCATGTACTTGCACGGGTCAAGTTCATATTCATTTTACAGGGTCAGAAGTGGGCATTTTTGTCTGGATTTCAGGTTGATTTTACACCGTGCCAGATGTGGTATGCTGTTTACGGTATTGGCTCGGGGTTGTCTTCTCGATTTGTTGGAACAAACGGGTTAAGGAAGATTGATGCTCCAAGCCTACTTGAAGGGCAATCTGCAGCATGGAGTAGTTGGTTTCGCGCAGTAATTGCTTCGCTTTATTCAACCGGACGTCTTGCAGATAACTGGACGGTGTTGTCCCAGTTTCTCTAATAAACCAATCAGAATAATATGACCGATTATAATGCTCTAGTTCCGCTAACTGCTGCACCGTTATATTCTCGTGATAGTGCTCATGAATATACTGGATGGATCTAGGCTGCCGCTGACTGATTAAATTATGCGAAATATAAGGGTACAGCTCTTTAAGAGCGGAAGGAGAGGCCGCTTCTTGGCTCAATTCATTCAGGATAAGATACCGGATGCCTTTCCACTTGTTGTTTAACGCGTACGGGGTTCCTTTATGGTCCAGCCTGCTGGATGGAATCATCACATCTGGAATATCCAACACCAGAAACTCGTTACGTACATTGGAATGAAAAGAATGATCACATTTAGGAGGGACGTAAAATAATAGCTCGTCACCGAGCACATAATTTTCAGCACCTGCTTCGATAGCCATTTCACCTTGCAGCGGCAAAATTAATTGTGCATAGGGGTGGGAGTGTGTCACCCGAGAGGCGGTATAGGTTCGTCGTTCTGCTATAAGTTCTCTATGGATGTTCATGGTAAGTTCCCCCTCGACAGTTCAACAACGTTAATATATATATCCTTACGATTACTTTTGCCTAATTCTACGATGAATTCATTGATCTAGCAATCCCCGTATTTCTGTCTGTAATGACTTAATGCGAGCAGCGGCCAGATGTAACGGTAGCTATGATAATGGATATAAAAGTTGCCGGGGAGACCAGCACCTGTTGGATAAACAGTCTTCCAATCATCTTCATGCATGGAGGTAATAAGCTTGCGAATCCCTTGATCTATCGCGGGTATTGGCTTTGGGTGAGTGGCGATTAGCGCATCTAAAGCCCAGGCTGTTTGGGAGGGGGTGCTTTCACCTAAAGGGACATAATGAAGAAGGCGATCACTATGGCAGGATTCTCCCCAGCCGCCGTCCGGGTTTTGGATGCTTAAGAGCCACTGGGCTCCTTTTTGCACGGAATCATGACTTGTCGGCACGCCGACAGCCACCAAACCGGTTAATGCAGCCCATGTCCCATATATGTAACAAACACCCCATCGTCCATACCATGAACCATCCTTCTCCTGATTATGGATTAACCATTTACTGCCCCGTTTGATGAATTCGTGCCGCATATCTAGCCCGGTAAAGTTCCCGAGATACTCCAAGGTACGGCCTGTAAGATCTGCCTCGGAGGGATCGGTGGCTGCGGATTTGGCACCGTCGATGGCGAGCCATGTGAGCATTTCTTTGTTGGTGTTTTTTTCAAAAGCCGGCCAGCCGCCGTCTTTATTCTGCATGGACAGCACCCAATTCAGTCCGCGATTCCAGGATTCCTGATACGCTCCCGTTGTTCTTGACAAGCTATAGAGCGCCCGTAATGCAGCTGTCGTGTCATCTACATCCGGATTAATCGTATTAGACTCGGAAAAACCCCATCCTCCCGGTTCTACATTGGGATTGTGGATGCTCCAATCTCCCCGTTTATGGTGCTGTCTAGACAGCAAATAGGATGCAGCACGAGTAATCGCTTTGTGATCATCTCCTATTCGGGACTCTTGCAAAGCATAAGAGATTAGAGCAGTATCCCATATGGTGGAGGGAGAGTTTTGCATTGTTGTTTTAGCTGGGGAACGGTACTGCATCGCTGTAAGTCCTTCAATAGCTTTAGTAATCAGAGGGTGCTGCTCATCGTATTTCAGGGCCAGCAGGGCAAAAATCATCAGAATTGTACTGGTAGCGTAGCTGTAGAGGGTGCTGTCAGATTCGATGCGTTGGAGTATGAACTGTTCTGCCTTGTCCCTGGCGGCTTCATGGATAGAGCGGGGTGTTCCAATAAGTCTGCTTAAACCTGAGTGAATGTCATCTTGCATCTCCTGATACCCGTGTAAGTCCGGCTCCTCAACGTCAATTCGTGAGTCTAAGAGGTCTGACAGGTCGGGAGCATCAGCGGTTGTAATCGAGAAACGCCGGTCGGCCATGATCAGCATAGGGGTGAGGTGGACTCTTGAATAACCGGAGAACTCATAATAATTAATGGGGAAGTAATTGGGGAACATCAGCACTTCCAGCGGAATGAGGGAGATCGATAAAGGCCATTTGGATTGCCCGGTAGCAGCGAGAATGGCTTTAGTTAAAATGCTGGTGACTTTTGCAAGTCCACCTTTGGACTGGATATAACGCTTGGCTCGCTGGATAGGCTCGTCTGTGATTTTGCTGTATCCGGAATAGAGCAGGGCGTAGTAAGCTTCCACAGTTGCGGATAAGTTCCCGTCCTCTTCATCTGGGTATAATCTCCAGAACCCTCCTGGCTGCTGTTCGTTAAGGATACGGTCATACAGCTTCCGGATCAGCGCCTCATTCTGCACATTCAATATCCGGAACAGAATAATGACATAGGCATCAATGACGATTCCGTTCTCAAAACAATAATGCCACGATCCGTCTTGCCGCTGCTGCTGCAACAGAAATGATGTCAGCCGGTCAATTTCCTTATCTACTGTGCTAAGAACATCGCTCATTCTTGGGTACCTCCGAAGACCGTAATTAGTCGCATTATATGAAATTATATGATGATGGAATGGTGGAGATGATTGAGTCAACTTTATTGCAGCAGCTTGTGGCAGAGCCAATAAGAGTTTTTGTTAGATCGGATCATGTAATTCTGAATAAAAGTTATAGGGCTGCAAAGTTGCTAGGTAGCAACTCTACAGCCCTATTGTAGCTTGAAAGCGATTCCGTTTATTAATTTTCAACTATTCAATTACTATGCGGTTCAACTTGAGATTGACTGGAGCGGCAAGGGTGTCGCCTACAGGGCATTTACTCTCTAGAAATTGCACGAATTGCTCGATTCTTTCGGCAGGCGATGAGGATTTTATGTAGAAGGTGTAGCGAATATCGGAGTATCCTGGACGGACTTCAGATCGGTTGAAAAATCCATCGAGATCCAGATCACCTTCAACCTCAACTCTGAAATCTTCCAGCTCTACTTCAAACTTGGGAGCATAGACTCGGGCTACAATGGATTGGCAAGCGCCTAAAGAGGCAAGCAAAGCCTCGACAGGATTCATTCCTGTATCCGTACCTCCAAGGCTTTGAGGTTCGTCGATGATGAGCTCGAATTGTCTTGCCTTCGTTACGACTCTGACGCCGTCTTGCAGATGGGCAGTGGCTTTGAACGTTTGAACATTTGGCATGAGGTAGGCTCCTTTTTCTGGACGCTCCATAAAGTGATGGGAAGCTTCGCGGTGTTTTAAATCCTAGTATTTAACTTTGATTAATTTAGATTATAGTTCTATTGCTTACAATCTGTCAATCTTTGAGAGATTAGCACCTAGACATTAATTTGAATTGGTTATTTGACGTATAAGTAGAGTGGTGGGAGAATTAGTTAATGAAAATAATTCCCCGATGTTACATTTTCAAAGGTCAGTATAGTCATTACTAAAATGGAAAGAAGGATGACGACATGGGAATGCGTGGATATTACTTTGCTATGGATGACAGCTTGGTGCAGCAAATCGCAGCAGGCGAGATTGCATTGAAGAGTTTGAAAATAGACGATTATCCCGGACTGGACATTGATAGATCCTGGGAGGCAATCCACTATTTGCTTTGTGGAGTTATTTCCGATGGAGATGCCCCTCTTGGCTATGTTGTTCCGCTGACGTCAGACAAAGGTATCGAATTCGGCTCATTCGGGGCGTTCTCCTTACGCGCCGGGCAAGTTGCAGAAGCGCTTCAGGCTATGTCTGAGCTGGATGAAGAGCAGCTCCGCCTGCGGTATGATTTCCCGGCCATGGTAAAGGAGGAGGTATATCCCCTTGACCCTGAAACTGTTTCAGACGAGGATAAGGACGAGTTCTTTGGCTATATGCTTCAGTATTTTAACGAAATCCAGCGTTTCTACAGCCAAACTGTAGCCGAGGGTAAAGGTCTTATCTTCTATATTTTCTGATTCCAATAATTTGAATCCTCGCAAGCGGCTGCGGGGTTTATGATCATTCCTGGGGTGTGAGTCATACGGAGGGGGTCTATGAGCTAAGTCTGATATAATTAATAGATGCAGAGATTAAGGGAAGGAATGTTATTGTGAAGAAAGTTATCATCATTGGATCAGGAATTCTAGGAGCTTCGACAGCTTATCAGCTAGCAAAAATGGGTGCAGAGGTCCTTATCATAGATCGTCAGGATAGCGGACAGGCTACGGATGCGGCAGCGGGCATAATCTGCCCCTGGCTTTCTCAAAGGCGCAATCAGGCGTGGTACCAGCTGGCAAAGTCCGGCGCACGTTTCTACCCCGGATTAATTACTGAACTCTTAAACGAAGGGGAAACTGAGACGGGCTATGCACAAGTAGGCGCGCTTAGTATTCATCATGATCTGGAGAAAATCGGGAAGATGGAGGAACGGGCGCAAATACGCAAAACTGATGCACCGGAGATTGGTGAAATAACCCGACTTGATGACAAAGAGACCCATGAGCTATTTCCACTATTAGAAGAAGGTTATCATTCTGTTCAAATTAGCGGAGCCGCTCGGGTCGATGGCCGTGCATTACGCGATGCACTGCTTCGATCTGCGCAAAGAAATGGAGCTGTCCTTGTACACGGGGATGCCAAGCTACAATTTCAAGAAAACCGTGTAACAGGTGCAACTGTCGGTGCACAAAGCTTCCTGGCGGATGAGGTCATAGTTTGTGCAGGGGCATGGGCACCACAGTTGCTGCAACCTTTAGGGGTTCAATTCGAGGTTCGTTATCAAAAAGCACAAATCATGCATTTGCAGGTCGAAGACCAACAAGATATAGGTAGCTGGCCGGTTATCATGCCGCCGTCTGACCAGTACTTGCTGACTTTTGCTGGGCAGAAGATTGTGATTGGGGCGACTCATGAGAACGAGATTGAAGGCTATGATACCAGGATTACCCCCGGGGGGATGCAGGAAGTTCTGAACAAAGGGTTAGAACTGGCACCTGTTCTAGCCAATAGTACGTTTCAAGAGGTACGAGTCGGATTCCGTCCGTTCACACCCGGTTTTCTTCCGGTGCTGGGGGCTATACCTGGCTGGGAGGGACTAATAGCAGCCAACGGTCTGGGAGCGTCGGGGTTGACGATGGGGCCTTTTATCGGCAGCCAGCTGGCGAAGATGGCACTGGGATTGGATCCCGATATTAATATCCTTGATTATGATATTGGACAAGCTTTGAGCAAAATATGAGTTAAGATCACTAACTAATTCTATGAGAGCCTCCTTATCTGTACGACGTACGGGTAAGGGGTTCTTTGCGTTGCATTCGATGTGAACATAATATATGCATGTAAACCCAAAACAAGGTAATAATACAGTTGTTATCGGTAACAAATGGAGGACTCAAATTTGAAACTTACCCGAAATCAAATGATGTGGCTCGTCTTTTGCATAAATGTCGGGCTTCCGATCTATCTGTCCGGGACGATGAAAGTCACCAAGCAGGACGCCTGGTTCAGTGTGATTCTGGCGGGCGTCGCGGGCTTTATCGTGCTGGCATTGGCCGTACGTAACGCAAAATATTTCCCGGGCCAGACTTTTATAGAATTCAGCCAGGAAGTGCTCGGCAAATGGGTGGGGCGGTTTTGGGTGCTTCCTTATTTAGCCTATTGGATGATTTCACTTGGGAATACCTTGCGATCCGTCGTTGATTTTATAATCATGGCTTTGTTTCGGGAAACGCCACTTACGGCTGTAGTTATTGTCTTGTTTGTCGTCGTTGCCTTTGCTGTAGCTACGAATGGAATCAACACCATCGCCCGCTGCGCCGAACTGATGGGACCTTTCATTGTGTTGATGTTTTTTTGTATATATATATTGAACTTGAGCAACCTGGATTTTGCATTTCTATTTCCTATCGCTGCTGATACGAGTCCTTTAAACATGGCTAGAGGCACCTTCACAATGATGGAGATGTACGGGGATTCTTATTTGCTTGTGTTGGTCTATGGATTCTTGAACAAACAAAAGGGGGTAACCCCGAAGATTTATGTCGGATTTGTACTGGCGGTTGGGTTAATGGTCCTCACAACGACTTTTATCCTGTTAACCTTCGGACCGGGACTGGCCGCTAAGATGCAATATCCGCTTTATGAGCTGGTCCGGTATATTGAAGTCGGTGAGTTTCTGCAGCGGCTTGAGGTCGTGATGATCGCGCTGTGGGTCTGCAGCGCATTCATCAAGCTGGGGTTTTATTTATTTTGCCTTAGTTACGGGACTGCACAGTGGCTTGGTATTAAGCAATGGAAGCTGCTCATTATTCCCATTTCGGTGCTTGCCGTATGGGCAGCGGGTCTTACGTCCAGTCTGCTGACAACCCGGGCGCTTCTCTTGAGATACATTGATCCGATAGTGCTTCCGCTGCTTTACCTGGTCCTTCCGGTAGTTCTCTGGATCATGATTCTGCTGCACAGACGAAAGCAACAAAAAGCACAAACTGGTGTAGTCCCCAAAATCCCCAAGGTGAGCCTGGGGTGGAAATGGTCCGGGGTTACGCTGCTGATTCTTATGCTCAGTATGTATTACTATGTGTACATTCACTATTTCAAAGTCTAGCCACATGAATAAATCAGGATAAAGCGAGGGATGGTTTTGAGTAACCTGCCACGAAACCCGTCACGGTCAGATCAAACTCCAGACCACGAGTCGCATTCTATCCGTTTGACGGAAGATCTGGATCAGACTGAACAAGCGATGCGGGATATTTTTGCTGACTGTACGGATGTTATATTCAGACACTTTGAGTTTGAGGGCCCTTCCCGGCTGCTCTTCATTTATCTTCAGGGCTTTACCGATCCTCATTTGTTGAATCTCGATATTATTAAGCCTTTGAGTGAGCTTCATAGTAACGAGCCCTTTACTGCTGACGTGCTCAAAACCTACGTATCTTCTATCTCTGAACCCATCACTGATATCGATGAGGCAGCGGGTGCGATTGCTTGCGGTGACATTGTCTGCTTCAGTCATGGGGAAGCGGCTGCGTACAGTATGGAAGTTAGCCAGCCTCCTAAGCGAAGTATTGAGGAGCCCAGCAATGAGGTCGTAGTTCGGGGACCCCGGGAGGGGTTTATCGAGGATTTGAACACCAATATTACGATGCTACGCAGAGCGCTACCTAATCCAACGCTTAAGACCGAGGCTTTCCATGTGGGGGAGACCGTCAAGCGAAAGGTTGTCATCGCCTACCTTAAGAATATAACGCCCGTCGACATCGTGAATGAAGTCAGAGAACGGATTCTGAACATAAAGGCCGATCAGGTCTCGAATTACATGGAAGAGTTCATTGAAGAATCCGCGTTTACCCTGTTTCCGCAGATCCAGAACACAGAACGGCCAGACATTGTCAGCTCCAGTCTACTGGAGGGGAAAGTGGCCATTCTTATCGATGGCAATCCGTTCGTCTTAATTTTGCCGATGACCCTTTTGTCAGGCCTGCAAGCGGCTGATGATTATTACGAGCGGTTCATTTATACGTCGGCAATCCGGGCGGTTCGGCTAATCCTGTTTCTCATCTCCATCTATCTGCCGTCCCTGTACATTTCGATCACTTCCTATCATCCCCAAATGCTGCCGACTAACCTGTTACTGAGCATATTGTCCGCACGTGAAGGGATTCCCCTGCCCGTTGTATTTGAGGTGCTTATTATGGAATTTATGTTCGAAGGACTTAGAGAAGCAGGGCTCAGACTTCCGAAGCAGATCGGCTCTGCAGTCAGCATTGTAGGTGCACTGGTCATTGGACAGGCGGCTGTTCAAGCTGGAATTGTCTCCGCTCCAATGGTAATCGTTGTTGCGGCCACCGGGATTTCCTCTTTTGCAGCTCCCCGCTACAATATCGGTACAGCTGCGCGCATGCTCCGGTTTCCAATGCTGATCCTCGCGGCGTTATTCGGTCTCTTCGGGATTATAATGGGGACGATTCTCTTGATCGTTCGTCTAACGAACCTGTCTTCTTTCGGCACTCCTTATCTGAGTCCACTCGTTGACAGGGAGGGCCAGTCCCTGCGGGATACTTTCATTCGCGCTCCGCGCTGGATGATGCACCGCAGACCGCGTCCGGCCGTGCGGAAAACACCTCCAACGTCCGGCACACCACGATCAAATCCGCGTGAGGAGAGGAATTCATGAGATGGATGCTTCACAGACTGCTTCCCTTGGTTATTATTTCCTGTATGCTCGCCGGATGCTGGGATCGGCTGGAGCTTAATGACCGTGCTGTTATTCTTGGATGGGGGATGGACAAAGATAAGGATGGACAATATTTGGCCAGTGCGATGATTTTCATCCCACAATCGAATACTAACAACAACGGCGATGGGAATTTAGCTTCCCTGAGCAAGCACTTTGAAGTATTTACTGGAAAAGGAAAATCGATTATGGAATCGGCTAATCAGATTCAACCCAAGTTGTCACGTACCATTTTTGCCGGAAACCGTCGAATGATCGTCATCGGCGAGAGTATGGCCAGAGATGGGTTATCCAATATTTTGGACGAATATAGCCGGAATAAAGATGTTCGTCTTAGAACCGATATGATCATTGTGGAGAAGGGGACCGCCTTAAGCTTACTGGAGATGGTGTATCCGCTCGAGGATTCTCCGGCGACGGGAGCGCTGAAAATACATCAAAACACAGGCGGATTGGCAGACAAGGCCATGGTCTATTTTCTGCAAGCTATTAATGATCCGGGAAAGAGCCCAACACTCCCGCTTCTATCTCTATCCAGCAAGGAGCAATCGCATAAACAGGAAATGCAAATGACAGGTATTGCGGTCTTTGATAATAACCTGAAAATGAAATACAAATTAAATGTGGAGGAGACTCATTCCTTTTTTTGGCTCACTAAAAAAATCAATAAATTCAGTATCACGGTCCCCATAAAAGGAAAAGGGGTGATCAATATGGATATGCACCGCTTGTCCAGTAAAATTGCCGTGAAACTGGTTCAGGGAAAACCGCAATTTGAAGTGAAACTCAAAGGTGACGTAGTGATCGTAGAGAACGAAACTGCGCTGCATCTGGATCAGATGGAGGATTTCAGAAAGGCCGAGGAAGCACTTAATCAAAAATGTAAAACAGATATGGAAGCCTTCCTTCAACATATTCAGCAGGAGAAGACGGATGTCGTTGGGTTTAACGGTTATATTCACCGCAAATATCCTCGCACCTGGAGAAAGGTGGAGCCTAGCTGGGGGCATGATTTTGCCAATGCATCTGTTAAAGTAGAGGCGAATATGACTCTCCGCCAAATCGGCCTCACCGGAACCTCTATCGAAAATGAGGAGGACCCGGACTAGAGCAGCTTAATGTATAAAATTTCATTGATGCTATACCTTTTGAAATATGGTGCTAGAGCGTCTGTCGATGACTCGAGAAGGGCACTTCAAGAAAGAAGCTTTTTTCAGAACAAGTGAAAGTGGGCAGCCTATGTGGCATGATGCGTATCAATATTCTATCTTGAATGAAGAATGGAATGTTGATCACTGTAACAAATGAATATTCTTTCAAAAAACACTGATTCCCCACGGGAACAGTGTTTTTTTACAATGCCTTAGGGGCATTCACTGAGTCTCACTATAGATGGTCATTGACTTTCTTCAACAACTCTTTGAAGGTCTGTCGCTCATCCTCGGAGAGGGATTGAATGATTTCTGCCTCCACCTGTTGAAAGGACTGCTCGAAGGCTTCAATAAGCGCAATGCCTTTGGGCAGAACATAGATATTCTTTTGTCGCTCGTTATGGGCAGGGATTTTACGTTCGATGTATCCCTTTTTTTCAAGACCTTGAAGCATGCTGGTGATGCTCGCGCCGCGTACGTGGAAATGATCGGAAAGATCCTTTTGAATCAGACCCTTATCTTGATGTTCATAAATATAGCCGATCATCTTACCTTGCTGAGAATTTAACCCCAATTCTTTGATGCTCTCGTCGGCTCGTTTCTTTATTTTCAGTGAGACAAGTTGCAGCAAATCCAGGCTGAGTGTATCTTGCTCGGTATCCATTAAAGTGCCCTCCTTTGAAATTTGAACAATTATACTTCTAACTATCAGTAGTTGAACTATATAAGGATTTTCTAGTGTTTGTCAACCAACGCTATTAACAAACATCGCTTATAGAGCTTCTTGACAGGTAAATTGAATTAAAGTTATCATAGATACATTAGGTCTGTAATTGAAAAGATGAGCTTCTTGCTTAATATACACTGCCCTTACGACTGTGAAGGGCAGTGCTACAGTTCATTTAATTATAGATATAATATATCTGTATAGTATTTAATATATCTGATGGAGGTATTCAACTTATGACGATCTACGATTGTGCCATTGTCGGCGGCGGGCCGGCAGGATTAAATGCCGCACTGGTGTTAGGTAGAGCGAGAAAGAGTGTGGCGCTTCTTGATAACAGTCAGCCCAGAAATGGGGTGACACATGCCTCTCACGGATACCTTACACAGGATGGGGTTACGCCAGCCGAGTTTCGTCGTGTAGCCTATGAGGAGGTGTTGCGTTATCCATCTGTTCGCCATTTACCGACCGAGGTGATTGATATCCAGAAGACAGATCTTAGTTTTTCTCTGTCCACCTCTTCCGGTGAGCCTGTGATAGCTCGCAAGCTGATATTGGCTACCGGGATGAAGGAGGTGTTTCCCGAGATTGAGGGGCTTCGCGACTTTTACGGGAAAAGTCTGTTCAATTGTCCTTTTTGCGACGGTTGGGAGCTGCGAGATCAACCGCTTGTTGTCGTTTCCGACAATCCTGGTGTATTCCATAAGGTCAAGCTGGTCTTGGGCTATAGCCAGGACATCGTGGTTTGCACGAGCGGCCATGATATTCTGAATACCGATCAGCGGGAGCAGCTTACATCCAGGGGTGTGTCTATCGTGGACACGCCTGTCGCAGCTTTTTCCGGGAGAGAGGGGCTGCTGGAACGGGTACATTTTACAGATGGCACGATTGTGGAGCGCAGGGGAGGATTTATTGATCCTACTTTACTGCCTCACGCCCGGTTCGATAAATCATTAGGCTATGAGATTGCGGACAACGGTGCGATCGTTTCTGATGAGACGGGCAGAACCAAAGTAGCTGGACTATACGCAGCCGGAGATTCGGCCTATGTGATGCCTTCTCAGTTGATTTATGCCGCTGCTTCCGGCAGTAAGGCTGCAATGTCTGTTGTTGCTGATCTGATGGAAGAAGATTGGAGTAAATTCTCGAAGTAGGCTCTGAATAGAGAACTTGGGAACAAGTGAAAATCAAGAAGGCTTCTCATGGTTCGATTGAACACGTGAGGAGCCTTTTTATATGCAAACTTTGATTATGCATTTTACAAATTTATTTTGCGAATGTATCGGTCATCCATTGCGAGAATTTAGCTTTTTCTTCAAATTGAGGGTAATGAGCGGATTGATCGTATATTATAAGTTCCTTCTGAGGCGCCTCTAGCTTCTCCATATACTTATGAGCTGAATCCGCAGAAGTCATATAGTCGTATTTCCCCATAATAAAGTACACAGGTAAATTTAGTTTGGTGACTAGGCTTGGTAGAGGTTTATCCATAGCTGGCTTTAATAAAGTATCCTGTGAGTAAAATAAGCCGCGATAAAAACGGATGATATCCAGTAAGTTATACTCCGGTCCGAACAGGAAACCGTCCCTTATGTCGGTAGCTTCATCGATCAATCTTGCTGCCCCGCCATATTTTCGGAGATAATCTCGTGGAGCTAACTGCTCGCCACTCTGGATTTTATCGGTTAATCCTTGCAAATGCTGGACATCGGTTGTATTGCCGCTTGATTTGGCTTGATCGATCATGTAATTCAAGGCATCCAGTTCACTCTCTACGGTATCTGCCATCTGACCAATTCCTATGTAGGCTTCATATTTTTCAGGAGCTTGCTGTACTGCCTGTGTAGCAATATAGGTACCAAACGAATGCCCCATCAGAATAACCTTCTTCTTATCCAAACGATCACTTATATAATCTGTCAAAACCAGCAAATCCTTCACTAATAGATCACTCGTGAGATTCGAGTAGTCTTCTCCAAAGTGATACGATTTCCCGGTGGCCCGTTGGTCATAATGAACGATCGTGAAGTGCTTTTCTAATTCATCCTGGTATTTGGTCACATAAGGTATTTCAGAAACACCTGGACCGCCATGTACAAAAATGACAACAGGATTGCTCTTGTCCTGACCCCGGATCATCAATTCATGACCAGTGCCATTAATTTCGACTTGCTTGAGTTCGCTAATGCTGTTTTCTCCTTTTATTGCGGGTGTCCATGTTGGGAAGATCAACCCTATGCCCACAAGTAAAAGAATCGCGAGTCCGAGATACAGCAGAATCCGTTTTACTTTTCTAATAATCTCATCTCCTTTATCTGGTGTAAAAGAATAATATAGCATATAAAGAATTTTTACCCAATACAATAATAACCTTTAATTGGCTATAGTGGATAATTATTAAACGTGTAGAAAATATCAATAAAGTAATACACTTCTTTTATTTACATAATAGATTATGATTTTACAATAATCATTTTTTTCACAAAGGAGCTGAACAGGTCTTGATCAAAATATCCGATCACTCGCTGGACACAATGGCCAAGAAATTCGGTACCCAAATGGATGCCCTGACTTTTGTGGGCGGTGGAGGAGAGGAATCAGACGGTATTCTCTATGGCTATCGTTCCGGGTCCCGCGATATGGTTCTCAAGATTATGGCCGTTCCGAAGAAAGATGCTGATAGGGCATTTAAAGAAATGAACGAACGCACCCGGTTTATCAACTATCTAGGAACACATGGGATGGACATCGCTTATCCGGTAATGAATGCGAACAATAACCTTATCGAAACACTGGATACAGGTGACAATATCCTGGTAGCTTATACGATGGAGAGAATCCGCGGGAGTGTTCCAGGGGTCAATGATTTCACCAAGGATTTCCACACCAGATACGGAGCAATGATAGGAAAGCTACACCGGCTCACAAAGGATTATCCCACTTGGAAAGGGAATGCGCAGGAGAAAGACAGTGACGCAATGAACTGGGAGGGTGAATGGAACTCCTTTTATTCATGGTGTAAAGATGTAGAGGTTAAGCAGGCTTGGAAGAGCCTTAAGCGTGAACTGTCTGAACTTCCGATAAACCGGGATACCTTTGGCTTTATTCACAACGATCCGCATATAAATAATATTATGCTAGAACAAGACCGGATTGTCCTAATCGACTTCGATGTTGCCTGTTATCACTGGTTCGCGAATGATATTGCTATCGCTTCACAGTTTCTGTTGTTTTCGACAGCTGGTGGAATGAAAGAGCCGTTCAAGGATATGGATAGTTTGAAATCTTTCTACACGCATTTTATGAACGGTTATGAGACGGAAAATCATCTGGACGCCTTATTTCTAAATAACCTCGAATTATTTATAAATTACCGCAGATTGCTGATGTATACTGTTTCTCAGAGTTGGCTGGAATCGAACCCACAGGAAAATGAAGCGTGGAAGCGAATGATCCTGAACAGCCCGCAGCTTCATTTATTCAATTAAATCTAGTTCAGCTGGTGGACCCTTGACTAATATTATGGTTAAGGGTCTTTTGTATCTCTGAAAGTAGCGTTTCGGTCAGATCAATTACAATTCCTGTCTTTTTAATGAAGTAAATCCAAACAAATTATCGGGATTATGTCGATAAATAAATATATTGCTAGTAATTATCAACTCTGGAGGGATACTATTGAACTACTCAACGTTAGGAAAACAATTTATTGCTGGCGAATGGAGAGATGGCAAAAGCGGTAAAACGCTGGTCGACATTAATCCTTACAATGATGAGGTAATTACCGATTTTCAAATTGCGAGCGTTGCAGATATTGATGATGCTTATCAGGCTGCCTATAAAGCTAAGCTCGAATGGGACAAGGTTAACCCGTATCATAAACGTGATATCCTGGAGAATGCGGTTAAATATATTGAAGCGAATGAAGAAGAAATTACGTCCATCATTGTTCAGGAGCTGGGCGGAACACGGCTGAAGGCTGCTTTTGAAATCGGACTTGTGAAAAATATGGTTAAGGAAGCGGCGACGTTCCCACTTAGAATGGAGGGTAAGATTCTACCTTCTACAGAGGACGGTAAGGAGAATCGCCTATACCGCATTCCGGCTGGCGTAGTTGGTGTAATCAGCCCATTTAACTTCCCGTTCTTCTTGTCGATGAAGTCAGTTGCTCCAGCACTGGGGGCCGGCAATGGGGTAGTGCTGAAGCCGCATGAGGATTCCCCTATTACTGGTGGAACGCTGATTGGCAAGATCTTTGAAGAGGCGGGTATCCCGAAAGGTCTATTGAATGTTATAGTTACAGACATTAACGAAATTGGTGATGCGTTCGTCGAACATCCGATACCGCGAATCATTTCCTTCACAGGCTCGACAAAGGTCGGAAGCTATATTGGCCAGCTGGCAGTGAAGAACTTCAAGAAGCCACTGTTGGAGCTCGGCGGGAACAGTGCGTTCATCATTCTGGAGGATGCAGATATCGACTACGCGGTACAAGCGGCGACATTTAGCAGATTCACGCACCAAGGCCAGATTTGCATGTCGGCCAACCGGATTTTAGTACATAAGAACATCTATCAAGATTTTGTCGATAAATTCAGTGCGAAGGTCTCTACGCTTACAACAGGTGATCCGAGTGAGCCAGGGACCATCATTGGCCCTGTTATCAACAATCGTCAGGCTGACACGCTGCAGAAGCTGATTGCGAGGGGGATTGAGCAGGGTGCGGTTCCGCTGTTGCATGGTAAAATTACCGGTAGATTGGTAGAGCCTACAGTACTGGCCAATGTCACACGTGATATGGATGTAGCTCAAGAGGAGTTGTTCGGCCCCGTTGTGTGCATCATTCCATTCGAGACAGAAGAGGAAGCGATTGAGATTGCTAACGATACTCGCTTTGGACTTAGCGGGGCTATTCACACTTCCAATCTTGAGCGTGGTGTAGAGATGGCGAAGAAGGTCCAAACGGGTATGATCCATGTGAACGATGTCACGATTAATGACGAGCCTATTGTAGCTTTTGGCGGGGAGAAGCAGTCCGGTTTAGGCCGATTGAACGGGGAATGGAGCCTGGATGAATTTACTACGTTGAAATGGATTTCGGTTAATTATGGCCAAAGGGCATTCCCGTATTAAGAACTGGAGGAAAACGAATGAGTACAGTAACTGAAGAGCAAACACAGCATGAATTGATTAGAGCTTTTGTAAAGGTAGCTCCACTATTGAATAGCCTTACTAACGACGACATTACGATTGGCATTTATGACACGGAGAAGCTGATCATCAACATTCCAGGCGCTACCTTCTCACTGAATGTCAGCCCCGGGGACCCGCTACGGGAAGGGGATATAGTAACGAATGCAATCAAGGCTAATAAGCCTTTGTCCGCTGTCGTTCCCAAAGAGTTGTTCGGATTTCCACTTGCTGCACACGCGATCCCGCTGCATGATGAACAGGGCAGAGTTATCGGCGGTGTAGGGATGGGGACCAGTCTTGAGAAAGCAAATAAGCTTTTTGAGATGGCCGAGAGCTTCTCAGCAATTGTCGAACAGACTACTGCATCTATTGAAGAGATCAGCGAGGCTGTAACTCATCTAACCGACCGTGTGACTGACGTTACGAGTCAAGTGAAGGACGTTAGCGCCAGTGCGCAGCAGATCGGTAAAATTTCCACTGTGGTGAAGGAGATTTCGGATCAGAGTAACATGCTAGGTCTTAATGCTGCCATTGAAGCGGCACGAGCAGGGGAAGTGGGCAGAGGTTTCTCCGTTGTTGCCGATGAGATCCGGAAGCTGGCGACAAGCTCGAAGGAGAATGTAGACCAGATTAATGGGATTACGAAAAATATTCAGGAACTTCTACTACGCTTAAATAATACGTTCACTGATATTCACAAGCTAGCCGATGGTCAATCAGGCGCGATTCAGGAATTCACTGCAACCATCCAGGAGATCAGTGCTAAAGCAGAAGAATTAGCGCAGGTAGCGGAAGAATCCCTTTTTTCCAAAGATAACGGGTAATAAGGAGTAACTAGAAGAATCCCAATTTCTCAGGTTTAAAATGAGAGGTTGGGATTTTTTGCTGCTCCATTAAGGGGAAGATCAATCTCATTTGACCAAAATAACATTAAGCTTAGGGGTCACTTTAGTTCAAACCATTTTTTCTATATCATGTAAACCTAACAAATGATACGGTGAATTCATAATAATCACATGCCGTATCTGTGGGGAGGACACAATGTATACATATCGGAAAAATGAGGGTCCGTTGCACGCTATGTTGAATGATTTTACCACAAATGGTCATATACCGGCATTAGCTGTCGGAATAGTGAAGGGCAACGAAATTTACTTTACAGGTGGATATGGAACAGCCAATCTATCGACTGGTGATCCTGTTGTTCATAGCACTTTGTTCCACCAAGCCTCCGTCTCCAAAACATTCGTTGTTACGGCCATTATGCAATTGGTTGAGTGTGGACAATTAGATCTGGATTCTCCAATCACGAAATATCTTAGTTACTTTAAACTGGATGACGATCGGTATCCAAATATCACAGTTAGGCAGCTTCTGAATCATACCTCTGGCATGCCGGACGAAGAAGATTATGCGTGGGATCGGCCGGAATATGACGAGCAAAGTCTTGAAAGATACGTAAAGAGTATCAGCTGTTACAAGCTACTGAGTGAGCCAGGACTTAATTTTGCTTACAGCAATATAGGCTATGAGATTTTGGGTGACTTGATAGCAAAAGTGAGCGGTATGAGCTTCGAGCAGTACATGCAAGAATATATTCTTGCACCGGCAGG
Source organism: Paenibacillus sp. MAHUQ-45 (assembly GCF_058133325.1). Taxonomy (NCBI): domain Bacteria; kingdom Bacillati; phylum Bacillota; class Bacilli; order Caryophanales; family Paenibacillaceae; genus Paenibacillus; species Paenibacillus sp. MAHUQ-45. Next base: position 440,119 of record NZ_JBYUPV010000003.1, read on the forward strand.
GATGCAGTCCAGTTCCTTTTTGAAACAGGAGGTGGAAGCTCAGCTTGCCGCACCCCATGTGCTAAGGACTTCGGATGGCTACGGCGGCTATATCAGTGAAGTATTTCCTTACAATAGGGCACATGGGCCTAGTTCTACTCTGTATACCAACGTTGAAGATATGTGTCAGTATATGCTGATGCATCTTAATCAGGGTCTTGCAAAGAATGGATATCGTGCCTTGCAACCTGACTGCTATGATGAAATGTGGAAGCCTCATGCTACAACGGGGTACGGGCAAGAGAAGAATCAGATTGGTCTGGGCTGGTTTATGGGGGAATATAAGGGTCACCGAATCCTTTCACATTCAGGATGGGATACTGGCTTTCTAAGTGATCTGATTCTGCTTCCTGATGAAAACATCGCTATTTCTGTGATGACCAATTGCGACTACATCTGGCTTGGTAGCGTAACCTTTCCAATTCTTGATCTAATGCTTGGTTCGAACATTCAGCAGCTAAAGAAATCAATGGCACATAAAGTTGCTGAGTTAGTCGTATCCGATGGAGTAGAGAAGGCGTTGGAAGAGTATCATCGCATCAATGGAATGGAGTATGGGCAGTATTATTTAGTCGATTTTGAATTTTTGCGAATCGCCGAAGCATTAACTTGGAATGGCCACGAAGAGGACGCTTTGCGCATTCTTACCTGTGCTGCCGCAATATTGCCTGATAGTGAATCAATTTCTAGAAGGTTGCAGCTATAGACTCTGAACGGGGAATATTTCAGGCTATCCACACAAGCCGTCGAAGCCACATGGCATCGACGGTTGAATTTTGTAAAAAACATTACAGCCGCATTGGATCAGACTTCTTTTCCGCAAGGTCTTTCTTGTATGCAAAAAAATTATCGGCATCAGCAATCCCCAATCTCAACACTCAAGCTTCTCAATCCGTTGAAGAAATTCAGGTGCATATTGATCAGTCTGTCTAAAAGACTTGGAAAGCTCCGTGATGATCGCCCCCATTTCTACAGCAGGAAGTGGCATGCCGTTCATGAGCCAGTCAACCATGATTCCGAACGTTCCGCTCAATTGATACTTCAGCGTATATCTATAATAGAGTTGTTTTCTTAATTCTTTCTCATTTCGATATAACTTACTATAGGTGCGTTCCAAACGCTCGAAATGATTCATTAATAAATGTTCAATGTTAGCTTTCATTAACCTCGTTGTGATGTTGCTCTCCCGCTCCAATTTCTCAAAGAGAAGCTTCGGAATGACATCCTCGTTGTCTTCACTGTACAATCTTTTAATATCCGTAATAAATTCATTAAAGAGTGTCTCCAGATACGTATCAACAATATCATCCTTACTCTTATAATTCCTGTAAAATGTCTGTCTGGCGACACCCGCTTTATGGGTAATGGCGGCAATCGTGATTTTCTCATAAGGGATGGTCTCAAGCAGGATCAGCAAGGCTTCCAGTATCCATTCTCTGGTTCGTTGAACTTGAGTATTGACTCTGTGTTGTAGTTGCAACACTTTCACCTCTTTTGTCCATTTTCGCCCATCCGACGGGTATTTCGTTTGAACTCCACTTCTATTCAAATTATAATACACTAGCAATAACTGTAACAAATGTCACCTTTACAACCTTATCACAGGCACGAAAGGAATGAACATTATGGGACAAAGATTAGAATGTGGTAAAGCTATAGTAATCGGCTCAGGTATTGCTGGATTAATGGCCGCACGAGTTTTGTCTGATTATTATGAGGAAGTCCTGATTGTTGAACGTGACGAATTCCCCACAGAACCTGTAAGTCGTCAAGGTGTACCCCAGTCGTTTCATCCCCACCGTGTGCTTCCCCGTGGCAGAATGATTCTTGAACGCTACTTCCCTGGCTATATAGACACTTTAATAGAGCTGGGCGCTCAACCTACCTTTGGAGAGTCAACAGTATCGGTTAATAAGTATGGGAGCTTTGTCAACCAAATCTCTGATAAAGATGCTTCTAGCAGCAGAGTTCTGCTGGAATGGGTTCTTTATCAGCGTGTTCAGCAGACTTCAAATGTAAGCTTTCTCACAAGCACAGAGGTCAAAGGGTTAATGACTTCAGAAGACCAGCAAACGATCATAGGTGTGTATACGAAATCTCGTGACGAACTGAAAACAGAAGCTTCATTGACAGCGGATCTGGTGGTAGATGCAGCCGGCCGATCTTCTAAAGTCATCAAATGGCTTGAATCGCTCGGACAACAGATTCCAGAACCGGAAATTCTGAAAGTTCCGCTTGGCTATAGCACCCGTAACTATAAAATCCCTCCACATGTTGATCAAAAATGGAAATCCTTCTTCTATGATACTCAGGCGGGCGAAGGGGTAAGTGCCGTCATGGTGCACCGGATTGAAAATCATATTGCGGGTGCAACCATCGCCAGTGCGGGAGGAGAACATTATCCTTCAACAAACACTGCTGAATTTGAAGAAGAGCTCAAGCGCTTAGTGACGCCGGATATAGCAGAGCTGCTCGAAGAATTAGAGCCGCATCAAGGACCACGGGGGTATCGGTTGGCGGAATCTGTTCGACAGCATTTTGAGCAGCTGGAGGGCTGGCCTTCAGGACTGTTAGTGCTAGGGGATGCCTTATGCAGCTTTGACCCTATTTATGGCCAAGGCATGACTGTTGCTGCGATTGAAGCCGAGACTCTGGCAGCAAGCCTGGAAGAGCAGCTAGCCAATCCTCAGCCTGAGTTTGAGCTACGTGCGCTGCGCAGAATGCAGCAAGCTCTTGAGCCTGCATGGTGGCTTAGCTCTGTTTCAGATTTACGTTGGAAAGGTGTCGAGCATGTCTATTCCAAACCATTGAAGGGCATCAGATTTGCCCAGAAATATATTGACCTATATACGAAAAAAGCGACTAAATTGGCCATTGAAGAAGGCAACAAGGCTTCCTTTTTCACCCTGTTTATGATGAACGGATTAGTCCTTCATCCTCGTGAATTTTTCAATGCTGATATACTGACCATGCTGTTGAATGACAACGGATCTGTGCAAGAGCAGCAATTAAGAGCAGAGCTGGGAGTAGAGGACCCTCAGAAGTTCCAAGACAGAATCGATGAACTTATTCCTTCTTTTGAAGCTGCCTACGATGACCGCCTGAAGGAGATACTGGCCGCAATGTATCAGCATGCAGCAGCAGAGTAATTTATGTCCCTACTAAAAGAACGATCGCGATGATTCGCGATCGTTCTTTTTTTGACTATGACAATGTTTGTCACTATTAATGGTTATACTTTCGCTTGTAAGTTCAACTTAAATCTTATTTCGAAAGGGGAAAGATTAAAAATGTCGAATTCTCATCATGAAATTACACCAGTGCGGAAATATTTTAAATCAGGAAATCTCCAGCTATCCTATCTAGACTTTGGCGGGGAGAGCGAACAAACAATGGTGATGCTTCATGGGGCGATGGCAAATGCCAGAACATTCTCGGAATTAGCGGTTAAATTCGCTAACTGGCGAGTGATTTGCTTAGATCAACGCGGTCATGGTTGGAGTGAGCATGCACCTGAGAGGGAATACTCTAGAGATCATTATGTCACGGATGTGCTGAATCTGATTCAAACTGAGCTTGGAGGGCAAGCTGTAACAATTCTGGGACATTCCTTAGGTGGGATAAACGCTTATCAATTCGCCGCCCGTTACCCTGAATTGGTCAATGCCGTGATTGTCGAAGATATCGGTGCAGAGATTCATTCGGACTTCTCCTTTGCGAACAAACTCCCATACCGATCAGCATCATTAAAAGAACTAAGAGATTCGCTTATAAACATAGGCCTCCGGGCGATCGATTATTTCTCAGAAAGTGTGCTGGAGGATGAACAGGGCTGGGGGTTCCGCACCGATCTGAAAGGTTTGCAAACTATCATAGTGCAAGTAAATGGGGATTGGTGGGAAGATTGGTTAGCATCCAGCTGTCCTATCCTGCTGATTCACGGTAGAAAAAGCTTCTTTTTCGACTTACCCCAAGCGAAACAGATGGAAGCAAGCAGGCCAAACACAAAACTTGCTGTTTTCGAAGATTGCGGACACGGTGTCCATTCCGATGATTTGAATGGTTTTTATCAAGTTATGAATGAATTTCTTAATGACCTAGGAATTCTCGATAATCCCGCCGTGTTCGGCAATATCCATAAATGTTCCAATTGCTATATTTAAAATACAGCCTCAGCAGTTCCATATCTGTGGTAGTACGAAAAAAAGACTGATGCCTCCTCACTGCCCTTCAGCAAGCTGACCATAGGAACACATCAATAACAATGAAAGCAAAACAAAAAGACGAGCTGAAAGCCCGTCTTTTTGTGCTGCCTTTGTAGTAATAACTACTTCTTTACTTGAAAATTGGAATGTTCATCATTTGATCACTTGCTGGCGCTGGCGACCCAAGACTGCTTTATCCATCTCCACCATTGGTAATGAAGTCGAGTTCATTCTTCTCGTAGCGTAATACATTAATCCTACTACAAGCCATCCAGAACCTAGCAGCAATGAAGAGATATCCAGCAGTGTTATGAGATAAAATACAAATCCAGCGCCGATGAGCGGACAGAGCAATCGTAAGAATAGATCCTTCGGAGAACGTTGTTTTTGACGAATCACATAATGGAAAATGACGGAGAGATTCACGAACAGAAATGCGGTTAATGCGCCAAAATTAACAAATTTTATCGCTGTTTCAAGACTGATGAAGATCGCGGATAACGAGATTACGCTTGCCAAAATAATGTTGAATACAGGGGTTCTTAATGTAGGGTGGACAGATGCGAATTTTCGCGGCAATAGTGAGGTTCTACCCATTACGAACAGTAGGCGAGTCACAGTCGTCATAGAAGACATCCCTTGGGACAGTACAGAGAAGATAATGACAAAGGTGAAGATGGAAGCAAGCAGACGTCCACCGATGGATTGCATAAGTTCAAATCCTGCCGAGTCCACGTTGCTGGAAGTGAAGGAAGGGTACATTTGCTGAATGAGATAGGCAGTGCCGAAATACATTAAGCCAGCCAACAAAACAATGATAAGAATGGCACGGGGGATGATTTTTTTCGGATTCTTGGTTTCTTCAGCCATCGTAGTAATGGAATCAAATCCGAGGAAAGAGAAACAGACAAGCGAAGCTCCAGCAAGGATAGATGAGAAAGACACACCTTCTTTAACTGCAAAAGGGTTCAATCCTGCAGTTATGCCACCTTGCAGCGCTTTATACACCAGCAACGCGCAGAAACCGGCAATGAAGAGGATCTGCATTAGCACAAAGATTTTACTGACATTGGCTGAAGTCTTAATCCCGATGATATTAATGATCATAACTACAAGGGTACAGCCAATAATCCAGACGGAAGAAGGGATGGAAGTGAATTGCGCATGCAGATTAATACCGAACATGAGTACTGCAATGATACAAGAGAATAGATAATCCAGTAGAATGGCCCAGCCCACCAGGAAGCCAATGAAAGGATTCATGGACTTCGTGACATACGTGTACGCAGAACCTGACACTGGGAAAGCGCGAGCCATTTGACCATAGCTCAAAGCCGTGAACAAGATCGCTACAAAGGCCAGGAGATATGCGGCCAGAAGCATACCGCCGGATCCTGCATATAACACACCGAAGCTGGTAAAAAAAATCATGGGCGACATCCAGGACAACCCCATAGTCACGACATGCACCAGAGATAAATTTCTTTTTAGGGTCAGATTATCTGACATAAAAATCTCCTCCTTCATTTCACGTAAAATACTTGCTGTTTTGCGCTTGTGTCATGACACCTCACATTTAATCAGGGTTTTTCGTAAAAAACAAGCTTTTTTTCTTTGGTTTTCAAAAATAAAAGCAATAACCTAACATTAAAATCATCGCTATTATTGAAATAACACAAAATCAAAATAATTCCTTGTCATTATGTTCATTTGTATGTTAGGATTGTTTACACAAATCGAATATCAAATGTTTTCTAGGGTTCCGAGCTGCTCTGGCGGTTGGCTGGTCCGAGAGAAAACGCATGGATGCCACTTCGCAACTATGTACACGGCGGGAAAAAAGCCCGGGAGAATTTACCAAGTCTTATCTTTGGTATTTCTCCCGGGCTTTTTTATTTTTTTCACTAACAGGAGGGAATGACATGAGTTCAATCCGTATTCAAGCAGGCGGCAAATGGTCTGGTTACATCCGTAGAGGGAAAAGCATCCGAATTACAGCAGCTGGCGAACGTGCCAATCTGACAACACTGCTATTTCATGCGTCTGATCCTTCCGAGCGCTATAACATGCCTGACACCTTAAAAGCTCAACATACGGCTTATTTGACAGCCGGCCATGTACTTATGAGTGATCAGGGCCGGGTGCTTGCCTCGATCACCGATGACACGGTGGGCTGGCACGACACTTTAGCTGGCTATACAACCCGTGATATGACGGATAGAAAATATGGTTACAGCCGTTATCAGGATGAACGTAATGCCTGGTTCCGCAGCGGTTATGAGAACCTGATCGTTGAGATGTACCGGCATGGGCTAGTCCCGCGCGATCTTAGTACTCCGGTGAACTTTTTTTCCAAAGTGGTGTGTGAGCTGGACGGCACTATGACATATGTGCAGCATCCAACGGCAGGTACATCGGTTACTCTACGCACGGAAATGGATGTACTGCTCGTGTTGTCCAACACACCTAATCCACTGGATCCGGAAGCGAGCTACCCCGATACTTCCATTGAACTCCTGTTCAGTGATGCTGAGCCTATCAGACCTGATGACCGCTGCTTGATTCACTGTAATGAGAACCGGAGAGCTTTTGAGAATACATGGAATGCCTATTCGTTACTGAAGGGAGCGAACTAACATGAGCACTTATACATTTGAACCCATCCACAGCACGCTCGACCCGGCCAAAGCTGTTTATGACAAAATTATACCGGCAGGTGAGGGCTGGATGCATGATCTTGCCGCTGGACAGGTGCTCCGCATCCTTGATCTGGAAGGAAACCAAGCGGTCGATACGTTATTTTACGCGGCTGAAGATCCTGCAGATCACTATAGCGCTATTCAGACGATCACCAGACAGCAGAATCTGTATTTGACGACAGGCTCAGTGCTGGTCGCTGAATCCGGACGGGAGCTGCTCCGGATCACCGCAGATACTTGCGGACGGCACGATACGATTGGAGGAGCTTGCTCGGCTCAAAGCAACACTGTCCGTTATGCTCACGAAACGCTTCCCATGCATAATTGCCGGGACACGTTCATGTTGATGCTGTCGGGTCGGAGTGAATTTTCCAAAAGAGATCTCGTGCCCAATGTGAACTTCTTCATGAATGTGCCCGTTACACCGGAAGGTGAGCTCACCTTCGCAGATGGTGTGTCCGGTCCGGGGCGTTATGTGGAGCTGGTCGCGCTGGTTTCTGTAACCGTGCTGATCAGTAACTGCCCGCAGCTTAATAACCCATGCAATGCCTACAACCCTACACCCGCACAAGTGCTGATCTGGGATGCAGAAGGGAGCGAATCTCATGTTTAAAAAAGTCCTCATTGCCAATCGCGGTGCCATTGCTGTAAGAATTATTCGTACGTTGCGCAGCATGGGCATTGCATCAGTTGCAGTGTATACCAAGGCTGACCGGGACAGCCTTCATGTTGAACAAGCGGACGAATCGATCCTGATCGGAGACGGTCCCGCTAAAGAAAGCTATGTGAACGCAGAGCTTATTTTACAGACAGCGGTAGCGGCCCAAGCAGATGCGATTCATCCGGGCTATGGATTTCTGAGTGAAAATGCTTCGTTTGCGAGAGCCTGCGGAGAACATGGTATCACTTTTATTGGCCCTTCCCCGGAGCATATTGAGATGTTTGGGCTAAAACATACCGCACGTTCCATTGCCGAGCAGGCTGGTGTTCCCCTGCTGCCTGGTACAGGGCTGGTTCCCTCCCTTGAACTGGCGGTCGAACAGGCTGCAGAAATTGGATATCCGGTGATGTTGAAAAGCACAGCCGGTGGCGGCGGGATTGGGATGAGAATATGCGCCGATGAATCGGCGCTGCGCGAAGCCTATGATTCTGTAACGCGTCTGGCAACGACGAACTTTAACGATGGCGGCGTTTTTCTGGAGAAATACATTGCACGGGCTCGTCATGTGGAGGTTCAAATCTTCGGGAATGCCCTAGGCGAAGCCGTTGCTCTAGGTGAGCGGGATTGTTCAGTACAACGGCGGAACCAGAAGATCATTGAAGAGACCCCTGCTCCGAATCTGCCGGATAGCACGCGTCATGAGATGCACGAAAGCGCTCGGCGTCTGGCGGCGACAGCCGGGTACCGCAGTGCGGGGACGGTAGAGTTTTTATACGATCCTGAATCGAAGGGATTCTATTTCCTGGAAGTGAACACTCGGCTTCAGGTAGAGCATGGTGTAACAGAGGAGGTGCTGGGAGTAGATCTGGTGGAATGGATGGTCATGGAGGCTGCCGGAGACCTTGCGAATCTCGCCGAACGCATCCGTACTCCGCAAGGTCACAGTCTTCAAGTTCGATTGTACGCCGAGGATTGCTTCCATGATTTTCGTCCTAGTGATGGTCGTATCGATGATATTGTATGGCCGGAAGAGGCCAGAATTGAAACGTGGATTCAAAACGGTCTTGAAGTGACTACGCTGTATGATCCAATGCTTGCCAAAATCATTGTTCATGGGGATTCAAGGCCTGCGGCTATTGCGAAAATGAGAATGGCGTTAGACCAATTACGTGTGTACGGAATAACGACGAATCAGACTTACATTTATACGTTTCTGGCTACAGACCTGTTTCAAGAAGGACTTGTCTATACGAATATGCTAAATGGGTTCAATCCTGTCGAACATGCACTTGAAGTGCTTGACGGGGGAGTCCAGACAACCGTGCAAGACTACCCTGGACGAAAAGGCTATTGGGATATTGGAGTTCCGCCTTCCGGGCCGATGGATGCTCTGTCCTTCAGAATAGGGAATCGCTTGCTCGGAAATGCCGATAGTGCACCTGGACTCGAAATGACCTTGCGTGGCGGGTCCTATCGCTTCAGGAATGAGATGGTATTTTGCCTTACCGGATCAGATATGGCAGCTACGCTGGATGGCAAGTCTGTACCCTTATATACACCTACACTGGCAGGCACAGGCTCGACGCTGGTTTTGAATGAATCTGTCAGCGGCATGCGAAGCTACTTGCTTGTAGGCGGCGGATTTGATATGCCCCTAACTCTCGGCAGTGCCTCTACATTTACACTGGGCGGATTCGGGGGCCACATGGGCAGTGCACTTCGTCCCGGCGCGGTCTTGAAGGTGCATCGCCATCAGGGTACAATCCAGCAACCGCTCTCGCTGCAAGCGATCCCTGAATTTACACAGAAGTGGACCATTGGTGTGATTCCGGGGCCTCATTGTACGGAGGAGTATTTGCTAACTGAATATTTGACGCAATTAACGGAGACGGAGTGGGAAGTGCATTTTAACAGCTCACGGACAGGAGTGCGGCTGATCGGTCCTGCGCCATTATGGGCAAGGGAAGACGGTGGGGATGCAGGACTTCACCCCTCGAACATTCACGATAATGCTTATGCTGTCGGTGCGCTGGATTTGACCGGAGACATGCCTATACTGCTTGGACCGGACGGACCGAGCCTGGGAGGATTCGTATGTCCGGTTACGACGGCTTCCGCCGAATTCTGGAAGGTGGGCCAGCTGCGTCCGGGCGACAAAATCTCCTTTAAACTGATTACGGTAGAAGAAGCAGAGCAGCTTAGAGAGGAGCAGAATTCCTTCCTGGACGCCATAGTGCACGGTCAAACCACGCCAACACTGCCCCAGTTACAGGACATTTCTTCAGGTGATTATATGCCACTGCTTGCTTATGAAGAGGCTGGGCGCCGTTTCAAGATCGGGATTCGTTGTTCTGGAGACGAGAACATTCTGATTGAGTACGGTGATCGTGAGCTGGATCTGCTTTACCGCTTTCAGGTGTATGTCTTAATGCAGGCGGTGCAGGATAGCGGCAACATTCCTTTTATAGAAATGACGCCGGGCATCCGGTCGCTCCAAATTCATCTGGATACGACCCGAATTACGGTCAAGGAAGCGGCTGCGCTCATTCTGGATCTGGACCTGCAATTGCCGTCACTGGAATCGATCGAAGTCCCTTCGCGAATTGTGAAGCTGCCCTTGTCATGGGACGATCCCGCCACTCAGCTTGCTATTGAACGTTATCAGCAAAATGTACGTCCCGATGCTCCTTGGTGTCCGAGCAATCTGGAGTTTATTCGTCGCATGAACGGATTAGGTTCATTGGAAGAAGTCGCAGAGGTAGTATTCAACGCTTCCTATCTCGTTATGGGGCTTGGAGATGTGTATTTAGGGGCACCTGTAGCCGTACCACTTGATCCGCGCCATCGGCTCGTTACAACTAAATATAATCCTGCGCGTACATGGACACCGGAGAATGCCGTAGGTATTGGCGGAGCTTATTTATGTGTCTACGGGATGGAAGGACCGGGGGGATACCAGTTTGTAGGCCGGACGGTGCAGATGTGGAACAAGTTCAGATCTACGGCGAATTTTGAGCAAGGAAAACCCTGGTTGCTGCGCTTTTTTGATCAGATTCAATTTTATCCTGTGTCCCAAGAAGATTTGCTGCAGATGAGAGAGGATTTCCCGCGTGGAGAATTTGTTGTAGAGGTAGAGGAGACTACCTTTAATCTGGGAGATTATCTCCGTTGGCTGGATCAGATACAGGAGCATTCATCCGCTTTCCGCCAAGCACAACAGGCCGCATTTCAGCAGGAGAGAGCCTATTGGAAGGAGCTTGGTATCGCAGAGCATGTGTCTGAACCGGAAAATATCGACGTGTTGGAACAGCAAGAATTGCCTGAAGGAAGTATGGGCCTGAGCAGTTCTATGTCCGGAAGTGTATGGCGGGTGCTGGTGGAAGTGGGGCAGAAGGTTCGGAAAGGCGAAGACCTAATAATAGAAGAAAGTATGAAAATGGAGTTTCCGCAAAAAGCGCCTTATGACGGAATTATCGCTTCAATCTACGTATCGTCCGGTGACCAGGTGCGTGCCGGAGACTGTATTGCTGCCTTGTATCCAGCTCAGGAGGTGAATGCTTCATGACGATGAAATCTGTACCTAATCTGTTGTCGGTCGAAGTTCTGCACAAAGGATACTGCAACCATCAGTTTACGCCTCAAGATGTCATAGCGGCCATTATTCAGCGGGCAGAGCAGACTCAGGAGAAGAATATATGGATTCTGGCGCCGTCACTAGAGAGAATTCAGCCGTATTTAGATCAGTTGGAGCAACTGGATCCGGAAGACTGCCCGCTCTGGGGCATTCCGTTTGCGGTCAAAGACAATATCGAGGTTGCTGGCTGGCCACTGAGCGCTGCCTGTCCTGACTTTGCTTATATACCGGATCATCATGCGACAGTAGTGGAACGGCTAATCTCAGCAGGGGCGATCCCTGTTGGTAAAAGCAATCTGGATCAGTTCGCAACCGGACTGGTCGGCACCAGAAGTCCCTATGGCGATACACATAACGCACTCCGTGCAGAATTGATCAGTGGAGGATCGAGCTCTGGTTCGGCAGTGGCTGTAGCTTGCGGGCAGGCTGCCTTTGCGCTGGGGACAGATACAGCCGGTTCGGGGCGCGTTCCCGCAGCCTTAAATCATCTGATCGGCTATAAACCAGCCGTGAGCGCATGGCCTACTAAGGGTGTACTACCGGCTTGCCGCTCTATTGATTGTGTGACTGTATTTACGCATGTGCTGGACGATGCGGAACGTGTGGACCTGGTCGTTCGTGGAATAGATCGAGAAGATCCGTATTCGTTAGATCGCCCCCTGCGGCGGGGAGTTATGCCTGATACTCTTTTGCTTCCGAAAGGATCGCTTCAGTTCTACGGGCCTTTTGCCGAGCAATACGAGGAAGCTTGGAATCGCAAGAAACAAGCAATAGCAGAAATGGGGGTGCGCGTGAAGGAAGTTGACATTTCCTTGTTGGAGGAAGCAGCGGCGCTCTTGTATGAAGGTCCTCTGGTGTCAGAACGCTGGACGGATCTTGAGGATTTTGTAGAAAAGCATCCAGGCTCCGTCTTTCCTGTGACAGAAACGGTTCTACGCTCGGGTAAGAAAGAGGAGTTCACCGCTGCCGCTCTTTTCAAGGCACAACATAGATTGGCTGAGATTCGCCGTAGCATTGCTGCACTGCTTGAGGGGAATGTGCTCGTGTTGCCCACTTGCGGTGGGACCTGGACAAGGGAACAAGTAAAAGCGAATCCAATCGAGACTAATAGTAAAATGGGACTCTACACCAATCATTGCAATTTGCTCGATCTCAGTGCCCTTGCGCTGCCTGCAGGGTGGGCTGAAGCCGGACTTCCCTTTGGAATCACACTGTTCACATTACCGGAAGAAGAAGCTAATCTAGTTGTTGCCTCCAAAATCCTGCTTCAGCAGGAAGACAGGATTACAGTTGCAGTGTGTGGATTGCATATGCGGGATATGCCGCTTACTAATCAAATGACGGGACTCCGAGCTGTTTTTCAGGAGGAAACCGTAACCGCACCAAGGTATAAACTGTATAAACTTCAGACGCAGCCTCCTAAACCGGGCCTCATCCGTGCAGAACAAGGGGGATCGTCTATCCTCGTAGAGTTATGGGAAATGCCCAGCGCTTCCTTCGGCGCATTTACAGCTTCCATTCCTGCTCCGCTCGGTATAGGGCAAGTGGAGTTAAGTGATGGAAGGATAGTTAGCGGGTTTCTGTGTGAACCTTATGCTACTGTGAATGCAGAGAATATTAGCTCCTTTGGAGGTTGGAGAGAGGCAGCAGTACTCGGATGATATTTGTTTGATAAAGGCGGTTTTCTAAAAGATTGTTGCTATTCTACGGGAATTGTCTGAGAAAGACAACGGAACATATCCGAACGCCAACGTTATTTATGCAAGGATTGTGAGAAAAGCTTCAACGATATAAGTGGAACGCCCCTTTCTGGCACACACAAGCCGGAGAAGTGGATGCTGTATTTACAAGAGAGAAATCCTTTTGACGTGTGATCACCTTTATCGGTCTAGACTTCTCTAACGTTGCCTGCCCAATCCTTTTTATCAAGTTTATAATAGTTATATTTTTTATTGTCAATCTCGATAATACTCTGAAAGTTAAGACCACATTTTTGTATTACTCTATTAGACGGAACGTTTTGTAATAGAGCAATAGCACTAAGCACCTTAACGTTCGTATTCTCAAATAAATAATTAATCATTCCTTGTGCAGCTTGGGTTGTATAGCCTTTATCTCTATGATCCTTGGAAATTGCATATGAGATTTCTCGGTTCGGTGGCGATAATTCGTCTTTCATCCCTGAGTAACACCAGCCGATAAATTCTCCTGTCTCTTTCAAAACAATTCCTAAACGAAGACGATGATCACCAATGTCTTCACCCTTCAAAACCGCATGAAGAAACTGTCTATTCTCTGGAATTTCATAGTTCATAAACCAATCTTTCCGTTGCTCTTTAGATACATTAAATCCTGGCAAAAACCCATGTATTTCAGGTTGCCAGGTGAGTGAATGAAAATCATCTAAATCAGTAACTAAAAATTCTCGTAGAATTACATCCTTACATTCAATCGTAAAAATGTTTTCTTTAGAATCGGAACGAGCATTAGTGTTCATAATACATCTCCCTCTATAAACTGGACTAATGTCTATAATATCTCTTTAAGTGAATCTATTGTGAGGGTAAAATTACTATAACTGTTTTTTATTTAGCAGTAATATTTCAGAAAATAGCCTTAAGAAAAGATTCTACCAAAAAATCAGAGGTTGACAGTACGCAGTGATAAAGCGAAGGATCGCGGGGATTACCCGAATCTTCTGGACATTACAGCTGCCGGACATATATTGGCTCATGAAACTGTACTTGATGGAATAAGAGAAGTACAAGAAGAAATAGGAATAGACGTTGCCATTCATGAACTAGAGCCATTAGGAGTTATTGATTATATTGCCGAGCAACCTAACTTTATTGATAAAGAGCTAGCGAATGTATTTCTCTATAGATACACACAAACACTTGAAGATTTTACATTACAAGAAGAAGAGGTAGCTGGAATTTTTAAGGTGGAATTTGATGATTTTTATGATCTTTGGTTAGGGGAGAAGGATCAGATTCAAGCCAGTGGATTTATTATAAAAAGCGGTGGGTCAAGGGTTCTGGTGAATAAGTCGTTTGACAAAAATCATTTCGTTCCTCATGAGGAATCTTTTTATCAAGAAGTGGTGAAATTAATGAAGGAAAAGTTATAAATAAAAAAGTATTGACGACTCTGAAAACGTTTTGATATATTTTGATTATCAACTAGAGCATCATTGAAAACATAATGATCGCAAAGAAGAGGAGGGAAACGTTCTGTCTGTCAACATTAAAGATGTCGCGAAGAAGGCCGGCGTTTCCATCTCGACCGTATCCAGGGTACTGAATAATGGGAAGTATGTGAAACCAGAGGTTAGGCTTATTGTGCAACAAGCAATAGAAGACCTCAACTTCGTTCCTAACAGCATTGCCCGCAGTCTGGTGAGCAAGAAGACGAATCTGATTGGTGTAATCGCTTCTGATATCTCTACCAGCTTCTTCTCCTCCACGCTAAGTCATATTGAGGAAGCTGCAAGCCAGAATCGTTACAACATTCTTGTGGGTAACATCAAAGATAATCTGGACAAGGAATTGAAGTATCTGCAGGTCTTTAAGGAGATGCAGGTCGACGGCATTATCATTATGCATGAGATGATGGATAAGCATATTGAGCGGTTTCTCCAATCGTTGACGACGCCCACCGTATTTTGCAGCGCCAAACCGAATTCATCAGTGAATTGTCCCTCGGTTAACATTGATGATATGCAGGCGTCGTATGACACTGTAAAACATCTGATCTCGTTGGGACATCGGCGTATCGCTTTTATCGGGGGAGATACGAAGGAGCTCTCGACAGGGCGCTACCGTTATGATGGCTACTTGAAAGCACTCGTGGAAGCGGGGATCTCGGTGAATCCGGATTGGGTCCGTTTCGGTAATTTCAAACAGCAGGATGGATATGACATTATGCAGAACTTCCTCCAAAGCGAACAATTGCCGACCGTTGTCTTCGCCGTCAGCGACGATATGGCCGTAGGAGTGCTCAATTGCATTGTCGACCATGATCTAAAGGTTCCAGATGACATTTCGCTTGTCGGGTTCGATGATTCGAGCATTACAGAAACGGTCCGTCCGAAGCTCACTTCATTGCATCAACCGATTCAGCAAATCGGACAAATGAGCGTTGATATTCTGATCAAAATGATCGAAGGGCAATCGCCAGGGGTCAAGGAAGTAGTACTTAGCCACAAGTTAGTAGAAAGAAACAGTCTGAGAAGCTTGCTGTAAGAATCTCGGACATCTTTTTACTCAAATCTGATAACGTTACCAGATAATCATCTGATAAAACACTTACAACTCTTTTATTTATAACTGGTAACGTTACCAGAATAAATAATGAATATTGATAGGAGGGAAGCCTTTTGGAAGCTGAAAAATCATACGATGTGCTGCTCGTGGGAGCAGGAAACATTGATATCGTCGTAAGCGGCTGCAACGCCATTCCGGATGCCGGGCAAGAGATTCGGGTTCCGAATATCTCTTTTCACATCGGGGGCGGGACTGCACTCAGCGGGTTAGGCATGGCCAAGCTTGGAATGCGTCCGATAATAACTGGACTTGTGGGCGACGACTATTGCGGAAGGTTCATCATTGATGAACTTCAGCGTTATGGGGTAGCGACAGACATTGCTTTTAGCCAAACACAAAGTACAGGGATCAGCATCGCCTTTAATCCGGAAACGGACAGGAGCTTTATCACTCACGATGGTACTGTCACAGCGTTTACGCTGAATGACGTTAATGAGCAGCTGTTGTCCGAAGTCCGGCACGTCCATATCACTGGATATAACGGGCGCTCCAACCATAAGGAATATATGACTTTCGTTAAGAAGGCGAAGCAAGCCAAACTGACGGTTTCCATGGATGTTGGGTGGGATGAATCTGGCGAGTGGTACGAGGGGATCTATGAGGTCATTCCATTCGTCGATGTGTTTTTTTGCAACGAGCTGGAAGCTCTCCACTATACACGTAAATCCTATGTCCAGGAGGCACTCTCTGTTATCGCCGTTCATGTACCTGTAGCTGTCGTCAAGCTTGGAGAGCGGGGAGCAATTGCTGCCCGTGGAGGGACGATACTGCATCATCCTTCTTACCCCGTAACAGTTGTGGATACCACAGGCGCTGGAGATTCATTTAATGCCGGTTATCTCTATGGTTATTTGAATGGTCATGATTTGAAAAGCTGCTTGACCCTTGGTACCGCCTGTGGCTCGTTCTCAGTTACGAATCGTGGAGGCAACGCAGGATTTCCTACGTTAGCTGAATTGACCGCATTTTTGGCTGGGAATTAGTCGCAGTTTCTATAGCTTCATTCTTAATTCCATATTACATTTGAGGAGGATTTACAATGAAATTGGCATTAATTGGGGGCGCGGGTGTCCGCGCGGTATTTTTCACTAAGAGTTTAACGATGTTGGCCCAAGAGATTGGCATCACGAAATTCGTCATGTATGACATTAATCGCGAGAAGTTAGAAATCATCGGCAAGCTGTGCAAGCATGTCGTTGCAGAAAGCGGCATTCCGATGGAGCTGGAATTTAGTGATGATATCGAGTATGCCCTTACCGATGCAGATTACGTGATCACAACCATTCGGGTAGGCAATGACCGCTCCCGCGTAATCGATGAGCAAATTGCCCTGAAGTACGGCGTGATCGGACAGGAAACAACGGGTCCAGGGGGCTTTTCTATGGCGATTCGTACGATCCCTGTACTGCTGGATTATTGTGAGAAAATCAAACGTCTGGCCCCGAACGCGTGGGTGTTCAACTTTACTAATCCTTCCGGGCTTGTCACTCAAGCTATGCATACCGCTGGTTATGATCGCGTGATCGGAATTTGTGATACACCAAGCTCGACCAAGATCCGCATTGCCGAAGCGATTAACGCTAACCCAGACGAACTTTATGTGGAGTTTGTTGGATTGAATCATCTCTCCTGGATTACAAGCGTCGTACAGGACGGCGAAGAATTGCTGCAGGACCTCGTATCGGATAAAGCATTTATTGCCAAGGTCGGCGAGTTCAAAATGTTTGATCCCGATTTGATCGATACACTAAAACTGCTGCCTAACGAATACTTGTATTACTACTATAACCGGGAGCAAGCGGTTGAGAATATTATGAAGAGCGGCGATACCCGCGCCAAGTTCGTCGAAGCTAATAATGCAGAGATGCTGCGTGTGCTGGGAGAAATGGACATCGACGCTGATCCGGAAGCGGCACTGCAAACCTACCTGCGGTTCATGCACAAACGTGAGTCTTCTTATATGGCTATCGAAACAAGCAAAGGCCCAATTGAGCAGCCTGCAGAGGACGAGAAGCTCGAAATGCCGAATACACTCGGTTATGCCGGTGTGATGCTAGACTTCGCAAGAGCAATGAATCAAGGCATTGAGAAGCATATTGTGCTGAACATTCCAGCTGGCGATTATGTCGAAGGTTTTGAGAAAAATGACGTTCTTGAAATCACTTGCCGCATGACAGCTGAAGGCGCGGTTCCGGTTACGCCGAAGAAACTGCCTGAGCATGCTTATCAACTGATGAAGAATGTGAAGCTATTCGAAAGATATACGGTAGAGGCTGTACTGAACAAATCCAAAGATTCCGCAATCAAGGCTTTGATGGTACATCCACTGGTTAATTCCTATTCCATGGCCAAAAGCTTGGTGAACGATTATCTCGAAGCCTATGAGGATATTCTCGGAGAGTGGAAATAAAGAGAAGCCGACAATAGGAGATACCTATATGGACATAAAAGGAATTGGAATCAGTCTGAATGCGGACATGGTGAATGGAGATTTAGAGGTGCTGGAACGCCACCTAGGATATATTGCAGATGCCGGGTGCGATTACGCCGAGCTGATCTTGCATGGGCTTGACGTAGTGATTGGGGGCCGTGTTCACCAGAAACGGCTGGAGAGAGTGCGCCAGGTGCTGGACAAATACGAGCTCGGATATACGATGCATTTACCCTATGAATTGAATTTATTGTCGTGCGCCAAAGGCGATGATTACGAAAGGGTCTTTGAAGCAGGCATTGAGCTGTCAGCTGCGATTGGCGCAGACACCATCGTGTATCATAGCTCCTATGCTGAGTTGACGGATCATAATCTTATGCAGCATTATTTCCCCATCTATGGCCGGTTGCCCCGGGAAGAGCTGTTTCAGATATTGCTTGAAGAGGATGCTACGAAGCTGCGTAGATTGGGGAGCATAGCTAAGGACGCTGGAATTACGATTGGGGTAGAGAACAACATCTGGTACGATATTAAAAATGAGTACACCTACGGCATTAATCCGCAGACAGTGGTGGAACATATTCGCTATGTCGGACTGGACAATGTAGGGATTACACTAGATATTGGCCATTGTTATCTGACTTCCATTGCTTATGGTTATGATTTTCAAAAAGCCATTGAAGCTGCGTTGCCTTATGTGAAGCACCTGCATGTACACGATAACTTTGGGGAACTGTACGATGCCAAGGCATACATGAGCAATCTGCCTTATGGTTATGGTGATTTGCATTTGCCTGTCGGCTGGGGCGATATCCCTTATGAGAAAGTTTTTGAGTGGATAAATGCGTATCAAAGTATTGTAAATATGGAGATTGAGTTCCGGCTGTATCCTCATTTTCAGGAAGCTGTCGAAGACATGAAGAAACTCTTGGCCAAGTAAGTGTATATGTACAGATTCATTGATTATCAAATGAGCAAAAGTCCGCGATTCCGCGGGCCTTTGTTCATTTTTTTGTTGATGATCTTATAGAAGAAGTATTCAAAGTAGCAGATGAAAATCTTTACGAAAAGGCCTGGATTTGGGATCGATTCGGAGAGAAATTCAACAAAGCAAGACGAAGAAAATGATTAGTAGACGCATATTGTGCAGTAAACAAAGAAAAAACGACCCATAGCGTTGATATGAGTCGAGTTAATTTAACAAGTCATCGGGCCAATGGAGTTAATAACCCTACTCATTAGGATTTATAATAGCTAACACCTGATGATCTTCCCAAATCCCATTAATTTTAACATTTTTTATTGCTATTCCTTCCTTATGAAAACCTGCTTTTTCTAAAACTCTTATAGAACCGATGTTGTGTGGTTGCACTCCGGCTTCAATTCTATGTAAATGAAGGGTATTAAAAGCATAATTGACGATTAACTTAACTGATTGTGTGGCAAAACCATTTCCATTATGTTCTTGATCTAAGAAGTATCCAATGATAGCACTTTGAAGATCACCACGCATAATTTGGAATAAACTGATGGTGCCAATGAGTTGATGAGAGTTATCTTTATAGATACCAAAATAGTATTCGATATCTTTTTGTTTATTTTTCTCACGTTTTACTATTAACTCTTGCTGTGCTTCTAAAGACCAGTAGTTAGCAGAGCGAGTCATTGAATAATTTGAAAAAAATGATCGATTTTTATTTTGCATGAGAAGTAATTCCTCAGCATCTGAGAGAATAAATGGTCTAAGAAGAATATTTTCACTTTTTAGCATCTAATCTACCTTTCATTTGTTTAATACATGACATTATATCAGAAAATATAATGGTAGAAAAATTATTCATAGCATTAGTTAATGCACAGTGCGAAGATACCGAACAATAGCCGCATATGGCGTATCAGGGGGAGGGGGCGTAAACCGATATATTAGTGAACCTCCAAAGTTGGGGACGGCTACTAAATCTTTTTCTTTTTGAATACACCAAACACCACCGCAAGAATTAAAACAACGAGTAAGAATTTCATTGATATCACCCCTTTTGGGGATTATAGCATGCTCTGCCTTGTTTGAATATTGAGGATCTGAGAGGATGAAAAACTTTGTTTAAATGAGTAGTTCATTTGAAGCACTAAGACACCAAACAGTGGACCCGAACACTGGACAAGATAACAAATCTATATGGTTTTGACAGGGGGCTCCCGGAATGAGAAAATGTTATTTCATAGAACTACAAAACATTACTTGGAGGCTTATCAATGAATCAGCGTTTTCGGATAACACGATCGATGCAGGAAAACAATGTGGAGCAATCCATCTCCTTGGAAGAGTGCAAGAACTACTTCTCATCCCAACCGGACTTTACATACTCACAGGTGCTTACGGTTAAAGGACCAGAAAGTACCATGTCTATCGATGGTGATTTTTTTATGTGGACGCTCTCGGATGTGGAGATTCCCTTCCGGCTTTACATGGGAGATATATATGTAGCTATTTCGCATGATGCTATTGTTCCCAAAATGCTTGAGATTGCGACAGATCTCCGTGCGGATATAGTTGAAGGGTAATCTAAGCGAGACCCATTGTAGCAAATCTCAATAATTAGGAGATGCGAGAAATGGTGACCATCGGTATATAAGATGTTGTTTCTGTGGTGAAGTGCTTCCGGCAATCTGGGAGAGATATAAAGAAGATCCTACGGACAAGGGCTATTAGGGTGAACCACCTAGCGAATATTGGGACCTGATATACAAATAAGAACCAAGACCCCTTATAAATGCTGGTGTGATAAGGGTCTTGGTTCTTTTTTATGAAAAGATCACGAAAAGATCACATTTCTTGTAATTGTAGGTCATTTAATCTCTTGCTGAAGTATGTTCTGACGCCTGGAGCAATGTTAGCATTCATACGCTCAGTGACGTGGTATCTGCGAGGATGAATTGCCCTTCGTGGAAATTATTATGATTTCGTCAAAATCAAAAATTCTGACGAATGTATCATTCTTTGGAGGAGTCATTTCCCACGCATATCGATTGTTAGTAAGGTGGTAGATTGTTTTATGTATATCGCAAATTGTTTTGAATATCTTGTAGTCATTGTCTATGCCATGAGGTTTAGCCTTCTGTAAAAATTCTTCTATTTCGTCTCGTTCAAGATATTTTTCTAACATTAATGTGCATTAGGGAAGAGAAGGTCGTTTTGATAACGAAATGATGTTTTTGTCCTTATCATCACCATGGTCCGCATTTTCTTCTATCTCTTTTTTCTCATCGTGAAACTCAACAAGAGCTTGGGCCGTGATGTAATCAAATGGAGTGTAATTATTACTTGGTAACTTTCTTGTAAGTAATATCTTGATAATGATGATTGCTAATAAGATATTGACAATGCCGAATGCTCCAACTAACATGAATTGTAAAAAGTTAATTGTTAACACCTCCTTTGTTTAATTTTATAATTAAATGTTAATATTTTCAATCAACAAGATTGCTCCAGGTCAGTAAAATGGTCTTGTGCTTCTTTGTAACAAAGTCCAAAAGCACGAATCCTATGTATTGTAGCTGCTGATCATAATCATGCACTTTACGAAGGGTTGATCGGTCAAGAGAACGTTCAACTTATCTATCCGCTAAAATAATATCAATTCATGGTGAGGATGATACAGATGGTAGAGCCGCAAGTATACGTCCGTTTTCCGGAAGAGGCGGATGCTGCAGAGTTGGCAGCATTGTACAAGCGTAACCGGGAGTTTTTTGAGGAGTTTTCGCCAAGTGTTCCAGAGGAGTTCTATACGGAAGAATATCAGCTTCAGAAGATTACTAAGGATAAGACCGATAGAGAAGAGGATCAGCGATATAACTTCTTGGTATGTCACAGGGAGGACGATCGCATTATTGGTAGCGTAGGATTGAGCTTTGTGTTGCGTAGCTCGCTGCAAAGCTGCATGATCGGGTATAGTCTGGATCGGGATTATAACGGCAAAGGTTATATGACAGAAGCTGTGAAGCAAGTGGTGCGCTATGCATTCGAGGAGCTGAAGTTCCACCGGATCACAGGGGAAGCCTCTCCTCGAAATCCTGGTTCTATTCGTGTGCTTGAGAATGCCGGGTTCCATAAAGAAGGCATTTCCCGAAGCAATGTGAAGATCAACGGGGCGTGGGAGGATCATCAGGTTCTGGCCATTATCAATCCTGCAGATTGAATCTAGTCCAATATTCAAATATATCAATATAATTTAAAAAAGGTCGATATTTCTGACAACAGAAACATCGACCCTTTTGCCGTGTACACCTATTTATAAGTAAAGTGCTCGTTACCGGAGCAAGTTACTGCTGACTACAGGGAGGCCAGGGATCATTTTTTCAACGGCTCGACACCGATCGTAAGACCGGTATCACCGGGATCCTTCATTTTAATATTTGTAATGTACCAGCCTTCATAGCCATCGGAGGTCAGTTTCTGCACGGTGACAACTGCAGACCCCGTGCCTTTCCAATTGGAAGCGCGAAGACCATAATCGAATGAGAATTGAGTCGTTGTCTTATTCAGAGCTTTTGTTTTGAGCTTATCAATCTCAGTCATATGTGGACTCGAGCCGCCTGTTGTCCAGTAATAATCATCGAATTCTTTCTTAGTTTTAGCGCGCAGATCAGGGGAGAAAACAGCATATTGCAGTGCGCCGTTTCGAGTCTGAATGCCTTTGACCCATGTATTCAAAGCTTCTTTGGCTGTGGATGGGACCAACCCGGATTCCAAACGTTTGATCTGAATCGCTTGTAGAGCGGAGTCAGGCAGCGTCACTTGAACTTCATTCTTTTTTGCATCATATACCGCTTTTCCTTTAAATTCTTCTGCAAGTTTATCTATCGGAACAAGCACTTTACCATCTTGGACTTGAAGATCCAGTGTGCTGGATACAAACTCCTGGCCATTAATAAATAGACTCAATTTTGATCCTGCATAAGCGGAGCCTACAGCAAGCATTGCTCCAAGACCAGTACACAGCACAATTTTTGACAGGGATTTCATAGATTGCACCTCTTCTTTTTATATACAACAATAGACGATTTTTACTGAAATTAAGTTTCATTTAAGTTTCATTATGGTAACAAACTAGAGTTATGATCATACAGCCCGGGTATAATTATACTGAGGTTTTTTTAACATGGGGTGAAGGGTCAAATAACATACTATGAATCGTTGACACGACACCAAACCGAATCTTATTATTTAAAATGCATATGCAGTTTATTTTCTTGAGACAGGAGATCGTTATGACCCAAGAATACATTGAAATCCGCGGTGCTCGGGAAAACAATCTTAAGAATGTATCTTTACGAATTCCCAAGCGCAAAATCACCATTTTTACCGGCGTTTCCGGCTCGGGTAAGTCGTCGATTGTGTTCGATACCATCGCCGCTGAATCCCAGCGTCTGTTGAATGAAAATTTCAGCATCTTCGTCCGTACTTTTTTGCCGCGTGTACCACAGCCGGATGCTGACGCCATTGAGAACCTCAGCATGGCTGTGATTGTTGACCAGAGGCGCCTGGGTGGCGGTGCGCATTCGACCTTAGGGACGATTACCGATATTTCGCCCATTCTCCGTCTTCTGTTCTCCCGTGTAGGTCAGCCGCATGTTGGTGAAGCTCACATGTTCTCCTTCAATGATCCGCAGGGCATGTGCCCCGAGTGTAGCGGCATCGGTCGTAGTATGGGGGTAGATATGGCCAAGGCAGTCGATATGTTCAAATCGCTGAATGAAGGGGCAATTATGCTGCCGGACGCCACGGTGAACGGTATGGACTGGACGATGACCGTGCAGGCAGGCTCCTACGATCTAGATAAGAAGTTGAGTGATTTTTCTAAGGATGAACTGGAGGAACTGCTGTATGGCAAGGCCAAGAAGGTAGGGACACAGTTTGGCGGAAAAACTATAAATATTACTGTAGAAGGCTTCATCGAAAAGTTCATCAACAAGTATATCAAGCGGGATATTAAAGCGATGTCAGAGCGTACCCAGAAAAAAGTGGAGCCGTTTATCATCGAAGGACCCTGCCATCTGTGCCATGGCGCTCGTCTTAGCCAAGCAACGCTCAGCTGTAAGATCAACGGCAGTAATATTGCCGAGCTTTCATCTATGGAGGTAGGCCAACTGATCGGGGTTATCAAGGACATTCAAAGTCCGATAGCTGCACCGATGGCTAAAGCCTTGTCAGACAGATTGCAGCACCTTGTGGATATCGGTCTGGATTATCTTACTCTTGATCGTGAGACCGACACTTTATCCGGTGGGGAATCCCAGCGTGTCAAAATGGTCAAGCATCTGAGCGGGAGTCTAGTGGATGTGGTGTATATTTTTGACGAGCCGAGTGTTGGTCTGCATCCCCGTGATGTACACCGGCTTAATGAATTGCTGCAAAAGCTGCGCGATAAAGGTAACACGGTCATTGTCGTGGAACACGATCCCGATGTGATTCAGGTCGCTGATCATATTGTGGATGTCGGTCCTTATGCCGGCAGCCATGGCGGTACCATTATGTACGAAGGTAGTTTCTCCGGCTTGCTGGAGTCGGATACATTGACGGGCAATCATATGAAGCAGGCGATGCCGATCAAGGAGCATTTTCGCCAGGCCAAGGATCAGCTATCCGTCATGAACGCCAGTCTGCATAACTTGACCAATGTTAATGTCGATATTCCAACAGGAGTATTAACGGTAGTGACAGGCGTTGCCGGTTCGGGAAAAAGCACATTGATCAACGATGTGTTTTTGCAAAATCATCCTGATGCAATCGTGATTGACCAGTCGGCGGTCGGTGTCTCAACCCGTTCCAATCCGGCCACCTATACGGGCATTATGGACGATGTGCGCAAGGCTTTTGCATCTGCCAATAAAGTGAACGCCGGTTTGTTCAGTTTTAATTCCAAGGGGGCTTGTGAGAACTGCCAGGGCCTTGGTGTCGTCTATACCGATGTGGCCTTTTTGGACAGTGTAAAAACAACCTGTGAGGTATGCGGCGGTAAGCGGTTCAAAGAAGAGGTACTTGACTACAAGCTCAATGGAAAATCGATCGCTGATGTGCTAGAGATGACCGTTGAACAAGCGCTTGCTTTCTTCGAAATCAAAGAAGCCAAGCGCAAGCTGCAGGCCATGAGCGATGTTGGTCTGAATTATCTGACGCTCGGTCAGCCACTCAGCACATTGTCGGGTGGGGAGTGTCAACGTATCAAGCTGGCCAGCGAACTGCACAAAAAGGGAAGTATATATGTGATGGACGAGCCGACAACCGGACTACACATGTCGGATATCACTCATCTGCTGGACATTATGAATCGTCTAGTGGATGCCGGTAATACGGTAATCGTAATCGAACATAACCTGGACGTCATCCGTAATGCTGATTGGATCATTGATATGGGTCCTGAAGGCGGCAGCAAGGGTGGTAAGGTTGTTTTCGAAGGTACACCAAGAGCGCTTTTAAGCGCAGAACAATCACTGACAAGCAAATATTTGAGCAGGAATTGATCCCCGCCTTTGTTTAATCGAGAAAAACAAACATTTCAGCCCTTTCGCTTCCCCAGAGGAAGTTGGAAGGGCGTTATTTGTGTTCCAGAGACTGACCTTACCATTTGATCTCCGACCAGTATTACATTTCAAAGCATTAAATGCTTGAATTCAAGCGGGGCATACCTAAAGAAATTAGCGAGTACGTTGACGGACTTAACCATTGGGGGATATTCTGGAAATACATGTCCCGATCACCAAGCCTGTGTTTACGATCATAGTGATTGTCGTCGGGCTTTTAAAGGCTGAAATTTGGCAGTGGTAATCATTTATCTTCAGGAAGAAATGGAGAGGTCCACATGACAGTCACACGAACAAGTGAGTTAAACAAGAGCTACACAATGCCACTAGATTATATCGAAAGCGTATATGCTGGTTGGCTCGGAAAAGTCATTGGAGTCCGGCACGGCAGCAACATCGAAGGCTGGAGTTACGAGCGAATCGCCAGAACGTATGGTGAAATTACCGGTTATGTGAATCAGTTCAAGCATTTCGCGGCAGACGACGATACTAATGGACCGTTATTCTTCCTTAAAGCATTGGAGGACTACACACATACTACCGATATCACGGAAGAACAGATGGGGCTGACTTGGCTTAATTATGCCCCCGACGGTCATGGTTTCTTCTGGTGGGGCGGATATGGAAAATCGACGGAACATACCGCTTATCTGAATTTGAAGCATGGGATAAAAGCACCGCTATCCGGTTCGATTGCCGTCAATGGTGCGGCTGTAGCAGAACAAATCGGAGGGCAGATATTTTGTGACATCTGGGGTTTGATCGCTCCGGGGAGACCGGAATTGGCTGCAAATTATGCGGGGAAAATGGCCAGCGTATCGCATGACGGTAACGGAAAATACGGAGCTATGTTCATTGCTGCCTGCATCGCCGCGGCCTTCGGGGAGAAGGATGTATCTCGTATCATTGAAACTGGATTATCTGTCATTCCGCAGGAAAGCGAGTACTTCCGGATGACACGTGACATCATGGCTTATCATAGCAGCAACCCCGATAATTGGAGAGAGGCATTCGCTTTCGTGCAAGGCAATTATGGGTACGATCGCTATCCAGGAGCTTGTCACATCATTCCGAACTCGGCGGTCATTGTTCTTTCCCTGTTGTATGGAGAAGGCGACTTCTCACGCAGTATCAACATTTGCAATATGTGCGGATGGGATACCGATTGCAACGTAGCAAACGTAGGGACGATCATAGGTGTTCGGGTAGGACTGGAGGGCATCGATGCCTCCTGGCGTGAACCGATCAACGATATCCTGATCTGTTCCGGCGTGATTGGCACGCTCAATATTCGTGATCTTCCCGATACTGTTTTTGAAATCGCACGAATCGGTTATACGATAGCGGACGAAGCTTACCCGGAGCGTTGGGCGCCTTGGCTGAACCGGGATCACCTCCGCCGTGGCCCTCGTTTCCATTTTGAGCTGCCGGGTTCTACGCACGGATTCAAGGTGGAATGTGATGAGGGATCGAATGTTACCGCATTCGTCCAACATTCAAACGCCATATCTGCATCGGGCACCAGTTCCCTGAAAGTCGTGTTCGACAATGCATTTGAGGGGAATGGGTATCGGGCTTATTATAAGACCTATTACATACCAAGTGACTTTAACGACAGTCGCTATGACCCTAGTTTTTCTCCGCTATTGTATCCTGGTCAGTGGATAAGCGCCAAAGTCAGCTTGCCTGCCGATACGACCGTACAAGCGATAGCGCGTCTGTATGTGAAAGACATCTATAGCAAGCAGAGATTCTACAGTCCAAATGTTCCATTGGAAGCGGGGAAATGGACAGAACTACAATATGGGATTCCCTCCATGGCAGATGTCTGTCTTGGAGAGATCGGCGTAGAGGTCATCCCAGTTGCAGAAAATTCGAATCTGGGCCCAATGAGTCACAGCCTCGTTTATTATGTAGACCACTTCGATATTACCGCAGGTGGAGCTGCTTACTCCCTTCAATTCCAACGTGTACCGATGGAAAAGTGGACCCCCCTTCATCAAGAAGTTAGCCAGTTTACATATCTGCGGGGTTTATGGTCTGTGGATGAAGGAAAACTCGTGGGCAGTTATTACGGGGAGCCGGCAGAGATCTATACAGGTGATATTGAGTGGAGCAATTATCGTTTCGATGCTGTGCTTACCCCGAAGCGAGGTGACGAACATCATCTGCTTTTCCGCGTCCAGGGGGGCATTCGTTCATATGCAGTCGGATGTGCAGAGGGTGGAAAAATCAAGCTGTACAAAAACAACAACGGGTATACTGAGTTGGCTGCGGTCGACTTTCCTTGGGTCATCGATCAGAGTTACCAAATCGGGGTTGAGGCGATCGGCAACCGATTTAGCATTTTTGCGAACGGAGACAAAATATTAGAGTTTGAAGATGAAGAGTCTCCATATTTGACCGGGCAAATCGGGTTTGCTAATTTTCAGGCAAGCCGGACAGAGTACGAATCCTTTCATATTAAGTGCACGTACTGACGTAGTAGGAGTGTTCGGAACGTAAATCATCTGCAAAGTATTGATATATTCAAAATATGGGTTATAATGTAATAAAATAACGGATCGGTGGGATATATATAATGATGATGATGACAGTGTTCCTGACAGAAGTAAAAGGGTGATCTTTTAACCTAATAACGTATGAGCCAGACTCAAGCACTCTTTATTTTATCTAGGGTTTGTTTGCGAATGACTTGGTTCATACACTCTGTTATGAATTGTCATCATTATCATTGCTTTCGTACTCTATGCTATGGACAGGTATGTCTTATTTAGCATAGATGCGATGAATAAGCCGTGGAATGAACGTTGGTTCATTCTGCGGCTTTTTTTGTTTTCACACAAGAATATGAATTAAAGAGGAGAGATTGAGAATGAGTCAAACGAAACCGGAAGTATCGATGGACAAAGTGCAAGAGTTGATTAAAGCTCGCTTGGGGAAATCTGCTGAGAACATAGGGACGATCGAAGGAGGCAATTTTAGCAGTGTTTTCTCATTTGTAATTGATCAGAGTGAGTACGTTATTCGTTTTAGTGCCGACGAAGATGCCTATGTAACAGAAGAATATGTGTCGAATTTGCTTACTTCTAATCATGTGTTATTTCCAAAGATAGTTGGATCAGGGAAAGAGGGCAACTTGAAATTTTGTATTTCAGAAAAGATATCGGGCAAGGTACTGGCTGAGCATGACGTAGAACAGAGAACTAAGCTACTCCCGGATCTGATCCATCAAATTACGAGAATGAACCAAGTGCCTTTGAAAAGCGCAACAGGTTTCGGTTCTATGCGTCCGGATGGCTCTGGAAGCCATGAGAGTTGGGAGGATTTTATTACAGCATTTTATGGAGAGGATCAAACGGGCACCTTTTGGGAAAATTGGCATGCGTTATTTGATACAAGTTGTCTTGAGCGTGATGTATTCAACGAATGTTATGCCCGGCTACTGGATTACAGCAAATATAACGCTCCGCATCGCTACTTCGTACACGGTGATTGTCATGAATGGAATATTCTTGCCGATGGCAGCAACATCACAGGGATTATAGACGGCAACTTTATGTATGGAGATTTTGTGATTGATATTGTTACGATTGAGCATATTGTTCCTAACAAGGATTTAGCCGTTGATTTTGGGAACTATTACGAGAAAATAGGCATATCTATTCCTGATTTCACCAACCGTTTGACAGGCGCTCGATTATTTAAAGGCTTAGACGGTCTACGATTCTTCGCAAAAATGGGCTGGGATCATGCGTATATCGAATTGCGTGACAGCTTGTTAGGTAAGCGGGGATAGAAATTGATTAGAACTATTTATTACCACGCACAGGATAGAAAAAATAGTAAAATACTACTATTGGACCTTCAAGTAGAATAAAATGGTGGTGTTTTGGAATGAATGAAATAGAAGTAAGGATTTTTACGGAAGATGATATGCAGAAGTTAGGCGATTTGTATCATGCCGTAACCTATAATCATAACTCCGTCTTTTGGTGGGTTGGAGATGAAAAAAATTGGCCGAACGTATTTATAGCGATTGAGGATGAACATATGATCGGTAAGGGCCAAGTTAGTATTATTTCCACGGTCCTGCCGGGCAGCCCAGAGGAGCGTTCGCACTATATTTATTTCAATTTGAAAACACTTCCACAAAGAGAAGACGACTATTCACTGTATGATCTCCTATATGAACGCTTGTTGAATAGGGCATACGAGTTAAAAGAAACACTTCCTGGTTCGAATAGAACTATTATTGGAATAGGTAATCAATCGACTGAAGAGTGTAACAATAACTATTTCATCTCGAAGGGCTTTATCTATGCGAAGAGCCTGTATACAATGCGGAGAGACTTATCCGAGAAGATTGAAGAGACCGTTCTTATTGATCCTTATCGATGCTCGAGAGAGACAATGGACTCAGAGAAACGTATCGAGGAATATTTAGCAGTAGACTTGGAGATTTGGCCGGATGCCCCGATTGGGTATCAGCAGTTGATGGATAGAAAGAAGAATTCTTCGTGGACTATTTTTATTGCCCGGGAAAATGAAACCTTAGTCGGGAGCATCATGGCTTGGATTGATGAGGATGGGGATGGGATTATTGAAGATCTGTTTGTGAGAAATCCTTATCGAAAACAAGGGATTGCAAAGTTTTTGCTATCTCAAGCATTAACATATCTCAAAGATCGTGGATGCTCGTCCGCAGAACTGCAAGTCGAGACAGCCAATAGTTCCGCGCTATCTGTATATCACTCCACTGGCTTCAAAGAAATATCTGAAGAAGTGCGTTACCATCGAGAACTTTAATTCCTGGAGCAAAAGGAAGCAAAACCCCAGCCAAGTGGCTGGGGTTCTTATTACGCTGCGAAAATGAAATGCGGCATCTTCATCAGCAGTGAATGACAGTTAGCCATTAACTTTGATGCTAACTTCCCCGCTTGAAAGATATTCTTCCTCGCCATTCTCATACCTGACTTTCAGGCGACAATTGTCATCAATATCAATGGCTGTTGCCAGGCATTGTTGGTTCTCCTTAAGTACAGTAACGGTTTTGCCCAGGAAAAATATACGTTTTTTATACTCAGGTAGAAATAGCCTGTCCGTCAACCGCGCATAAAAAGCCATGAAATTATTGAGTATTTCTGCCGCTAGCCGGTTACGAAGATCCCCGCTATTCTTGTCATCAGAAAATACAGATGCAGCGATATCTGTAATCTCTTCAGGGAATCCGTGAGAGGGTAGCGATACATTAATTCCTATGCCGAGAACTGCATAATCAAGCCAACCACTTTCTAGTGATAAGGAGGCTTCGGTAAGGATCCCACAGACCTTTTTACCGTCCATAAATACGTCGTTAACCCATTTTATCTTCGCATCTTTATGGGCTACACTCTCGATGGCCATCGAAACTGCGACTGCCGCGGAAGTCGTTAGAAGAAAAGAATCTTGCGCCGAAATCTTCGGGCGTAAAAGGATGCTCATATAGATACCCGTTCCCGAAGGAGAAAAGAACTGGCGGCTTTTTCTACCGCGTCCGGCTGTCTGCTCCTCCGAAAGGATCACTATTCCCTCAGCTGCTCCGTTCAAGGCGAGCTTTTTAACAGCTTCATTCGTTGATGGTACTGTCTTGAGAACTTCAATTTGCAGGTTCTTACACTCGATATTTAAGTAATTCGAAATTGCAACAGCAGATAAAATATCCGTATTAGGTGATAGTGAATATCCTTTATTTGTTACAGCGGTTATGGAGTAACCTTCGTTCTGCAGCGATTTGATGGACTTCCAAACCGCGCTGCGCGTAACGGATAGCTTGGCAGCTAACTCCTCGCCGGAGATATATTCGCCTCTGTTGCCGTCGAGTAAAGCTAAAATACGTTCTTTTACCGTCATGGCAATAAACCCCCACTAGTATATGTCTAACAACCCTATCCCTATATTTTAACATGCCAGGCTGGATAATAACCAGTTGCAAAAGTTAACCGCATGAATGGCCTAGTTTGCCTATTATTGCTCCTAGTTAGGTCATTTCTCATAGTTATAGCTAACGATAATATGTTAGGCCAAGGCAGGCTCTTATATAGCATATTTGAACACTCTTTGGTTGCACGTTTACGTCACTATTGTAAACCAATAATTATTTTTAGGTTTACAATCATAGATTGCTCTATTATAATTCAGCGTATGGAACAGTTTCGATAACATCATCAATACATTTTATGTTCCCAATGGAGGTCTATTTCTTGAAAACAAAAGAACTTGTCTATGCTGCATTATTCGCCGCTCTAATCGCGGTGCTGGGTCTGATTCCACCTATACCACTTGGCTTCATTCCCGTACCAATCACTGCCCAGACACTTGGTGTCATGCTGGCTGGATGTTTTCTAGGCAAAAAAACGGGCGGTCTGAGTCTTGTTATTTTCATCATTCTCGTGGCGATCGGTTTACCTGTGCTGACAGGCGGACGCGGGGGTCTGGTGGCGTTGGTTGGACCGTCTGCAGGCTACATATTCAGTTGGCCGATTGCGGCCTATCTTATTGGTTGGGCTACTGAGAAAATCTGGCCCCAGGTCAAAACATGGAAGCTAGTTGTCATCAATCTGATTTTTGGTGTAATAGTGGTGTATCTCATTGGCGCCCCTGTCATGGCTCTGATTACGAATACGTCGATTTGGGCTGGATTAATAGGTTCGATAGCCTTTCTTCCAGGTGACATCATAAAAGCCATTATTGCAGCCGTCATTACGATGCAGCTTAAAGCGATCAGTCCCATTGAAGAAAAAGTATATAACTCTTGATACTTTACAGAAATTTTTTCACGGCTTGGAAGTAGTGAAGGGAGCAAGACAAATGCTTGTTTTTGATCAAGTTGATTATTATTACCGCCGAGGAAATCCCGTTCTTCAAGATGTAAGCTTCGAGATTCACCCCGGAGAATTTGTCGCCATCGTCGGCGGGAACGGAAGCGGAAAGTCCACACTTGCCAAGTTAATAAACGGTCTGCTGCAGCCGCGAAAAGGGCAAGTTAGGCTCAATCAACTGAATACACTTGACAATGTGGATCTGAAGATGATTCGTGAGCAAGTTGGGCTGGTCTTTCAGAATCCTGAAGATCAATTTATTACGACAACCGTTCTAGATGAAATCGTCTTCGGGTTGGAGAATCTTCGCATAGCAAGAGAAGAAATGCTGCCTCGAGTGCATGGGGCTTTGCAGGCCGTTCGTATGGAAGAATATTTAGACGCCATGCCGCATCAGCTGTCAGGAGGAGAGAAACAACGGGTTGCGATTGCGGCCATTCTGGCCATGCGCCCTTCTGTTCTAGTATTCGATGAGGCTACTTCTATGCTTGATCCGCAGGAGAGAAAAGACATCCTTGAGGTCATGCGCACCGTTCACCGGTCAGGGATGACGATCATTCATATTACTCACCACATGGATGAGATTCTGTCAGCAGATCGGGTGCTGCATCTAAGCAACGGAGTTATCCATTTTGATGGTACTCCGTCAGCCTTCTTCAACAACTTGTCCCTGACTGACCAACTGCCTCCTCCTTTTGTAGTAAGACTGCATCGTACGCTCGGGTTAAATGCTCCCTTGTGTTCTGAATGGAAGGAGACGATCACCACCTTATGGTCTATGAACTAAGGGATGTAAGTGTATCTATGAACGACAGAGAGGTTCTGCAATCGGTAAGCTGCACGCTTCAGGAAGGGAAATGGATCTCTGTCATAGGTCACAACGGGGCAGGGAAGTCCACCTTCGTCAAAGTTATAAAAGGTTTGATTCCATCATTTAGCGGAGAGTACACGATTAATCAACAGCCACTTCCTCGAGATCGTAAAGGGAACATGAAGGTCGTTCCGCAGATTGGTTATGTATTTCAGAATCCGGAGCAGCAAATTTTTGAAACAACTGTCTATAAAGAACTGGCCTTTGCTCTGAAGATAAGAAAGGATCACACTGGAAATAGGGAGCAGGAAATAGAAGCTGTTATGAAGCAAATGGAGCTCTCGTCAGACCTTCTGAATATGTCTCCATACCAGCTAAGCGGGGGACAAAAGCGGCGTGTCGCCATAGCTTCAGTGCTTATTGCAGATCCCGAGTTGCTGATTCTGGATGAACCAACGGCTGGACTTGACCCCTTAAGCAGGGTTGCGCTCCTAGAGCAGATCAAAGCATGGCAGAGGATGAAGAATCGGACGGTAATCTTCATTTCTCATCAGATGGAAGATGTTGCGGAATATTCGGATGAGGTTATGATCTTTAATAGAGGACGTTTATTGGTCCAGATGAATGCGAATGAGCTTTTTTTGCAGCATACAGCGTTCATGGAGCAAGCAGGTCTTCCTTTACCGGAGCCGGTACAACTCCTTAAGCTGATCGAGGAACTATCCGGTCAGATCATAGAACCAGCTAGTTGCAGGGAAGAAGACATTATGCAACAGGTTAGAGCAGTCTGGCAGGCAAGAGGTGTTCAAGACGATGGATAAAATCATACTGGGGCAATATGCAGATACCGACTCAATCATTCACCGACTTGACCCTCGAACCAAACTATTGAGCATTCTTGCTATCATGATTAGCATTGCTCTGATTAAGACGTTTGCCGGATATGTAGCGACAACTATTCTGATGGCAGGACTGGTCCTGTCCGCTAGAGTGCCGATTGTGATGGTTTTCAGAGGATTAAAGCCCATTCTCTTCATTCTTTCCTTCACCTTTATGTATCATATCTTCTTGACTACTGGAACCCCCATCTGGCCTGGATTCTTTCTAAATGTCACACAAGAAGGGATAAAGAACGGAAGCTTTATTGTCTGGAGGATGGTATTGCTTATATTACTAGCTTCGCTTCTAACGTTGACAACCAAGCCGCTTGATCTGGCACAAGGTCTTGAAAAGCTGCTTAAACCGCTGTCACGGTTAGGTGTTCCGGTCGAAGCTTTTGCACTGATGATCGTGCTTGCCATCCGCTTTATACCAACAATTATGCAGGAGCTTGATCGCGTGATGCTAGCCCGGAAGGCTAGAGGTTATGACGAAATGTCTGCCAAGGGCTTCGGGAAGATATTGGCTTATACATCCATTCTGATCCCGCTATTCGTTACGACGATTCAGCGAGCGGAGCAACTGGCTTTAGCGATCGATGCAAGAGCCTACGGGGATGGAAGGGGCCGTACTTCATATAAGGAGCTGAATTTCGCACGGGTGGATTATGTCGCTAGCGGACTAACACTTGCTTTTGTATCATTTATCCTTTATTTGTAAGTAAGTTGGGATCATTTTCATTTTACAGCTGCGTTAATCGCGGCTTTTTTTGCGTTTAGATTAGGAATTTCAATGATTTGTTCGTTTTCTACTTGACAGTAGATAGAACCTGGCTTATATTTAATCATGTGGTTAATTAACCAAAAGGTTAAACAATAAAATCTAACTAAAGGCAGGTTTTTAATTATGGCGACCGTATTGTACATCACTGCAAATCCGAATGATCAAGAAGCATCTTATAGCTTGACTGTAGGAGAAGAATTCGTAGAAGCTTATCGCTCCGCCAATCCCAATGATGAGGTTATTCGTCTGGATCTCTATAAGAATGATATTCCGCAACTGGATGCTGATGTTTTTAGTGGCTGGGGCAAACTGGGAGCAGGAACTGCCTTTGAAGAATTGACCGATGCTGAAAAAGCGAAAGTAGGTCGTCTTGGGCAACTGGTTGATCAATTTGTAGCTGCCGATAAATATGTTTTTGTCAATCCGATCTGGAACTTTTCTTTCCCACCTGTTTTGAAAGCATATATTGACGCGATCTGTGTTGCTGGCAGAACGTTCCGATATACCGATAAAGGTCCGATTGGCCTTATGACTGATAAAAAAGCTGTTCACATCCAAGCTAGCGGAAGCGTATTGTCTCCAGGCTCAATGTATGCAGATTCAGAAATGGGCCACCGTTACTTGGATTCCATTATGAAGTTCATCGGCGTTCCTAGCTTTGAAGGCATCTTTGTTGAAGGCATGGCTAAGTCTCCGGACCAAGCACCAGCGATTAAAGAAAAGGCGATTCAACAAGCGCGCGAAGTTGCCCAAAGTTTCTAATTAACCCTTTGCACAGCCGAGCCGAGCGAGTTTCAGGTCTTTAACCCTGAACCGCTTGGCTCTTTTTTACGCCTACCCGTTTGTATACCTGATTGGGTTATGTAGATGTAACTTCTTGACAATAGATAGGAATGGGAATAAAATTAAACACATGGTTAAATATGACGATGAACTTTTGGATAATGTTTTCCACGTGCTCTCTGATCCGACGAGAAGGGAAATTCTAAAACGTTTGGGTGTCGGAGAGATGACCGTTATGAACTTGGCGAAACCTTTTGATATGTCATTGCCAGCGATCTCTAAGCATTTACGGGTGCTGGAAAAGGCTGGTTTAGTTTCGATTCGGAAGGAAGGAACCTATCGATATTATTATTTGAATCCAACGACTGTGGACAGGGCGCACGAATGGTTAATGGAACTCAGGAATTTCTGGACTCCGCAATTGTCTAACCTGGAGCTTTTCTTGGACAATCAATCAAAAGAAGACTGACGGAGGCACTCTTAATGATAACTATGCTGAATGGAAAATACTCGCTTACGCTTCAACATGTTTACAAAGCGAGCAAGGAAAGAGTGTTTCTGGCCTGGACGAAGAAAGAACAGCTAGAGCAATGGTGGGGGCTGGTAGGCTTTACGACGACGGTTGAACAAATGGAAGTAACCGTGGGCGGAAAATACCGTTTTCATATGCAAGCTCCAAGTGGTAAGGTTTATACTTTAGAAGGTCGGTATGCCGACATCGTTCAGAATGAAAAGCTATCGTTCACCTGGAAGTGGTTAAATGAAGGAGACGATGCAGAGGAAACGCTGGTTACCATAGATTTTGTTGAAAAGGAAGACACAACGGAGCTTGTTATTAAGCACTCTGCTTTTTCTGCAGAGAAGGTAGCTAAGAGACACAATAATAACTGGAACAATGCTCTGGAAGCAAGCCTGTATAATTATATTAATTAAGAGTGTAATGCCCTTGTAACAGCGCCATACTTTTGGACACGCTTCTATAGCGTACACTGAAAGTTGGCGCTGTATTTGTGTTAGCAGGATTAATTAGTTTTAACTGTTTTCTACCGTTCAATTGGAAGGGAAATATTGGTAAAATGTATATATATTGAAGAAGTGTAGAAGGGGAGATTGAATGAATTATAACGAAGTTGTACAAATTGGTGAGACATATTTACTTCCATTAGTAGTAGAGCTTTACGGGCTGGGGGACTATGATATTAGCCGGATTGCGCCCCATGAGGGAGGGCGGAATATCGCCTATTCCTGTGCAAAAGAGGGTGCTGATGCCAAAATAATCAGACTCGCTTACTTAACGGACAGAAGCCGGGAAGATATTCTGGCCGAAGTGGAGTATGTCCGGTTTTTATTTGAGCATGGCGGCAGCGTTTCGAATGTCATCAGTTCTCAGAATGGGAACCTGCTGGAAGTGATTACTCATCAAGACTACAACTTTTATATTACAGTGTTTGATAAGGCCAGGGGAAAGAGGCTGTTGGATAATCATTATCAATACCGGGAAGGCGTCCCTATTACCGAATATTATTATAACTGCGGTAAAACCTTGGGAAAACTGCATCAACTATCAAAAGAGTATACGCCAGTCCATCGCCGGTACAGTTTTTTTGATAAGTACAATGCCGAGTATATTAATGAACTGA
Source organism: Paenibacillus sp. MAHUQ-45 (assembly GCF_058133325.1). Taxonomy (NCBI): domain Bacteria; kingdom Bacillati; phylum Bacillota; class Bacilli; order Caryophanales; family Paenibacillaceae; genus Paenibacillus; species Paenibacillus sp. MAHUQ-45. Next base: position 477,450 of record NZ_JBYUPV010000003.1, read on the forward strand.
TTCCCGATTCCTTGTCTCTGCTGAAGGAGAAGATGGTTGAGCTGCTTACAACCTTGCAAGGATTGCATCAGGATAATGAGTCCTATGGGATGATTCATTGTGATTATGGGGACGGAAATTATCATATCGATTTTGATACCGGACAAATTACAGTATATGATTTTGATAACTCGTGTTTCGGTGGGTACATGTTAGACCTGGCATCGACCTGGAGAAATGGAGTGGGTTGGACACAATTTGAACCAGACGTAGACAAGCGCAAAGCGTTTATGGATGATTACTTTAAAGTAGTCCTTGAGGGATATCGATCCGAGACCCAACTCGAACAAGCGATGCTAAGTCAATTGCCTTTATTCATCCAAACGCACCTTATGGAAAACATAGTAGATATCTTCGAGTATAAGCGACACGCCGGTGAAGAGCCAAAGTGTGATGAGGAATTGTCCTATCTCATAAAATGTATGGAAGACGATATTCCGTATTTCGGATTCTTTCATGAGATATACTCGTGTGCGGAACCTTTTGAATATGAGAAACGAGAGATCTAGACTGTATATAGGTTGACGGCTGCCCCGCAGTGCTGGAGTTACAGCACTGCGGGGCAGCCTGCGTATACAAGCATATGTGGAGTAGTCCATCAAGGGAAGATACTTGGCATAAAGGATAAGATATGGGATGATGAAGGTTCAGAAGGAATATGAGCTGAATAATGGAGAAGTTGAGGATGGAGGGGCATATGGAGATTTTTGCAGAGTATTTGGCGAAAATAGATAACCCGCAGCACCGGTCGCGCACAGAAGAAGTGTTGACTTGGGTCGCAGAGAAGTATCCGGAATTAGGGCAAAGAGTGGCCTGGAATCAGCCGATGTTTACCAATCATGACACATTCATAATGGGCTTCAGTGTATCCAAACAGCACTTAGCTGTTGCACCTGAAGGTGCCGGGATCAGCCGCTTTTCGGATGACATCGTACAGGCCGGTTATGACCACACGAAGCAGTTGCTGCGGATTCGGTGGAATCAGCCAATTGACTTTGCATTGCTGGAGCGAATGATTGACTTTAACATTTCGGATAAAGCAGATTGTTTAACATTTTGGCGGAAATAGTATCTAACAAGCACGCCAAGTTGTAATCAGGCTATCGTTTACGGGACGTATAAAGACTCTACACCGGAACGTGACATTTCTATAAGAGAATTAAATAAGGTGAACGGCAGCCCCACTGAGTTACAGCACATTGGGGCTGCTTGTGTCTGCGCGGACATAGGATTAATCGCAGTCGGTTTAAATATCGGTTTCGTTGAGCATGCTTTTGAAAGAGCAATGATCTTGAAGAGGACATTCTGGAAAGGAAGCACTGTTCACCGGCAGTACAGGCTGAATCTCCCTTGTAAGACGTCTAATACTTTTTCCGGGATCTCCCTGACCGTAATATCTTCACCCAGGAAAAGCAGCCAGTTGGTTATTTCCGTTAATTCTTCTGAATGATGAACATTGATAAAAGTTTTTAAGATCGCTGTGGTTTGGTAAGGATTCGTGTATGCGATTGAAAACTTTAGAGGATGGTATTTTTTGAACTGGGCGATTGCCGTTGGACCTAGCTCAAGGACGAGGTTAATTTCTTCTTCCTGCTTGCTGAGTTGTTCCAGGATCTTTTTTTTGCTTACTCTTTTTTTCGTAGGATATGGCTCTACACTCGTGAGATTGTCGACAGAAAACATCCGCCGCTTCTCTTCCACGATGTCAAAGCCTTCAATGATCCATAAGCTTTTTTCACGATAAAGGTGCAGGAGATGGATCGGGTAGGACTTGATTTCCTGCTCTTCTTGGATGGACACCAATAAACAACTGTCCTGCAGAATCATTTGAATGAGGTTCTCTAACATCGGATGGGGCAAATCAGATAATTCAAGCAAGTCGGGATTATTGGGATTGGTTCCTTCAAAGAGCAGGATTTGATTTAGAAGAACAAGGTCATCTTGCTGGTTTTCCGAGATCAGACCTAGCAGTTTTTCAGCTAGTGACTGTCGACTTTTCAGATAAGGGAGCTGTTGATTTCTTGTAGCCATGAAGGCAAGGAACAGCGCCTTAATCTCATTATCGGTAAAGCGGACCGTGGGCAGGACAGAGTTGTTCATGACAGAATAACCCCCATCCCGCCCAACTTCGGCGACTAGCGGCATCCCCATTGCTTCAATTTCTCTGACATCACGAATCGCCGTCGAACGTGAGATGTTGAATTCTGTCATGAGCTCAGAAATGGTAAAGTGGGCGCGGTTGTTGATATAGCGCATGATGATATTAATCCGTTCAACCTTTTTCATAAAGCCCCCTAAACAGTATCACTTTTTGACATGGTTTGAGATTATTATAAACCCATCAAGTGAAAAGACAAAGCAATGGATAAATTTATAAAAAGGAAGGTTTTGAACATGGCAAATTATACGCTTGAAGAAAAAGACAGCTTTATCGTATTAGGTATTGGAACGGAGCTGAAGAGCCATTACACAGACTTTGCTGGCATCAATAAAGAGAAGGCGGATTTCTGGGAAGCTGTGCAACAAGACGGAAGACTTGACGCATTAAAGGCACTTGCCACGAATGACTACATTTTTGCCGTGAACGAAGCGGTGAATAATAAGATGATGTACTATGCTGGCGTGCTGACAGAGGCGACCTTACCAGAAGCAACTAGAGTGATCCAATTTCCTAAGGGAGAATATCTAGTTGTAAAAGGGGAAGGGAACTCAGGGGAAGAGCTGAGCAATAAGCTTACCGGCATTGCTTTTGGCCAAGCCTTGGGAGAAGCCCAGGATGTTGCTTATGTGGGCGGGCCAAATACAACGGTAGAGATGGGGCAGCGTGACGGCGTCGTCTTTGGTGAAATGTGGATTCCCGTTGTTAGAAAATAGAAAATAAATAGAGCGAAGGGGGATGAACATGTCCTATATCGTTGATTTTAAAAATGTGTCTACGGTTGGTTTAGAATCTTCACCGGTCGTAGAAGCACTTGCTGGCTTAAGAGCGAATGAAGCCCGTTATTTTATGAACAAATATAAACATGAGTTTACGGTGATTCCCGCTAGCGAAAGCCAGGAAGCCCTGGATTATGTGAACCGGATTTTGAAAGAAGAACGGGATATCGTGTTTGCAGCCAAGCCTTTAGAAACGTCACGTTTTCAAGTGGAAAATATTCAATTTACCTACGTTTTCTATGAGGATGGGCTTGCGCTTAACGTTATGTATACGGTGGATGATGCTAAGAAGCGGGCTGTCGGGTTCAAGCTTTCTGAGGGAATGGATATTCCCAAGGAGCTGGAAGAGAAGTTTAAGTTCGCAAGGCAGAAATCCAAATTAGCCGGAACGATCCGGGGCTCGTTTTTTGTGATTAAAGGAGAGTATTAAAGCACTACCAGAGATTAGAAACTCCTAGATTTAGCGTAAAGACTAATAGTTATTCACTGAAAAGGGCTGCGATCTAACGCGGCTCTTTTTTTGATTAATGAAGTCATGTTATAACAATTGTTGTAAACACAACAGTTGTTATATAATAAACAAGCTTCAGATTATATATTGCTAAGGAGAAGATCGATAATGGCTAGCGCTGTATCTCATAATCCCAAGGATCTCCGCGTTATTAAGACACGACAACTTATTCTAGATTCTTTTATAAATCTGCTCGGTAAAAAAGATTTTATGTCGATCACAGTGAGTGATATCACAAGAATTGCACTTATTAACAGGGCTACTTTTTACGCTCATTTCCCTGATAAATATGGGCTGCTTAAAGCGCTTCTGTCTGACGCCTTCATGAATTATGTGGATAGAAGAGTGCCAAATGATGCAAAACTAACAGAAGAAACAATAAAACAACTGGTTATTGCTTTATGTGATTATCACGAAGAATCAAGCAGGCAGTGTGTCAAAAACTATGAATCGGTTGCACCATTGGTAGAAAAAAATATCATTTCTGAACTGGAAGAATTCGTCTTTCTTTTATTGTCTAGAACCTGCCAGTCGGAAAATAGCGGACGACTGGAGCGGGCAGCCACAGTAATTAGCTGGTCCATCTACGGTTCCGCTTATCGTTGGTATCTTAATGGCAAAAAGGAGACCCCGGCTGAATTATCGAATGATATTGCGCCTTTGTTTGCTTCATGGATTGTTTACGCCTAATATTGACGCAACAATTATTACGACTTGTATAATATACGACAAATTTGCAAACTTGCTGGTTGAAGAGCCTCAAAGCGCACTGATATTATAACACTTGTATTATAAATAACAGTTGCTGCTTAAGGAGGAACCAACATAAGTACTAATTTTAAACCGTTGAATCAAGTCCCTAGTGCTTTTCATAAAAAAATCGGAGGCATTATCGTTACGGTATTATCAGATGGTAATTTGGAATTTCCATTGGATGCTTTCTTCGAACTAGATAAAGAAGAAGCAATTCAAATGCTGAGAGATAATCTTCAGGCTGTGCCTCCACACATGAATACAAATGGATTTGTAGTGAATAACGATGGCCATATAACTTTAATAGACACGGGATTTGGATCAAGTTATGGACCGTCAGGAGGCCATCTACTTAATAATTTAAATGCTGTTGGTTACTCAGCCAATGATGTTGATGTTGTACTTTTGACTCACATGCATCCAGATCATGTGAATGGCTTATCGCTAGCAGATGGAACTAAAGCTTTTCCAAACGCTAAAGTCATTGTTCATGAGCAGGAATACGAATTCTGGACAAATGAAAATGCTGAGGAGAGTTTCAAGGAAAGCTTCCAAGAACAAGCACAAATGATCGTCCAAATGGTTCAATCAGCCATTGCTCCTTATAAAGATGACATCGTAACCTTCTCCGATTCCGTTGACATTCCTGGAATTACGGCAATAGAAGCTCATGGGCATACGCCTGGTCATACAGCATATCTAATTGAATCTGAAGGAGAGAGATTGTTAATATGGGGTGATATCATCCAGAATGTCACCATCCAGTTCTCCCGGCCACAATTGAAGATTGCCATGGATATTGACTCTGAGCAAGCTTTCAGATCACGCATTAAATTGCTCGACCTCGCTTCAGAGAAACAAATCCGAGTAACAGGGATGCATCTGGATTTCCCGGCTTTTGGTTACGTCAAAAAAGAAGACAACCACTATGTTTATGTGCCAGAACAATGGAGACCTAATGATATCTAAGGGCAGATGCCTAAGCAAAAAAAGAACCTGAATGAAAGATTCAGGTTCTTTTTTATTGCATATGACCAGACATGATGATATAATCTGATCGCGACTTTTAAATTATAAATGGTCATAGAAAGTCTATCTTATAATTTAATCTTACTATGTCGGCCGAGCTCTTGTCAAATGTTTTTTTCTCAAATGAAGGTAAGGAGAGATGTGGAATGCGATCTTTGGTTCTGGATTTTCAGGAAGTGGACAATACACAGCTATCACTCGTGGGAGGAAAAGGGCTTAATCTAGGGACGCTTTCCAAAATGGATGGCATACAAGTGCCGGAAGGATTTTGTGTTACTACTGCGGGATATCAGCAAGCAATGGCACGAAACAAAACATATCCTGTCTTGCTGGATCAGCTCAACACGCTGACTGTAGAAGATCGGGATCAAATCGCTGATCTCAGCAGAAAGATTCGCCAGACAATTATCGAAGCTGAAATTCCTGCTGACGTTGTGAAGGTAGTGACTTATTATCTCTCCCGGTTTGGCAAGAACCAAGCCTATGCCGTACGTTCCAGTGCGACTGCTGAAGATTTGCCCCATGCCTCTTTTGCCGGTCAACAAGATACGTATCTAAATATCATTGGTCTAGAAGACATCTTGCAGCATATCAGCAAATGTTGGGCTTCTCTATTTACGAATCGCGCGGTGATCTACCGGATGCAGCATGGTTTTGAGCACAGACAAGTTCATTTATCTGTTATTGTGCAAAAAATGATCTTCCCAGCGGCCTCAGGGATTATGTTCACCGCTGATCCGATTACAGGTAACCGGAAGCTGTTATCCATCGATGCCAGTTATGGACTTGGAGAAGCACTGGTTTCTGGCCTGGTCTCGGCTGATGGCTATAAAGTACGTGAAGGCGAAATCGTGGAGAAGAGGATTGCAGCTAAGCATCTCGCTATTTACGGGCGAAAAGAAGGCGGAACAGAGACTCGGCCCATCGATCTGGATCAGCAAAAAACACAAACCCTAACGGATCAACAGATTTTAGAGCTGGCACGCCTCGGAAGAGAGATCGAAACTTATTTTGGCAGCCCACAAGATATTGAATGGTGTTTAGCCGAGGATACCTTTTATATTGTCCAAAGCCGGCCGATCACGACATTATTCCCGATCCCTGAAAGTAATGATCAAGAGAATCATGTCTACATCTCTGTGGGTCATCAGCAAATGATGACAGATGCCATTAAGCCACTGGGACTGTCATTTTACCTGTTAATAACGCGTGCACCTATGCGTACCGCTGGAGGAAGGCTCTTTGTGGATGTTACACCTCAGCTGGCCTCACCCGCCAGCAGAGACATAATAATAAACACGTTGGGGCAATCCGAGCCGCTCATCAAAGACGCGCTAAAGACCGTCGTAGCACGAGGCGATTTTATTAAAGAGTTACCGGTGGATACCGCAGTGCCTAACCCAGCCAAAAATTACGCAAGTATGCCAGCACCAATCGAAGCCGATCACTCAATTGTTGCGGAATTGATTAAGAATAGTGAAGCATCATTAGCGGCATTACAACAAAATATCAAAGGAAAATCGGGTGTAGACTTATTTGACGTTATTCTGGAAGATCTCCAGGAATTAAAGAGACTTCTCTTCGACCCGCAAAGTATAAGAGCCATTATGGCTGGGATGAACGCGTCCGCATGGATCAATGAAAAGATGCAAGAATGGCTGGGCGAAAAAAGTGCAGCCGACGCCCTTGCTCTATCTGTGCCGAATAACATTACTTCAGAGATGGGACTGGCGCTCCTGGATGTTGCAGATGTCATTCGCCCTTACCCGGAAGTCATTGCTTATTTGCAGCAAGTCAAAGAGGGCGGCGCTCTGGATGAACTGATTAAGGTTCAAGGGGGACAGGAAGCTTATGAGGCGATTTCTGTTTTTCTGGACAAATACGGAATGCGGTGTGCCGGGGAAATTGATATCACAAGAACTCGCTGGAGCGAACAACCTTCAGCCCTTATCCCGATCCTTCTTGGCAATGTTAAAAACTTCGAGCCTAAGGCTAGTCAGCAGAAATTTGAGCAAGGGCGGCTTGCAGCTTTGAGAAAAGAACAAGAGCTATTAGAGCGACTCAAAGCAATGCCCGATGGCGAGCAAAAAGCAACAGAAACCAAACAAAGGATTGACCTCATCCGGAATTTCAGTGGGTATCGGGAGTATCCAAAGTACGGAATTGTAAATCGCTATTTCGTCTATAAGCAGGCTTTATTAAGAGAAGCTGAAGCACTCGTACAGACAGGCATTATTCATCAAATAGAGGATATCTTCTATCTTTCTTTTGATGAACTTCATGAAGTCGTACGCGCTCATAAACTGGACTATCAGGTCATCAGTAAACGACAAGAGGAGTACAAATTATTCGAAAAACTATCCCCTCCGCGTGTGATCACGTCGGATGGTGAGAACATTACAGGGCAATATAAGCGAGCGCATCTGCCCGCCGAAGCGATTGCAGGTCTGGCGGTCTCCTCTGGAGTGATAGAAGGCCGAGCACGTGTCATCTTAAACATGGAAAAGGCGGATATAGAAGACGGAGATATTCTAGTCACTGCCTTTACTGACCCTAGTTGGACACCACTCTTTGTATCTATAAAAGGCCTGGTCACCGAAGTGGGCGGACTGATGACTCATGGAGCTGTGATCGCCCGTGAATATGGCTTGCCAGCTGTTGTCGGGGTGGAGAATGCTACTAAAATGATCAAAGACGGGGATCACATTCGGGTGAATGGAACTGAAGGGTATGTTGAAATTTTGAAATCCAATTAGACAAAGGAAGCGATGCACGTAAAGAAGCTAACCTCTAGATTGATGGTTAGCTTCTTTTATTATGAGATGAACATTTATTAGAAGTAATAGACAATCAGTTCTCCTTGTTACTGAGACTTTGTTTTCGATATTCCTGCGGAACGAGACCCAATTGTTTACGGAAATTATAAGTGAAGTAACTGGCACTTTGAAAGCCGCATGCCATCGCAATCTCACATACAGATCTCTTTGTTTCCATTAACATCTCGCAGCTCTTTTGAATCCGATATTTCGTTAAATATACATTTGGCGTTTGACCTAAATGCTTGTTGAATAGAGCAACACAGCGGCTTCTGCACACAGCTCCTGCTGCTGCGATATCATCAAGGCTAATTTTATGTTCATAATTCTGATGAATGAAGCTAGTCATCTTCTGGATGAACGTCCACAGTTGTACCTCTTCAGCATGCTCTTCTTTTTGTTGTAATTGATCTCCCATGCCAGCACACAAGGATAAGGCTTGAGCTATTAATCGCAGCGGATTGGGAAGAAGAGGGGCATGCATTTCCTCGTAAATCTCCTGTAAAGAACTCAGGATTGCTAGTTGCCATTCAATCTGAGCATTAAGCAGAACAAAGTCCTCCATCAATGAGCTGAATTTACTTTCCCAATATTTTTTTGCCAGTGACGTACTCTCGCCAAGAAGCGATGGATGAATAACAACGACAATGTATTTGCAGTCTGTGCGATTTTCGGAAAAACCACAATGGAGACGATTGCTATTCACGAATATCCCATTCCCCTGTTCAATGCGAACGGTCTTCCCATTCACAAAATAGTCCATGGTACCTTCAAGAACAAGAATGAACTCCACATCCGGATGCCAATGCGCAGTAGCTGAGTAATTATGAAATTGCTGCAAGTTTCCTTTTCGAACGTAGAGTGGTAGGTCAGAAAGATTATAATTTAAGCGCTCTGATAAATCAGAGAACACTTCTAAGGGTTGGTTCAACGGAATGATCTCCTCTAGTGATATACGATTTTGATAGAATTATATTCGATATTAATGGATAATGCCAATTTATTTAGTCTATATTGATATTGTGACAAGTACAGGAGAAGAAAGGGTTGTGAGGTGAAAAGAAATAATATTAATACTAGGGCGATAAATCCATCGTTTCACCGTGAGTTGTTAACACTAGTCATTCCCATTGCACTGCAAAACCTAATCTCGGCGATGGTCATTTCAGCGGATGTAGTCATGCTGGGGATGATTAGCCAATCTGCAATGTCAGCCGTATCGCTTGCAGGTCAGATTACGTTTATTTTGAGCTTGTTTTATATGGGGATATCAGCAGGAGCAGGAATCCTAACTGCACAGTATTGGGGGAAAAAGGATCTTCGAACCATTCAGCGTGTGCTGAGTATTGCATGCCTATTCTCGTTATGTATCTCTCTGCTTTTCTTCATGTTTTCCTTTTTGTATCCGGAGATGCTGATGAGTTTTTTTACAAGGGACAGCGAGTTAATTCAGTATGGAGCACATTTTTTGCGCTATAATTCGATTTCTTTTCTTGCAATGAGTATCTCTCAGATGTATCTCGGTGTGATTCGAAGTATGGAGAACGCGCGGCTTTCGGCTTGGATTAGCTCGATGTGCCTGATTTTGAATATAGGGCTTAATGCAATATGTATCTTTATACTCTATCCAGGGAACCCGATTAAGGCTATTCAAGCAGTTGCACTTGCCACGGTCATTGCGCGTTTTATTGAACTCGGATGTTGCTTGATTCATTCTGCTACAAGAGGTTCCATTGGCTTCAAATTTCAGAAATGGGATCATGTAGGACGTCATTTGTTCAAGGATTTCATGAAGTACACCTTACCGGTTCAAGGTAATTATCTGGTATGGGGCGGGGCGATCACGACAACCACAGCGATTATTGGTCATGTCAGTGCGGATATGGTGGCAGCGAATTCGGTCGCTTCTGTAGTGAAGAATTTGGCTATTGTACTGTGTGGGGGTATTGCCACCGGCGGAGCGGTGCTCGTCGGGAAATATCTTGGGAATGGGCAGTTGGATAAAGCGAAGCAAGCTGGCAGCAGAATGATTCTCTACGCGCTGATTTTCGGGGTCTTGGCTGGCTGTACGATTTTATTGTTGAAGCCGCTAGTTTTGAATGCCGTGAATTTAAGCGGAACCGCACAAGATATTTTAGGGCCAATGCTTTATATCTGTGCTTATTATTGCATTGCAAAATCCTTGAATGCTACAACCATTGCAGGGCTCTTCATCGCTGGCGGAGATTCCAAGTTTGGTTTTTGGTGCGATACGATTGTCATGTGGGGCATTATACTGCCGCTTAGCTACATGTGTGCTTTTGTCTGGCAGGTACCTCCCGTTATTTTATATGCCGTTATCAGCCTAGATGAAATCATTAAATTACCAGCGGCTTATTATCGGTATCGTCAATATAAATGGCTTAACAATATTACAAGGAACTTTGCGGAGAACGGATAACATCAGCAAATGCTAAAGGAGATTAAGTAATGAATATAAGAGAACGAATGGCTGCCTGCCAACTATTTACGGATCATGATAATAATTATCCAGAGGAAGCTGCTGAATTGGAACGAGCGCGTCAGCGCGGCAAGGTACTTTGTTATGAGATCAATCGTTTACATCCCGACGATATCGAAGGGCGTAAGACCTTAATGAAACAACTCTTTGGCAGAATGGGCAATAACGTGTGGATGGAACCTCCGATTCGTATGTCTTACGGCTCAAATACAACGGTGGGCAACAATGTGTACATGAACTTTAATTTAACAGTAGTTGATGATTATAAGGTGGATATTGGAAACGATGTTATGTTTGGCCCGAATGTTACGATCGCAGTCACCAGTCATCCTGTTCATCCTGTGAAGCGAAAAGAAGGTGCAATGTATGCTCTGCCCGTAGTGATTGAGGATGGAGCCTGGATCGGCAGCGGTGCAATTATTCTGCCTGGGGTAACGATTGGTAGAGGAAGTGTAATCGGAGCAGGAAGCGTCGTCACCAAAAGCATTCCCGCTAACGTTATTGCTGTAGGAAATCCATGCAAGGTACTCCGCGAGATTACAGAGCATGACAGAGAATATTATTACAAGGATATGCGTTTTGATGAGGTGGAGTGGTAAATGAAATTCGATAAGGAGATGAACGAATGAGTATTAGAGAAAAGCTTCACGATGGAAGTTTGTATTTGCCAGGGAATGATGAGCTGAGTAAAGAACAGACCCAGTGTCTAGAACGACTGTACGATTTTAATCAAACGCGTCCCTTAGAAAGTGACAAAAGAGTAGCACTGCTAAAGGAGATGTTCGCAGAGATTGGCGAGGGTTGCTATATCGAACCGCCTTTTCATGCGAACTGGGGTGGGAAGCATGTTCATTTTGGTAAAAACATTTATGCGAATTTCAATCTGACTTTAGTGGACGACACGCATATTTACGTAGGAGACTACACCATGTTCGGTCCTAATGTTACCGTAGCAACCGCAGGTCATCCCATTTTGCCAGAGCTACGCGAACAAGCGTATCAATTCAATTCTCCAGTATCCATTGGAAGAAACTGCTGGATCGGAGCAGGAGTAATTATACTTCCAGGGATTTCTATTGGTGACAATACAGTAATCGGTGCAGGCAGCGTAGTTACTAAGGACATTCCTTCTGATGTAATTGCAGTGGGGAATCCTTGTAAAGTTCTGCGTGAAATCAATGAGCATGATCATTTATATTACTTCAAGAATCGCAGAATCATCAGCGAAGACTTAGGATAGGGGACTATATGAGAACAGAAAAACAAAAAATGCTAGCTGGTGAGTTATATTTGGCGAGCGATTCTGAATTGGAACGTGAGCGAACCCATGCCAGAAGGATGACGAGATTATATAATCAATCAACGGAAGCAGATGTTGAATGGAGAGTACAATTACTTAAAGAATTATTAGGAACAACGGGGAAGAACGTATATATGGAGCCCAATATTCGCTTTGACTATGGATATAACATCCATGTAGGCGAGAACTTCTTTACCAACTTTGACTGCACGATTCTAGATGTCTGCGAAGTACGCATTGGCGATAACTGCATGTTCGGTCCAGGTGTTCATGTGTACACGGCTACCCACCCAATCGACCCTTATGAACGGATTAAGGGACCTGAGTTAGGACAACCGGTAACGATCGGGAATAATGTATGGGTAGGTGGAGGAGCTATTATTAATCCAGGAGTAAGCATCGGAAATAATGTTGTTATTGCTTCAGGGGCAGTGGTTACTAAGAGTGTACCAGATCAAGTGATTGTGGGCGGTAATCCAGCTAAAATTATTAGAACCATCGAGATAATGGAATAATACCTTTACATAAGCGCCATGCTTTCGAACGCGTTCTCAGAACGTCTACAAGAAAGCATGGCGCTTTTAATTATGATAATAATCTATATAGAACGAGAGAAAACTCACTATAAATATTAGGGACCGAAGTTTAGATTGAAATATTGCTAGATATATAAAATAGAGATGCCTGGCATCTTGTTTCTGCATTTTTCATGATAACAAGAATGATGTATCATCATAGAAGACACCTGGGTGTCTGCACATAATAAGGTGAATATCTGTTGAGCAGTTGGGGATAATCACTGGTAATAGGAGGTTATCATATGACGACTTATCATTCAGTAGAGATAGAAGGATTAAAGGTGTTTTATCGTAAAGCTGGTGATCCTGATAAACCGGTCATTGTATTGCTTCATGGCTTTCCGTCTGCTAGTCATATGTTCAGAGAACTAATCCCTGTGTTGGAGAACGATTATTATGTCATTGCTCCTGATTATCCGGGGTTCGGGAATACATCATCACCTGACAGAGAAGATTTTCAGTATACATTTGACCATATTACTGAAATTATGGAGTCCTTTATTGATAAACTAAAGCTGACTCAGTATGCGTTATATGTCTTTGATTATGGGGCTCCGATTGGTTTTCGTATAGCCATGCATCGTCCAGAGCGTGTAACAGCCATAATCAGCCAGAATGGGAATATCTATCGTGAAGGATTAGGAGAGAAGTGGGCAGCACGAGAAGAATATTGGAGTAATCCTACTCCTGAAAAAAGAGAAAGTTATCGAACTGCTTTTGCACCTGACACGATCAAGAACCAATATGTTCAGGGGACCCAAGACAAGAGGGTTTCTCCAGATGGTTATACTCTTGATATTGCGTATATGTCTCGACCGGGAAATGATGAAAAACAATTAGATTTAATTTTTGATTATCAAAGCAATGTAAGACTGTACTCGCAATTTCAAGATTATCTCCGAACACACCAGCCGCCCTTATTGGCAGTATGGGGTGAAAATGATGTTTCCTTTATTCCGGCCGGCGCCAAAGCATTTAAAAAAGATGTACCTAAAGCGGAGGTGCATTTATTGGATACAGGACACTTTGCCCTCGAAACACACGCGCTTGAAATCGGAGAACTAATGCTTCATTTTTTGAAAAGGAATGGAGTGTAAAATAGATCTGAGAACGCTCGGTCAATTAGGTCAGCCAGAATATTCTGGTTGGCCTTTTTAGGTAGAGCACTTTTCTCCTCCTCTTATGTTTAATACTGAGCAAATGTTTCACCTTTATATTTACATAAGCGAAACATCAGAACAACAATTACTTCTCTGGCTTTAAGGAGGTTACAGCCATTAAGATCCTCCGCTTCAGGCGGAGCTTGTCGCTTCGTCAAAAAATAAATATTACCAACATCCTGATTGTCTCCCTGGCACTGGTCTTCTTCACGGTCAACATCTACCGGGTTGTATTTAACCAGACGTTGGAGCGGACGGCTGCGGGTTCGCAGCAAGAGATCAACCTGATGGCGAAATCGCTGTCCACGGCACTCCTCTCGGTACAAAATTTCTCGAAACTAGCACTGATCAATCAGGCTACTCAGAACGTACTTAGTCAGAAGACGGGGACAAGCTCAGATGGAGCCGCATTGAAATCGATTTACAATACGCTGGCTGCCATGCTGGAGTCGGAACCGAACATCGACTCGGTCATTATAGAGTCCAATCAAGGCGAGCTATATTATACGTCGAACTTAACCAATGTTACGCTGCAAAGCCTCTCCGTGTATCCAAAGGAAGCCATCGATGCAGCAAGAGGCGGTGCAGTCTGGGTGGATACGTTCAGTCCATCTTTTCAATCGGGGTTGAAGAATAAGCGTATGATTAGCGTGAGCAGAGTCATCAAAAGTATGGAAAAAGGAACGCCGCTCGGCTATTTATATGTGAATATGGATGAGCGGATACTTGAGCAGTTATATCGTAATGATCAGAATGAGCAGAATTCTACATTAATTGTCAACCCGGACGGGATCATATTGTCCTCTACTCAGCAAGCACTGGTGAGCACATCGATTAAAGATTATTCTTTTGCCCATTGGGTCAATGGTACTGATGAAGGCAGTAAAATTTTTGAGGTGAAGGGACAGCGGTATCTAGTCTCCTTCCAGCAGCTTAAGCCCTATGGCTGGAAGGTTGTCCATCTGGTGCCGACCTCGACGTTGACGCAAGGCTTCTGGAAAATCACGCTGTTAATGATCGTTTTTGGTCTCATCAGCATCTTAACGGCAATCGGGCTGTCTACCGTCTTTTCACGTCTGCTCACCCGTCCGCTTAATCGCTTGAGCAAGGCCTTTGTCGAAGTGGGGGCTGGAAATCTCGATACGCGCGCGCCGGTTGAAACGAAGGATGAGTTCAGCCAGCTCGGCACGACTTTTAACGAAATGGTAGATCGGATTCAGCATTTGGTCCATCGCGTTGAAGATGAGGCCAACAAACAGCGGCTTCTGGAGCTTAGGTTGTTATATTCTCAGATCAAACCTCACTTTCTGTATAATACGCTGGAAACGATACGTTCAATGGCGGTCATGGCCAATGCCAAGGACATTAGCAAGATGCTAAAGGCCCTTGGTGACTTTTTCCGTATCTCGCTTAGCAACGGTCAGGAGCTTATTAGTGCCTTGCAAGAGGAGAAGCATTTGCAGAGTTATCTGTACATTCAGCAAATCCGCTTCAATCGTCTGCAGTACCGCATTCAGTTTGACCCTGATATCAGCGATTATCAAGTGCCAACAATGCTGCTGCAGCCGCTCGTCGAGAATGCCATCCAACATGGCATCAGGATGATGCCGGGTGGAGGAATGTGCGAAATCCTGGGCTATATAGAGCAGGATGGGGAGAATCGTAACCTTTGCTTTATTGTTCGCGACAACGGCATAGGGATGAGCGCTGAACAGCAGCGGCATATCTGGTCCAACAGCGGGGAAGGGGAACTGTACAGTTTTGGATTGAAAAATATTCAGGACCGGATCAGGCTCCGTTTCGGCAAGCCTTACGGCATTGAGATCTCCTCAGAACCCGGACAAGGGACAGAGGTGCTGGTCCGTTTGCCCATTATCCTAAAAGTCATTGAAGCCAAGGAGGTTGACCAATAGATGAATACTCCGCCGATTAGCCGCGTCCTCATCGTGGATGATGAGTATTATTTTAGACAGCTGCTGATGAATCTCATCGACTGGGAACGTCTTGGCTTCGAGGTGACTGCCGAGGCGGAAGATGGCGCAGCTGCCATCAAGATTATTGAGGAGCAAGAGATTGACCTTATTATTACGGATATCGAGATGCCGCAGATGAACGGTCTTGATTTTATAAAGGCGATACGTGGTATGCAGTCATCGGCGAAGCTGATGTTTATCACAAGCTATGATGTATTTGGGTACGCACAAAGGGCGATTTCACTCGGAGCAGACTACTATTTACTGAAACCTATTGATGAAGAAGCGCTTGAAACAGCACTGATGAAGATCCGGGCGGGACTGACTGAGAAATGGGAAGAGCTTCGTTATATTAACCGGTTAAAAAAAGAGGCGGGCTACACATCTCCCCAGGAGGAAGGGCAGCAGCCTGCCGGGGGGAAACAACTGATCAAGAATGCAATGGCTTTCGTAAAGGAACGGTATGCCGACGACAAGCTTTCGCTTCAGCACACCGCTGGCGCTCTATTCGTTAATCCCAGCTATTTAAGTCATGTCTTCAAGAAGGAAACCGGAGAATCTTTTGTGGAGTATGTAACGAATGTGAGGCTGAGTAAAGCAATGGAAATCTTACGGAAGGAAACCTCTGATGAGCCGCCAAAGGTTGCAACCGTAGCTTATCAGGTTGGCTATAACGATCCGTTCTACTTCAGCAAATGCTTTAAGAAGAAATTCGGCATCACTCCCAATAAAGTGAACAGCGGCTCCTATCCAGTGAGAACCTGATCATGTACTGGCAAAGTCCGGCATTCTTGCCGGGCTTTTTTAAATATAAGAATTTACACTGAAACGGATACCGTCCCCTAGAGGACGGCAAAATCATTTCTACTTGTATTAATTACAAGTAAACTTTCAGTGCTATATTTTTCTATACGTAAATTCTATGTTAACTACTATGACATAGCTAAAAATATTACAGGTGGAACAAAGATTTATCCATTCGAAGGCTGCTGAGGTGTTGATAAGATTGTACCTGTAATTCAAATCCGCTAACTTGTTGAAAGGTGGTCCAAGACAGATGATTGGTAAGAAGCTTGGCATGGTTGCAGCATCGGTTACATTAGTGAGTACGGTGCTTACGGCTTGTGGAGGAGCTGCAGAAGAGAAGGTAGATGGCACCCAGACAAAAGAGACACAGGAAGCAAACAGCGGCAAATCGCTAACCTTATGGACATTCGATACAGATCCTATTTTCCAGGCCTCTGCAGAAGCTACTGCATCCGAAATGGGTATTAAGCTGAACTACGAGTATATCCAGGATGAAACCTACAAAACCAAGCTGAGTGTAGCCCTTGCGGCGAACGAACTACCAGATGTCTTTGAACAGCATGCCGGATTATCATTCCGGACCCCTGTGTTGCAATTAAAGACGGCTGCACCGCTGAACGATGTGCTGGAATCCACCGGCCTTGGCTCGAAATTTCTGGACGATCGGCTGGTCAAAGAAGAGGATGGTAACATTTACTCCGTTCCAGCCAATATCAGCACTACGCTGGTGCTCTACTACAACAAAAAGCTGATCAATGAGCTTGGGGTTTCTGCTCCGGCCACATGGGATGACCTCCAGTCTGTTGTTAAAGCTGCGAACGATAAAGGCCTGATTCCGATTGCACTTGGCGGTAAGGAAAGATGGCAGGGAGATCTGCTCTATAACATGTTAGTATTGCGTGAGAATGCGGATGCATTTGATAATGCCATGAGCGGCCAAGGTAAGTTTACCGATGCACCGTTTGTTGAAGCAGCAAACAAGATTCGCACGCTGGTTGACACGAATGCTTTCCAAAAGGGATTCCTCGGCTCGGCCTATCTGGACGCACAGGAATTGTTCAAGAACAATAAAGCTGTAATGTGGGTTGACGGCAGCTTTAACTTCTCCTCTCTGACAGAAGCAATGGGTGATGATCTCGGGTACATTGTGTTTCCAAAGACAGGTACAGAAGATCCGTACAGTGCAACGATCGGCTTCCAGAATCCTAAAGCGCCATACTCCCTATTTGCTAACAACAGCTCAGAGAATGTAGAAGCAGCCAAGGAATTTGCCGTCCGGATGTCCCTGAAGCTCAACGATGAATTTCTTAAAAAAGGACTTCCTGGTTATGCAAAAAGTGATGTAAAACCGGAAATCCAGAACGAGCAGCTTTCCGCATATTCGGCGGATATCGGCAAAACGAAAAAAACACAGGCAATCTGGTTTGGTCTTGTACCAGCCGCTGTCGGCCAGGAATACCGCGATCTGACACAACAACTATTTGGATCTGTGTTAAACCCGGAACAATTTACGGCTCAACTCGAAACAACACTCCGCAAGACGGAGTAGGACCCGGTAACGTACAAGCTCCAAGAAGTTAAGGATTTTAAAAAAAAGAGAGTTACATTTTGGAGAAAAGCGGTGCAGTCGCTTCAGGCCGCATCGCTTTTTATTTAACCTGATAGGTGGATCATTCATGGAAAAGGCACTATCAAGCAAAAAGATGCTCGCTTTGTTCTTACTGCCCGGCCTGATACTATTTTTGACGTTTTATTTTGTACCAATATTAATTACGGCTTATTACAGTCTCCAGAAATGGGATGGCATCAACCCGATGACATTCATTGGAATTGATAACTATATTCAGATGTTCACGAAAGACACGAGCTTTTGGAAAGCGGTCTGGAACAGTCTGGCCTTTATCGCTGTCGGCGTGTTCATTCAGCTGCCACTCTCCTTTGGTCTAGCTCTCCTGGTGTCCAGGAAAGTAAAGGGGCATAAATGGTTCCGCAATATCTACTTCTTCCCTGTGGTGATGTCGACGACAATGGTGAGTTTGCTGTGGGTCAAAATTTATGATCCCAATATCGGTATGCTGAATGAATTACTGGAAGTCATCGGGCTGGGAGGCTGGACTCAAGCATGGCTCGGTGATACCGCGACTGCATTATTGTCCGTTCTCATCGTAACCACGTGGCATTATGTAGGCTACAATATGCTGATGCTTTTTGCAGGCATTCAAGGCATACCGGAGCAGTATTACGAAGCGGCGAAGCTGGACGGAGCTACAGGCTGGATCGCCGTGCGTCATATTACGCTACCGCTGATTGCCGACGTGATTCGGGTATGTGTTGTTCTGAATGTCATCTACGCACTCAAAACGTTCGAAAGTGTGTATGTAATGACCAACGGCGGACCGCTTCATTCTACGACCGTGGTTGCGCTGAAGATGTTCCAGGAAGCGTTCCTGAAGCAAAACTTCGGATACGGAAGCGCGCTGGCCGTATTTATGGTACTGGAATGCCTCGTCATTTCCTGGGTACTGAACAAGGTCATGACCCGGGAAAAAATCGAATATTAAGGAGGACCGATCATGTTCAAGACTACTAAAAAATTCAGTATTTACTTCTTAATGTCCATCATCGCTGTCCTCCAGTTGTTCCCGTTGTACTGGCTTATTGGAAGTGCATTTAAAGACAATTCGGAGATTATCGGCGGAGCGGTGTGGTCACTCCCGAAGGTATGGCGTTTTGACAATTTCACTGAGGCGTGGGTTAGCGCTAAAGTTAGCCAATACTTTTTTAACAGCGTATGGGTTACGGTCATTACACTATGCTGTGTGCTGCTGCTGGCAGCTATGATGGCGTATGCCCTGACTCGAATGAGATTCAAATGGAATAATCTTATTTTGTTTGTCCTGCTGATGGGCGTCATGGTACCGATTCACGCGACGCTCATCCCGCTCTTTATGATTCTGAAAAATCTCAATATTCTCAATTCAAGATTGTCGATCATTCTGCCGTACATCGCCGTCAATCTGCCGATCAGCGTATATATCCTGACTGCTTTTTTACGGAGTATGCCCAAGGAACTGGAGGAAGCTGCTTTTATGGACGGCTGTGGTGTCTTGAAGTCGTTCTTCCGGGTGGTGCTGCCGCTTCTCAAACCGCCGCTCGCTTCAGTTGCCATTTTCGTATTTCTGGCTGTATGGAACGAGCTTCTGATGGCTACCACCTTTGTTCAAAAGTCCAGTTTGCGGACATTGCCGCTCGGTCTGATGAGTTTCAGCGGGCAATACAGTATCAGTTGGGGACCGCTGGCAGCAGCTATGGTCATTTCAACAATTCCGATCATAATAGCGTACGTACTATTCAGCGATCAGATGGAGAAGAGCTTTACGGCAGGTGCGATATTGAAGTGAATGTCATAAGAATGGAGAACGAGAAACATGATGGTTGAAGCAGGCGGAACAGAAAATATAGTCAACATTGCGATCATTGCAACCTCCGATCTCCACGGCAACATTTGGGGATACCGTTACGAAGACAACACGGAGACGGCCAATGATGGAATGGCGAGAGTGGCGACATATGTCCAGGAGGTGAGGAAGAGCGGGTCAGAAGTCATTCTGATTGATAACGGTGATTTGTATCAGGGAAATATCCTGACCGATGATGTGTTTAACAAACAGCCGGATGTCGTTCATCCGGTGTCACAAGTACTTAATGCAATGAAGTATGACGCCATGACCTTGGGCAACCATGACTTTAACTTCGGACTGGACCTTGTCCACAAATGTATACGGGAGCTGGATTTCCCTGTCCTGGCAGCTAATGCATCATACATCAGCGGGGAGTCGTTCGCGGAGTCTTATACCATCGTGGAGGTACAAGGCATTAAGATTGCGATTGTCGGTCTGACGAATCCGAATGTGCCAAGATGGGACGGAGATAAGGTGAAGGAGCTGTGTTTCAGCCCAATGGATGAAACCGCACTCGAACTGGTCACATCGCTCAAAGCTGATGGATTAGCAGACATCGTCATTGTTAGTGCCCATGCTGGAATGGTCGCGGAGTTCGATGAAGAAGGCGGCTCCGATTCCGCAGAATGCATCGCCACACGAGTTCCGGGTACCGATGTCCTGGTGGTTGGGCATATGCACATTCCCGTTAAGGAGCGGATCGGCGATACGATCATTGGAGGTCCACGCAATCTGGGGCGTGAAGTTGTCCGATTCGATCTCACCGTTCAGCTGGACGGCAGAGGGCCAACAATCGTCGGACGCGAAGTCTCGCTTATTGATATGGGAGCTTACGCGCCAGATCCAGACATCCGGGCGCTCGTTCAGGGTGCACATGAAGAGACGATTACCTTCGTTGAGAATGGAGGAGGCGCTTCATCTGATATAGCCGGTGGAGGTATTCTGGGTCAGGCAACCGCCGATTTCCAGCCACAGGAAGAGATCAGAGGAATCTCGGAATGGAAGCTAAGGGATACCGCCATCGTCAAGCTGATCCAAAAAGCAATGCTACAGTATAGCGGCGCGGACGTAGTTGCGACAACTCTTTTTTCAGACAGGGCGGATCTTAAGCAGGGAGACATTACCTACGGGAATATATACAGCGTCTATCCTTTCGATAATCTGCTCTACGTTGTTACTGTAACCGGCAAAGAACTGAAAGCATACATGGAAGTCTCTGCGGCCCATTATAATCAATGGAAAGAAGGCGATCTATCAATCAGTTTTGATCCGGAGGTACCGGGCTATCTCTATGATCTCTTTGCTGGCATTAATTACGGAATTGATCTGTCTAAGCCTGCCGGTGAACGTATAGTTGATGTTATGTTCGAGGGTCGTCCACTCACGGATACGGAAGAGCTACAGCTGGCGGTCAACAATTACCGTTACAGCAGTTTGTTAAAGGCTTCTAAGCTGGTGAGCGCTAAGAAACATTGGGAATCGCCAGGCAGCATTCGTGATTACCTTGTGGAGTGCATTCGGGAACGTCAAAATATATCTCCCGAAATCGATAATAATTGGTCCATCGTAGGAATCGATCTAAGCAGCCCTTACCGGGAAGAAGTCATTAGACTCGTCAACGAAGGCAAGCTTGATCCGCCACATCATAAGTCCCTAAATGTTAATGAAATGCTGGAAGCCGGTTGGCTTCAGAGAATGGAATAATACCTATACATAAGCGCCATGCTTTCGAACGCGTTCTCAGAACGTCTATAAGAAAGCTGGCGCTTTTTTTGTGGTAACATAATAGAGGTGGCTATTTTACAATAAATAAGCAAGCAAAAGATATTTGAAAAGGCGGTATAGGCATGAAAGAGCTATTCACCATAGGTGAAGTATCAAAATTATTCCAGGTTAAAATCTCCACGCTTCGATATTACGATGAGATCGGGCTCTTGAAACCAGAATATATAGATAAGAACAATAATTATCGCTATTATTCAACCCAACATTTCGAAAGATTAAGTACGATCAAATATTTAAGAGCACTAGGCTTGCCAATCAGCGACCTTTTGGATTTCTTTGACTACCGTGATACGGATAAACTGATTGAGATGTTAGAAAGACAACAAACTGAAATTGCTAATAAAAAGAGAGAATTAGAACTGGTCGATCGAAAAATCAAACGCCGTCTGACTCAGATTCATGATGCGATAAATCATCCATTAGGAACCATTATGGAAGTGAAGCTGCCGAAACTTAAAGTGGCCCATCTAACCCATGATTATAGACCTGGTGATGATATTGAGTATCCTATTGCTGAATTAAGAAAAAATTTCAACATTGAAGAAAGTATATTTTTGGGTAAAATCGGGATTTCGGTTGCACTTCAGGATATTGGGGCAAATAAATTTGACCGCTACAACAGTATTTTTATGATTTTAGAGGAAGGCGATGAAATTCCAAAGGCTGCTGTTATTTTTCCCGCTCGTGAATATTTAAGAGTTCGATTCAGTGGGACACATATCAATGCTGCTCCATATTATGAAGAACTACTTAAGTATAGTGTGCAAATGGGTTATCATATCGTCGATGATTCCATCGAAATAACACTGATTGACTACGGAATCACTAACAGCGTGGATAAGTACGTTACAGAAATATTATTGCCTTTTAGTCGAAAAGAAATGTCTTGACCCTCTAGTTACTAGAGGGTTTATTTTTTTGGATATGCCTATTTTGAAAGGAGAAAGAGAGAATGTTGGGTACAGCCTTTAATGTACTAATGATTATTCTGGGTAGTATTATTGGAAGTGTTTTTAAAAAGGGGATCAAGAACGAGTACCAAGAAATGTTGATGAACGCAATGGGATTAGCCGCGTTAGCGCTTGGGGTAAATTCGATTGTACAGCATATGCCTTCTAGTAAATACCCGGTTCTATTTATTGTTAGTTTAGCCCTGGGGGTATTAATTGGGCAAAAGATCAACTTGGAAGAGAGATTTTCTACAGTTGTTAGTAGGTTTTCAAAAGGGAAACTGGCCGAGGGATTATCAACGGCTATTTTATTATTTTGTATGGGTTCACTTTCTATACTTGGCCCGATCGAAGCGGCTCTAAAAGGTGACATGACTTATTTATTTACGAATGGAATGTTGGATTTTATAACTTCTATCGTTTTAGCTTCAACATTTGGTATTGGTATAGCGCTATCTGCTCTAGTCTTATTCTGCTGGCAAGGTTCATTCTTTTTAATCGCGAAACTAGTAGAGAGTTCTTTAAATGCAGATCTGTTAAATGAGATATCTATCATTGGTGGTGTTTTAATATTATGTTCAGGGCTAAGTATTTTAGGGATTAAAAAAATGAAAACATTAAATATTTTGCCCGCATTAGCGATTCCTCCACTTATGTTTTTGATCATGTTTGTTTTTAATATAAAGTAAGCACGGATTCTACATTCCTTTACAACAGCTTTACCTTGTCCTCATGCTAAGCTAACAAATCAATGTTAATTTTATAAAGTTAGTAATCGCAACCCCATACCAACGGGGCAATACGAAAACCTGGAGGACAACATGAGAGACATCAAGAAGAAATTAGGTTTAGCTTTAGCAGTTACGATGACAACCGTTACCTTTGCAACGGCGTATGTGACAACGACAGCACCAGTAAGAGCTGCAGGCGCAGAGAATACCGCTGTACAACAGATTAGAAACGATGAGCCGACATACCAAAGAATTAATCAATATAAGGACCTGGCCATGTATTACTACTGGCATGGTGGCGATGTTCAACAGTCAGAGAAGGATATTTTCAAAGGGATTACGCTTAAAGGAAAGTATGACGTTGTTGAGAACGCCTTTAAGGAAGCAACACTGCTTGACCCGTTTGATTTGGATCTGAAATTCTCTCTAGCTTCCACATTAATCATTGAGAAGAAAGTTCCGGAGGCTTTGCAAACCTATAGACAGATTTTGAATTTAGCGCCTAACAATTTTAATGCAAACCTACTTTATGGCGTGTATTCGAAAGCCAATGGAGACGGAGCTGCCTACAAAGCTGCAATTTCCAAGCTGAAACAGATCGACGCTCAGAAAACAAATCAGTACCTGCAAAAGTTAGAGCGGACAGAGAAGGTATTTAATGAAAAGCTGATTACAACTGTTCCAACAAACGTACAGTCCAAGAATCATGCGATTGTAATTCTGGGATATGCACTTGCTGATGACGGCACGATGAAGGATACGTTGATTGAGCGTTTGAAATCCGGTCTCGCTGTAGCGAATAAATATCCGAATTCTAAAATTATTGTAACAGGCGGAGTTCCGAAGCAAGGTGTTACAGAAGCCGATGCTATGAGCCAGTGGTTGATCGCACAGGGCATTAATAAAGATCGGATTATTCTTGAAAATAAATCTACAGATACCGTTGAAAATGGTCTGTTCTCGACAGCTATTCTGGAAAAAGAAGGCCTGAAAGATGTGACGATCGTGACAAGCGCAAGCCACATTCGCAGAGCAATTGCGGTCTTCAAAGAAGCTGATAGTTTCTATAGCAAAATGAACGGTAAAGCAGCAAGCAGAAACTTCACCAACGCTGTGTATTTGGATTACAAATCGCTTGAAGAAGCACAAAAGGTGACCAGCGATGAGAAGCTCGTGATCTACCGTGACCTGCTTAGAACTTCTGGCATTTGGCAGTATCCTGGCTTGCAAAGATAATCCATTGATCAATTAGCGCAGGCGTGCGCATTCAAGGCACATTTGTGCAGTTCTGTTCAGTATTACCAATCCTCAATTGTATCTCAGTTAGAAATTGATCGGTAATGATCGTATCGCGATTGTCGATTTCATAAATTTCGAAAGGGTCTCCTAAGAGTTGGAGCCCTTTTTTGTTGGCATGCGCAACGACCTCAAGCATTTTCTCATAACTTTGGCGGTAACTGCCCCGATAATAGAATGACAAATAATCACCAGCTGGCAGGATGTAATCATAGTCAAGCTCTCCATCTTCGGCAGGATCAAAGATAAAAAAGACGGAGTTGAAAACATCCCTCATCCCATGGTTTAACTCCTCAAGCGACGCAGATGCACCGTACAATTGGTTGCCTAAATCCAGAATGTGTCTTTTATGCTTCTGATGCAGCTTCTTGATGGCATAATCCATTTCTTCGTCTCTTGTAATACGCGTATTGAGTTGTAGACACGGCCGGTCCGGGTACGTTTTGATGGAGAAGACCCCCGTTTGAATTTGTCGCGCGTCGGTCAGTACTTTGATTCTGCTTTGAATGATACGCTGCGTGGTTTCAAGCTTTGTCATCCGTTCTTTAATCAATTCCTGTTCAGTGTATAACAATTCAAGTGTATTCTCGACGCTTTGGTCATCCAAATACGTTTTGATCTGTTGCATCGTAAAATCTAGTTGACGCAGGTCACGGATAATATTCAATTTATAGATATCATGAAGGCTGTACAGACGATATCCGTTGTCGTCTCGCCGGGGGACCAACAAGCCAAGTTTTTCATAATAACGCAGGGCATCGACACCTATTCCATAGAGCTTCGAAATTTCATTGATTTTATAGTCGTTTTTCATCGTTTTCCTTCCTGTTTGCACTTAGCTATTCAAGGCGTTAACGTGTGCCAAAGACACGCCATACACATCCTTATACAGTAATTTTCTCACCATTTCAAATTGCGTTAGAGTCAAGCCTACCGGATAGCTCATGATCTGTAGTGGCAAGGATGGCTGTTTTACTCGCAGCGGCGGTTGAACATAAGGATAGTCTAACAAACAGAATCCCAGACGCTTGTAAAATCCGATCCTTCTCCGCTTCAGCTCATCATCGGGCAATTCGACTTCCAAGATGATTGGCATGTCGGACTGCTTCATGAAGCGTTCCATTAACCGCTTGCCTATGCCACCACCGCGAATGTTCGGAGAGACAGCCACATTCTCAACGTACCTGAACGTTTCGAACTCCCAACCTGCGAGAAAACCAATCACTTCGTTCTGCTCGTTCTCCTCGGTGATAAGGCGATAGCGAGGATCCGACAGCAGCTTCTTTTGTTCCAAATATTCTCGATACTCTGTTTCGGGAAAAGACTGCTTCATAATTTCAAATACTTGATCAAACCGTTCTTTAAGCATCAACTTAACCACCCTGATTCGTAGAATTCATATTTGATATGAATCACGATAAACCCTGGTACAGTACTAGAGTCAAGGGGGTGGGAGAAAAGGATGATGGAGACAGACACTTCTACTTACGATCTTAAATGTCAATTACATATTTAATGGGGTAGAGAAGCAGTCGCCTCAGTCGATCATCTATAACGGACAATTATACGTCTCGGCAAGCTCCTTTGCCAAAAACTCTGGACAGGATTTTTCTTATGATGGTAAGACCAAGACAGCATGGGTTGGAAAAAAAGAAGGGGCCTTTAAATATCTTTCAGATATTAATTATGCAAGAACAGATGTAAATAATGTGAAATTTCATTTCAACAAATGGGTAAGTGCGGGTGATAATATTTTAAACCCTTATACTGGGAAATTCACAATCGCAGATAATGAATACATTCATGGGATTGGTATAGAAAATGTATTTTATATGTCGAATAATGGTACTGGGTCAATCGAATACAATTTAAACGGTAAGTACAACAAACTTACTGGATTTGTAGGAATAGATGATCACTCGAAGAACAGTAAAAACCCTGGAGTATTAAAATTTATTGTGGATGGAGAAGAGAAATATACCTCTTCTGAAATGTTAGGTGGAGACTTGCCGAAAGAAGTTAATTTAAATATAACTGGGGCGTTAAAATTAAAAATAGAGTTTTCTACAACTGGCGAAGATTACCGTGCTGCACGATGATAGACTTTGTGGAAGCAAAACTATTCCAATAGTGGAGGGGATAACAATCATCACTAAACTTCCGTCCTAATATGACGTTGTTTGCTTTGCGCCTTTGCCTTACCAGAAACCAGGCTTTATTCGCGGTTCAACTTGTGAAAGAGAATAAAGTATTTTCTTAGTGCTTAAGTTAAGATGAGTCCCTGTTTAAGCACTACATGCTACCCGCGTACGTTCTTTAATAGGTGATTGGAAATGGAATATAATGAGGAGGACGTAGCCCAAGCGAAGGCGCGGGAGCGTTCTTTTTATTGAACTAACGGGCAGTTATGCGTAACTTCCAGGGAATGTAAACATCTAAATAACGTAAGGAACGAGGAGGCAGACAATTCATGGGAGGAACGAATGTATGGGATGCGGAGTGGGAGGTTAACGAAGAGCAGGCGCGGACGCTGATCGGCAGACAATTCCCTCAGCTGTCATCGAAGCAAGTGAAGCGATTGGGCTGGGGCTGGGACAATACGGTTTTTCTCATCGGTGACGAGTACGTATTCCGGTTTCCAAGAAGAACGATTGCAGTTGGCTCGATTCGTATGGAAGGGAAGCTGCTCCCGCAGCTGGAGGCATATATGACCATCCCCTATCCTAAACCGTTGTTTTATGGCGAAGCAAGTGACGAATACCCGGCACCATTTCTTGGCTATTCCTACGTGCCAGGAGATTTCCCAATCGGTTTGACGGAAGAACGCCGGGCTTTATCGGCAGAGACGCTGGCGAAATTTTTGCGGAGATTGCATGAGTTTCCGGTCCAGGCGGCGCTGAAGTGCGGAGTTCAGCAAGATCATCGAAACTTGACGGACATAGCATCGCGCAAAGTGAAATTGAAGGGCTTTCTATCGAAGCTGGTTGAACACTTGTCGCCGGAGGAGTCCGGTGTGATCGAAGCGTATATTAGCAGACTGCAAAAGGACCGTGTCGAGGTGGTGAATGCACTGCTACATGGCGATCTTCATTTCAAAAATATGCTTGTGAATGAGAACGGGATCGTTTCCGGCATCATTGATTGGGGCGATCTGAGCGTAGGCCATCCAGCTTGCGATTTGAGCGTTGCTTATAGCTTTTTACCACCTTACGCTCGCGGCGTGTTTTTCGAAACGTACGGAGGAGCGGACGAGGAAACGAAGCTGCTGGCGCGGCTGATCGCGGTATACATCCCCATACTAATCTTAATGCAAGCGGTCGACGACGGGAATGAAGCGATTGCGGCAGAGGCGAAATCCAACATCATGCGGGCACTGTCGGATTAGGCTCATTATTTCGTTGCGGCTATGGGGCTATGGCTATCGGCACCTTTTTGTCGTTTAGAGGCCGTGATAAGGTACGATCCGCCTTCTCTGACGCCGCTTTATGTTGAGGAACAAGAACAACGGCAGCCGACTAAAATCATCGGTTGCGGTTGTTTGGTTAGCGGGCAGATTTCGTCACTGTGACTTTTTTCATAACGTATATCTCCTGAGGCATAGGCCAAAAGATTGATTTACATAAGTTTACAGAAATCTATGTTCCTCCTAATTCTTTGGCGATAGGATAGTAGACGACAAGCAGGAGCTTAATTTTGGAAAGTCCTGCCGATCTATCACTAAAGGAGGAAGGGTATGAAGAAGCATTCAGATTGGAAAAAGAAGCTGATGAAAGGCATGTTCGCAGCGGCGGTAGCTGTTCCGTTGCAGTTGTTCGCATTCGGAACTGGTCCGGCGGCATATGCTGAGGGACCAGCCGATCCTGCGCCGTTCATTGAAGCCAAAATAGTCAATGAGAATGCGGGCAAAAAGATTTTGTTCGATAATACCCATGAGCAGACTGCAGGTGCAGCCGACTGGGTGATTGACGGTGCTTTTTCCGATTTTGGTAACGCACTTGCGCAGAATGGTTATTATGTCAAGGAGCTTCGCAAGACAACACCAATTACGTTAAGCGATCTTTCCGCTTATGACGTCTTCATCACAGCCGAAGCCAACGTGCCTTACAAAGCCAGTGAACAGCAGGCGATGGCGCAATACGTGCAGAATGGCGGTAGCATTTTCTTTATCGCTGATCATTACAACGCAGACCGCAACAAAAACCGCTGGGACGGTTCAGAGGCGTTCAACGGATATCGCCGTGGAGCATGGGAGAATCCGGCCAAAGGCATGAGCGTCGAAGAGGCTGCCTCTGATGCGATGCAGGGTGTGGTTAGCTCTGACTGGCTGGCGAACGAGTTCGGCGTCCGGTTCCGCTACAATGCGCTTGGGGATATCAATGCGACGAACATTGTCGCCCCTAACCAGTCCTTCGGCATCACAACAGGAGTATCGGCTGTAGCGATGCATGCGGGCTCCACCCTAGCCATTCTGGACCCGACCCGGGCTAAGGGCATCGTCTATCTGCCGCAAACCAATGCAGCCTGGCCCAACGCTGTGGATCAAGGCGTCTACAACGGCGGTGGCGTAGCGGAAGGCCCTTATGTGGCTGTTGCGAAAAAAGGGGCCGGTAAGGCAGCCTTCATCGGCGACTCTTCCCCGGTAGAGGATGCAACACCGAAATACCTGCGAGAAGATACGGGCGCCAAGAAGACAACTTATGACGGCTTCAAAGAAGTGGACGATGGCAAGCTGCTGGTGAACACTGTAAACTGGCTCGCCAAAAAGGAGAGCTACACGAATTTCACACAGATTAGCGGTTTGACATTGGATCAGCCGACGGTGCTTCACTCGTTCGAGGAGCCGGTGCTGTCCACCGAACCACAGCCTGAGCCATGGGCTGCGCCAAACGCCGGGTATAAATGGTATGACCGCAGTACGTTCAAGCCAGGCTCTTACGGCGGACCGACAACTAGCGCAAATGCCGTGTACAAATTCACGCACCAGGCTGTGTTGCCAAATGCACAGAATTTTAAAATTCGGGTGATTGCGGATAATTTGCCTGCTGGTTCTACAGTTTCTGGCTTCCAAGTGGGGATCTACCAGGTAAGCGGAGGCGCACAGATTGCGAAGATTCAGAATGATGACGGTACCTGGCCGAGCAACTATGGCTACAGCTCTAACTTTAGCTTGACTTCTGACCTGAATGGCCATGCCTTCAAGGATCTGACAGTACAGATCAAGCCAGGCACGACTGCTGCTTCGAACCTGCGGCTGCGCCTTAATGGTAACAACCTGACGACCGAAGCGGTGACACTGGGGAATGTTCCGGCCGAGCCTCTCCCGGCAGAGGAAGATCCGATTCCAGCCGCGATCTCCGTCAGCGAAGCTCGGAACAAGGCTACAGGAACACTGGTGACTGTGGAAGGAACTGTGACGACGGAGCCGGGTATATTCGGCGGTCAGAGTTTTTACTTGCAGGATGAGACTGGGGGACTGTATGTCTTTCAGAGCCAGAGCGGCTTTCATGCCGGTGATAAGGTTAAAGTGACAGCGCCTACTACTCTGTACAATACAGAGCTGGAGCTGTCCGATGTGGTACAGATTGCGAAGACCGGAACGGCAGCACTCCCGTTGCCGGTTTCGGCAACAGCGGTGAACGATGCTAATCAAGGTCAATTGCTCAAGCTGTCGGGTGTGACAGTAAGCAACATCGTCAGTGCGGCTCCGAGCGGTTCGTTTGAATTTGACGCTATAGCCGCAGATGGGACAAGCAATCATGTACGAGTAGATGCCCGGACGGGCATTACACAGAGCAGCTTCCCATATACGGAAGGGCAGAAGCTGGATATTACAGGTGTTTCCGCGATTTTTAAAGGCGTCTATCAGCTCAAGCCGAGAAGTCTCGAGGACTTCAATCTTGTAAAAGAGGAGAACGCCCCGGTGACGACAGTTACGCTGTCGTCACCGCCGGGGTCTTCTGGCTGGCTGAATCAGCCCGTTGAAATTACCCTGAAGACAGAACCTGCTACGGCAACCATCCATTACCTACTGAACGAAAATACGGACAAGGTGTATAGTGCACCAGTGAATGTGAAGGAAGATGGCCGGCATACGTTGACTTACTATGCGGTGCCAGGTAAGGGCAAGGCGGAAGAAGCCAAGACACTCAGCTTTAATATCGACACAACTCCGCCGACCGCAGTACTGACAGAGTCCGGGCATGCAGTTGTAGATGTGGAGGAAGGGGCCCAGCTTCAATTTGAATTGACCGCCAGCGATACGTTGTCCGGAGTTGCTTCCAAACAGCTTCTGCTGGACGGACTACCAATCACCGAAGGCCAGATCTTGAACGCCTCCGATCTGGGCGCAGGAGCCCATAAGGTTGAATACGTCGTTACTGACAACGCAGGCAATAAGGCTGAGAAGAGCTATTCTTTTCAGGTAACTAGCGGTGCTTCTCTGGCTACAGGCAAACCTGGACAGCCGGTGCTGTCCTCGAACAGCGGTTATGCCAATGGACTTAGCGACGGCAATTATACCGTCACCATGAACCTCTGGTGGGGCAACAATGGCACCAGTTACAAGCTTTATGAGAACGACGTGCTGATCGACAGCAAGTCGCTGAAGGATGCTTCTCCGTCAGCCCAGACCGCAAGTACGGAGCTGCACGGTAAGCCGAACGGAACGTATGTGTACACCGCAGAGCTGACCAACAAATACGGTACGACCAAGAGCAATATCCTCACGGTCACAATCCGCGACGCATCTCCGGGCAAGCCAGTATTGTCCCATGACAATTGGGATGGTGATGGCGACTATAAGGTGACAATGAACCTTTGGTGGGGCACCAATGGTACGGAGTATCGCTTGTATGAGAACGGTCAGCTTATCGACACGCAGGCACTGAACGCTGGTACACCATCGGGACAGAGCGCAGTGACAGACGTCAGCGGTCATGCTCCTGGCCTGTATGAGTACAAGGCCGAGCTAATCAATGCGGCGGGAACGACCGTAAGTGAGACGATAAAGGTAACGGTCAACCGTTAAGCAAATTAAATGTTGGTCAGTTGGTCATGACGTTAATAAAGAAGAGCAGCGCATAACTGGCTGCTCTTCTTTATGCATTGAAGGTAGATTATAGGCGTATTCCACTCGATCCCGACTAGCGTAACGAGTGGAATGCGGCGCGAAGTTCTGTAGTGAACAGCTCTGGCTGCTCCCAAGCCGCGAAGTGTCCTCCCTTGTCGAGCTTGTTGAAATACATAAGTTTGGGGTATGCGCGCTTTGCCCAGCTCTGCGGGGCCTGATAGAGCTCGTCAGGAAAGACGCTCACAGCAACCGGGATCTCGACGCCCTTGACGCCAAAAAAGGAGAGCTTGTTCTCCCAGTAGAGGCGAGCCGAAGAAATCGCAGTGTTCGTCAGCCAGTAAAGTGAGATGTTGTCGAGGACATCATCTCGCGAAAGGCCACCGGGGTGTCCGGCAAAGGCCTGCGAGATCAGTTCCAGACTTTTCGCGTCATGGTCAAGCATAAAGGCGGCCAAACCAACGGGCGAATCAGCCAATCCGGTCAAGGTCTGCGGGCGAGTGCCCATCATTTCAGCATAGCCGATGTGATTGTATACGTACTCTAGCTGCTTGTACGCACGCTTTTCGTCTTCTGAGAGACCGGAGGGCATTGGTCCTCCGCATTTCAGCGCCTTTTCAATATCGGGTGGAACTGTGCCAGGCATGTTGGAGTGAATACCGATCAATCCTTTGGGCTTCTGTACAGCCATCATATCTGTGATTATTGCCCCCCAATCGCCGCCTTGCGCCACATATTTATTATATCCAAGGCGCTCCATCAGCTCTGCCCAGGCACTTGCGATGCGTTCGGGGCCCCAGCCGGTCGTGGTCGGCTTGCCCGAGAACCCGTATCCTGGAATCGACGGAATGACCACATGAAAAGCGTCCGATTCCTTCCCACCATATGCCGTAGGATTGGTAAGCGGATCGATAATCTTTAGTAGCTCGATGATCGAACCGGGCCATCCGTGCGTGATGATGAGCGGCAAAGCGTCTTTATGCTTCGACCGAACGTGGATGAAGTGAATGTCCTCACCATCGATCTCGGTCTTGAACTGCGGCAAGGCATTCAACTTCGCCTCGACCTTGCGCCAGTCGTATTCCGACGACCAATAGCGCGCGAGCTCCTGAATCGTTGACAGCTGCACGCCTTGCGATTGATCAGCTACCGTTTCCTTCTCTGGCCATTTTGTCGCGAGTATACGCTGGCGCAAATCGGTAAGATCTGATTCTGGGAATTTCACATGAAACGGAGTAATCGCGTTCTTGTCTGTAGATTCCTTTAATAGCTCCTTTTGATTAGCTATGTAATCTTGGGAGGGTATTATCCCACCACTTGCTTTGACATTCGTACCCCAGGCCATCAATCCTAAAGACAGAACCAGAGTCATGGCCAAGCGAAACCAGTATCTGCTGCTCATAAGTAGAAACGCTCCATTCGGAAAGTATTATTGGTTACCCTTCCGTTAGGTTCCTCCGAATAGTAATTCTTATTCCATGTTCTCATACAGGTGCTTCACTAACAGCAGATATCAAATGGGACTAACGTAACCCGTCACTCACTTCCATAGAGAGCAGATGACAATCACAAAGACCTAAACTTCAAGACGTCTGTCGGAACGGAGGAAATTCGACAAAATTTTTCTATGGGAAAAGGTGGAAGGATGGTATAATAGACCCATGCTTTTTAGAAACATTAGTAGTCTGGAAGGAGTATGAAAATTGTGATTAAAGGGATTCACATAAAAAACGTTGCAACATATAATCATACCGGTGTTGTTTATGATGAACTTAAAAAAGTGAACTTTTTCTACGGATCAAATGGAAGCGGGAAGACGACATTATCTAATGTTCTCAAAAATGCGGAGAGCTTTCCAAACAGCGTGATTGAGTGGACATCACAGCCATTGAAAACATTAGTCTATAATCAAAAATTTGTTGAAGAAAATTTCCACCAAGATTCAGACATCAAAGGTATCTTTACATTAGGTAAAGAATCAGCCGATATTAAGCAATCCATTCTTCGTAAAAAAAACCTTATTGATAAAGTGGATGAGGAAATTAGGAGATTAACAGCAAACCTAATTATAAAACAAAGCGATTATGAAATGAATGAAGCTGAATTTACGGAAGATTGCTGGAAGCTAAAGAGAAAATATGATGACGTTTTTTCAGCAGCATTTACAGGTTTAAGAAACAATAAAAATAACTTTGCAAAGAAGTGTAAACAAGTACAAGCAGTAGACCCTATATGTGATCTTATTGATCTGAAAGAGCGGGCAAACAAGTTGTTTAGGGGAAGTATTGAGAAACTCCCCCTTATCGATACGATAAAGATAGACAGTCTTCATTCGATTTGTAATCACCAGATATTTCGTGATCAAATTATTGGGAAACAAGAAGTAGATATTGCAGCACTTATATTCAAACTTTCAATAAGTGATTGGGTGAAACAAGGACATCAACATATTGATGCAACGAATGGGATATGCCCATTTTGTCAACAGGAACTGCCAGAAAGTTTTATTCAAAAGCTCAATGATTATTTTAATGAAAATTACGAAAAACAAATGTTAGAACTTCATGATTGCATTGAGACCTATATCCGTTTAATTGATAAACTTGAATCTCAACTTTTGGAATTGATGACTAAACATGGAAATTCATATATGGAACTTAGCGTGATTAGGCAGCAGTATGAACTCATCCAATCTAAAAAAGAACATAATCTTGATTTAATCAAGCAAAAGCAAAGTCAGCCTAGCAAATCGATCGAACCTTCATCCTATGAATCGTTTGTTAATGTGGTTAACACAGAGATTGACAGAGTCAATAAAGAAGTCATGAAGCATAACGACTTTGTCGAAAATCGAGTAAATGAAGAGAAATTATTAATTAAACAGATTTGGGAGTATATTTTTAATGTAAATCAACAAAATCATGAAAAATATATTCGTAAAGAATTTAGTTCAGGAAGCGCGATTGCAAGGCTAACTAGTACCCTAGAATTAAAGAAGGCCGAAAAAAACACGTTAATTTTGGAAGTCGAAGGTTTAGAAGCGCAAATAACCAGCGTCATTCCTTCTGTGAATGATATGAATCGTTTATTGAAAGCATATCATTTTACCAATTTTAAGTTTGCTCATACACAAAATCAAGGGAACTATCGCTTGATTCGTTCTAATGGCCAGGATGTTAATCAGACTTTAAGCGAAGGAGAAAAAACGTTTGTCACTTTTCTTTATTTTATGCACTTATTAAATGGTAGTAACAACAGAGAGCGGATAACGGAAAATAAAGTAGTTATTATTGATGATCCGATATCAAGCTTGGATAGCAATGTGTTGTTTATTGTTAGCAATCTCATTTTAAAGCTTATAAATGAAGTGCGAAGTAATCTAAATAATGTTACCCAACTTTTTATTTTAACTCATAATATTTATTTTCACAAAGAAATAACCTTTAATAAAAAGAGGTCTAAAGGTAGAAGAATGCAAGACGAAACATTTTGGATCATTAGAAAAATCAATGATGTTACCGAGACTAAAACATACGAAATTAATCCTATTAAAAGTTCCTACGAGTTAATGTGGCAAGAATTAAGATTAGCACAAGACAGCTCTTCTATGACAGTCCAAAACATAATTCGTAGAATCATTGAAAATTATTTCAAGTTATTCGGAAATTACAGTGAAGATGATATATTAAATAAATTTGATGAAGAAGAAAAAGTGATCTGTAAATCACTTCTTTCATGGGCAAATGATGGTTCGCATTTTGCTGGTGATGACATGTATATTGAGCATCCAATGGATACGGTGAATAAATATTTGAGGATATTTGAGAAGATATTTGTAGTTACTAATCATCATTCGCATTATAAGATGATGATGGGAATTGATGAAAGTATTGAAGAGGGGTTGGATCAAACACAGATATCATGAAAGGATATGATTCAGTTCTAGTCACTTAGGAGGTTGCCTCCCATCGTGAGACTGTCAGTTCTTAGAACAATTCTGATAAGCGTTACATGTAACCAACTTGAAGTTTCCACAGGTGGCAATCCAGGATATGAAAAATATCCATAAAATAATCTTCTAAAATATCCTCGAATGCTATGAGCTGATGTTTCAAATCGTTAAATTTTCATTTATTGATTAGGCTGGTACTTAAATACAAATTGAGACTTGATCAGGTGTTAAGGATAAGATTAGAGGATGTTTACTTAAATGAGTCTTGAAAACCTAGATTGCGTCTTCGTGATCATCCTCCCGATAAACCATTCCAGAAGGTCTTATAACTGTAGCCCCTTCAAATAAAAATGTTCAGTTAAATACACCCAAGATTGGTTACTACCTTATATAGATTTCTAATACGACTTATTCGATGATAGATCAATAATACTAACAAACCCAAGGAAATATGGAAATAGAAACCCTAGAGTAACTGCTGAGGTGGAAACTCAAGTAGCTAAGACCTTTAGGATTTTCCCTCCAAGGCTTATCTTTTTATTGAATTTAATATGGTTGTGAACAGATGTCGGAGAAATGATAAAAATATGATTACTTTGAAAGTCACACTCTATGTGACTTTTTTGTTCTATGTATATGACAATAACATGGTTACATAGTTGATTAGATAATTACCTATTTGGACATGTAGTCTCAATTGTTAAATAAACAAGGGAGCACAAACTCCAAATTTTGTATTTATATTTAAAAATTCAGTATATAATTTTATTTGTAGATAGTTCAGAGGTGATTTGAATATTGAGAAATTTCACATATAAGGTCATGTGAACAGATAGAAACTATAACAGTAATTTCACGTATTACAATTAAATGAAAAAGAGGAGTAGTTTAGTATGTCAAGAACAGTACTACCAGAAAAGGTGAAAATAAGGCTATGGGGAAAGGCTTCAGGACGTTGTCAGTATGAGGGATGTAATAAGCCTTTATGGTACGATTCGACCACTAAATCTGAATTTAATTCAGCGTACATAGCTCATATTGTGGCAGATAGTCCTGATGGCCCAAGGGGAGATAAGAATCGCTCAGAATTATTAAGCAAAGAAATCAAGAACCTTATGTTACTGTGTGATACTCATCATAGAATGATAGACCGTGATCAAGTAGATGAACACCCAGAAGAAATACTGTTGGAGATGAAAAAAAGACATGAAGAAAGAATGGAAATGCTAACTTCTTTAACAGAAGAAAAACAGTCGTATGTTCTACTTTATGGTGCAAACATTGGGAAAAATGGTGCGAAAGTTAGTATGGAAAAAGCTATACATGCTATGTTACCTGAGAAATATCCTGCTGACAAAATGGGAATAGAGCTTGGTCTCAAAAGTAGTATGTTTAATGATAAAGAACAGATGTACTGGGCTATGGAAGCAGAAAATCTAAAGCGACAATTTAAAGAAAAAGTATCGCAGCGCAGTGAAATTGGCTTAAATCATATGTCTGTTTTTGCTTTAGCACCTCAACCACTGCTGATAGAATTAGGTAGATTATTATCGGATATACAGACCGCAGAAGTATATCAATTAAATCGTGAACCATGTGATTGGAAATGGCAAGAGACACAGTCTGAGGAATTCGAATACCGTCTTGTGCCGCCTGACACAATTACAAATATAGTTGCACTTAATATTTCATTAAGTGCAACTATAGATAATAGTCGCATTCGGGATGTATTAGGAAACGATGTATCGATTTGGACGTTAACGATAGATAATCCATATAATGACTTTTTAAAAAGTAAAGAGCAATTGAGATTATTTAGAGAAATGTTCAGAAAGTCAATGAATCAAATTAAAAGTTTGCATGGTCATAATAATGAACTTCATTTATTCCCTGCTGCGCCAGTATCTATAGCTGTAGAAGTCGGAAGAGCATGGATGCCAAAAGCTGATTTACCTTTAAAGATTTATGATGAAAATAAAGGGTTCAACCTTGTTTGGAGTATTGATTAGATATTTAAGGGAGTTGTTTCGAGTATGGATGAACGAAAAGAATGGATATTAGAGGAACTAGTTGAGAGATTAGACTTACCAGATTCAGCTTATGATAAAGCTAAAAAGCGATATGAGGATTTAGGGGAATGGTTTAACAGGGATAACTCTAAACTAAGTAGTTATGATGTTCATATATTCCCTCAAGGCTCTTTTATGCTAGGGACTGCTATTCGCCCTATTGGTGAGGAAGATGAATATGATTTAGATCTTGCATGTAAATTACGCCAAGGTATCAGTAAAAGTTCTCATACACAAGAACAA
The DNA here is from genome assembly GCF_058133325.1 of Paenibacillus sp. MAHUQ-45. Taxonomy (NCBI): domain Bacteria; kingdom Bacillati; phylum Bacillota; class Bacilli; order Caryophanales; family Paenibacillaceae; genus Paenibacillus; species Paenibacillus sp. MAHUQ-45. The sequence continues at coordinate 515,406 of NZ_JBYUPV010000003.1, forward strand.
TTTAAAAAAATTGTTGGCGAAGAGTTAGAAGCTTACAGAAAAGCAAGAGGAATTACAGAACCGTTAGTATCAAAACATCGTTGCTGGAGACTTGAATATCGTGACGATATTAGCTTCCACCTAGATATTGTCCCAGCCATACCACTTGACGAACTTAATAAAGCTATACTACTCGAGTCTATGAATAATAGGGGAACAAAAGAGAGCATTGCAAAAGGTGCATCTGAAAAGGCTATTTCAATTACTGATGACCGAGATCCGAATTATAATAAAATTGTTGTTGAATGGAATATTAGTAACCCTGTAGGATACAGCATGTGGTTTAATGAGCAAAACTACATAACTGAAAGTTATGCGTTATTAGAGAAAGCTCAAGTGGACGAGGTACCAATATATAGACACAAAACCCCCCTGCAAAGGTGTATACAAATATTGAAGAGACATCGAGATATTATGTTTGGAGATGACGAATCAAAGCCGATTTCTATTATTATCACTACATTAGCAGCAAGAGCCTATAATGGCGAAAGTAATATATACATTGCTTTAACTAACATTTTAGAAAAGATGGCTAGTATGATCAATAGTCATTCTCCTCGTGTTCCTAATCCTGTTAATCCAGAAGAGGATTTTGCAGATAGGTGGTCTATGCCTGAGTGTAGACATTTAAATTTAGAAGAGAACTTTACGATTTGGTTGCAGCAAGCTCAGAGAGATTTAAATAGTATAACGACATCGACAGATCCTGTGTTACTAACTGAATCTATTCTCAAAGGTTTTTCTGTATCTATAAATAGCGAGGATCTTAAGAAAAAACTTGGTTTAAGTGATTCATCAACCTTTTCTAGAAAACCAAAGGATCATTTTATCAGTGAACCTGCTAAACCATGGAAAGAAAATATTTAGGTGAACGTATATGAATTTAAATGGTGCTCTAGATTTTCTGAATGACTACCCAGAAATGGGGTTTCGACCCATTAAAAATGGGGAGTTAGTTCTTAAAGGGAATTTTAGATTTAGTGCAAATTATGTAGGTGGTCCAAAAATAGAAGATAGCTATGATCTAGAAATTTTAGTTCCTAAAAGGTTTCCATATGAACTACCCAAGGTTATTGAGTTAAAAGGGAAAATACCAAGAGATCATAATTATCATATTAACCCTGATGATACACTGTGTGTAGGTTCACCACTAAGAGTCATATTGAAAATTAAAAATTCGAATACATTGATTACTTATGCTGAAGAATGTTTAGTGCCATATTTATATGCCGTATCTTACAAGTTGAAAAATGGTGGTGACTTTATTTTTGGTGAACTTGAACATGGCAAAAAGGGAATATTGAATGATTACTGTGATATTCTAAATCTTACTAATCCAAAGCAAGTAGAAAAGGCGCTAAGATTACTTGGTATTAAAAAAAGAGAAGCAAACAAGATGCCTTGTCCATGTCAGTGTGGTAACAGGTTAGGAGCATGCGTTTTTCATCATAAATTAAATTTATTAAGAACTATTGCTCCAAGATCTTTCTATAAAAAACACTTATTAGAATTAAACTCGTGATTAACATTTGCTAAATAGATGTTCATTAATCTTTAAAATCGTGATAATTGAATCTAGTGTAAAATGAAAACTTTCTAAATTAAAAGCACACTGCTCTTATCCCCTTTTAGTAGATTCTCATAAAACCTTATGTGTTAACATGAGGAAATGAGTGACTTTGAAGGGGATTTTTGTATGGCGAAAAAGTGACCAGTCTTTCAATCGTACACAGAGGAATTCAAAGTAAAGGCTATTCAAACTTATCTCACTGGAGTAGAAAGATATAAGGTAGTCGCAGAGAAGTTGAATTACAAACTGTACCCAACTTAAAGTATGGGAAGGAAATATCGAAATGCAGAGCCATTTGATACACGCGAGGGTGCAACAAAAGCTATGAAAGGACGCCTTCGTACGACGTTTGCCAGTATCGAAGAAGAACGGGATTACTTAAAGGCACATAGGTGGATTACTTAGATAGTGATATCCAAATCTATTAACGGAGCGGCGATTGGACTTCAAGACAAAACGCCGTAATCGAGGAGTACGCGACCTGTATGGAGTTACCCGCCTATAATCCGTTGCAGGTCTATCTCGAACAAACTACTACAAGTGGCGAGGTAACACTCTCAGCAGACATAAGCTTATGAACAGGAGCATACAATCAAAGATCATATTTGGCCATTCACTTAGACCATCCCCATTTGAGTATCCTCGAATGCGAATAGCCATGTGGGAAGCGGGTTATACTGTTAACCATAAGAAGGTATGGCGGCTTATGGAGAGATCTAGATTCAGTTGGTCATTCGAAAGAAAAGGAACCGCTCCAACTACGCCCCTTCCGTACTTTATCCTAATGAATTAAAGCGACAGGTATTCTGCAGAAGCTTGGGAGCGATAATACGTATCTCTCGCATGGTACCCATGTTATTATAGTTGTCCGCCATTTAAGATCTTTTTAACAAAGAGACAAGTGTCTAAACGTAATGATGTAAAGTTGGTACTGGGTAGGATTGAACAATGGACGAAAAATAGACTTGTCCTAAGAAGTGTTTCATTTGGACCAAGGCCTCTAATACAACACACAAATAGAAGCATTCAGCGTCAAGGGCAGTACCCTCGCAAGCAACCTCCCTGGATAACACCTGTATCGAATTCTTTTTTACATCTAAAGTCAGAAAAGTTGTACCTTCACCAGTGTGAGTCAGGGGCAAAGATTCATTTGAGGAATATATTCACTTCTATAACTACCAACGTCTTCAGGCGAAACTCAAACTGCGCGTGCCGAATGAGCTTCGGCATGCGCGGGCTGCTTAGCTTTTTCATCAGTCTACTTGACAGGGGTATGACCACAGTCCTCGCTGGCAGCGTTTTTTTATTTTATCGGTATAGTTCTTGTTATTTGCTCAGAAACAGAACTTGATCCTATTGCCGATTCGATATTTGTCAAAATTGCAAATAAACTCAAAGTCAGCTTGGCTCCCATGATTAAAGCACAGTTCTCCTTAAATAGTGAACAGATGTGTATATCATTCAATGAGTAGTTCGTATGGGATCTACGATAGAATGTAATTTAATATATGAAGTACAAAATAAATTATTTTGGTATAGTGAATCCCCTCGCTCGATTAATATGGTTATCACTTGTGGTTTTTCTTTTCTTTAAGACCTTCTCAGGATGAAATATTGTCGACAGATCTCGTTGTTAGTAAAAAGTTCTAGACTTGAACTGTTGATTTTATGTAGTTGTTGCCAATAAAATAATAATTCTGGGATAAAGAATTATACAAAGAGATTCAATAAATGAAATAGTGGCCATCTAATACCTAAAAATCATAAAGTCGTAAACCTCTTCTGTTTGAATTCGCTACATCAAGTTGCTTGAATCTTCCTACATTGATATTCCTTCAATCGAATTCGTTCGGGCGTATAAATCATAACATTGACCCAAGTCCTCAAGAGGCACGAGTTGAATAATACGACAATCTTAACAATGATAGACACTGTATTTGAGTTTAGCTGAGCAGGTAAAATATCTTTTTAAAGCGGCAGGAACTTCATTGGTACGTTCTTTAGCCAGACCCTGGAAATAGCAAACCAACATATTAACGGTACCTGTAAAAAAACTTTTGACAAGTTCAACAGGTACCGTTATCATATAAATCAACAGGTACCGTTACATTGATTAACAGGTACCGTAAATAAAATAACCAAACCCAATTAGGAGGATTCATTATGGAAATGAATACTGAACTGTACGAAAAACTCGCGAAATTGCAATGGCTGCTGCAGAGAAAACAATTTAAGACCCACGCGGCTGTCGGCCCTATGGCAGACACCTCACGGGGACAAGGTAGAATCCTGGCGTTTCTCCGGATGAAAGACGGGATCAGCACAAAGGATTTGTCCTATATGCTGGACATTCGGGTATCATCCCTCAACGAGTTACTGGCAAAATTGGAGAAAGCCGAGTATATCACTCGTAGACCTTCAGACTCAGACAAACGTATTATTTTGATTTACTTGACGGAAAAAGGACAAAAGGAAGAAGAGCAGGAGATAGACGGTGGCAATATCTTTTCTGGTCTGTCACCAGAAGAGCAGGTTACTTTCGGGGAATATCTCACCCGCGTCATAGCCGCCTTAGAGAAGGAGCTTGGAACCGAAGAAGAACGTGACATCATGGCGATATGGATGAAGGCTGCGCGGGAGCGTATGGGAACAGAGGAATTTGATCGATTAATGGCCATGCGCGAACAGATGGGCAGAGAGTGGAGAAATTCTGGGGACGAGCGCTTTGGCGGAAGATTCCCCGGGTTTGGACGGGATGGACGCGGTAACGACATGCGCGGATTCGGCTGGCCTTCTAGAGACGATAGAAATGCTTCGATAGACAATTCGCAAGACCCGGAAGATAAATAACTATATCTGATGAGCAAGAGAACGTAATAAAAAGCGAGAAGGAACAAAGGAGAAGGCCCATCAAATCCTAAATAAATAAAGATAGTGGTGAATCATATGGATGCAGAAAACCTCCATTACTTTGAAAAAGCACCGGTTGCAAAAGCCGTAGCTCACTTCGCAATACCAATGATGTTAGGCACGTCACTGAGTGTCATATACTCTATCTTAAATGCCTACTTCCTCGGCACACTCGGCCATACTGCCATGTTAACTGCACTGGCGCTAACCTTACCGTTATTCGCGATCATTATGGCGCTAGGCAACTTGATTGGCGTCGGTAGCGGTACATTCATCTCCCGTTTACTGGGAGAGAAGCGATATGAGGATGTAAAGCATGTGTCTTCATTCGCTTTTTACAGCAGCTTGATTCTAGGTATAATCTTGATGGCTGCCGGCTTCCCGTTAATTGAACCAATCGTTCATAGCCTGGGAGCAACACCTGACTCCTTTGGATTTACGAAGGACTATGTCACGATCATGTTAATCGGTTCGCCATTCATCGTATTATTCTTCACGTTGGAGAATATCGTACGTTCAGAGGGAGCAGCCATTACATCAATGGTTGGTATGATTCTCAGTGTTGTCGTGAATATTATCCTCGATGCATTAGTGATCTTCGTGTTCCATTGGGATGTGATCGGCGTTGCGTCTGCTACAGTCATTTCCAACTTGGTTGCGAGTGCATTCTACGCTTTCCATATCAGATATAAGAGCCAATTCTTTACCCTCTCCGTAAAATGGTTCAAGGTTACCAAGGAGATTCTCAGCAATGTACTCAAAATCGGAATTCCCATTTTTATCATGAGTGTCTTTATGGGAGCAATGTCACTCATCTTTAACCATTATCTTATCGAATACGGGGATCAGGCCGTAGCGGCCTTTGGTATTTCATCACGTTTATTGCAATTTCCTGAGTTTATTCTGATGGGATTATGTGAGGGTGTCGTGCCGCTCATAGCCTTCACTTTTACAGCGAATAAATTACGCATGAAGCATACTATAGGATTTACCATCAAAACGATGGTGGCGTTGGCCATCGTGTTTGGCATCTTCGTCTATCTGATTTCCGACCACTTAATCGGTTTGTTTACCAATGACCCGCTATTAATTGAAATGGGCAGCTACATTCTGCATGTGACGTTCTTATCCTTGTTCATTACAGGGATGACGTCGTTGTTCACAGGGATCTTCCAAGCAACTGCGCAAGGAACCGCAGCGTTTATTATGTCAGTCATTCAAGGACTCACGCTAATTCCTGTGCTCTATATCGCCAATCGTATGAACGGCTTTCACGGGGTGATCTGGTCGCTTGTCATTTCGGATGCTGTCGCATTCCTTGTTGGTGCCATCATGTTGTATATTCTACGAAACAAATTGCAGCCGGATTTAGAAGCATTAGCACAGTAGGAAAAAAGAAAGCAGAGCACATGCAAAAAGACAGGATAAGGGTGTCCCTTGATTCTGCCTTTTTTTGTTTTATAGATGAAATTAAACCTTCATAAGAGACTCATTCCGATTCTGCAACTTCTTCAAGTGAATAGATGAGGGGCAGATGCTCAATCGGTGACGACATGATGATCTGAATGGTATAAGTTCCATACTTATCGCACTGTTTACCAAACTCTTCAATGGAGGATGTAGAGTCAGTCACGACTTTTAATAAATAATTGTAATCACCACTGATGCGATGACACTCCTTTATATACGGGGAAGAACGTGCAAAATCAAGAAATGCAGAGCAATCTCTAGTTCGCAAAAGCATATATGCCGCAGCGTTTTTGCCTATTTTTTCAGGAGAAATGACTGTCCGATAACCCTCAATAACCCCTTTTTCCTCCATTCGTCTGACTCGCTCCGATACAGCAGGTTGGGACAGGCCCACATATTTGCCGAGCTCTGTCATCGATATTCTTCCCTGTTCCTGAAGATAAAACAGAATTTGCTTGTCTATTTGATCCATTACAACTAGCTCCTTTTAAATCCAAAGTGAAGTACATATAATTCAAAGTATTCCTTAGCAATATGGCTATAATTCATCGATTACGCTGTGCAAATTATTCAAATTCATTATTATAATAAACTTGTATCAATCAAGTATCAATACACTAAACATTCAGATAGGAGTAATGTTATGAAAGAGTCATTGTTAAAAGCACATCGTCTATTTAAAGATAATCTGCCAAGTTATTCAGCATCCGTTGATGAGGTTCGCCGAATTACAGAAGAACAAATGTGGGGCTCACTGCCGGTAGCAAGTGATTTGATGACAGAGGAGGTAGACATTGATGGAATGCAAGGGGAATGGCAATTTTTCCCTGAGTCCAGCGAAGAATGTGTACTACTATATTTGCATGGCGGTGGGTATATGATGGGAAGTATCAATTCACATCGGAGTGAATCCAGCGAAATAGGAAGAGCGGCTAAGGCTCGTACATTGGCTATAAATTATCGTCTGGCCCCAGAACATCCTTTCCCTGCTCCAATTGAAGATGCGATGAAAGCTTACAGTTGGTTACTGGACCAAGGGTATCATCCCAAAAATATTATTATTGCTGGTGAATCCGCAGGGGGGAACCTTACGGCAGCCTTTTTAATGTACATCCGTGATACCGGGACACCATTACCGGCAGGTGGGATAATGATCTCCCCATGGATTGATTTAGGACTAACCGGAGAGACTTACACCACCAGAGAGGGAGTAGACCCGATTAATACCAAAGCAGCCATCCAACAATTAGCTGATAATTATTTAAATGGTGTCTCACCGACAGTTCCGTATGCCTCGCCGATTTACGGCGATTTGAGAGGATTGCCCCCAATCTACGTCATGGTCGGAGAAGCTGAAATTATGTTAAGCGAGTCATTAACGTTCGTGACACGTGCAGCATTGGCAGGCGTTGATATCCGTTTCAGATCTTGGCCGGGGATGATCCATAACTGGATCTTCTGTCACTCTTTCCTGGAAGAGGCGAGAGAAGGAATAGATAGTGCAGGGGCATTCATGGAAGAACTGTACTCAAAACAATAATTAGTTTGAATCCAAAATAAGAAGATGACATTCTCCCCTCCGGTAAACAGTGAACATGAACTCATAAAAGATGAGCCTTATAACTGAAAGCCGGAGGGGGCTTTATTATTTTCAAACTGCAATCCCGAATGTTAAAACCCTGTTATAGTTCTTCTATAAAAGAACTCAGCGTGTTCGTTAAAAAGGTATCTTTTCGCCGGATAAATACGGTTGTAACCTCATTGTATGGTTTAGGTATTCCAAATCCATTGATTTTACCTTCGTCAATTAGTCGAATGACCGATGATTTCGGAACAATGGTAACGCCAATTCCGGCAGTGATGCTGCCGATTATGGTTTCAAATGAACCGAATTGCATAATCTGCCTCGGAATAACGCCCTCTTCCTTTAACCAACTTTCGAGCCTTTCACGATACCCGCATCCTTTGTTGAACAGCAACAGAGGTTTTTTTGTGATGTCCTCTTTTGCAAAAGATTCGCTCTTAGTAACGAGGATAAGTTCCTCTCGAAAAACCTTTTGACATTCGATCAAAGGATGCTGCACAGGCCCTGTCACAAAAGCACCGTCTAGTTTCAGACTCAACACATCTTGAAGGAGCTGCTCGGTCACACCTACGGTCAGTGATAGATCGACATTTGGGTTCTTTTCGAGGTAGGAGGATAAAATTCCAGGCAAACTGATTACCGTTTCAACGATCCCAATATTGAGGATTCCTGAAGGAGTATCTGTACCCTGAAAGACATTCCTGATCTCATCTATTTTCCCTAATATTTCTTCTACATATACGTTCAACCGTTTTCCTTCAGCGTTTAGTACCATGCCCCGTTTATGTCGATAGAAGAGTTCAGTTTGTAGTTCCTTTTCGAGTTGCTTGATTCTTGCTGTTACGTTGGATTGAACATAACTTAATTTAACTGCAGCTTGACTTACGCTACCTAATTCGGCAACGGTCTTAAAAATTCTCAAGTCATTGAGTTCCATATTCCTTCTCCTATGTTAGCTTGCTTTTAAGGTAAAAATGATTCCATTCAAATTTCAAGTATCATTGTAAATGATGATAACTTCAACTTTCAATCATTTTACTGCTGATTTTGAATCCCTTATGATTAATACCGTTAAATAAATTAGAGATCATGTGGGGGATGAACGATTTGACAAGAAAGCAAGTATTCCTGGGCTCGGCTCTTTGCCTAACGGCCAGTGTATCATGGGGGGCCATGTTTCCAGTAGCGCATAGCGCACTACAAAATATCGATCCATTCTATTTTTCTTTTATCCGGTATTTCCTTGTGACCGTTATTCTCGTGTGTTTGCTATGGTTCAAAGAAGGGAAAGCTGCCTTTCGCTTTGAAGGAAAGGGACGAAAGCTTCTGATTTATGGGACCATGGCATTTACAGTGTACAATTTCATGGTTTTTTCAGGGCAGCACCTAATGGGGGAAGCAGGTACGATAACAGCATCGATTATGGAAGTACTTATGCCTTTAATTTCAATCCTTATTGTCTGGTTCAGAACAAAAATTAAACCAACTAGAAGTACACTCATCACCATAAGTATAGCTCTAGCAGGTGCTTTACTTGTTATTACCAAAGGGGATCTTTCATTTTTCACAATGGCGACGCAGCATCTTTTCCCCGTGTTACTAATCTTTATCGGTGTAGTAGGGTGGGTGCTGTATTCATTAGGAGGCAGCGAGTTTAAAGAATGGTCCACTTTAAGATATTCAACCTTAACTTGCTTGCTAGGCACAACCGTTTCTATGGTTATTGTTTCTCTAGCAACTCTATTCCATCTTATCCCTGCTCCGGATTGGAATACGCTATCCTCCATAAAGTACGAGATGTCTTTCATGGTACTCATGCCCGGGCTTGTTGCGTTATTAAGCTGGAATGCCGGCATTAAGATACTTACGCCGCTGAATGGTATCCTTTTTATAAGCATGGTTCCTATAACAACGTTTATTCTTATGGTTTTCCAAGGCTATGTGATCAGTCTTTATGAATTTTATGGTGCCTTATTAGTGATTTTTGCTTTAATTCGGAACAATCTCTACCAACGTAAAAATACAAAAATACATATTCCCGTAGATATCAAGACTACCTGAATTTAAGGAAGTGTCGGTAAGTGAGTTCCCAGCAAAACCAAGACAAACCAAAGGTCCTATACAGAAAAATTAATAGTGTACTCATCATATTGATAGTTGTACTATTGGGAATGCTCTTTTTCAATCCAGCAGAAAAGCGAAACGAACCGGAACCAACACCGGATGTACTACCTAGCGCGAATGATGAATCTCCTCACATTCCGAACATACCCGCCGAGGATCAGACATCTGCTAACAATGAAAAATCTCGTAAGCTGGCATATCTCACATTTGATGATGGACCAAGTAAGTACACCAATGAGCTCCTGGATATTTTGAAACAGTACAATGCGAGAGCAACATTTTTTCTGATTGGATCCAAGTTGAATCATTATTCGGGTGAAGTGCAAAGAATTGTTGAGGAGGGCAGCTATCCCGGGCTTCATAGCATAACGCATGATTATAACAAGTTGTATAAGAGCGGTAGTTCCTCCAATTTTATAACGGAATTCAAACAGGAGCAGAAGATGGTTGAAGACATTGTTGGATTCGCTCCGGATCTGATTCGTGCGCCATATGGAAGCAAACCACAGATTGATGAAGCATTCCGTGGGGACATATCTGCAGCAGGTTTTCGCATGTGGGATTGGACTGTGGATTCTAGAGATTGGGACTTTCCTGAGCAGCCTGATAAAATTGTGGAATTGATAAGCAGCCTTCTGAACCGAGAACAAGAGATCATTCTACTACATGAGCGCAAGCAGACAGTGGAGGCATTACCACATATTTTGGAGCTGCTTAAGGAACGTGGTTATGAGTTTGAGGTGTATGATCCCAATGCTCACTTCATAGCTAATTTTAGTGGTGATATACGATTGTAAAGCAGAACAAACAGAAACTGGATAGAGGCTTGCTGAAGGAAATTATACCGATTGGTTAATAATGACATTGACATCCGCAAGATTTTCCAGAATAATAGAGTCTAATTGAATACTGGTACCTTTAAATCAGTCCAGAGAGGCTGGCAAGGGCAGCGGATGTTTATAATCACGCGTGAATCAGGGCATATTCCGACAAGGGCTGCTCTGTGTCTTCGCGCGGGTTATGATGCAAAAAAGAGGCTACTTGTCAGTTTGAGACTTGACGAGTAGCCTCTTTTTTCTGCTTTTTGGTATCAGAACACTTTAAGTTGGGGGTATTCTGATGAGCAAACAAGATCAAGAATTTTCATGGCAAGCGGTGCCGAAATCGCAGAGAAACCATTTTTGGAAGACGTTATCCGTAATGCTCGGATTCACATTCTTCTCGGCAAGTATGCTGGCAGGGGGAACGCTCGGAGTTAGCTTGACGTTCATGGAGTTCATTGGCATCGTACTTGCAGGGAATTTGGTGCTTGGTATTTATACGGGAGCGCTGGCGCATATCGCCGCCAAAACGGGCTTGTCCACGCATTTGTTAGCAAAATATGCATTCGGTCAGAAAGGGTCGCACCTGCCTTCGTTCCTGCTCGGCTTCACGCAGGTCGGTTGGTTCGGTGTTGGTGTAGCGATGTTCGCGATTCCAGTCGCTAAAGCGATGGATTGGAATGTGTACCTGTTGATCATCCTGTTCGGTCTTGCAATGACAGCATCAGCCATCTTCGGGATGAAGTCACTTGTCATTCTGGGTTATATCGCGGTTCCGGCGATTGCCATTCTTGGTGGTTACTCCATGTTCGAAGGTGCAAGTACGCTTGGTGGTCTGCAAGGGTTGTTCGATTACACGCCGACTCAGAGTCTCACTGCGGCAGCGGCATTGACTATTTGTATCGGATCATTCATTAGTGGCGGAACGCTGACGCCCGATTTTGCCCGGTTCTCCCGGACGTCCAAGCAGGCGGTTACTGCAACGGTAATTGCCTTCTTCCTGGGGAACTCACTCATGTTCTTGTTCGGCGCAGTTGGTGCAATGGCGTATAATCTGGCAGAAATCTCCGAGGTTATGTTCCTGCAAGGTTTGATCATTCCCGCGATCATCGTTCTGGGGCTGAATATTTGGACAACCAACGATAACGCTTTATACGCTTCCGGACTGGGCTTTGCTAATATCACTAAAATTTCGAAAAAGTTCTTCGTCATCGTAAACGGCATCGTGGGTACCGTATTCGCTATGTGGATGTACAACAACTTCGTTGGTTTCCTGAATGTACTGGGTGCGGCAGTACCATCCATCGGGGCTATCATCATCGCGGACTACTTCTTCGTGAAGCGCAGAAACTATAAACCGTTTGCCGATATGACTTTCAAAAGTGTAAACTGGATAGCGATGCTGGCATGGGCTATCGGTGTTGCATTCGCCCAACTGGCTCCTGGAGTAACACCACTAAACGCACTGATCGGTACGGCGGTAACCTATATCGTGTTGATGACTATCGTTCCTGCGAAAGAATCCAAAGAAAAGGGGAAGAAAAATGATTATACAGAACGCCAAATTGCGGGGTAAAGAAGGACTATGGAATATCCTTGTTAAGGATGGAAAGTTCGAGAAAATTACACAAACGCTTGAAGCTACTGCAAATGAGGAAGTAATTAACGTTAATGGCTCGCTTGTGCTGCCACCGTTCATTGAACCTCATATTCATCTGGATACCACACTAACGGCGGGCGAGCCGGAATGGAATTTGAGCGGAACGTTATTCGAAGGCATCCAGCGCTGGTCACAGCGCAAGGCATTCCTGACGCATGAAGATGTTAAAACGCGTTCCAAAACGGCACTGAAATGGCAAGTTGCACAAGGTATCCAACATGTGCGGACACATGTGGACGTTACAGACCCAAGTCTGACCGCAGTCAAAGCGCTGCTTGAAGTGAAAGAAGAAATGGCGCCATACATCGATATCCAACTGGTTGCGTTCCCACAGGAAGGCATTCACTCTTACCCGAACGGTGCGGCATTAATGGAAGAAGCATTGAAAATGGGCGTTGACGTAGTCGGGGGCATTCCGCACTTCGAATTCACACGGGAATACGGCGTTGATTCCATGAAGGTCGCATTTGATCTCGCAGAAAAATACGACCGTCACATCGACATCCATTGTGATGAAATCGATGACGAACAATCCCGTTTCTTGGAAGTGGTAGCGAAGGAAGCTTTCGAACGTGGATTGGGTGCCCGTACAACGGCAAGCCACACAACGGCGATGGGCTCTTACAATGACGCATATACGTACAAATTGTTCAGATTGCTGAAGATGGCTGACCTGAATTTTGTCTCCAATCCTTTGGTCAACATCCATCTGCAAGGACGTTTCGATACATATCCGAAAAGACGGGGACTTACCCGTGTCAAAGAATTGCAGGAAGCCGGCTTGAATGTATGCTTCGGTCATGATGACATCTTCGATCCATGGTATCCACTGGGCACGGGCAACATGCTGCAAGTGCTGCACATGGGTATCCATGCCTCGCAATTGCTAGGTTACGATCAGATCGTGAATTCAATTGATCTCATTACAAAGAACAGCGCTAGAACATTGCAGATCGAGGAAGTGTATGGCATTGAAGAAGGTAAGCCGGCCAACTTCATCGTGCTAGAAGCAGAGAATGAATATGAGGCCATTCGCAAACAGGCCGGAGTGCTTTATTCCTTCAGAGGCGGCCGCAAAATCGCAGAAACAAAGCCGCGGGAAACGTCGATTATTCTTGAGAACGGTTCGGAGAAGGTTACTTTCAATAAATAATGTAATGAAGCAAGCAATGCAACAAGCAGAGCCTGCGCATTAGTCAAAAATCCCCTCGTAGTGAACAGGGTAACGAGAGTTAGCGTGATTCTAAACTCTTCCTGTAAACTCGAGGGGATTTTTGAATTCTGGTAGGATGGAATCCTTTTTCACATTTCCACTGAAATAATGTATGTACACTTCCCATTTTCAAAATTTTGAAGTCGCCCAGAGTTTGCTTCAATAACCTTTCTTGATGATATGTTTAATTCATTACAGGTTAAGAGCAATTCTCTAATTTCCTTCTGTTTTGCCGCCTTAATCAATTCATTAAGAATAATCCTCCCGTATCCCTTGCCCCTCTCGCTTGGTCTAATGGTATAGCCGATATGTCCTCCTGATCTTCTTAAGTCGTCATTTAGATAATGGCGAAGCTTACCAATCCCGACAGGTCTCGAATTAATCAATAACCAGTATGTTGTTTGGGGGACACTCGACAATCATTTCATAAATGTCTTCACCGTCATCTTCGTTAGCTGGGCGTAACTCAATTAACAACTATCCCAACCTCCAGTCATAATATCGAGTTATATTTTAATTACACTAACCGTATTCCCGTGGTTCTTAATAACACTTAGTAAATCCTCAAGTGCAAGCCAGAGTGTGGCTGTATTTTCGTTGGGATGGATTCCAATGTTGATGAGCGGGAATAAATCCTCATCCATAATGACCTCGACTTTTCGATCTGTATCGTTCAGTATACCGAAAGGGGAAACTGCTCCTTTTTTTAAGCCCAGGTAATTTGACAGATCATCTTCTGAAGCAAAGCTGAGTGGTCTTGAATGAAGCAGATTACGCAATTCTTTAAGGTTCACCGTTTTATCCTTTTGAATGGTTAGCAAGAAATAACTTCTCTTTTTATCGTCTCGAATAAATAAGTTTTTCGCAATCTGATCTGCATGGGGCATTCCAAAGCTATCCATATCTTCAATGGTGTATACGGGTGGATGCTCAATGATATTATAGCTAATGTTTGATTGTTCAAGTAATCTTAGAATCTCATGTTTATTCATTTTCTTCGCCTGCCTCATAGAATATTAGGTAACATTACTAAATAGATTCCACTTTGTTTAATGATTTTGCCCAAAAATAGATCCCCATCCCGCATAAAACCATTAACCCACCTGCGAGTTGGAAGAATGGTATTGTTTCACTTAAGAATAAGTAAGCAAGAATGATAGCGAGAATAGGTTCGCCAATAATCCCTACTGAGACTGTGGTTGCCCCAACGGATTTTAACAATAGATTAAAAATATGTTGTCCAAAAATAGTTGGAAATATCGCCAGTAACAAAAAATAGGTCCATTCGCTAGAGTTGTATTCGATCAAGGAATACTGATTCAGCCCATTATAGACCAATAAGACAGCGCCACCAATGATAAAAACAATAACACTATATATATTTGCGTCTATTTTATGGCTTACTTTTTGTCCCGCCAACATATAGGTTGAAAATAATAGCATTCCTATAAAAGATAATACATCACCAAATTGCCCAGAATGTCGGTTTTAATCATGTCACTCATTTTATTCAATCTTTTAAAAAGCATCAGAGTAGAACGCCTAAAGAATTTCGTAAATACAGAATTGAGCAGATTCAATAAAGTAACCTGATCTAACCCGCAAACCCATTAGGTGAGATACAGGAAGGCAATAAAATGATTTGTATATGAAAACAAGAGCCGTGGGATAACTCCGGCTCTTGTTCGTCGTTTATTTCTCTTCTGCTTTTTCAAAATACACGATTTCACATAATCGAATGTGATGCTTTTTTCCTTCAACTACAAGAGCAACATGATCAAGGAAGACGTCATCCAGAGTACCTACCAATTTGCCGACAGTAGTTGTGATAACAATCATTAATCCTTTGTTATAAATTGAATTACACATCTATAACATATGACAAATACCTGCATGCTGTTAGAGCATCTATAAATCTTTTCTTAGGAAAAAACAGAGATCAAGGAACCACCGGCTGCCGATAACAACACGATCACCCAAGGGGGAAGCTTCCATAACATAAGTAAACCGAACGCTGCGATAGCAAGACAAAAGTCGTAAGGCGTTTGAATTGCCTTCATCCATACGGGATTAAATAGTGCAGCGAGCAAAATACCAACTACTGCGGCGTTAATCCCTTTAAGGCATGATTGAAAGTTCGGACGTCGGCGAATCGTATCCCAGAACGGTAATGCACCAGTAATCAACAGAAAGGACGGGAGAAACATCGCGATTAGAGCGATCAAAGCGCCGATCCATCCGTTCATAACGGTACCTAAATAAGCAGAGAAGGTAAATAAAGGCCCCGGTACAGCTTGGGCTGCACCATAACCGGCAAGAAATTGGGAATCCGTTAACCAGCCGGAAGACACTACTTCAGCTTGAAGCATTGGAAGCACAACATGGCCGCCACCAAAGACAAGCGAACCAACACGATAAAAGCTGTCAAACACAGCCAGCCAATGGGAAGAAACCACTGTTCGCAATAGCGGTAGTCCGATCAACAATCCGAAGAACAGAACCCAAGCACCAACCGCTGTACGGCGGCTAACGGATATACGAATATCAGGCGTTTCCGGAATTTCAGATTTTTTAAAATAAAATAAGCCAAATAGTCCAGCAGCGGCAATGAGTATCAATTGACCGTAAGCGAAAGGCCATAATAAGGTAAGGATAGCGGTTAAGATAGAGATCGTTCCCCGAGTACGATCAGGGGCGAGGCTTCGGGCCATCCCCCAAACAGCTTGTGCAACCACGGCGACAGCAACGATCATCAGCCCGTGAAGCCACCCGGCATTGCCTACATCGTAGTTGTTTAATGCCAATGCGAAGATCATTAATGCTAGTGCGGATGGCAAAGTAAATCCGATCCATGAAGCGATTCCGCCAAGCAGCCCGCCGCGCATCATACCGATAGAGATTCCGACTTGGCTGCTAGCCGGTCCCGGAAGGAACTGACACAAGGCGACCAGGTCGGCATAGCTTTTTTCATCGAGCCATTTCCTGCGTTTTACATATTCGTCGCGAAAATAACCTAAGTGGGCGATTGGACCGCCAAATGATGTTAAACCAAGTTTTGTGGATGCTGCAAGAATTTCAAGAATAGAACTTTTATGTTGCTCCTGGGTTTGTGTTTCAGTAAGCGATTTAGCATCCGTTTGGTTCGCCATCTTTTGTTCTCAACCTCTTTTAACAATTTATTAGTGATTACTAAAATCACCTAACTTAGCAGCTTGTTCTGGAACTGAATATATACATTTGATATACTAACCGAAAGCTTGTGTATGGAACTGTCAGATCCTAATAATGAGAGTATAACAAATTTAAAATAGAATGAGTTAGTGATTCTAAATCAGTTCTGATCGAAATGGGGATTTCAAAAAAATGATTTCATTACGGAATGTTCAACTTACGGATTTGGAGCATCTGCTTTTCATTGAAAATGAAGGTTTTTCCAAAGAAGAAGCGGCCACCAAAGAAGCTTTTGTGGAGAGAATTGGATTAATCGCTGACACTTTTATTGTAGCGGAACAAGAAGGGCAAATCATTGGTTATATTAATGGACCTATTATTAGTCAACCGTATATAACAGACGACCTTTTTACGAAAATAAAAGAAAATCCAAAGAAAGGAGGTTATCAAAGTGTTTTAGGATTGGTAGTATCCAAGCAGGCGAGAAATCAAGGGGTTGCGAAGTACTTAATTGATAAAATGGAGTATATTTCTTTAGAGAATGAACGATCAGGAATTACTTTAACGTGTAAAGAAGAACTTGTCCCTTTTTACGAGAAGTTAGGATTTGTGAACCACGGACTGTCTGAATCCAAGCATGGTGGGATAAGCTGGTACAACTTGCTGAAAGTCTTGTAGTAAAAAAGAATTGGAGAACTGGTTTGACACACTTAGCTTTTAGTTTGGGCAGTAAGGAAAAAGTCGATCTGTTAACCTGTCAACTGGCGGAGGCTGGATATAGAACGCTAAGGGGCCCCCGAACAGCAGGTGACGGTTACTACGAAAGTTGCTTCATTGGACTAGTGAATATCCAAATTGAACTTACGATTTAACTTAAGCCTCGGATAATATTTCCGAGGTTTTTATATTTCATCCTTGACAAAATGGTGGGGATCGAGCATATTAATACATAGTCTTTATAAAGTGTGTTTATTAAGTGGTTGAAGAATAAACCGATTCAGCTTCAGGCGTATTCACAATCATCAAGGGGGTAAAACTATGGTATACGTTATTTTATGTGCAATCATCTGGGGAGCTGCTTATGCATGTTTGTCCTTATCTAACGAGTCTGTAGAAGTAAAACCTATTCGCTCAATTAATGATTTGTTTGAATGATGTTTAATTGAACAAAAATTTAATATTCCCACTTGGGTTCGAAGATAAAACAAACCTATATCAAGGGGTTGTATAGATGACAGAAGAAGAGCGGATTTTTCGAGGCATGTTTTTTAGTCCTGGCCACCCTGAACTAAAAAAGATCAAACGGCGTGCTCACAACCTTAGCCAACAATATAGCAGTACGTTCGAGGAGCAGACTGAAGAACGTGAAGCCATCCTTCGGCAATTGGTTGCTCGTAAGGGAGAACACGGCTTTATGCAGGGTCCAATTTTTTTTCATTATGGAGTCCATACCGAGATCGGCGATCATTTCTTCGCCAATTATAACCTTACCGTGCAGGATGATGCCAAGGTTACGATCGGAAATCACACAATGTTTGGTCCCAATGTAACCATTGTCACCCCGAGTCACCCTTTCATTGCTGCAGAGCGTCAACAGATGATTGACCAGCATGGAGATATCAAATCCTTATGTTATGCAAAGCCCGTAACTATCGGAAACAATGTATGGCTCTCTGCCAATGTGACGGTTTGTGGAGGTGTAACCATTGGTGATGGATGCGTGATTGGTGCAGGGAGCGTTGTAACACGTGACATTCCAGAAAACTCATTTGCTGCAGGTGTTCCGTGCAAAGTGATTCGTTCTATTACCGAAGCAGATAGCATGCGTTATAAGCCCGAAATATTAGGGGATTGTCATATTCTTGAATGAAATCTGTAATCGGTGGGAATGCATGTGGTAATGAAGGAGAACTACTATGGATCATAAATTAACTATTAATCAAATTAGGTTATGGCGTCTTGCAATCTACGTTATTTTTGCATTGCCGGGTTTTGCAATATCCTCCTGGATTTCACGTACGCCAACAATTCGGGATGCATTAGGTGCTACTACATTACAAATGGGCTGGATTATTTTGGGCTTGTCGGTAGGCTCCTTTATAGGTTTGTTGTCTGCTAGCCATTTGGTTGCTCATAAAGGTGGACTCTTTATTATTGCATCAGGTTTGTTACTCAGTTGTATTGGAATATTCGTTGTAGGCATAGGCGGATCATGGTTGCCCAGTAGCATCACGGTGTTTCTGGGGTTAGCAATATACGGATTCGGGCATGGGATATGCGGCGTCGCCATGAACGTGGAAGGAACAGCTATTGAAAGAACTGTACAAAAATCCATTCTGACCAGCTTTCATGCTGCTTATAGCTTCGGGATGTTATTGGGTGCATTAGCCGGTGCCGGTGCAATTAAGCTGGGGATTTCAGTTCCAATTCACATGGGTTTTGCTATTGTAGTTATCATTGTTTGTGCTTTATATTCCTGGCGGAACATACCTGAAGGCACCGGGAAAGAGAACGGAGCTGATGTTACAGAAACGCCAATGAGTGCTAAGGAACGGATGGCCGTTTGGAAAGAGCGCCGAACCATTCTGATTGGAATTATCGTCCTTGGCATGGCTTTTGCTGAAGGTTCAGCAAATGATTGGATTCCACTTATAATGGTGGATGGGTATCATGTTACACCAGCTCTAGGCTCTATTGCTTACAGTCTATTTGTAGCGGCTATGACAATATTCCGTTTAACAGGCGATTTCTTGCTTAATCGGTTTGGTAGAGTTGCTATCCTGCGACTTTCATCCATTTCAGCAATTATTGGTCTACTCATTGTAATATTTGGCCAAAGCTATCATTTTGCTATTGTTGGCGTTGTGTTTTGGGGAATAGGCGCAGCATGTGGCTTCCCGGTAGGAATGTCTGCAGCTGGAGATGATCCACGCGGTGTAGCAGCAAGAGTGGGTGTAGTATCGACGCTCGGTTATCTAGCTTCACTCGCCGGACCACCTTTAATAGGAGTGATAGGGGAGTCTGTTGGTTTGCTTCGTGCGCTCATGATTATACTTATCGCGGTAACCATTGCCGGTTTACTGTCACAGGCAGCACGGCCCATTAGTGTGACAGGAAAAACTACGGGTCAATAAAATTAGTCGAATTTAATTTCCTTTCATAGGAAACAGCGGAAGTCTGGGATTCTTTTCTCTCAGGAATTCCGCTGTTTTTTTAATAATTCATTCAAATTTAGAGGTTAGCAGATTATTTCAAAGCTTTTATATACCACGCATTCATAGCAGAATGCTCAGAACCTGACAGTGGTTCAGGTAAAAGTGTAAACCCAAATTTCTCATATAGTTTGCATGCAGCTTTTAATTCATGCTGTGTTTCTAAATAGCACTTTGTGTAATGATCGGAGGCAAATAACAAAGCTGTCTCCATGAGTTTTGTGGCAAGTCCTAAACCTTGGGCTTTGGGGGTTAAGTAGAGCTTTTGCAATTCGCATACTTGTTCATGTTCGCTGAACGGTGCTATACCTATACCACCAACAACTTCGTTTTCCATTTCTACTACCCAGTAATTTGCGTGTTTAATATTATTATAATAATGATGAAGGTCGTTAAGTTGAGGGTCAAAGTAAGCTGTCCCAGGAATATCTAAGCCAAGCGATCGTAATGAATCTTGTATGATTTTTTTGATTTGTGCATTGTCTTCATCTTTAATTTCTCGAATATTCATATTTGATCTCCTTCATTTAAATGTTAATACAATGCAAGTAATTTATACTTAGAAAGTTGACTTAGTCCACGTTTAAAAGATATAATTATGTTAATGCTAAATGTGGACTATGTCAACTAAAGGAGCATGTGATGGATAAAAAAATGATTTATGAAATCAGAGAATTCAATCGATTTTATACAAAGATACTCGGTTTGTTCAATAATCATCTTTTAGATACGAATTATTCATTAACTGAAGCAAGAGTGCTATTGGAGATAAGTGCGAGGACTGATTGTATAGCGAATCAACTCGTGCAAGAACTTAATATTGATAGAAGCTATATGAGTAGAATTTTACGTAAATTAGAGAGGGAAGAATTAATAGAGAAAAAAAGCTCAACAACGGACAGTAGAAAAAGCTTTCTCTTGTTAACAAAAAAAGGTGAGGAAATATTAGGTGAAATTCATAGGCAGTCTGATAAACAAATTGATCAATTGTACAATGGACTGAGTGATAGTGAGGTTAATGAAATTCTTAATTCGATGATGAAAATAAAAGAAAAATTAGACAGTAAAATTAAACGCACATAAAGAGCTTTAAGTGGATGTTTATTTAGACAGATAGGGAGGAACTATAAATGGATTTAGGATTAAAGGATAAAGTTGCACTAATTACAGGCGGCAGCAAAGGAATTGGACTTGAGACAGCAGTAATCTTAGCAGCGGAAGGCGCAAAGGTGGCGATCGTTGCTCGTAACGTAGAGGCGCTTCAAGCTGCGGCCCAACATATTAAAGAAACTACAGGAGCAGATGCACTTGTCATCTCCGCAGATATTTCTGTAGAAGCAGAGGCCCGTGGTGCGGTAGAACAGACTGCACAGCATTTCGGTGGATTGGATATTTTGGTCAACAATGCCGGAAGATCTGCGGCGAAGCCGTTTGAAGAGACCAGTGCCGAAAGCTGGGCAACAGATTTGGATTTGAAATTGTTAGGACCCGTCCAAAGTTCAAAGGCAGCAGTTCCTCATATGCGTCGAAGAGGTGGCGGTGCCATTCTGAATGTGACAGCGATTCAGGGAAAGACGCCATCTGCGTCGTCTTTGCCGACATCAGTCAGCCGGGCTGCAGGACTTGCGCTTACGAAGGCCATGAGCAAGGACCTTGCCGGGGATAATATTCGTGTTAACGCCGTGTGTATCGGTCTGATTCGTAGTGATCAGATTGAGCGGATGTGGCAGGCTTCAGCACCAGAGCAAAGTTGGGAGGAGTTCGCGTCCAACCCGCGCCATGGTATTCCATTAAAGCGAATAGGTCAGACGGAAGAAGCAGCGAAAGTGATTGCTTTTCTGGTGTCGGGAGCTGCCTCCTACGTGACAGGAACTGCCGTGAATATAGACGGGGGTACATCAGCTGTATTGTGAGGAAGGCCGAGCTAGAATATATCAGAAGACAAGAACATAGTTTCAAAAGAACCCGCGCCCCGCGCGGGTTTTCTTTTACGCTTTTGTATTAAATTATTTATGTCCCTATCGTTTTTTCGCTTTGATTACAAACGTTACAGGGAGCATCTTTGCTTTTTTGGCAAAATCACTGCTTTCATCATGCGATTGCAAAATATCTTCATCGGATTCCTCAATCATTTCCTCTATGACAAATCCCGCTTTTGCCAGCGCATTCACATAGGTTGATAGTTTGCGATCCGATAAGGTTATTTCACCCTCACCAAGAGATACCGAATACCAAGATTCATCGAAATAACATTTTTTAAAAGCAAGCATATCATTTTCTGCAGCAACACATTTATGTATAGGGTGAGACCAGCTGAAAATAAACATACCGTCTTGTTTAAGATAAGAAGCAATCCGGCTAAAAGTACCCTCAAGATCAGTGGTCCAGCCTATGGCATAAACGGAATAAACAAAGTCAAAATAAGCCACGGGTATGCCACATTCTTCTTCCATAGGAGAACAGATAAACTCTGCTGAAAGACCGGAGGCCTCTAAATATTGCGCCGCCTTTTCGATTTGTCGTTCTGAGATATCTGTACCCCATAGCTCAGATGCTCCCCGTTCCCCCAGATAGTGTAAGGAATGTCCGCTTCCACAGCCGATCTCCAGCACTTTTTTCCCTGAAACATCACCGAAAAGCTGGAGTTTTTCTTCTGTGACAAATGCTCCATAGAGAGGGAGCGCGGTTGCTCCTATGACGTCATTTCCTTGTGTGTCCCAAAAAACACTGTTCGTTTTATGAATAGAATCCCTATCCATGTCAACCGAGATAGCGCTACCAACCTCACCAGCACCTATAATGTTTGTTCGATAAGCAGAATTGTTAGCCATGTCGATACCCTCCCAAATATAAATAAGATGAGACAAAATGTATGTCCCGACTTGCCCGTGATGCCAATAACACATATCGAACACGAACACCTGTGCTATTGATCCCAAAATAATGTACCACTTATCTATGTGAAAATCTACCCAAAATTATCCATTCGTACATTGTAGTCAGACTTAATCTGACCGTTCTTTCAATGTAGGGTTGCATTTCTAATATAGGTTAGCTATAATCCTTGATATATCAATTGATGTATCAATGATTAATGAGGTGATAATATCGTTAGGAAATGTTCTGACCGGGAAAAGGCGTTTTATCGCTTGCATGTATTGAATAAAGAAATGAACCAAGCCTTTAGCGCACAAGTTAACACGAGCTGCACCAAGCTCGAAATACTAGACTACATTCATGATCGTGGTGAGCTTAGCCAACCTGATTTGCAAGCGTTGATTGGTCTGGATGCTGCTGCCATTACAAGGCATTTACAGCAGCTGAAGCAGCAGGAATTGATTACAACGCGCAAGAGCGAAGCCGACAAGCGGATTACGCTGCTTTCACTGACCAAGCTGGGTGAAACAGAGCTGAAAGAGCTGTGGCAGCGCAGTGAGGAATTTTACCAGAAGATGACTGATGATTTTTCTGACGCCGAAATTCAGGCACTGACCGACTTTATTGAGCGTATATCACGCAATGTACACCAGAAATAAGGAGGTTTTACAACCTATGACAACCCGCAGCACACGTTTATCGATCCTTGATTTGGCGCCGGTAATAGAGGGCAAGACGCCTGCCGATTCTTTTCGCAATTCCGTTGATTTGGCACAGCATGCGGAGAAGTGGGGTTACCACCGCTATTGGCTGGCCGAGCATCACAATTCACTAGGTGTAGCCAGTTCGGCTACTTCATTGATTATTGGGCAGATCGCTGCCAATACAACCAAAATTCGCGTAGGTTCGGGAGGCATCATGCTGCCTAACCATGCTCCGCTGGCGATTGCTGAGCAATTTGGTACGCTGGAATCAATGTTCCCGGGACGTATAGATCTTGGACTCGGTCGCGCGACAGGTGCTGATTCTTCGGCCATACGCGCACTTAGCAGAGGCTTATCTATCAACAGTAACGATTTCCCCCTACAGCTGAATGAGCTTCGTTCCTATTTCAATCCAGCGCTTGGCGGCGCGGCACCTGGCGTCAGAGCCGTGCCCGGCGAAGGCTTGGATATTCCAATTATTTTGCTCGGCTCCAGTGACTTCAGCGCACAGCTAGCAGGTCAACTGGGCTTGCCGTTTGGGTTCGCGAGTCATTTTGCGCCCGACTATTTGCTGCAGGCACTGGAACTGTATCATCGGCAATTCCGTCCTTCCGCAGCACTGGAAAGCCCGTATGTCATTGTTGGTGTCAATGTGGTAGTCGCTGCTACGGATGAGGAAGCGGAGTGGCTGGCAACCTCGCAACAAATGCAATTTTTAAGCGTACTGCGCGGCAGGAACGGTCGCTTGCAGCCACCGACTGACAAGCTGGATGAAATGTGGAATGCGCAGGAAAAGGCGGTAGTCCAAGGCAGAATGCTTCGCTATTCCGCGGTTGGCAGTCCAGAAACGGTGCGGCGCAAGCTTGAGGCTATCGTTGAACAGACAAGAGCCGATGAGTTGATTGCAGCAGCCATGATTTATGACGATCAGGCAAGATTGCGCTCGTTTGAGCTGCTTGCAGACCTATTCTAACCAAGCTGTGAACAGGGGGGAAGGGAGAGTGGACATGGAGAATTTAATTAACAGGATTAATGAACTGTCCCGAAAAGCAAATCCAGCGGCTTGAACGAGCAAGAACTTGCTGAACGCGATGGCTTGCGAAAACAATACTTGGCAATTTTCAAAAGTAACTTCCGACAGGAGCTCAATCGGATCGAATTCGTCGACGATAACACAATCAAGCACTACTAGATAATTTGAAGGCCCATGGTGTTATACGCCATGGGCCTTTTCTATTTCCGTTAATAATCTTTGATGGTTCCTCATAATCCCAGTATCAAAGATCATACTTTTACATCCAAAAGACCTAACACCCTAATAAACTCCCGGAATGCGCTCGTCTTAGCAATATCTTTATGGTAAACGAACTTTGTTGACACCTTAGCGTATTCATTTGGCAATGCAAACTGTTTGATATTTTCATCCTGATTAAGATGTTCTGCAGCAGATTTGGTTAACAGAGAGATACCCAACCCTGCTTTAACACAACCGATCATTCCATCCAATGTGTTTAGTTCCATTAATTTTGATGTACCAATCCCCTTAGATTGTAACCACTTTTCAAATGTGTCCCTGTAAAAACACCCCGACTCAAATACGATCGTTGTTTGATTCTTAAGCTGGTCAGAATCTAGATCGGATAAAATGTTTTTCTTCGCAATGATGACCAGCTCTTCCTCAAAAACCTCTATTGCCATTAACTCCGAATGATTGACTTCCCCGGCAACAAAGGCTCCATCGATCTCACGATTCAATGCTGCTTTGATAAGGTCTTCTGTGGTTCCGGTTCGAAGAGATAACTCCACCTGAGGACACTCTTCGTGATACGTCGATAAAACATGGGGTAACCGTGTAGCAACAGTAGTCTCCATAGAACCGATAGATAATGTTCCGCTTGGGAATTCTGTGCTTTTCAATGTTTTTTCCGCTTCGTCCATCAATAGTAGAACTTGTTCGGCGTAAGACAAGAGGATCTTACCTGGAGAAGTCAGTGTGACACCATATCTGTGCCGATAAAACAGTTTATTTCCATAGAATTCTTCAAGTCGTTTCATTTTTGCCGTTACATTAGATTGAACAAATTTTAAGTTCTCAGCTGTTTTTGAAATATTACCTTCTTTAGCAACTTCTTTAAAGACACGCAGATCTTCGAGATTCATTTCTTTCTCTCCCTAATCAACCTAGATATTAAAAATAATGATGCCAAACAGCAAAAACCATCATTTTACTAGATATTATATCAGATTTATAATATTCCTAGGAAGCAATTAAACGAATAATTGCTAAAGGAAATAAATCATATTATATCCAAGGAGTGGACCCACATGAGTACAAAGGTAGGAAAAACAGATGCATTTGAGGAACTGATGGCCATTCGAGATGGGGGCAAACTTTCAGAGAAGGAAGTTACCTTCACCGGGGAAGATCCTTTGTTTGAAACTCCATTTCGTATCGGGGAAACAATAGCTGATGCATTAGCTGCGCGAGCTGTTGCCGCCAATGATTTATGGGAGCTTCGAACCGGCAGAAGACAAGCTATCGATATCAATGTGAGAGCTGCCGCGGCTACATGCCTCGGGGGAGAAGATATGACTCAACGTCGCAATGCCGATGGTCAGTATCAACCGATTTCCATATCGGATGATGTGGAGCACATGGTTGCGCTAACTCAGCCCTGGAAAACGGCGGATGGACGCTGGTTCGTACCACACTTCAACCTCCCACATCTTGAACGACGGGTACTGGATGTATTGAAATGTGAGCCTACACCGGAATCTGTTGCTAAAGCCGTAAGCCAGTGGAATGCTGACGATCTTGAAGAAGCTATAGCTGCCGCAAATGCCTGTGGAGGAATTGTTCGTACTCCAGAAGAGTGGCTTAAGCATCCTCACGGTGCATATCTGGCTACACGTCCTGTGGTCGAAATCACCAAAATCGCTGATGGGGAACCGGAACCACTTCCCAGCGATGGCTCTGAGCCGTTATCTGGACTTAGGGTGTTAGACTTAACCCGTATCTTGGCCGGTCCTACTGCGGGAATTGGAATGGCCGAGCATGGTGCGGATGTGCTAATGGTCACAGCTCCCGATCTACCACAAGTAGCAGGTTTCGTTCGGGATACAAGCCATGGGAAGCGCAGTTGTTTCCTAGACTTTACTAAAGCTGATGAAGCAGCGAGACTTAGAGAATTAGTACAAGAAGCTGATGTATTCATCGAAGGATATCGTCCTCATAGTCTTGAAGCTCACGGTTTTGGGGCTGAGGAACTTGCACAACTTCGTCCAGGCTTGGTGTATGTGACTGTGAATTGTTTTGGTTCTGGAGGACCTTTTGCTTCACGCGCTGGGTGGGATCAGGTGGCTCAAGCAGTGACTGGTGTCAGCTATACTCAAGGTAATGCAATAGAGGCTGGTCAGCCTAAGTTAACGCCCGTGTATCTGTGTGATTTTCTTACCGGTTTCCTCGGCACATTCGGTGCAATGGTTGCATTAGCACGTCGTGCCAAGGAAGGGGGATCCTACAGAGTGCAGGTCTCATTGAGTCAATCAGCAATGCTCATTCAGAGACAAGGATTATTGGAACACTTTACTGATGCCCCAGGACAATTGACTCCAGAAGAGTTTGAAGCGTATGCTGTATACGATAATAATACCTCCTACGGAGATTTAAAAAGCTTAGGACCCGTGATTCGAATGAGCGAGACTCCTCCTCAGTGGTCTAGAACTACTCCGGCGCTTGGTAGTGATAAAGCTGAATGGTTGCCGCGATAAAGAAATATTTCTCGATAACAGGAGGCGTTCATCAGTGTTTGAAACGGAGTTAACACGTACGCTTAAAATTAGGTATCCAATATTTCAAGCACCGATGGCAGGTGGTCCCACAACGCCTGAGTTAGTAGCAGCTGTTTCGAATGCTGGAGGCTTGGGCAATCTAGGAGCTGGATACTTAACGCCGGAACAGATCCGAAGTACGATCCACAAGATCAGAGAACGAACAGATAAGCCTTTCGGTGTAAATTTGTTTGTGCCTGAGCAACCGGAAGAATGTGAAGAAGCAGTCGTTCAAATGATGGATCAACTCAATAAATACCATGTCAGATATGGAATTACTCAAAATCCAGTGACCCCTAAGACTTTGGTATCGTTTGATGAGCAGGTGCAAGTATTGCTTGAAGAGAAGGTTCCGGTATTTAGCTTTACTTTTGGTATACCCGCACAAGATGTGATTCAAGCCATGAAGCAGCAGGGGACAGTCGTAATAGGCACTGCAACAACAGTTGAAGAAGCTAGACATTTAGAGCTCGCTGGTGTAAATGCAATCGTAGCTCAGGGATATGAAGCAGGAGGGCATCGCGGCACATTTTTAAAAAATGTCTCTGAATCCCTGATCGGTACCATGGCCCTTGTTCCACAGATTGTGGATTACGTGTCGGTTCCGGTCATCGCATCGGGGGGCATCATGGATGGTAGGGGACTTGTTGCAAGTCTCGCATTAGGGGCTGGAGCTGTACAGATGGGAACTGCATTTCTGGCGTGTCCAGAGAGCGGTGCTCATCATACGTACAAACAGAAGATCCTCTCATCCAATGAGGACTCCACTGAAATTACATGGGCATACTCGGGAAAAGCAGCAAGAGGGATTGTAACAAAGTTTATGAATGACATGCACCAATATTCCGGAACAATCCCTGCCTACCCCATTCAAAATGCATTAACGCGAGAACTTCGACAGGCAGCCGCAAAAGCGAATGACCCTGAGTATATGTCGCTGTGGGCAGGACAGGGTCTTAGGTTAGCCAGTAAGCAACCTGCAGAAACAATCGTCAAACAAATCATCGAGCAAGCAAGTATCGTACACAAGAACTTCCGCTAGTTAATGATTCAATTAAAAAGGAGATAACAACTATGCCGTTACTTCGTTTTGATCTTATTGAAGGGCGCGATAAAGCAGAACTGAAAAAGCTTTTAGATGTTGCTCATACTGTAGTCGTAGAGGTATTCGACGTTCCTGAGCGGGATCGGTACCAAATTGTTCATGAACACCCCGTAGAGCATATGATTATTGAAGATACGGGTCTAGGATTTAACCGTACAAATAATGTGGTTGTTCTATCCGTTGTAAGCAAAGCCCGACCAAATGAGAAGAAACAAAATTTCTATTTCTTACTTTCCAAACGGCTAGAAGCTGAATGTGGTATCGCTCCAAGTGATTTGATGATAAATATCGTAGAAAATACAAGTGCGGATTGGAGTTTTGGTCTGGGCGAGGCACAATTTTTAACCGGTAAGTTGTGAGGTGGAAGTATAAAGGAGACGATTTCATGGGAATGGGAAAGACATTTCAAGCTTTAGTCGTCGATAACAACGACACTTTCTCCGTCGGTATCAAAAATGTCTCGTTCGAGCAATTGCCGGCGGGAGGTGTGCTGATTAAAGTAGCATATTCCAGCGTAAATTATAAAGACGGTTTAGCAAGTATTCCGGATGGGAAGATTGTCAGGTCGTATCCTTTTATCCCAGGCATTGATTTGTCTGGTTATGTAGTTTCCTCCGCTGACCCTAGATTTCATAAGGGTCAGCGGGTGTTGGTCACTGGTTATGGATTAGGGGTATCACACTACGGCGGATTTAGTGAATATGCGCGTGTTCCAAGTGATTGGGTTGTGCCGCTTCCAGCCGGATTGACCTTAAAAGAAGCTATGATCTACGGTACGGCTGGGTTTACTGCGGCTTTATCCATCATGCGCTTGGAAGATAACGGAGTGTCTCCAGAGAGAGGTAAGATTTTGATTACAGGAGCAACTGGTGGTGTTGGCAGTGCAGCTGTATCCATGCTGAATAAGAAAGGCTATGAAGTTGTTGCTAGCACAGGAAAGCTGGATGCTATAGAATACTTGAAGTCACTCGGAGCAAGTGAGGTTATTTCTCGCGAGGATGTTTTGGAGAACAGCGGTAAGCCGCTCAATACACAGGTATGGCAAGCCGCAGTTGACTCTGTCGGTGGTCATATGCTCGCTGCCATTCTGAGCAAAAGCACGTATGGAGGTTCTGTTGCTGTTAGCGGCTTGACGGGAGGAACAGAGGTGCCGACAACCGTGTTGCCGTTCATTTTACGGAGAGTCAATCTATTAGGTATCGATTCTGTTTATTGCTCTGCAGAGCGGAGAGTTAATCTGTGGAAACTTATGGCGCAAGATTTAAAGCCGGAACAATTGGAAGCGATGGTGGATCGTGAGGTCACTCTGCAGGAACTGCCTGAAGCGCTCTCTGATATTTTGAAATCTAATACTTGTGGCCGCATTCTGGTACGTGTGTCTCAAGAGGAGGCCAGAATATGATCATTCTAATAGATGCTTACACGGAAGAGAAACTAACGGAAAGTCTGGCAGGACATCCCGGTTTTTTTAAGCTTTTTTATGATACCGAAAATTGCGGATGCAACGGGGTGTTGGCCATCGATATTCTTGAGCAACCGCTTGACACTGACATTACGGTTACGGTAAAAAACTTCACATTTCTGATCGACAGGCAGCAGGAAAGCTTGTTCGACAATGTACTGAAGCTAGAAGCAGACCCGACATACCCGTCATTCAAGGTGACCAGTGATTCGGCATTATACAGTACCAATGTCAGAATTAGAGACGTTAGGGACATCGCTAATAGGGAGTCACTTAGAGTTAGATGAACACTGGAGTATGTGTAATAAGACAAGAACAAATACACTTAATAGCCGCGTACTTGCGGCTTTTTGTGTTTTGTCTTCAAATGATTGTTTTGTATACCGCAAACATTTATGGGGTTAGATTTAAAGCGGCATGTAGCTGGCTATGGTGATATGAAGATGATGAAGCGCGTGCTATTGGAAAAGTTAGGTAGAGTACTGGCGCACCCAAAGAATTTTGGCATCCAACAAGTATTAGAGACTATAAAGAAGTACATGGTACAGTTAATCTAATAGAAGAAGCCTGTTCTCGATTGAGAGATGCTCTCCAGCGTGAAATCGCATAGTTCAGTTAAAACCATTTATTCAATTTTATTAAATTTTCTGTATGTTATTATTAAAATCAGCAATGCAAATTATGTTGTATGAAAATACAAACCAAAGATATAACAGGGGGATATTATGAGCGGAAATAACTTTCTGAATGATGTCGCTTTTGAAAAAATTAAAACAGAAATTTTAAATACTTATAATGTAAAGAACAATGTAACAAAACCAAAGGTGATTTTTAATGAAATTGATATAGCAAATGATAAAGAGCGAATGTACGATTCATTTTCTGATTCCTACATTCCACTGAAATATATTCAATTTGCAGACGGTGAAATTGTAATTTCAGTCATATCTGACTATATAGACTTCGCAAAAGGTTTTTATCGATTATTTTCTGAAAATCTCTTCAGTGAAGAAGCTTTTGATTACGTATTTGAATTTTTAAGTGTAGAAGTGAAAAGGTTTAAATTAGCCCCTTATACAGGGCATCAGGAAAAAGAAAAATATTTATCTATATTTGGATTAAGTGCAAAAGCTAATATTACATCCTCGAACATTCAAAATTCAACGATTCCGTTCAATTCAGACACTTCAAATAAAAACATAACCCATTCATATGAAGAATTAATGCTAGATAGAGTTTATTACGGTACTTTACACGACAATAAAATTGTTTCAATTGTAGGCTGTAATAACGCACCCTCATTATCTCCTATTGTTGTGGACATTGGCCTTGAAACACATGAGGATTACAGACAAAAGGGCTACGCTCTTTCAAATGTTGCCGCAATGTCTAATTATTTAATCAGCAATGGACATGTCGTTAAATATTGTTGTAATAATAAGAATACAAATTCAATCAAAACAGCTATTTCGAGCGGGTTTAAAGTCGTTGCAAATGAAAAGACCTTTTGGTGTGTAAATCCGTGATGATTAAGCTAGCTTTAATCAATTAGTTTGAAGAAAGGGGAAGTTTATGAATCCCATTTGTATTCGTGGTGCAAAGCTACATAATTTAAAATCTCTCTCTATAGATATTCCAAAGGGAAAGTTTGTCGTCATCACTGGCGTAAGTGGTTCAGGGAAGTCAACGCTGGCGTTTGATCTCATATATCAGGAAGGTAAGCGCAGGTACGAGCGTGCAGTTGGTTCATCTTATTTTACAGAAGAGGATAGTTTCGACGAAATAACGGGTTTAGTACCTACCGTGGCAGTAGAACAGAGAATCATTCGGCAGTCAAATCCTCGAAGTCTTGTAGGAACACGCACGCGATTACTTAGTCTGATGCAAATTGTATTTTCCTTGGCGGGAAATTACCGCTGTATTTGCGGTGGTGAGACGGATGAACAAAGGCTCTGTCATGATTGTGGCCTGACGGTAGAGCCGTTACCAGCGGCATATTTTAATTTTAACTCCCCGCTTGGAATGTGTTTGAAATGTTTCGGCACAGGACAAGTATCCACCTTATCGGTAGAACAAGCAATAAGTGAGCGGAATTTCGATAGATCGTCGGTTTTGCGCGGCACACCTGGCAAGTTGAAAGATGGAGTGAAACGACTTGCGAAGGCTTACGAATTCGATCCAAATGGCTCTTACTACAACTTGTCTGATAAAGCCAAAGCCGCATATCTAAATGGAGATTTATCTGCAGGGTATGAGGGATTGATGCCTTTTTTACATCGGATCAGCATTGGGGCAGAGGGGGGCGTTTCTTCTGTTTGTCCTTCCTGTCACGGCTCTAGAATTGGGCAAGAGGCTCAAAATGTGACCATTGAGGGATTACATATAAGTGCATTAGCCGAGAAAACATTAAAGGAACAAGCGGATTTCTGGGACGATGTATCGGGTACTATACTCGAAATAGAACCGTCTCTTCAAGGCGTTCTTAAGCGAATTGTGATGCAAATCAATCATCTATGTGACGTGGGACTCTCCCATCTATCACTGTACCGGCGGATGCCGACTTTAAGCGGTGGTGAACTGCAGAGATTATTCCTCGCAGCACATCTAGAATCAGAGTTGGAAGGACTAATTTATATTTTCGATGAGCCTACCGTCGGATTACATGAAAGTGAGAAAAATCAGCTTATAAAGAGGTTGACAGAATTACAAACTCAAGGGAACAGTGTCATCGTCGTTGAACATGATCTTGGCGTTATTCGGTCAGCTGACTGGATCATTGAGATTGGACCTGGCGCTGGAGAGGAAGGGGGAAGCATTGTCTATCAGGGGAATTACGCAGGCTATCTGAATTGTACGGATTCACAAATTACCCCTTTTCTTAGTCGGGATAACGAAATGACATGTGCAGGATTTCAGAGGGAACGACAAGCTTTTACTTTCACGGATGCAGTACCAAGGCTGAAGATTAAAAACGCTACAACCCATAATTTAAAAGACATTGATGTATCCTTTCCCTTAGGGTTCATGGTAGGGGTAGCTGGAGTTTCAGGGAGCGGCAAAAGTTCTCTGATTGCCTCAACGCTAGCGCCATTGCTGACTAAATCTTTTGGTTCTGTTAGTGCTGATAATAATCAGGAAACAGATGCGGAAGATGAACAAGGGTTCGCAATAGAAGCTAAGTCCGCTGTGCTTGAAGGCACTAGTTTATTGAAAGGGGTATCATTCATTACTCAGTCGTCTATCGGACGATCAAAGACATCTACACCTGCCAGTTATATTGGGATTTGGGATAGAGTTCGAACCCTATTCGCTAATCAGAATGAAGCCAAAGAGCTGGGGCTAACCTCGGGGGATTTTTCTTTTAACTCAACTGGCGGATGCTCTGAATGTAATGGAGAAGGGACGATCAAGAAAGAAACCCGGGGATTTACATTTGTATGGCCGTGCCATGCTTGCAATGGAACTCGCTACTGTTCGGATGTGCTAGATATCACTGTTAGTGGAAAAAACATTGCAGATATATTAGAAATGTCTGTAACGGAGGCTGCGGATTTTTTTCGTAATGAGGCCGTTATTTCTGGACCACTTCAGGTACTGGAAAAGGTAGGCATGGGATATTTGAAGTTAGGCCAATCCTCTACGACCATTAGCGGCGGGGAAGCTCAACGGATTAAATTAGCCAAGGAGCTAGGACGCAGCCGTACAGGTGGGATACTATATATATTGGATGAACCAACAACCGGACTAAGTTGTGTGGACGTGGAGCGACTTATGGAAGTATTGAGAAACCTTGTTGATCTAGGCAATACGGTGCTAGTTGTTGAACACGACTTGTCCGTTTTGCGCAAATGCGATTGGCTCATTGAGATGGGACCTGGCGGTGGAGACGCAGGTGGGTTGGTCATTGCGGAAGGTACTCCCGAAACGCTTGCCTTACTACCGAATTCTATCATCGGTTCATATTTTAGAGGAGGTGGGGGTTAATGTCGTGGAATATCTTAACTCCTGACGAAGGAAGACTCGATGCCTCGAAATTGGCACTTGCGGATCGAGAGATATTCGCTAAATTCCCCAATGTCTTAAGTATGTTAATCGTGCGAGACGGATCTATTGTGTACGAGCGATATTATCGAAATATGGGCCCGGATGATGCGGTTCCAGTTATGTCGGTGAATAAAAGCATCTTATCAGCATTAATTGGAATCGCGCTTCAAAAAGGAATATTATCTAGCCTTGATCAGCCTGTGTTAGACTTTTTTCCGGAAATGGTTATTCAGGATATTGATCCAAACGTACTAATCTTGAATTTGAGGCATTTACTTACCATGAGTTCAGGGTTGTATTATCCACGTTTAGCAGGTGACTCCCAGCCAATATGGCAGAGAACGATACTTAGCCGTAATTGGATTGAATTTAGTCTGAAGTTACCTGTACGTGATGCAATGGGGATGCAAGTTAACTACAAAAATACAGATGCTCTTATACTAGCTGCTTGTTTGTGCCGGGCGACCGATGCTACAATAGGCGATTTGGCACAGGAGTGGTTATTTGAACCTCTTGGTTTAAACATTCATCAATGGGAAGCAGAAGATCCTCAAAGACTTGGCATTGGAGCTTTAAAAATGACTGCGCGGGATATGGCAACATTCGGCCAGCTTTATTTGCAGAAGGGGACATGGGAAGGGTATCAACTAATTCCTGAAGAATGGATAGTAACATCTACAAGCTCTCAACTGGGGAATTTCGGATTTTTGTGGTGGATTGAAAAGGACGGTTTTTCTGCTTCCGGCGCTGGTGGTTCATTGATCAGAGTAATTCCTGAGAAGCGAATTGTAGTCGTATTTCAAACCAAACATCTCAAGCGATTCAAGGACCCGCGAGATATTATAGATCGCTACGTAAGGGCCGCAGTATATTAGATAACAGCTGTATGCATTTTTGCTTTCATTTTTAATTCTTCTGTGTACGCTTGAGGTGTCTGTCCTTTTTTTATACAAAAACCCCCTCCAAGTTCACTTGTTTTCTCATGTTAACGCAAGGTTATTTTGAGTGTCTATTTAAAGGGGATAATACCAGACCCGCGCTAAGCGCGGTTTTTTTGTGTTAAGGGATTAAGTTCTTGTCCTTTCGTAATTAGGAGCAAGGTATGTTTGATTAAGATTTTGATCATTATTCTGGTTTGTTGCCCACATTAAGATCGGTGACGCGGGTTTACCTTATTGCTTCGGGCTACCGGCGGTTTCTTTAGTAACCTTTAGGATTACGAAAAAAATTTATTCTAGACCGTTATTAAATCAATTAGAGGATTTCTGCTAATAATATGTATAGTTGGAAATCCTCTTTGTTTATGTCTGGCGTGAAGAATTTGTGGAGAACCATGAGCGGAATTGTAATATTAACATCACGATTTGCTCAAACTTGCTCCCTAGAATGAAGAAGAGACAAACAAGTTAAGGAGCGCTTAATGATGTGTGGAATTACTGCAATATATAACCGAAATCAAGTACCTGTACAGACACAAATGCTCAGACAGATGACGGAAATCATCACTCACCGTGGGCCTAATGACTCCGGTATACATGTGGATGGACATGTGGGACTTGGCTTTCGAAGACTGAGCATCCTTGACCTGGAGCATGGCGCACAACCGATGCACAATGAATCAGGTGAAATATCGCTTATTTTCAACGGTGAAATTTACAACTACCGTGAGCTTCGTGAATCGCTACAGAAGAAGGGGGTTCACTTTCATACAGAAAGCGATACAGAGGTCATTCTTCGGTTGTACGAAGCGGAGGGAGAGCGCATTGTCAAACAGTTGCGCGGAATGTTCGGGCTTGTCATCTGGGATCAAAGGCAGCAATTGTTGCTTGCAGCCCGTGATCCGTTCGGCATCAAACCCGTTTATTACTGTGAAACGCAGAGTGGAATCATGATCTCTTCTGAGATCAAATCCCTTCTAGCATCAGGCAAGCTTGACAGGGAAGTGGACGGACAAGCCTACTCCCATTATCTGACCTTCCAATACGTTCCGGAACCGGCCACGATGTTTAAAGGCATTAATAAATTGATGGCTGGACATATGCTAATCATCAAGCAAGATCAATTCTCCATCAAACCTTACTTTCAGGCATCTTTTTACGCGGAAGACAGTGTTTCTTTTTCCGATCTTGTGGAAGAGACCCGTACAGTGCTAATGGAATCAGTTCAGCTTCACCGGAATAGTGATGTGCCCAGAGGCGCCTTCCTATCCGGAGGAATCGACTCCAGCGGTCTGGTAGGAATGCTGCAGCGTTTGGAGCCGACCCGCACTTTCTCGGTTGGTTTTGATGTTCAGGGTTACAGTGAGTTGGAGCTTGCCCGTAAGACTGCTGCTTATCTGGGTACAGAACACCATGAGGTATCAGTAACTGCTCAAAGCTACCTCGAGGTACTTCCTCATATTCTTTGGCATATGGATGAACCGGTTGCTGATCCTTCAGCAGCTGGAATTTTCGTTGTTTCTGAACTGGCAAGCAGGCATGTCAAAGTGGTTTTCTCTGGTGAAGGAGCAGACGAATTTTTCGGCGGCTATAATATTTACCGGGAACCGCAATCCTTGCGTATGTTTGACTATATGCCAGCATCAGTACGGAAGCTTGCTGGTGCAATATCTAAAGGGATGCCGGATGGAATGAAGGGGAAGAGCTTTCTGGAGAGAGGGAGTCTAAAGTTACAGGAACGTTTCTATGGTAATGCCAAGATATTTCTCGATGCCGAGAAGAGAGAAATCATGCCTGATGACCTGACGGGAGCCTTTCAGCCGGCACAAGCAGTGACCATGCCGCTTTATGAAGCTGCTACCCATTATGACGATATCACTAAGATGCAGCACATTGATATTCATACTTGGCTACGCGGTAATATTTTGATGAAAGCGGACAAGATGTCGATGGCGCATTCTATTGAGCTTCGGGTCCCCTTCGTGGATCATCGGGTCTTTGAACTGGCTTCCCGTATCCCAAGCAAATACAAAGTGAATAGGGCAACAACCAAGCTGCTTTTGCGGGAAGCGATGAAGGATTTCGTACCGCCGGATGTGCAGAGTCGCAAAAAATTGGGCTTTCCGGTTCCCATCCGTATTTGGCTCAAAAACGAATGGTACCCATGGGCTAAAGAGGTTATCGGTTCTGCGGAAGACATCCCATGGCTTAATACAAAGCAAGCGCTTGGCATGCTGGAAGATCATCGATCGGGCAAAGTGGATGCAAGCCGCAAGCTATGGACGATATTAGTATTTATTTTATGGCATCAAATGTATATTGCTGCTCCAACGATTACAGGTACATTACACTAAAGGTAACGCAGGATGATTAAAGATTCCTTTAATCCGATCTGTTACTGCTACCGTTCTTGGTAAAATTCCGACGATGCTCGTTTTCACCTTTGTTGGCGTTTCCGCAGTATCCTTGGACGAGATTAATGGTAAATATACAGAATTACACTCATTCGAGAACGATCGGTAAATAATTAATATTGACCGATCGTTCTCAATATGATAAATTTGCTTTGAAAGGAGATGGGGTAGACAAACCAAGTCAAATTAAGCTTGACCTTAGCAAGGTGTCATCATTTCAAACTACTTCAATTCGGTTGCTACTTTCTTGTCGAATGTTCGACTTAAGCTAGTGCTGAGATTGTAAGTAGCATGCTATTGCCTTTTTGAGAATGATCGTTCTAAATTATTGTGCCGATTGTTCCAGCTAATTTGTTTTGAAGGGAGGGAGAAGGATGCCCCGGACAAAGGAATTTGACGAAGATGCTGTTTTGCTTAAAGGCATGCGGTTATTCTGGGAACAAGGATATGAGAAAACATCGTTACAAGAACTAGTATCACACATGGGAATTCATAAGAGGAGCATATATGATACCTTTGGCGATAAGAAATCCTTGTATATCAAAGCATTGAAACGCTATAGCGAAAAGTTAGAGCGATCGTCTAAACTTCAGGTGGATGGGCTTTCGGCAAAGGAAGCCATTCGAGTGTTGTTTGAAAGGGTGATTCATCCGGGGGAGGAGTCACCTGTGGGCTGCTTCATAGTGAATACCGCGGTTGAGTTGGCAAAACGTGATTCAGAGGCAAGCGAGTATGTTCATCAGTTTTGGGACTATACGGAACAGTTAATACATGACCTTATCATACAAGGGCAAGAGTCGGGGGAACTTTCCAAGACACTCGACGCCAAAGGACTTTCTCAATATTTTAACAATTCACTGATAGGACTTCGCGTTATGGTGAAAACTATAAAGGACAGGGAAAAATTACAACAAATTATTGAAATGACTTTGTCTGTATTAAAATGACGATAATCTAATGATGCTATAACGCTGAATAATAAACATTAATTGTTGAACAATATCAGGATGGGCGTTTCAATGATAATGGGATCTGGAGCGAGGACATCGGGTTTCTTTTTGAATAAAAACTATTGTTAACAATAAAAGGAGTGTACATCCATGACAAACGTGTACGATAAAACAACGACAGGTCTTCTTTTGGTTGATCCTTATAATGATTTTTTGTCAGAGGAAGGCAAACTTTATCCTCGTACGAAAGAAGTATCGGAATCCGTAAACATGATTGAACATTTAAAGCAGACCGTTGAAAGTGCTCGTAAAGCCGGCATTCGTGTTTTTTATGTGCCTCATCACAGATCTGAGCCGAATGATTTTGATACTTGGCTACATCCAACGCCTTATCAACTTAAAGCAAAACAAGGTCAGGTGTTTGCTAAAGATTCATGGGGAGGCGAATTCCATCCAGATTTCCTGCCTCAACAAGGCGATGTGATTATTAAAGAGCATTGGGGCAGCAGTGGATTCGCGAACACAGACCTGGATCATCAGCTAAAGATGCATGGTGTGCAAAAAATTATCGTTGTTGGTATGTTAGCCAATACTTGCATCGAAGCGACTGCGAGATTCGGTATGGAGCTCGGCTACCACGTTACGCTCGTCAGAGATGCTACATCAGCTTTTACAAAAGAAGCACTACATGCGGCGCATGAAATTAACGGCCCGACATTTGCCCATGCCATACTCACAACAGAAGAACTTCTTGCCAAACTATAAGAATCGATTTAAAACTTCTGATTCTGACTGACGTTATTGCAGCGATCATTCTTCCAACTGGTAGTCGTAAGAATGATCGCTGTCCATATCAATTTTGTGGAAAACTTGGCTTTCAGAAGTTCATCATTTGATAAACTGACCCTTAACGTGAGAGAATGCTTCTCATTTTTTCTTGAATAAACCCGTCTAAGCAGTCTGATAATAACCATGAAATTAAATTAATGAAGGAGGCTTTTGGAATGCCCGTGATTCGCCAAGACCTTACACTTACCCAATCAGTCTGTAGTCATGTTATCGACGTTCCTGTTGAGAAAATCGATATTGGGAAGTGGTTGTTCTCGCTTTCCGATGCTGAATATCAACGATGCTGCCCCCCTGATCATATTGCAGTAGGTGTTACTCAAACGGAAGATGGTCGTCCAATGTCTATCAATGTTGAGACAATCGGCACCAGTCTCGCTGTACAGCATTATGTCGGAGAAATCGTCAATAAGGATTTTTGCCGGCTTGTCTCTACATCTGACATCTTCCTTACCAACGGAAGAACACAAATGCAAGTCATATGGGAGCTTAGCGCAAAGCCCATTAATGACAATCAGACAGAATATACGAATTCTGTAAAATCACATCCTACCGAGGATTTTTTGAAAACCATCGAAAGTCAGGGGTTAGTATTCGAAGAGGTTGCCAAAGCTAGGCAAAAAATCGTAGAGGATCACAACGAACGTGAAACACCTCTTTTTGCAGAAAGCATCGCACGTGCTGCACGAAAGTAATTTCATCTGATAGTTCGCAACCTTTGATTACGGAAACTTGAAGATTTAGTTCTAATCTTGAGAATGAACGAGTTAACGAACGAAATATTACTTTAAAGTAGGAGGCTTGTTTATGTCCAAGATTCGCGAAGACCTAACGCTCGCAAAATCAAGTTTTAGTCACATTATCGATGTTCCAGTGGAAAAGGTCGATATTGGAAAATGGATATTTTCACTTTCTGAGCCCGAATATCAACGATGCTGTCCCCCGGACCATATTGCGGTAGGAACAACCACGACGGAAGACGGACGTCCAATGTCGATAAACGTGGAGAAAATTGGCACCAGTCTCTCGATCCAGCATTATGTCGGAGAGGTCGTCGAAAAACACAAATGCCGGATGGTCTCCACGACCGATATCTTTATTACGAACGAGCAACGAACCCAAATGCAAGTGATTTGGGAGCTTAGTGTAAAACCCGTCAACGCCAATCAAACCGAATTTACAAATTTTGTGGTAACCCATCCGTCGGAACATTTATTGAGTATTTTCGAGAGTCAGGGACTTACGTTTGAGCAGGCGGCCGAGTCCCGTCAAAAAATATCGGAAGATCATAACAGACGAGAGGCTCCTCTTTTCGCAGAAAGTATCGCGCGCGCTGCACGTGGGGAAGTGCATTAGATATTAGAAGCGACAAGATCGTTATCCTACCACATTTCTTCCAAAAAACCATCGTCAGTGGAAATTGACGATGGTTTTTTCGGTTTCGGTAAACCGAAAAGGTTAGAGTTAATGTATATGAAATGATAGTCTCATCCATCATCATAGAAAAGAAACTATATGTTATACTAGCCAGTATAACGAAATTACACTTCGATGAAGGGAAGGAAAGCACCAGTGCTTCAAGATGAGAAATTCATTAAAGGGGGCGGTCCTCCATGGAAGCTCTTTTTCGGGCTCAAGCTCATATTGGGTCTACTCGTCTCCGGCATTTTTTATTTTGAGACGTCAATTGAGGCCTTTTGGCGGTTCAGTTTCCTTGTATTTTCGGTTGCTGTGTTCCTTCTCGTTAATCTGTTCTACTCCAGGGCAGAGAAGCGGAAAAAATGGATGTTTCACCTGCTGATCCTGGATTTTCTGGTATCCGCTGCTTATGGCTATATCTTTATCGGCGGATATTTTCCGAATCAGTTATTTGTTGGGGTTACGGCATTGGCGATCCTCATGTTTTTTAACAATTTCCGCATGCTTATCATAACTTGCATTTTTTTGCTGATCCTCTACCTGGTGACAATGGGTAGTGTCGACTGGTATTTATATAAGCAGTTTGACAGCATGAGTTACTTCATTACCTGCTCATTCATTATATTCGCAGGCATTGTCAGTACACTGATCCATTTCTATCAGAAGGCGCGTAAGGATACACTGATGTTATATGAACAGTTGAAGGAATCTCATGAGCATCTTCAGGAGTATGCCATCAAGGCGGAAGAATGGGCAGTCTCCAGGGAGCGTGTACGGATTGCCCGTGAGATTCATGATACGGTCGGCCACAAGCTGACGAGCCTGATTGTGCAAATGCAGGCCGCCCGCAAGCTGAGCCTGGTAGATGCCAAACGCAGTGAGAGTGTCTATCTAGAATGCGAGGACTTGGTACGTTCTGCTCTTCAGGAGGTCCGGTTTGCAGTTCGGACGATCAGGGACGAACCGGTCCAACCGATGTTTTTGCATGAAAGCCTGGACAAGCTGTCGGTGGAATTCACAAAATATGCGGAGGTTGCGACTCGCTTTGAGGTCGAAGGCAGCGCTGTGCAATTGCCGGGCGAGCTTCAACTTACTGCTTACCGCATTGTACAGGAATCGCTCACAAATGCCAAGAAACACGCCGATGCAGCACATGCCCTCATTCGGATTGGCTATTCGGAGGGTGGCTTCTCGCTTTGCATCAGCAATGACGGTGACGTGCCAGACGAAGTTAAGCCGAGCTTCGGATTATTGAATCTGCAAGAGAGAGTAAAGGAATGGAATGGCTGGGTAACCTTTGGGAAGGATGACCATATGCAGTTTGTGGTCCAAGCGAACATTCCTTACCCAAATACAGACACGGGAGGACAGGTTCTTGAGAATACTGGTAGTTGACGATCAACGGCTAATGCGGGAGGGTCTGGCGACCATCCTCAATTTGGAGCTAGGTATGGAAGTAGTTGGAACAGCCGTCGATGGACGGGATGCGTATGCCAAAGTAACAGAACTGCAGCCCGATGTCGTATTAATGGACATTCGTATGCCAGGTATGGACGGTGTGGAAGGCTCCGAGCTGATTCTCAGGCACTTTCCCGAGACGAAAATATTGATTTTGACCACATTTGATGATGCAGAACTGATACTGCAGGTACTGGAGAAGGGTGTGCATGGCTATTTGCTGAAGGACATGCCCTCTGAGGCTATCGTCAGCGCTATTCAAACGATATACAATGGAGGAACGGTCCTTCAGCCTGATATTACGGCCATGTTGCTGAAGGAGTTGAATAAAATGCCGGCTATCCCATCCGTGCAGCCACCATTACTTAGTGCGAATGACGATGTGCTGCTGGGGAGTCTGACTGATCGGGAGAAGGAAATCCTGGCTTTATTGGGTCTGGGCCTGAATAATAAGGAAATTGCCGACCAGCTGTTTATTTCGGAAGGGACAGTCAAGAACCACGTATCCAGCCTGATGGCCAAACTCGGGCTGCGCGACCGAACGCAGGCAGCGGTATTTTCAGTACGTCATTTTAGGTAACCGTATAGCATGACTTTTGGCAGGGGGGTGAAAATCCTCCTGTTAAATCGCTTAAAAAACAGTTTAGAATTCATCAAATTCATGAAAACCCGCACATTTGCTGCGGGTTTTTTCTTGATAAAATTCAAATTAAGAAAAAGGAGGTGGCTGGATTTGAAGTTCAAAAAAACTCGATATTTCGTATTACCCGTTGCTTTTACTGTCGTCATGGCCTATTCCTTCTATAATGCACCTATTAAATCCACAAACATGATGGAGGAACATAAACCTGTGAATATCGCTCATGCCAGTTCCACAACGAAATATGAAACCGCAGTTTTTGCAGGAGGTTGCTTCTGGCAGCTAGAGCCGTACTTTGAGGACCTCGAAGGCGTTCTGAGTGTGTCGACTGGTTATACCGGAGGTCATACTCAGGATCCGACCTATAACGAAGTATCTTCTGGAGGAACCGGACATCTCGAATCTGTGGAAATCCGTTATAATCCGAGTCAGATTTCGTATAACAAGCTACTTCAGGTATTCTGGCATAGCATTGACCCTACGAATGCAGACGGCCAGTTTGACAACCTCGGTCCACAGTATCACACCGCTGTGTTCTATAACAGCGAGGAGCAAAAAGCCGCCGCTGAAGCTTCCAGAGATGAAATTGCTATCTCCGGTAAATTTAAAAAGCCAATTGTAACCGAGATTGCGGCTGCAACTAAATTCTACATGGCGGAGGAAGAGCATCAGGACTACTATAAAAAAAATCCGATCAGTTATAAGATTACCCAGTTTGTATCGGGTCGAGACGCCTATTTGGACCGTACCTGGGGAGCAAAACTTACAGTAGCGGTGGCTGATCAGGTGGGCAACGAAAAGGACTTCAACAAAGCGGAGAGGCTAAAAACATTGACAAAGCTTCAATACAATGTAACCCAGAACGACGCAGATGAGCGACCGTTCGAGAATGAATATTGGGATAACAAGCAAGAAGGCATATACGTGGATATTGTGTCCGGTGAGCCGTTATTCAGCTCCAAAGACAAATTCGATGCCGGAACAGGCTGGCCCAGCTTCACACAGCCGCTAGACAAGGAGCATGTTCTGCTGAAAGAAAAAGGTGGCTTGTTCTCGGCAGCTACCCAGGTCAGAAGCCGGGATGCCGATTCATTCCTGGGCGATCTGTTT
This sequence comes from Paenibacillus sp. MAHUQ-45, assembly GCF_058133325.1. NCBI lineage: Bacteria > Bacillati > Bacillota > Bacilli > Caryophanales > Paenibacillaceae > Paenibacillus > Paenibacillus sp. MAHUQ-45. Next base: position 558,979 of record NZ_JBYUPV010000003.1, read on the forward strand.
GAGGATGGTCCTGCGCCTACAGGGCTTAGATATTGTATCAACTCGGCAGCGTTGAAGTTCATTCCAAAAGCTGAACTTGAGGCCAAAGGCTACGGCGCATATGCCGGACAATTTGAAGAATAGGTTAACCATTATGAGGAGGCAGGAAACATGAGAACAGATTTTATTTTCGACATTTTGAAGAATCGTCATAATCAATTCATAGAGCTGGTTGCTGAGTGTCCGGAGGACAAACGTAAACTTGTGCCAGAAGGCTTCAAGAACAGCATTCATTGGCATATTGGTCATGTACTTACCGTGACAGAGTTCCATGTATTCGGTCTTTCGGAATTCGCACAGAATAAGAGGCTTCCTGCAAGCTACCAGGACTTTTTTGCTTATGGGACGAAACCCGCGGATTGGCAGGATGAACCGCCAGCTTGGGATGTGTTGATTGATCAATTAAGAAAACAACCAGACGAGATCCTTGAATTGCTGGTGGACAAGCTGGACGTACGGGTAAAAGAAAACTTTTTGAATGCCGAGACGTTTGGTGAGCTGATTGTTTCCACGGTGCTGCATGCGACCGATCATATCGGCTTTGTCTCTGCTATGCTGAAGACATTGAAATAATCATCCGAGTCCGATCCATGACAGCAGTTCAAAGAGTACTTTGGACTGCTGTTTTTTCATCCGATTTCAATATACGATATGCTGTTTTGGGGCTGAAACTTAAGGAGCTCTACGGGGGGATAATCATGAAAACAAAGGCAAAACCAAATACAAGACAACGGCGGTTCACCATCCGGAATAAATTACTGGTCGTCGCATTCGCAATCCTGAGCATTCCGGCATTGCTAATAGGAAGCATTAGTATCTGGATTTCAGACCGTGAGAGTAATTTGGAGACGGAGACTAATCTCCGAAACACGGTTCATATGGCTGCGGTGCTTATCGATTCGTTCGAGGATGCCACCAAAAAAGATGCCCTAAGCAAGGAAGAGGCACAAGAGAAGATGAAGCAAATGCTGCTTGGGCCAAAACAGCTGGATGGTACACGGACAATCAATACAAAAATAGATATTGGCAAACACGGGTATTTTTTTGTTCTAAACGACCAGGGTGATCTTGTTGCCCACCCGACCCAGGAAGGGGAGAGCTTTTGGAACAAGCAGACCATTGACGGCTTCTATCATATCCGGGATATGCTCCAAAAGGGGCAGCAGTCTGGGGGTGGAGTTACACTATACAGGTGGCCGCTACCAGACTCGGGAGCTGACGCTATGAAAATTGCATATTCGTTAAGGGAACCAAACTGGGGCTGGACGATTGTAGCTGGCTCCTATATCAAGGATTATAACGCAGGACAGCAACATATAGTCCAAGCCACTGTGTATTCGCTGGTGGGCTGCATTGCAATCGGCGGGATTATTGTTATTTTGCTTGCGAGGCGTCTTACCAGGCCGCTTGTCCAGTTGACGCAGCAGGCGAAACAGGTCGCCTCTGGGGATTTGTCTCAAAGAGCGATTGACATACATAGCCAGGACGAAATCGGTGACTTGTATACTTCTTTCCAGACCATGCATAGCAGATTAAGAGATCTGACGCAGGGGCTGTTGTCCCATGCTGATGCCCTGTCATCAGCCTCCCGCAATTTGTCCATCACCTTCGGGGAAACGACATCGGCAACAGACCAAATTTCTGTATCTGCACAAGAAGTGGCCTTGAGCAATGAAACACAAAAGAAAAGTCTGAAGGAGAGCACCTATGCCATGGAGGAGTTATCAGCCAGCGCACAGCGCATCACATCCACTTCATCAACAGCCTTTGAGGCTTCACAAGTTACCTTGAGTCATGCTGAACATGGAAACGAGCTGATTACACAGTCAGCGGAGCAAATGCTTGCCGTATCCACAACGGTGGGCGACCTCTCACTAATCGTCAATCAGTTGAAAGAGCGGTCGCATCAGATTGGCGAGATTATTGATACGATGACGACTATTTCGTCGCAAACCAATCTACTGGCGTTGAACGCAGCAATCGAGGCTGCACGGGCTGGCGAGGAAGGCAAAGGATTTGCAGTTGTTGCGGATGAGATCAGAAAGCTAGCGGAGCGTTCCAGGATATCCGCAATGGAAGTTACTGAACTGATTCAGGTCATTCTCGCTGACATTAATAAAGTCGCCACGGCTATGGATCAAGGGGATCAGGAGGTACAATCTGGCGTTGATTCCATCCGTCACTCAGGTGAGGCTTTCCAAAGAATTCTTCTTGCAACACGCAGCGCTGTGTATCACGTACAGGAGACCTCTGCTGCCGCCGAACAAATATCAGCAAGCTCTCAGGAGTTCAATGCTTCTCTGCAGGAGATTGATCGTATGGCGGCTTGGTCCAACGATCTGGCACAGACGATTTCCACCGCCACGGCCGGACAGCTCACAGCTATGGAAGAAATCTCCGCATCGGCGGACTCGATGAGCCAGATATCCGAAGAAATGCTTCTGCTCGTGAAACAGTTCAAGTTATAGCTTAGGCAACTTTGAAGAGCCATAAGATGACCTCTGACGCCACCATGCTCCAAAAATCGTCTGATGACGAATGAGTGGTCGAACAAAGACAAGCCATACTCCGTATTGATTAGGGCATGGCTTGTGGTGCCGGAAGAATCGGACTCTTAAGAAGGTTCCTATTCTCTTTTGTCGTCAAGAGATCGCTCGATGGGTCTACTGCCGATTTGATACCACTTATTATTTGAGAACGATCGGTAAAATTATTCTTGACCGATCGTTCTCAATATGTTAAATTTGCTTTGGAAGGAGGGAAGGGAGCCAAGATGCTCAACGCGGAATGGCTTGCTCATTATTTAACAATGCTCGTATAGGGATTCACGTTATGGTAAAAATATATCGGACAGAGAAATGACATTAAATTTATTGAAATGAATCTGTCTGTATTCAATTAAATCTGATCAATCAGAAGGGAATGTATATCCATGACAAAAGTATACGATCAAACAACAACAGGGCTCCTTTTAGTTGACCCTTACAATGATTTCTTATCACCGGAAGGCAAGAGTTTCCCACGTGCTAAAGAAGTAGCAGACTCCGTACACTTGCTTGAACATTTAAAAGAAATCGTTAACGCTGTGAGAGAAGCAGGCATTCAAGTTTTCTTTGTTCCTCACCACAGATCTGAACCCGATGATTTTGAAAATTGGTTGTACCCAACACCTTATCAGCTTGGGGTTAAAGAAAGACAGACATTTGCTAAAGGTTCATGGGGCGGGGAATTCCATCCGGATTTTCAACCTCAGAAGAGCGATGTAATTATTAAAGAGCACTGGGGCAGCAGCGGGTTCGCAAACACTGACCTGGATCATCAACTTAAAATGCATGGTGTACAAAAGATAATCGTTGTAGGTTTGTTGGCGAATACGTGCATCGAAGCGACAGCACGCTTTGGCATGGAGCTTGGTTATCATGTCACACTTGTTAAAGATGCAACAGCTGCTTTCAGTAAAGAAGCTATGCGTGTCGCGCATGAAATTAATGGCCCTACCTTTGCACATGCCATTCTAACAACAAAAGAACTTCTTGCTGAGATGTAATAGCTTATAGACCTTACTTTAGAAGGGGAGAGATGTACCATGAAAACTGTTCAGCTAAAAAACACTAATATCCCGGCTGTGGCCCTAGGAACCTGGTCTTGGGGGACCGGTGCTAACGGAGGGGATGCAATTTTTGGGAATAACCTGATGGACCAGGATCTAAAGCCCATATTTAATGAGGCAATGAATGCCGGATTGAATCTTTGGGATACGGCCGCAGTTTATGGCATGGGCGCTTCAGAAACGATTCTAGGAAAATTCATTCTTGGGAGAGATGATGTCCTGCTCTCAACGAAATTCACACCGATGGGAGATCAGTCAGACGATGCTGTTGAACAGTCCTTCGCAGGAAGCTTAAAGCGCCTTGGAAAGGATCATGTGGATATTTATTGGATTCACAATCCTAAAAACGTTCGGCGTTGGACTTCCAAACTGATCCCGTTAATGAAAAGCGGAAAAGTCAAATATGTAGGTGTTTCTAATCACAGCTTAGAGGAGATTAAGATCGCGGTGGACATATTGGCACAAGAGGGACTTCAGCTCTCTGCCGTCCAAAACCATTACAGTCTACTCTATCGCTCCTCAGAAGAAGCAGGCATCATTGAGTATTGCAAAGCCAATGACTTGCTATTTTTCTCCTATATGGTATTAGAACAAGGGGCTTTGACCGGTAAATATAGTGCGCAGAATCCTTTTAAGGCTGGAACCCGAAGAGGAGACGCCTTCAATGAAGAGGTATTTACCAAATTAGAAGATCTGATCGAAGTGATGCGAGAAATCGGTTCCCGGCATCAAGTTAATCCTGCTGAAGTCGCTATTGCCTGGGCAATCACTAAGGGAACAGTACCGATTATCGGAGTGACTAAACCATCGCATATCGCCAGTGCTATATCTGCCGTTGACGTCAAGTTGACGAATAAGGAAATTGAAGACCTGGAACAAGCCGCTAAAGCGAGCGATGTGGAAATTCGAGGTTCATGGGAAAATAGCATGATCTAATATTGAAAAGGAGAGATCGAAAATGAATAAAATAGAAAAGAAATTGTATACAGCTACTGTGATGGTGGAAGGCGGAAGAGAAGGCAAAGCGGTGTCCAGCGATGGCATCCTTGATATTGACTTAAAAGTTCCTAAGGAAATGGGAGGCCCCGGCGGAGACGGAACCAACCCTGAGCAACTGTTCGCAGCTGGATTTGCCGCATGCTTTGAAGGTGCGCTGGGTGTTGTTCTGAGAAAACATAGAATCAGATCGGAAGGTATAAAAATAACGTCACATGTTACGATCGGCAAAGATGCAAATGACGGCTTTGTCTTGTCAGTAAACATGGACATCGCTATTAAGGGTGTAGAAACGAGCATTGCGAAACAAATCGTCGAGGAAGCTCACGATGTTTGCCCTTATGCTCGGGCAACCCGCGGTAATATCGAAGTCATCACGAACGTGGTAGGTTAATCTGATCTTAGAGTATGGATTATAGAGTTTACGATGATTGCAAAAATATCGAGGTTAAATGGTTTTAAATTTAAGAACGACCATTCGAAGGGGTTTTTGAATGATCGTTCTTAAATTGATTATTTTAGAAAGGAGGGGCAAGATGGCTCGACCCAAAGAATTCGATGAAGATGTCGTTCTGCTCAAAGCCATGCATTTATTCTGGGAACAAGGATATGAGAAGACCTCCATGCAGGAACTGGTCTCCCATATGGGTATTCATAAAGGGAGCCTATACGATACCTTTGGCGATAAAAGGTCCTTGTTCATTACAAGCCTAAAGCGCTATTCCGATATGCTCGAGCAATCGGTAACGCGAAGGCTGGCGGCAACCCGTACAGCCAAGGAAGCGATCCGGTTGTTGTTCGAAATAGCTATTCAACAGCGGGAAGAGTTACCCGACGGCTGTCTCATCACGAATACCGCAGTTGAGTTGGCCATGAATGATGACGAAGCCAGAGAATGTGTTCAACTGAATTGGAGCTTCACGGAACGGTTGATATGCGACCTGATAGTAAAGGGCCAACGATCGGGAGAACTTTCCAAGACTCTCCAATCGGAACAACTGTCTTCTTTTTTGAATAATGCCTTAATCGGACTTCGCGTTATGGTGAAGTCGAGCACGGACAAGGAAAAATTAGAAGGCATCGTAGAGATGAATATGTCTTTATTGGAATGACGCGGTTTTACTTTTTAAATAGAATCACGTGATGAAAGAAAGACTACATCAAGGAATAAACAACACGATAGGACGGTATTCACATGAAAGACAAGATCGTCATACTGGTATGGACAATCGGCACGTTCATCGTCATTATGAACACGACAATGTTTAATGTCTCCATTCCAAGCATCATTCGGGATATAGGAGTTTCAGCGGACCTCGGCTCCTGGATTGTTTCCAGTTACTCGATAGGCTACGCCTTGTCAACGGTCATTTATAGTAGGCTTTCCGACACGCTGCCGATTCGAAGATTGTTGTCAGTCGGGCTCGTGATACTCGGGCTATCTTCCGTTTTCGGCATATTCGCGAATAGTTTTCACACATTGCTAATAGCGCGGATCGCACAGTCCGCCGGTGCCGGTTCTATGGCGGGACTCGGTCTCATCATCGCCAGCCGATATGTTCCTTACGAAAGACGCGGTAGAGCGATTTCTATGATATCTGCGGGATCTGCTATGGCATTCGGGCTTGGTCCAATTATAGGTGGACTGATCAGCGAGTACATCGGTTGGAACGGTTTGTTTGCCATCACTTGCCTCGTGCTTGTACTTCTTCCGATTTTGCTGCGTTTGCTCCCTAAAGAGCAGCCCAAGCCGTTTAAGTTTGACATCACAGGTGCCCTTCTGACCGTCGTGAATGCCGTGACGATTTTGACAGCCGTATCGCAGCGCTCGATCGTATGGCTGGGTGCGGGCCTGTTATCGATTGCGGTCCATGCTGCCTACCTCAAACGTGCCAAGGCATCATTCATCAATCCAGCTGTATTGGCTTTACCCGCGTATCGAAAATTGCTTGTAGTTGGATTCTGCATTCTGTTCATGAATCTCGGCAATCTGTTTTTAATGCCGCTTGCGCTAGCGAACCTATTCGGCAGATCACCGCTGGAAATCGGCTTTACGATCGCGCCGGGGGCTGTTTTATCCACCATCCTCACGAGTTTCGTAGGACGCTGGATCGACCGCTACGGAAATTTGCGGTTTCTGTTGATCGGGCAAGTCATTTTGGCTTTGGTATTGATCACTTTTTGGACGAGCCTCGGCGTGTCTTCGGCTGTCATTCTCTTCGGGTATCTTTTCTTCTCTCCGGCAGTCTCGACCTCATTATCGTCTTTAAATAACGAAGCCTCTCGTATTTTGCCTGCTGAGCTGATCGGTTCGGGTATGGGCTTTATGCAGCTAATTCAATTTTTCGGCGGTTCATTTTCCGTTGCCGTTTGCGGAATGCTACTTACTTTTCAAGATAAGGTTTCGCTGGTTCATGCGTACAAATATGTGTATGTAGTCTTAACTGTGATCAGCATTTGCTCATTAATCGTGCTGCTGCGGTACTATGTATCCGGTCGTCAACACGCCCAATCCAATTAAAAAAAGGAGAATTTGATATGAATGCAAACACTCAACTAACTGTCAATCGCAAAACGCCTGCTTACTGGCGCATAACGTTTCATAATCCACCGATTAATTTGGTCGATCCTGATACGGTGTATGAGCTTTTGGAGCTCATGGATCAGATCGAGAGTGACCCCGAGTTGAAGGTCGTCGTATTCGATAGCGCCGATCCTGATTTTTTTATCTCTCACTATGACATGACACGCGCCGGAGAGAAACAAAAAACGCCGAAAGACATCGAACTCCCAGCGCTAATTGACTTCACGACACGGCTTTCCAAATCTTCGGTTGTCAGTATCGTTGAAATTCGGGGCCGGATCCGTGGAGTCGGCAGCGAGTTTGCCCTTGCATGCGACATGCGGTTTGCCAGCCTAGAGAAAGCCGTCTTCGGACAGCCGGAACTGGCAGTCGGTGTCGTGCCGGGTACTGGTGCGATTGAGCGATTGTCACGTCTATCAGGTCGTGCGCGAGCGTTGGAAATAGTCCTGGGAGCGAACGATTATGATGCCTTGACGGCGGAACGTTACGGATGGATAAACAGAGCGATCACCGACTCGGAATTGGGGGGATTCGTGGAAAACTTGGCTCTAAGAATTTCAGCCATGGATCGCCAGGTGTTAACTGATGCTAAAAACCTAATCAATCGTATCGGATTACCCGAGACTTCGGAATTACAAGAATCTAGATCGGCATTTATCAAGGGAGCTATGTCCCCAGGAACGCAGGAAAAAGTTTCGAAAGCAATAGCACTCGGATTTGGACAACAAGGGGACTTTGAGCTTAATTTAGGGCAACGATTGCTGGACGTAAATTAAGCTGAGTGCTAGGCAACGGATAGATCCCTCGCATCTTCAGATGAACGAAAAGGAGCACATTAGGTTTTCAACCGTGTGCTCCTTTTCTATTTTGTCTAATGACACAAAATCTAAAACCACGAAAACATCGCACCATATGGGCAGTTTGATAACTTTTCTAAACTTATGAGAGAAGAGAAGATAGAATTATTGCCCAACATCAGACCTTCCTCTGTATTCACTTGGAGTTAGACCTACGAACTTTTTGAATTGCCGCATAAAATGTACGTCGTTCTCATAACCGCAAATGCCAGAAATATGGCTGATTGTATACGATGTGTTCTTCAATAAATAGGAGGCATACCCTAGTCTGTTAAGGATGATATCGTTAATTACCGGTATGCCGAAGATTTGCTTGTACATATGCTGAAAATAAGACCTGCTCATATTCATCTTATCTGCCAAGAATTCGACAGTATACCAAGTAGTAGGAGAGCTGAACACTTCATTTCTCAGGTTTAAGAACGAATCATAGTATTTACTAATTTGATTGTGGGGCTCCACATGATTTCGAATATCGCTAAGCTTCATGAACAGAGAACGAATGGTATAATCGATAATCTCATTGCGAAAGGTTCCGTTCTGCAGATTCTCCCAATGAATCTCATTCACTTTTCTGGAAATATAGAAGGGATCGTGTGCTCTGATTAAGGTATCCAGAGGCAGATTCAGCCGAGCAAAAAAAGCATCTGCAGCCTCCATCTCAAAATGGAACCAGTCATGGATCAGAGGACGTTCGGCATCTCGGTAGAAATAGGGGCTGTTTTTGTTAAAAATAATAAAGGAATTTGGTTCAGCAAATACCGTTTGTGATTGAATTCTAAGCTCCATTCTGCTCCGGAATAATATAAAGACGTAATCCCCTGACCCGGCCGGTCGGTCGACGGTAAAGCCCTCAGGATGGATTACATTATATCCACACCGCTTTAAGTGTATCAATGGATTTCGCTCCTTAATAGGATAATAGATCAGTCATTAGATAGGATAAATCATTTTCTTTCTCTGAACAAGATAGTAATCTGTGAAAGGAATACAGATAATACTTCAGTGACCAGAGAGAGGAACGATGCAATAGTGAACGCAGCAGCTACGAAATTTTATATGAGAAACTATCCGAGACCCCAATTTGTACGGAGCCAGTGGCTGGATCTGAACGGGGAGTGGGATTTCAGCTTCGATGATGACAAAGTCGGCGTTGCCGAACGTTGGATGGACCATTTTCCGGCCGCACTCAAAATAAACGTTCCGTTTACCTATGAAACTAAGGCGAGCGGGATCGGCAACGAGAAATTTCATCCACAGATCTGGTATCGGAGAAACCTGACGCTTTCTCCAGAGGCGGTAGGGAAACGGACGATATTGCATTTTGAAGGTGTGGATTATAAAGCTACCTGCTGGGTGAACGGTAGTTTTGCGGGGGAGCATGAAGGAGCGTACGCCCGTTTTTCATTTGACATAACCGATCTGCTGGGGCAAAACGGCGAAAATGAGATTGTACTGAAGGTGGAAGACAGCCACAGCTGTCTGCAGCCCCGGGGCAAGCAACGCTGGGCCGGCCGGAACCATGACTCGTTCTATGTACAGACAACAGGTATTTGGAAAAGCGTCTGGCTCGAACATGTCCATGAAACCCATCTGGATCTGGTGAAAATGACGCCGGACATTGACCGCCAAATGATCCGCTTTGATTTTCGCATGCACGGTACGACAAACAAGAAGGATCTCCGGCTAGATACAGAAATTACATTTAAGGGCGAAACGGTAAGAAAGCTGAGTCTTTCGGCCGACAGCGCCTGGCTAACGGTGGAAACCAGCATGATGAACGGCATTAACGGACCTTGGCTGCAAAACCTGTGGTCACCGGGCAATCCGAATCTGTTTGACGTGGAATTTGTGCTGTACGAAGGCGAACGAGAAATCGACCGGGTGGGTTCTTATTTCGGCATGCGCAAAATCTCGATCAAAGACGGCCAAATCCTGCTGAACAATATTCCCCTATACCAAAGATTGATCCTGGATCAGGGTTACTGGACTGAAAGCCATCTGACGCCTCCGTCTGAAGAAGCGCTAATTGAAGATCTCGAAACGATTGCCAAGATGGGCTATAACGGTGTGCGCAAGCATATGAAAATCGAAGACGCCCGGTTCCTGTACTGGTGCGATGTTAAAGGTATGCTGGTCTGGTCTGAAATGGCGGCAGCTTATGAATATAATGATGAGGCCGTGGAGCGTTTTACCAAGGAATGGCTGGAGGTCGTGCAGCAGCAGTACAATCATCCCTGCATTATTACCTGGGTGCCTTTTAACGAATCCTGGGGCATTCAAAATATTCTCCATGACGTGCGGCAGCAGAAATTTACGGAAGGCATTTATCATTTGACCAAATCCTTTGATCCGTATCGCCCGGTTATCACCAATGACGGATGGGAGCACACCGTTTCTGATATTTTGACCCTCCATGATTATGTGGAGCGGGGCGAAGACTTGTACAATACTTACAAGGATAAAGACTCGATCACAGGTAGCAGCGGTACGTACAACGAGTGGAAATTCGCATTCGCCCAGGGCTACAGTTATAAAGGCCAGCCCATTATCATCAGCGAGTTTGGAGGAATTGCTTTCAAGGGTGAAAAGGGTTGGGGGTACGGCAATCAGGTGGATAGCGAGGAAGCTTTCCTGGAGCGGTTTGGCAGCATAACCGGAGCGATTAGAGCCATACCGTTTATTTCTGGCTATTGTTATACACAAATTACGGACGTGCAGGATGAGGTAAACGGCCTGTTGACCGAAGACCGTAAACCGAAAGTACCGTTGGAGAAGATTCGGGAGATTAATTTGGGATAGAGGCCCGATTCAAAGAGCTATTTAACTATTGTCAAAAAAAGTTTATTCTCTTACTGAACCTTTTTCCCCACGGGAGCGAATTAAGAGTTGTAACATGTTCAGGAGGGGCCCCCATGAATGATAAAGAGTTACTCTCGTGGCTTGAAAAAGCGACATTAGGCGACGAGTCATCTTTTCATCTTGTCTATCAAGCGACTCACCAAGACGTCTATCGGACGGTTGCTTTTCTCGTCTACAACAAACAGGACATTGAGGATATCGTAAATGAAGTTTACATGCGCTTGTGGCGGTCGTTTGACAAATACGACCCGAGCCGGCCGTTTCGATTTTGGTTGCACGGAATCACAGTCCGTCTTGTCCAGGATTGGAAAAGAAAGGCCTGGCGGCGAATTCGTCTATTTGAACGAAACCGCCAGATGACTTGTGAACAGCTTGACTGGACAGACAAAGCTGTCTTGCAGTCCGAAATGCAGCAAGATCTGTTCAGTCTTGTCCACCAGTTATCGTACAAACTACGCGTGGTCGTCATCCTGCGCTATTTTCACGACTATACCATGGAAGAAATCGCTGACATGCTGCAGATCCCCGTGGGCACAGTGAAATCCAGGCATCATCTGGCACTGAAAGAACTCCGGAAACGATTCGAAATGGCGGGAGGAGACGCATATGTCCATTGACAAGGAATTGCGTGAGGAGCTTCGCCAGGCTGCAGATTCGATGCACTGCCCACCGGGATTGTATGGACGTGTCAAGCAGTCCTATCAAGACTATGTGAGCGAAAAGAGAGGTAGATCTCCCATGAAAAAACGCATACTGACAAGTATTGTCGCAGTAGCAATCCTGATTCCGTCTGCCGCACTAGCTGCTTCTTATCTGGCCGATGATATTTTCGGTTCTTCTGCGGCCATTGAACAGCGCGGTGGTACACAAGAAGACTATCAAGAGATTGAAGAATTCATTCAGGCCGCAAAAGGTAAGCTCACCAAAGACGAATTCAAGGAGTATGTGGAGCTGACCAAGCAATTGATGCAATTAAAGCTGAAGATCACCGATGAAAAGGGGATCCCGCATGAGGAGAAGCTGACCAAAGAAGAACAGCAGCAGTGGCAGCAGCTCGCCTCCAAACTGGGTCCGTACTTCGAGAAGATTAACGAAACCGCCAATCCGTAAGAAAATGCAGGGACCCGTCCGAGGTGGATGAGGTCCTTTTTCTTGTCCAGGAAGTTTAGTGTTATCACAGCGCCAACCGTGGCACGAGAATACTAGGTGTTTCGATACCAGAATGTGTTAAAATATGTTATTGACTTCATTAAGGTGGCGATTAGAATCAATCCATTATTAATAAGTGACCTGCTGGATATCAATGAACCTGCCGATCATCAGTTGATGTAATATAAGTGCTTTGATACACTATGAGGACAGCAATTTTAGAGAGTGGTAGGTGTTTGAATTGACAACAATGCGTAAAAATGCGCGGCAGCGCATCTTAGAAGTGGCTTGCGATATGTTTTATCACAAAGGTATACGTTCGGTAGGTGTTGATACAATTGTTGAGAAATCCGGAGTTGGCAAGGCGACCCTTTATCGCCATTTTCCAACCAAAGATGATTTAATAGCCGCATACCTCTTGGAATTGGAAAGACATGACTGGAAACAATTTGACGAAGTAATTGCAAAGCATGAGGGATCCCCAAAAGAGCAATTGTTAGCTTTTATCGATGTAATTGTGAATACAATGATGAGTCCCGATTATCGTGGCTGTGCTTTTTCAAACGCGCTTGCGGAATTTCCCGAAGAGAGTCATTTTGTCAAGCAATTGACTGTTGAATACAACTCTGCAATGCGTTTACGCTTGAACCAATTGACTCGGCAGGCCGGTGCGAAAAATGAAATTTTGACGGATCAACTGATGCTTGTAATCACTGGAGCACTGTCGTTAGCTCATGCACTGGGCTCTGCCGGTCCGGCATCCCAACTCAAAGCACTTGCAACACATTTGATTGATTTGCATATAGCTTAAATCCTTAATTAAGAGATCATAATATATACACTCCTAAGAATACCATTGAATCTAATGTTCATTCTAAGGGGTGTATTTTTAAATTTTCATGACTCTTGACACAGAACAAGACTGTATTGTATTCTAAATTCGGAACAGAACAGTTCTGTTCCGTTTAAAATGGTGTTTAGCACCATTATATATAAAACGAATAAAGGAGAACATACGATGTCAGAAACTATTTCTGCAGCACATGCGGGCACTATTTCAATAGGTGATTTCACTGTCAATCGAATTGGCTTGGGCACCAACCGCATCACCAACACACCGGATGCACATAATTTACTTAAACGTGCGCTAGAACTAGGCATCAATTTTATTGACACAGCACATCTCTATGGTGATGGAGAAAGCGAGGAAGGTATTGCCAGCGCACTTGTACCTTACGGTAACGGCCTATTGGTGGCTACAAAAGGTGGTGCGAAAGGGAATGACCCCCAACAATTACGGCGCGAGTTGGAAGATAGTTTGAAGAGACTCAAAGTAGACCGCATTGACCTTTATCAACTCCACCGTGTAGATGCTAATATTCCACTGGAAGAAACGATACAGTTGCTTAAAAGCTTCCAAGATGAAGGGCTTATTAAGCACATTGGCTTGTCTGAGGTAACGGTTGAGCAGCTTCAACTGGCACTGCAAATTGCACCGATAGTTAGCGTTCAGAACGAATTCAATGTGTTCAATCGCAAATATGAGGATCTTGTAAACTTTTGTACCGAACACCAGATTGTCTTCATTCCTTGGTTCCCTTTGGGTGGCTTGTTTGGTGATACTGCCAAGGTAGAAGAAAGGGTAGCAGATATCGCCCGCAAATTGAATGCTACAACGCAGCAGGTGGCATTAAAATGGCTGCTCCAGCGCTCACCTATAATTTTACCGATTCCTGGGACACTTTCTCCTGTTCACTTGGAAGACAATCTGCGTGCAGCCACTCTCGAACTAAGTGAGGAAGATTACGCAGCTCTAACAAACTAATTAGAGAAACAATGCACTAGGCAATAACAAATTCGTAACCAACGGAGGTAATTATGAAAGTTGCTGCTATTGTAGGAAGTATCCGAAAAGATTCTTATAACCTTAAGCTTGCTCAATTTATCAAGAAGCGTTACGGCGATAAGTTTGATCTTGAAATCCTAAGCCTTAACTTACCGTTTTATGACCAAGATATTGAGAATGATCCACCTGAAGCCGTTCGGGAATTTAAAAATCAAGTGGCCGATGCAGATGCAGTGTTGTGGGTGACGCCAGAATACAATGGTACGATTCCGGGTGTGCTAGGGAATGCCATCGATTGGTTGTCCCGTGTGGACAGAGTGATGAATGGTAAACCATCATGGATCGTCGGAGCCTCTATGGGTAATTTAGGAACCGTTAAAGCCCAATTGCATTTGCGCGAAATTTTATTCTCCTTTGGTATTTCATCTCCGCTTCTTCCTGGAAATGAAGTCTATATAGGGGCCGTTCATGAAAAATTTGATGAAGCGGGTAATCTAACGCACGAGCCGACAATTCAGTTTTTGGATTCCGTGGTAGATAACTTCTTGACTTGGTTTAATCAAAATAATCGATAATTCAAATATGATATTAAAAGGAGTTGTTCAACGGTCCATTAAGGGACTTAAGGACAACTCCTTTTATTAATAATAACAACTGGGGCAATAATACTCGAATCAAAGCTATTCAGGAGCTGTGGGAGTGGATATGAAAATGAAGCCTGAAAAATTTTCTACAATTGACGTAAAACCGATTATTTCAAGCGATAGTCAGGGATGGAATAAAATTAAGCTATCCAAGTGGGATGATATTTCTCCCCATCAAGCATACGATACCTCACTGGATTCCAAACATCTTATAACAATACATGGTTCTTCGGAGCCGGTTAAAATAAATCATTTTGAAAATTCAGGAGTGAATGAAGGTCTTACGAAACCAGGCGACATTCAAATAATGCCATCTGGTCAAAACACATATTGCCAATGGGAGCAAGCGATATCTTTTTTGAAAATGGAAATCACACCTTCTTATATGGATGAAGTTGCGTATGAATCAGGATTAGGATGGACAGGCCATATTGAATTAGATCATAAATTTCTTGTGCAAGACCCTAAATTGCTGCAGCTTAGCCAGTGGATGTTTGAAGAGCTCAGTAATAACGGGGCAAGCGGAAAATTATATATAGATTCTTTAGCGAACATGACGATTATTCATTTGCTTCAGCATTACACGACAAGCTCCCAAAAATGTTTGAAACCCAAACATGTGACCAACCAGCAAATCTCCTTGGTTATTGAATACATGCATGCTCACCTTGAAAAGGACATTTCTCTTGATGAAATATCTGCCGTAGCAAATGTTAGCACATCCCATCTTGTTCGGCTCTTTAAGCAGCACACCGGGTTTACGCCGCACCAGTACTTAATTCAGCTACGGATCGAACGATCTAAGTTTTTGATTCGGTGCGGAAAAATGAGTTTTAAAGAGATAGCGGCTCAAGTCGGGTTTTCAGATCAAGGCCATTTCACCAAACTTTTTAAGCGGACGGTTGGTTTAACACCTATGCAATTTGCCAATATATCACGGTAACAAAAAGCCAGTTGTGACAGTTGTTTTGTTGAGCATTTTATACAAATACTAACGCCTTTTGCTCAATCCTTCATAGCCGTATAAGACTATACTTTAGTTAGAGTTCTTAATTGAACTCAGCACACTAAGTGAAAAGGGGAAAACAATATGAACGCAACAGAGATCGTCGTAAAACTTTTTGAAGCAGAAAACAATCAGGATGTACAAGCCATGGCTGCACTTATGGCTGACGATATCGCATATGAAACGCCTTTTGCCCTGCCAGGAGTACCAAATCGTGTGGAGGGAAAAGAAGCCTTAGTACAGATGCTGGATCAGTTTATCGGTAAAGAACAAGGAATGTATTCTTCGTGGAATATTTTCAATGTTAAGGTGTATCCTGCTGGCGAACCGGATTTGTTTTTTGCTGAAATGGATGGAAACGGAGTTGTGGCTCAGAGTGGCCATTCATACGAACAATCCTATATTAGCTTGTTGCGCATAACAGACGGTCGTGTCAGCCTCTGGCGTGAGTACTTTAATCCTATCCACCTGAAGAATGCACTCGCTTCTCTTCAAGCTTAATATGAAAGTGCCGGGATTATGGTATCGTAATTGAACAGCCGATTTGATTGCTAAAGCTTACTTCGAAGACGGGCTTGATATTGGTAATATCAATGTATTATTGCAAATTGCCGGTGACGCCGGATTGGACCAAGTTGACATAAAGAGAAGGTTACTGAACAAAGAAGGGGTTTCAGAAATAAATGAAGATGTAAGGTTTGCACAAAAAGCAGGCATACGGTCGATTCCATATTTTATTATCAATGATCGATATGCGATCCAGAGTCCTCAGTCTGCCGACACCTTCCTGCAAGCTTTTCAACAAATTCAAACTCAGGAAGTGAAAAAGCAGGATTAAAATATAAGCTTTGATAACGGGCTATGATTCTACCATATTTTCATATCGTGTTACCATTATATAAGGACATCCACAAAAGAGAGTGTGGGTGTCCCTTTTTTGTGGAAAATAGAGCGTGGCGGTTAATTAAAAATCTAATTTTTTATGACGGTAGTATTCTGTATGATTTTTAAAAGGATTTAAAAGATGATCAATTGACATTAAGTGAACGATCATTTATTATTCATTTATGAGAAAAAGGAACATCTTCTCTTTAAAACTTACTTAAAACTACAAGGTACGCCGAGTAATGTTGCGTTCATATTAACGTTTAAAAATATAATGATGATGGAAAAATAATATAATATTGTTTTTTAAAAGAAAGGGTGTCCGTATGAAAGTAATCTTATATGGTGCAACAGGTATGATAGGACAGATAGCATTAAGAGAATGTCTATTAGATCCAGAGGTTGAGCAGGTCGTGGCAATTGTTCGTAAGCCAACGGAAAAACAGCACCCTAAATATCAAGAAATTGTGTTACCAGACATCTCAGACCTCTCTTCCGTAAAGGAAAAAGTGACGGGGTTTGATGCATGTTTATATCTGATTGGTGTTTCCTCGACGGGTATGTCGGAGGCTGAATATACACGTATCACCTATGAAATGACGATAAAGGCTGCTAAGCAATTAGTGCAACTAAATCCGAATATGAAAATCATCTATGTTTCTGGAATGGGAACAGATAGCACAGAGCAAGGAAAAGAGATGTGGGCACGAGTAGAAGGGAAAACGGAAAACACATTACTGAGTATGCCATTTGAAGCTGCCTACATGTTACGTCCAGCTGCAATTTTGCCTATGAATGGTGAACGTTCAAAAACAACTCAGTATCGTATACTATACAATTTAATGAAACCATTAAATCCGTTGTTAAAACGCATGAAGTCGGTAGTAACTTCTGAACAATTAGGTCAGGTCATTTTACATTTAGCTAAAAAAGGAACAACAAAAGAAGTTCTGGAAAGAGAACAACTAAAAGAACTAGCAGTATCGATTCAATAAGACTTGTGAAGATGTCAGAAGACAAAAACATAGTCCCATAAGAACCCGCGCCTAGCGCGGGTTTTTAATTTTGAGGAATCAGTTTGGTCAAAGTGTCAACAAATTAACGTACGATATTGATATAATCATAACCAATTTTGAAAGAAAGAACGCAATATTTATACTATTCTCAAAGTAAGGAAAGAAGGATGTGAGTGTAGGGAAGTGACGGACAGGAGGGGTTGCGAAAATGAACATTCTAATTATTGATAATGATCCCATAATTAGAAAAGGTATGATCCGTACCCTATTTAATCTTTATTTAGAGCATAACCTGTATGAAGCGGCTTCCGCGAATGAAGCTTTGATGATTATGGAGAAGGACAACATACATATCGTACTTACAGATATCACTATGCCAGGAATGGACGGGCTGACATTCATTGAAGCTTACCGCAACAGGTTTCCAGATACTCAATGGGTAGTAGTATCGGCGCTAAGCGGATATATCCACGTTAGAAGAGCGATGAAGCTCGGTGTCAAGGATTACTTATTAAAACCTTGTGATGAAGCATTGCTGTCTGAAGTATTAGATAAGCTACTTTATGTAAGGTTCGATAAAAATTGATTATAACTATTTAGCACCAAACGAAATATCAATAAAATGATAAAATTATAACGTTATAACAAGAAATGAAAGTGGGAATCGCGTTGATTGAACATAGCAATCTCGAAGAATATCAAGATCCGGTAAATTACGATCTTGAATTTGACGGTGAAATAGACAAATATCAGTTCTATCTTGAGCTTGCTAGATCGAGTCCTGGAGAAGTATTAGAACTTGCTTGTGGTACTGGTTTAACAACGATACCCCTGTCGAAAGCCGGCATAACGATGACCGGTGTAGATATCTCTTCAACGATGCTCGCATATGCGCGTTTGAAGTCAGAAGGGTTGACTGTTACTTTTATGGAAGGCGATGCCCGTACGTTCAAATCAGACAAGCGATTTTCGATGATTTATTTGACTGGTAATGCATTCCAGGCATTTTTAAGTGATCAAGATCAGATCGATTTGCTCACGACCGTTCACAAGCATTTACAACCCCATAGTATTTTTGCATTCGAGACCCGCAATCCGGAGGGAACGGATTTATCCGATCAAGGGGAGACAGAATGGGGAGCATTTATTGATAAGGATGGGAATTACGTCAAGGTATCAGGCACACAATGTTACGATGCTACCCAGCATATCATGCATTGGGTCACGATGCGTGATTGGGGGTATAAGCGAACAACTTCCAGAATTGCTTGTCGTTTCACGGATCAGGATACGCTGCATTCTTTATTAACTCGTCACGGCTTTCGTGTCGAACATCAATATGCTGACTGGAATAAAACGCCGTTCTCTCCGTCATCTTCATCTATTATTAGCGTTTGTAGGAAATGTTAGGAGAGACGTAAAGCATTGCAATAGAAAATTGAAAGTCGCTATTATAGCGGCTTTTTTTATTTCAAAAAAGCACGTTCATGTATATAAAGAGGTGGATTCTATTGTAAACCTTTCATTTGTTACGGGTTGACAATTATGAATCAAGAAGAATATAATGCATCTGCATCCATAATATCAGAACTCATGGCGAAAAGTAGCCAAGTGTAATTCCGCCAATTCCATTAGGCTTTATTGAAGGTACGGTGCGAGAGCTCGTAAGGTAAATTTCTTTAAGTAGGTGAAAATTGTAATGAATCTACTAACTTTTCTACTAAGTCATTCTTCACGAATACCCGATCGGGTTGCCATCAGCCACGACCGGGGCAGTCTTACCTATTCGGCATTGGCAGAGCGGGTCCAGAGAATTGCTAATGGTCTGAAGCGACACGGTCATAGCAACCGGAAAGTAGCGATCTTGACTGGCAATCGAGTGGAGTTTGTGGAGATTTTTCTAGGGGCTGTCTACGCCGGGTATGTACCTTTACCTTTGGATCCCAAGTGGAGTTCTAATGAAACAAACGCCGTGTTACGGCAATGTGAACCGGATATTATTTTTACAGAAGATTCTTATGCTCAACATATTCATTTGTCTAGCGGGCAAGCTGGTCAAGTTGAAATCATTACTTTATCTCAAGATAACTCGGGGACTTATGATCAATGGGTAGCCTCTTTCCCGCCGGGAGCAGAACTGAACGCCAGTAATGAATTGCTGTTCATCGGCTTTACTTCAGGAACTACAGGTGTTCCGAAGGGATATATGCGAACTCCGCTCTCTTGGCTAACAAGCTTTGAAGCCGCGAAGGAAGCATTCCAACTCGATATGCAGCATTGTATGGCCCCTGGACCCCTTGTGAACTCGTTGTCGTTGTTTGCCTTGATGCAAAGCCTTTACTTCGGTGCGACCTTTCATCTCGTCGAGCAGTTTCAAGCGAATAAGGTGCTGGAGCTATGTATGGCTGTTCCTGATATGATCTTGTTTGTCGTCCCAACGATGATTGAATCTCTTCTGCAACAGGCTGATTCCCGAAGAACGTCTATCCAAGCCCTCATCAGCGGAGGCGGAAAGTGGTCAGAGCAGTCGAAGCAACAGTGTCAGGAAGTGTTTGGACCGTCCAAGCTGTATGAATACTATGGCTCTTCTGAGGCGAGTTATATCAGCTACATGGACATTAATGAGGCGAAGAGACCTGACTCTGTGGGGCGGACTTTTCCTGGTGTTGAAATATCGATTCGCGATGATCATTTTCAGGAGGTTCCTACCGGAGAGGTGGGCCAGCTTTACGTTCGAAGCAGTATGATGTTCTTGGGGTATTATCAGTTAAGCGAAGAGACTTCAGCGGTATTTCGAGAGGGATGGCTTATGACTGGGGATTACATGTCAGTCGATCTTGACGGGTATTTATATTTGGCAGGTCGTTCTCAAAATAAGATGGTCAGCGGCGGCCTGAATGTTTTTCCTGAAGAAGTGGAGACGGTATTGCAGCAGCTTCCCGCTGTTCAGGAGGTTATGGTATTGGGAATGCCGGACGAGCACTGGGGGGATAAGGTAACCGCAGTTGTTCAATGGCGTGAAGATCAACGCTTAAGCCTGAATGAAGTGAAGGAACACTGTCGGGGCTATTTGGCCAACTACAAGGCTCCCAAGCAGCTCATTACCGTGGATCAATTCATCTATACAAGCAGCGGTAAAATAGCGCGTCAGCAGATGAAAGAATATGTGAAAGAGGTGATGAAATGACAGAGGTTGTAATGGTCATGGCTAAACGTACGCCTATAGGGAAAATTGGCGGTCAATTCAGTACGCTGGAGCCTGAGCTTTTGATAGCACCGTTAATTCGCCATATCATTGCAGAGACACAAGTGCCCCCGGAGTGGATTGATGACGTGATCCTCGGTAATGTTGTAGGACCTGGGGGGAATATTGCACGGGTTACTGCTCTGGAAGCAGGGCTTCCCGTTACAGTGCCGGGTCTGACGATTGACCGCCAATGCGGTTCGGGACTGGAAGCTATTCATCTCGCTGCCCGTTTTATTCAGAGTGGGGCCGGAGAAGTTTACCTGGCGGGCGGGGTTGAGAGTACAAGCCGGGCACCGTGGAAAATGTTCAAGCCTGAAGTGCTTACAGGTACACCTCGGCTGTATACACGAGCTCCTTTTACACCAAGTAGTTATGGTGATCCTGATATGGGCGTGGCAGCAGAGAATGTTGCCCGTAAATACGGAATTTCCAGAGAAGATCAAGACCTGTACGCCTTGAAAAGTCATCAGAAGGCCGTTCACGCACAACAAACAGGCAGATTTCTGCAGGAAATTGTGCCTCTTCAAGTGAACGGCCACTGGGTTACAGAAGATGAATGTCCAAGGCCGGATACCAGCATGGAGAAACTGCAAAAGTTAACGCCTGTCTTTATGGAAGAGGGCACCGTAACCGCCGGCAATGCATGTCCCATGAATGATGGAGCTGCTCTTGTACTGCTCATGTCACGAGAAAAGTGCGAACAGCTCAACCTGCGACCTGTATTACGCTTCGTAGATGCACAGACCGCTGGTGTCGATCCCCATTATTTAGGGATTGGACCTGTCCCAGCTGTACATAACTTGCTAAGCCGCCAGCAGCTCAGAATCACCGATTTGGACCTTGTAGAATTCAATGAAGCTTTTGCTTCCCAAGTTCTAGCGTCGCTGGGAGAGCTGCAAATTCCGCAGGACAAGGTTAATCCTGGAGGTGGGGCGCTAGCGTTAGGACATCCTTATGGAGCATCGGGCGCTATTCTGATGACTCGCCTTTTCGCTGAGATGCTGCAAAATCCCTTTAAGCGGGGGATCGCTACATTAGGGATTGGCGGAGGAATGGGGCTTGCCGTATTAGTGGAGGCGGCCAAATGAACAGCATTCGATTCCAGGTTCATCTTACTGAGGATGCTATTGTTCAATATGCAAACTGCATTGAAGCACCCTTGCAACGGATGGGCGGCGTTTTGATCGCACCCTCTACCATGCCGATCACATTCTGGAAAATATCTGACGCCCCATGGCTGGATATGCCTGGACCGCTGATTCACGGGAAACAACAATTTCATTATGAGGCGCCGCTGACAGCAGGCATGGAATTGGATTGCGATCTATCTTTAACCAAGGTGGAGAAAAAGCACGGTCGTCAGGGCATTATGGTTTTTTACACACATGCTCTGACCTGTACATGCGCTGGTAAACATATCGTTACCGTGGAAACTGTGTTGATCTCAGTAGGTGACCAATGATGAGAAAACAAATGTTGAGAAAACGAATTACGGCAACAGCCATTCGGAAGTATGCAGATCTCACCGGAGATCGGGCACCGATTCACCTTCAGGACGAAGCAGCAAAACAAGCCGGGCATCAAGCTCCGATTGCCCATGGGATGTATCTGATGGGACTGGCACAGTCTATCTATTTGGCAGAACATCCCACCCATTGGATTCAGTCCTATTGCATGAAGTTTCACAAGCCGCTCATTCAGAATACAATGGCATACTTTGGATATGAAGCTTGTAACGATGAAATTCAGGTCACGATTACGGTAGAAGAAGAAAAGGGGGAAGTCATCGCTACAGGTGTTTTCTCCGTGAAGGAGGGGATCTGCTCACCATGAGAACAGTATTGGTTACCGGAGCAAGCAGGGGGATTGGTCGCAGCATCGCAATGGAGCTCGGGCGCGGCGGCTATCAGGTTGCGGTTAATGGTTTACATGAAGAGCGGATAAGCTCTGTCGTGGAGGCCATTCGTCAAGCGGGAGGTGTAGCCGAGGGTTACTGTGCGAATGTTGCGGACCCTACAGCGGTGACGGTGATGATGGAGGCTGTTGCGGCACGTTTTGGTGCCATAGATGTCTTGATTCATAATGCGGGTCACTTGCAAGATCGCAAATGCGAGCAGATGACAGATCAAGAATGGACATCCGTTCTGGATGTTCATTTGAGTGGGGCCTTCTACAGTATTCAGCGAGCCCTCCCTTTCATGAAGCCACATGGGGGTGACATTCTGCTGATGACTTCAACAGCGGGATTAATGGGCTCTGTGGGTCAAGTCAATTATAGCGCATCGAAAGCTGGTATGCTCGGGATGGTGTGGACACTCGCAGAGGAGCTACGACGAGAGCAGATACGGATCAATGCGGTTGCTCCTGCGGCCTTGACTGATATGACACGCCCGGTTATTGAATATTTAAAAGAAAAACACGCTAAACGCAACGAGCCGTTACCGGCATTCTGGCAGGTTGGCGAAGCGGAGGATATCGCTCGGTTTGTGAGCGTGCTTTTGCAGCAGCAGGATCCGAATCTGACCGGAGAGGTCTTTGGAGTTAACGGTTCTCAAGTAACCCGCTGGCAGAAGCCGCAGCCTGTCATGACCGTCAATGGAGCAGAGGCTTTCTTTGCAGCATGGAATCATCAGGAGGAATCACAATGAATTGGAGTACACGGTTGACTGATTTGCTTCAAATCAAGTTTCCGATTATTCAAGGCGGGCTTGCTTATTTAGCTTATTCTGATCTTGCGGCTGCTGTCTCCAATAGCGGAGGATTTGGCCAAGTTACCGCCATGAGTCTTCCAGATGCTGATGCCTTGCGAAAGGAAATCAGACGCACTCGCACTCTGACTGACAAGCCTTTTGGCGTCAATTTTGCCATCGGTATGCATCCCGGCGACATTGAGGAGCGGCTTCGAATTGCTATGGAGGAAAACGTTTCGGCGGTTACCCTTACAGGTGGTAATCCTGCACCATTTCTCCCTCTACTGCAGTCAGCAAATCTAACAACGCTCGTATTAGTCTCGTCACGCACACAGGCTCAAAAAGCCGAACAGCTTGGCGCATCCGCAGTAATCGTTGTCGGGCATGAGGGGGGAGGGCATTTAGGGCGTGATGAAGTCGGGACGATGGTTCTTGTTCCCCAGGTAGTGGATGCTGTACGAATCCCCGTTGTCGCTGCAGGCGGTATTGGCGATGGTCGAGGCTGGATGGCTGCCCTGGCCCTAGGAGCGGAAGGAATTGTAATGGGAACTCGGTTTATTGCCACTCGGGAATGTGTGCAAGCTTCCTCTTCCTATCAAAATGCTTTAGTCAAGGCGTCTTCAGCAGATACCGTTGTTATCAAACGTTCCATCGGTTTTCCTGCTAGGGTGCTGAGAACCCCTTTAACCGACAAGATTTTGGAGATTGAAAGTGAAACGAATGACTATGAGGCACTCAAGCCTTATATCAGCGGAGAAACGAATAAGCGCTGGATTTATGAAGGCATTCAAGAAGAGGGTTTCGGCTGGGCTGGTCAATCCGTTGGCTTGATTCATGATGTACCGGAAGTTTCTGAGCTGATCCAGAGGATGGTTAAAGAGGCGGAAGATGTTCGTCGCAGATGGACCTATTAATGAACCCGTAACATCATACAGAAGGGCTGCCGTATGCCACAATCAATCGGCGGCCTTTATGATTGGCAATGGCAATCGTTATCGGAACAAGTTCTTATCCCAAGTCAAGGACTTGTTCCGATTATGGATTAGATGATGATCTAAATCCTCATCCTTTATTTTTCGAGTACCTTAGTATCCTGTTGTACATCGTTTTGTTCTTCAAGGTATTAAAGATGCTCTTGTCAGGCTGGGTATTAATCTCTAAGACCCAGGGGTTCATTTTATTATCAATGGCTATATCAACTCCGAATGCTCGTTTACTTCTATATTTTTTACCAAGAACAATGCTTGCATCTTTCCCTAGTCTCTCCATTCTATGAATGTACTGCTTCCTTGATTCGTCCTTCAAATGTGATTTGAGTAAGGTATCTATAGGTAAGGGAGTTCCTCCAGAATGATAATTGGTTACTATTTTATTACGCTTCGCTTGTCTTCCAATAATCCCCGTAACCTCCAATGTTCCTTTTCCATTCTTTTGTACCATAACTCTAATATCGAACGGACGATCATTGTGTTTTAACAGTTCAATTCCTTGTTGAACAATATATTTATCCTTAATTAGAATTCTTTGAATTCGTGTATATAAGTCATTTAATGAGCTAAACATACGTGAATTCGAACCGGTATGCAAAATAAGACTACTTTTGCCTTTAGTGATTTTATATATCCCATGACCGCCTGTTCCCTCATCGGGTTTTAAGAAAACTGATTTATACAATCTCAGCATTATTTTAATGTTAGACAAAGTTGCTTTTCGGGTGTCTGGCAAGAATACGCTTATCAATTTATACTTCTTCATGAATTCGTGCTTTCCCAATTTCCCCATTCTATATTTTACCTTCTTCACACGTTCTACCTCCAATTACTTTGCAGAAGTCACTTGGATCATTTTGTAAGTGATAAAGTATTCGCTTCTATCTAAGAATTGACCGGCCTCCTTTATTCACATACATACGCTACAGACTTTACTCAGGACTGTGCGGATACCTATTTGTTTGCGTGTCATAGGCAATATCCGCCACTTTTTCTAGTGATCAATATAAAATAAACAGATGACAAAAGTGGGTAGATGAATGGCTAGCATTAGGGGATCGAAATCTTGAAGGCTTGGAAGACGAGACGGGGGACGTACACGTATGTCAAAGTCCGGGGGGACCCTGTCGACCACGAGTGCATTGCAGCGGAAGTTGGGTATCCGGAGCAAGCCAACCTTGGTTAGGCAAATGAATCTATCAAAACCAGCATGGCAGCCTTGTATTTTTACAAGACTGCCTTTTTCTTGCGAGGAAAATGTAATTCGAAACGCGTACCCATACCGGAACTGGATTCGATACGAATCGTTCCACCGTGGGCATCAACGATCCATTTGGCAATAGAAAGTCCAAGACCGGTTCCTCCGTCGATTCGGGAACGCGACTTGTCTCCGCGGTAAAAGCGATCGAACAGATAGGGGATCTCTTCCTTCGGTATACCTCTGCCTGTATCTAAAACAACAACCGATATGTGATGAGCGGAAGCTTTGCCAGTTACTTCAATTTTTCCGTTAGATGGTGTATATTTCAACGCATTATCTAGAAGGATGACAAGCAGTTGGCGGATACGACTTTCATCTCCCCAAAACTGCAACTGCTCCTGAAGCGTCACATCAATGTCAATTTCTTTAGTAACTGCGAGCAGACGGAATTGCTTCGTCAAATCCAACAATATGGTATCCAGCGACAGCAAGGAGCATTGCAGCTCAAGTTGCTTGGAATCGGACCGGGCTAGCGTCAACAAATCTTCGAGCAACTTGCCCATGCGTTTGCTTTCTTTCAGAATAACGGCAATATTGTCGCTTTCCCTTTCAATCGAATGACCGGGATGGTGGAGCAGCAGCTCAGTATGCGCGCGAATGATCGAAACCGGCGTTCGGAGCTCGTGCGACGCGTCTGCAACGAATTGTTGCTGCTTGTCCCAGGCTTTACGGATCGGTATCCATGCTCGACCTGCAAGGAAAAAACCAGCGACAATCGAGATGAGCACGCCAGAGCAAACACCGGTGATGATGTCCAACAGCAGGGAATGGAGTGTGCTCTCATCGTCCTCGAGACTGGTGAGAACTGCGAGCGATTCGATCTCTCCCCAAGGTGCTTGCGGAACTGGTGCAAGATAAACGCGGTAATGTTTCCCTCCGACATCAAGCGTTTCATAAGAAAACGAACCTTTACGATAGAAAAGACGGTCGATCTGGGCTTGTGTGAAAACATGAGACGGCGACTGACCTTCAATTCGTCCTTCGGCATCCCGGAAAATGTAGGTTAGTCGGTCATCTTGCTCCAAAAGGGGATGGTTCTGCCTTAGAATCGCTGACGCGTCGCGAGCGGAATCGACCTGCTTGGCCGCATTCCGTAGCATCTCGTCCGTTTCCGAATACAATCTATATCGCATGTGCAAATAGAGGACGGAACTGAGCACAACTAGGATGAGGAAGAGCACAGCGGCATTCAGTACAACTAACCTAATGCGGACGTTATTGAACATCATGTTCTCCTTTTAGCATGAACCCAATTCCCCGTATCGTTCGTACACACTGCTCGGATCCGGTGACGGCCAGTTTTTTGCGTAGGTGATGTATGTAAACGTCAACCGCCGAGATGCCGGCATTCGAATCGAATCCCCATATCCTATCAAATATTTGCTCACGCGTAAGAATTCGGTCTTTGTTGCAAACCATAAATTCCAACAACTCGTATTCGGTAGACGTAAGGGAGAGCGGCGTTTGTCCGATAAAAGCCTCACGCGTAGCCGGCGAAAGACGGTACTGGCCGTAAACCAAATCTCCCTCAGACCTGATCGTACCGCGTCGCCGCAGAACGGATCTCGAGCGCGCCAGAAGCTCCTCGACAGCGAACGGCTTCGTGATATAGTCGTCTGCGCCGGCATCTAATCCTACCACTCGGTCTTTGACCGCGTCTTTGGCCGTGAGCAGGATGATCGGAACCGTCTGACCATCGCTGCGCAGCTTTCTAACGATTTCGATGCCGTCCATACCTGGCAGCATGACATCGAGCACAATTAAATCATAAATTTCCTGCTGCGCCAGGAAATAGCCGTCGTCACCCGTTTCCGCCGTGTCGGTCTGGAACGATTCGCTTTCGAAAATACTGCGGATTGCGCCGAGCAAGGATGGATCGTCTTCCACCGCGAGAACTCGCATACCTTTTGTCAGCTCCCTTAAAATCTTATTTTCAAGTATTAGTTTACGTCTTGTTTTTTAAAAAAACTTTAAGCTTGCATCTTTATAATATGTCCTAAAGTGATCAAAGTGAAGATAAGAAACCTTACCCGAAGGAGGCCAAACGATGGCGAAAATGAACAAAAAGTGGGTGGCGTTGTGTTCGACGGCCATTGTTGCTGTCTATACCGCTGGTTATTGGACGACAGAGGCCGAAAAGCCGAACGAGTTGACGTCTCCGATTCCCCATGTCCAGGCGGCTAATAGCAATTCGGTATCAAGCCCGATATCCTCAAAGTATAACGACGGAACCTATACCGGAACCGGGAGCAATCGTCGCGGCACGATTCAGGTAAAGGTCGCCATCACGAACGACCAAATTACGGATGTCGAGATTAGTGACTTCGCTATGCACTATACGATCGATGATATTGCCGGAATGCCGAATGAGGTACTGCGAATTCAAACCGCAGACGTAAAAAACGTCTCCGGTGCGACCTACAGCACTCGTGCGTTCTCGGACGCCGTGCAGGATGCGTTGAACCTGGCGCTTCGATCTTGAGGGAGCTCCGATGAAAAAAACTAAATTATACATGGACACGGTTGTCCAAATCGAAGCTCACAGCGAAGACACGATGACGGGGGAAGAACTCGATTTTCAGATCGGAAGGGCGTTTGATGCCTTTCGGCAGGTTGAACAAGCGTGTAGTCGTTTCAATCCTCAAAGTGAATTGATGCAAGCATGTCGCAGGGCTGGGAAAGCGACGATAGTTAGCCCTTATTTGTTTGAACCTCTCAGATTCGCGCTGGAGATGGCAAAATGGACGGATGGTTCATTCGATCCCTCCATCGGTGTGCTACTAGAGAAGAGGGGGTTCAACCGCCATTATTTGACTGGCAAGAGGATGAACAGCGATGCTGACGACTCCGCCACTTATAGAGATATCGAGTTAGACGAAGTGAACCGCACCATATGTTTGCATAAACCGCTCATTCTGGATCTAGGCGCTACCGCCAAAGGCTTTGCCATCGACTTGGCGGCAAGCGAACTCATCGGTTGTACCGGATTCGTAGTGAACGCGGGCGGTGATTTGTATGCAGGCGGGACGGACGAACAAGGCGATAACTGGACAATCGGCATACGTGACCCGATGAAGGTAAACGGCCTCTTGCAATCGCTCTACATTTCCGGCGCCGCGGTGTGTACATCTGGTAGCTATGAAAGAAGAAGTGAGACGCTCGAGGGTGAGCATCATATCGTTCACCCCGCGACAGGGAGATCGCCGAACGAATGGATTAGTTGCAGTGTGATCGCTCCTTACGCCATGATGGCGGACGCTTTTTCTACAGCGGCGTTTGCGATGGGTGGGGAAGAAGGGGTTGCATTAATCACCGAGGCCGATCTGCAAGGCTTGATCTTGGACTCGAATTCACAAATCTTGAGGATCGGAGGAATTTAACATGAAAGCGAGTCAATGGATCAAATCACCCAAAGCTTATGTTCTTATTGCCATCACTTTATGCCTTTTGGTCATTTCCTTAGTGTCGCACAACATAAGCAGCCTCGAAAATGTAGCAATCGCGGTTGGTACTGCAGTTGTTGTTGACCTCTTTTTTTCACTCATCAAAAAGCGGAAACGCATACTGCCGGACGGCGCAGCCATTACGGGACTGATCGTTGCTCTGATTTTAAGCACGAATACTGTTTGGACCATTATTGCGAGTACTGCAGCTCTTGCGATCATCTCTAAGCATTTGCTCATTTATAAGAAAAAAACCATTTTTAATCCAGCGGCTTTTGGACTGTTCCTGTCCATTCCGATCTTTCACACGGAACAAAGCTGGTGGGGAGCCTTTGGTGACCTTTCCGGCTGGTATATGCCACTGCTGCTGATCGGCGGATACGTCGTAATCAATCGCGTAAATAAGTATCCGCAGGTGTTCGCATTCCTCATGACGACGTTCGCGATATTGCTGGCTATGGCGTACTTCCATATTGGCGACGCCTTCGACGCACTCCGGTCGCCGTTCATTAACGCAACCTTGTTCTTCAGTTTCTTCATGCTGACGGATCCTCCGACTTCACCAGCCAAGCCCGTGGGGCAAATCGTGTTCGGAATGCTTGCCGCTGTGGTCGGCACTGCCGTCTACGGGTTTTACGGCGGACTGATGTATCTGTTTATCGGTCTATTCGCCGGCAATCTATATCATTTGCTCCGGGTACGCTTCTCATCGAAAGGAGCCGTGAAGACACGTTCTCCGGAGACAAATCAGCGCCGAATGACGGTTTGATTTTGAACAATATTAAGACCAGAAAATCAAGGGGGAGATCAATTGATGAATGATATTCTGAATCACATGCATCCTATTCTTGTCCACTTTCCGATCGTACTGATTACCATCGGCTTGCTGTATGATTTGACCATATCTATCCGCCGGCGCGCACTACCACTTAATCAGGGGATATGGATTTGGATTATAGCCGCTTTATCCGCATGGCTATCTGTGGCTACTGGGCCCGAAGAAGATGCTCGTGGCAATACTTCACTCTTGGAGATCCATAGTACGCTAGCGGATGTCACAGCATGGCTTACCACCATTCTCGTAGTGATTAGGTTATTCATGATGCTTCGAGGCAAACAATCCTTTGTCAAATTCTCTCTTGTCATTTATCTAGCGTTTGCCGTCGCGTCATGCGCATTAGTTTTGGGTACGGGATATTATGGCGGCAAAATGGTCTACGATAACGGTATCGGGGTGAAGGTAAACGGAACTTTAGTTAATCCCCCGAAGGGACACGATTGATGGCTCGCTTTTAATATGACTAGATACAAGCAACTTTTCTGAATGTTAGGAACAGACATGGGCAGATGCTCATATACTTTCTATAAACTAACGTTTGGAGGAGACAAACTTGTATCAAATACCTTCTTACTGGGGAATTTCATACTATATGCGAGCCGAATTTGTACCGATCTGGAACACAGGATTTCCGGAAGCAGTACAAATGATAAAGGAAGCGGTACAAGGCGAGCGTAACGATGAGCTGTTCTACGATGAATTGATCAACCTGGCTCCCACAAAAGAACAGGTGGCCATCATCGAAAGCATTCGTAACGATGAGCGTGGCCACAATAAAATGTTCAGAGAGATGTATCGGGCTTTGACGGGACAAGAAATTTCAGGCATCAGTAATGAACAATATGAAAAGGTGCACTCCTATACAGAAGGTCTACAGCGCGCTTTGATGGGGGAGTTGGAAGCGGTAGAGCGATACCGTAACATCTGGTTTGGATTGCCTGCTGGGATCTATAAAGATACGGTGTACGGTATCATATTGGATGAGCTTAAACACGCTGCCAAATACAATTACCTGATTACGTTGAATCTCAAATAGTTTTTACCGAAAGCTTATTTCTTGGATCGAATGACTTCTTCAATCGCTTGCTTCATTAATGCCCCTGCCCGGTTCCAAGATAACTGAAGCATATCCTTTCTGCCTTGGCGTCCTTTTTGTTTGCAAAGTCCGGGATTTTGGTACGCTTTCCTCATGAGTTTTTTTAAGCTGCCCAGATTCGGCTCCGCCCATAGTTGTCCCTTTTGCGCGAACAGGTTGCTAAATTTTTTCGAGATGGCTCTGTTCATGCTGCTTGACGGGCTCCGAAGCTGGTATGGAATCAGGAACGAGTTGCTAGGAGTAAGAAAATCCATTTGCCCGCCCCAACTTGTAGTGATGACCGGTACGCCGCTCGCAAGCGCTTCTAGAAAAGGCAATCCAACCCCCTCGCCACGAGTCGGGAGGACGAAAACATCGCCGAGCGTATACAACCCTTTTAGCTGGCTTTCGCTAAGCTTTCGGCCGATAATGATAACGGGGGCCGTATCTTTTTGAATACCCAGTCTTTTTTTGTATTGCGATATTTTCGCCTGGATCCATCTTTCGTTCTCATGTGCCGCATATCCGTTTGTTTTGATCACAAGCACGACGTTATCTTTAGAGGAAAACTCTTCCCAATATGCCCGTAGCAGGCCCTCCGGATTTTTGCGATGCTGGAAGCCAAATACGGACACGAACGTAAACCTGCCTGCCGTACCCGGCAAAGACATCTTCTTATTGTTCGGATGAAACTCCTTTGTATTTACGCCATGAGGAATGATAAAAATCGGGACTTTCACGCCGCTGTTCCTTAGTGTTCTTTTATTATGCCTAGAGGGTACGCAAACGGCATCAAATTTGTTCATATGTGGAAGCCAGCCCTTGGGGAGCTTGCTTGTTTCCCAAACGGTATTCAAAATTATGAGATCATATATGCTGCGCTCTTTTTTCCATTGAATGCTGCTGGGAATGTGGTGATAGATCAGCACCTTTTTGCCTTGGGCACCGTTTTTGCGATGGCTTGGTGCTCCTATACTAACGGATATGCCCTGCCGCTTTAGTGATTGGGCATACGCTCTTGTGGCACGGCCAAGACCACTTGCTTTGTGTGCAGGTCCCTTCCAGACGACATGATAGGGTTTCATTTGAATTCCTTCTTCAAAGCTCCTGTCTCAATCGCTTGGATTAACACATCCATTGGATTTGTCATTTGCTCATCTCCATATATCTAATATATGGATTATCGTATGCCGGAGGAATGAAACCGGATGGGTGTAGTGAGCGTGAAAAACACACAAAAGTAAAGGTTTGTAACTGAAGAAGTGTGGAATAATTTAAAGGATTATTTCTCAAAAAATACTTAGATGAATATTAAGACAATATGCTACACGCAGGTGTTACAACTCCATAAACCTATAAGTACTGTGATAATAATAAAAAGTGCCACATTAGAGTGTATTCATTCTATGTGGTACTTTTTTTATTTGCCGGACAAAAAAACGCATTTCACGGGTTTATTTAATCACATGAAGTAATTGACGAATAATTACAAAAACGATATCCTAGTATAAAGGAGGGATTCCATAAATAAACAAATGAAAATTTAATATATGATCTGTATTGATGAACAGCTCTCTGTAGAATGCATCATTTGTCGACAACCAAAAACGTGAACTTGCCCCCGCAATACTTCTTCATTATCATCTCAATTGTATATTATTATATAAATAGGAATGATATACCATCAGGAGGAATTCGAAAATGACTGAAGCTCACGATAATAACAAAGGAATTCAAACTATTGCTAAAGGGGTCAAAATTAACACTGTTGCTTTCTATCAGCCCGATCATAAGGTTGATAATCAGTACTATATCGACCGTTACGATGCTTTAGGTGTCGATGTTCGAGGACTAATTAAAGCTCTCGGTAAAGATGTTCGATATATTGTTGATAATGAAGATGAGAATGCTGTAACTATGGCTATTATTGCTGCTAAATCTGCTCTGGATAAGGCAGGGCTCCTTGCTGAAGATATTGATATGATTCTTTTCGTATCTCAAACTCCTGAGTATCTTATTCCTACAAATGCTCTTAAGATTCATGCAGCTATCGGTGGTAAGCTTACAACATCCTGCTTCGACTTGAACGGTAACTGCTCTGGCATTCTTGTTGCCGTCGAACAAGCAAGTAGAAATATCATCGCTAATAACTATATTAATCGTGTACTGGTTGTAGGAGCCGACTACATTTCAACTCATAGTTTTGGGGAACCTATCTTCGATAGTAACTTTGCTGATTCCGCACTTGCTGTTATTGTTGAGCGAGCAGAAGGAACCGGGTTTATCGATTCTGAGTATCAAACAGACACATCTGTAATTGATAATGCGCTATTCCCTGCAAATGGGCTTTCCAGTTGGGGTAAACCTGAGGAGGGTCCCCGGATGAAGTTTAAAACGTTCGATACCAGCGCACCTGTGAAAATCGCTGTGTCTTCAATCGAAAGGTTGCTCGAGCGTAATGGACTGACAAAAGATGATATAGCTAGTTACTATTTATCTCAATTCGCTCCTGGCAACATCGAAGGTGTTGTCGAAGGTTTGGGCATTGATAAGGATAAAGCTCTATACATAGGCGACAAATACGGGTATACAGCAACTAACAGTCCCTTCACCGCTCTGTACGAGGCTATTGAAACTGGTAAAGTTTCTCGTGGCGACTATATTATCCTGTGGACAGTTGGTGCAGGCTGGCAGAACGTAAGCCTCCTGTTCCAGTACTAACATTTTTTTCATCATGCAGAAACAGGTTATAAAGAAAACATACACACACATCGGAGGTTATTAACATTATGACAACAGTTTTCAAAACAGATAGTGCTACGGTCTCATGGAATGAGAAAGCTAAGGCGGTTCATGTTGAATTCAACACTTATGTACATAGTGACCAACTACGTGCCATCTGTGATAAAGCTATGGAGCTTCAGCAAGAAAAGGGAGCACAACGGATGATTTCTGACAATCGCAAACTCAGCGTCATCAGTCAAGAAGATCAAAAATGGATCAGCACCGTACATAATCAACGTGTTCAGGATTCTGGTATCAAATTTGTAGCTATCATTATGCCAGAGAAGACCCTCGGAAAAATGAGCATGAAGCGCGTTGTTGCTTCCTCAGTAGCATTTGACGACATCAAAACTGTCTTTGAATCCTTCGAAAGTGTTGAAGAGGCTGAAGAGTGGTTGAATTCCTAATATCATGGATTGTAATCAGCAATGACAGTGTTCGCAACCTAAGGAGTAGACGCTCCAGTTCGAGAGATTGCGGATAAGGCGTTGCGTTTCCATGCGAACCTCTAACACCTCTCTGGCGCAACGTATGGCCATAAGCTGGAGGAGCCCGATTAAGAATATATAAAAGATCAGCGTTACCCTATAAAGTGGTAACGCTGATCTTTTATATTCGTTTACAAATACAAACCAATATTTTTATATGGTCTTTTAAGAGGAGGCCGGATATTGGAAATCGACTCTCAATAACATAATTGTTGCACACCTTTGAACCACACGGATTCAATTGACAAGGAATTCGAGATGTTAGTTGTCGGGTCCCCCTTTACTAATATAAGGTCAGCGCGTGAACCTTCGGTAATGCGGCCGCGATCACTAAGTCCAAAGCAACGGGCAGGTTTCGCGGTAGCCGACTGGAGCGCCTCAATCGGGGTAAACCCGGCCTTCACCAGTAATTGCATCTCATGGTGGACACTGGCTCCATGAGCAAGGCCGCCAAGGTTTGGAACGGGAACCGGTGCAACATCTGTCCCTACCAGAATATCAACTCCGGCACGGTGAAGGTCCATTACATTCTTAAAGCTGTTTTCCATATTTCCCTGGGGGAACGTATTGAAATTTGAGTTCAAAATATCGATCCAATCGGGACTTAATTTGGAATGAACACGTGGATCATTCGCCAATTCCGCTGCCGGATTCCCAATAATCGATGAATTCAAGACCAAGCACGGTATAACAAAAGCGCCTGATTCTGCTATGGATTTCACTAATTCGGACGTATTATCAGGTCTATCGATAAACAAGTGTCCCAAACCGTCGACTCCAAAATCGATGGCTTCTTTCGATGAAAGAGCTGTCAAGACGTGGGCAATGACCAGCTTATCCCATTTGTGAGCTTCTGTCACAGCTGTTTTTAAAATCTCGTCGCTTAGGAGAGGAAGACCAGGTGCACCCATGACTGTTCCTTCTTCAATCATGATTTTAATATAGTCGGCACCATTCTCCACTTGGGTACGCACGTGTTTAATTGCTTCCTCCAGCGTCGTCACTTGCGGGATTTCTTCGTGATCGTGAGCGTATCCAGCCAGCATCGCTTGCCGATCTTCCTCGGATAACTTCTCTAGTTCTTTTAGAATGAATTCAGGTATCTCATCTCCATCCGGCAATAATTCATCGGGATGTCCGCCCGGAGCAGTGATAGCTGTACCAGCAGAAAGAACGTCTGCAACATCATTCACATTTTTCAACTGAATCTCGCGTCCTCTTCTAGTAAAATCTCCGTTCATTTCAAGTTCTGTTGTAACGCCGAATTTTAAGGCATCTCGTAACCCCCCGATTGAAGTGTGCACATGTGCATCAATCAGACCAGGAATCAGAGTCCCATTGTTTCCATCGATAATTGTTGCATCGGCAGGGATGTCTCCGCCCACTGAAATAATAGATTCCCCTTTAATGACAATATGTCTAGGCGCAATAATTTGATCTCCATTAAAGATGCGTACATTTGTAATCGCAGTGACTTGTTCTAACACGGTATTTTGAATTGCCTTTTCCATTTAAATTCCTCCAAGTGATTTGTTTTATCAATTTGAATCGTAACTGTTAGTTACCTAACTGTCAATAAACTAATATTCATTTGACAAGCCTATAGGATCCCCTGTATAGTTTTGTTACTTACAATTAGATTGCTAACAATTATAGGAGGGACGATCATGCAATCCCGAAAGGATTCGCCTTATTTGGATTTATTTCAGATTATCGGTCTTAAGTTAAAAAAGAGAGCGGACGAGAGTATAAAAGAGTTCGGTTTAAACGCTCAGCAAGGAAAAGTAATTGATTATATATACCAAAATCAAGATAATCAGATTATTCAAAAAGACCTTGCAGATCGGTTTCATCTACGTGGGGCCAGCATTACAAGCATGCTTCAAGGTCTTGAACAAAAAGGGTTTATTGAGCGCAAAATCCCGGCCAATAATGAACGGCAAAAAAATATATATGTTATGCCAAAAGGGATTGAACTGATTAATGACTTTCAAGACTCATTCCAAAAGGTCGAAGAAGAAATCGTTCAAGTCCTTACCGAGGAGGAGAAGCAAGTCTTAATGAAGTTGTTGCTGAAAATCAATGAGCGCATATAGACAAGACTATCAATTATCGAGTATTAACACTTGCAACACGAACAATCGTCTATCCAAATTGAGTTCGCGCCTCCGTTAGCATCCTCCATTATTACCGTTTGTAGAAAAAGTCAGGAGAAACTTACTGCACTACAATAGGAAAGGCATTAACTGATGGGAATAATCACTTGGGATGACTGGCCACCGACATAAAGGGTCTGCTCCGCAATTTTAGACTCCACCTGCTCTGACCATACACCCGGATAATTGGTGTGGATCGAATATTGAGGAAAGTCTGAGGAAGCGATATCGATACGAATCCGTGAGCCCGTGCTGAATTTCCAGGTAATATCCCATAGATCAATGACAGCTTCTACCTTCGTCTGCGGAGTATAGGTCATCCGTGAAGGAGTCTGGCTGTTTCTGTAAGCCTGTGTCGTAATCCCCTTGCGAATATTGTACGCTTCTCCGTCAGGACGAACTTCTATCACCTTTGCCGTAAAGCAAATATCCTCAGCAGTGGATGATACCTGTAATTTAATTTTAATGGAGCCAAGGACCCGGATCTCTTCTGGGAGCGGCTCAGACAAGAAGCTAATAACATCGTCACGCCAACCGCATTCCGGTTGCTTAAGGCTTCCGATTTCTTTGGTTGTCTTAAGCAGCGATTCGGAGCCATGAGAGAGGATCGGCTTCTCGGGATCATAAATATACGACAATTCCGAGCCGTGTTCTTCCTCTAAGGTTATAAGTCCGTATGATTTGTCCTGTTGCTTAGCAGCGGCGGAGAAGTAGTAAGTTAACGTTTTATCGCTAGGGAAGGGATAAGAGGGTGCCTCCAGCCACTGGTTTCCACCAATTTCATAATAATGCACTTTGCCTTCAGGCCATTGTTTTTTTCGCAAAATGTTGTCAAACCAGATAAAGGCCGACTGTATATCACTGTGATTCATGTTCAAGCATTCCTTGCCCTCAACACATGGATTGAAGAAAT
This sequence comes from Paenibacillus sp. MAHUQ-45, assembly GCF_058133325.1. Classification (NCBI taxonomy): domain Bacteria; kingdom Bacillati; phylum Bacillota; class Bacilli; order Caryophanales; family Paenibacillaceae; genus Paenibacillus; species Paenibacillus sp. MAHUQ-45. The sequence goes on from NZ_JBYUPV010000003.1 coordinate 596,357, forward strand.
GATTCCATGGCCCAATCTTGACTACACTATGCATCCTGCTCTCAGGAGAGAGCGCTTCATAGGTTTGTAAGGCGCTGGAGAGATGATGATCGAACCAACCTTCTCCGATATAGATAGGCCGTATGATGCGAGCCGGAACCTCCTTTAATATTTTCCAGTACCCGCTATTCCAGAACTCATCACTGGGATTGGTATGGGTAATTTGTTTAGCAGGTTACTGCATTTATAAGCAAAGGAACCAGGTTCTTATCCTTTTCTCAGGACAAGAATCTGGTTCCTTTGCTGATTTTATATTCATCTAAACCTATCGACTCGGCTTACCAAGGTAGCTTGCCGTATTCATCGAAGTAACCACCGGTCGGCCCCTCTTCAGAAATCGTGGCTAGATCAACGATAATTTTGGCGGCTTGGTCCGCCGAACGAAAACCAGCGTTTCCGGTTAAATCAGTGGACGTAGGGCCAGGTTCGACCGCGTTGAATTTCAAGGGCGTATTTTTAAATTCTTTTGCAAACATTAATGTTAATACATTTACTGCCGCCTTGGAGCTTGAGTAGGCAAGTAAATGAAAATCAGCAAATTGGGACGCAGCATCGTTCAATAACGTCAATGAGCCGACGCCGCTAGAAACATTGACTACTCTGCCGGCCAACGATTTAGTCAGCAAAGGAATCATTGCTTTCGTTACAGCAAACATACCGAAATAGTTTGTCTCGAAGGTTGCTTTCAGATCGGATAGCTCAAGCTGGCTTGGAAAAGTTCCCTGTTCTAATAAAACTCCCGCATTATTGATCAACACATCCAGTGATCCGAATTGTTCATCTATTGTACGGAATGCAGCATCAATCGTTGCTTGATCCGTCACGTCCAATACAATGTTGGAAGCGATAATACCTTCACTTTCCAGTTTCGCTGCAGCTTCCTTGCCTCTCTCGTCGCTGCGTGCACCAACCAATATCGTGAAGCCTAACGCACCCAACTGTTTTGCTGTTTCGTACCCGATCCCTTTGTTTGCTCCGGTAATCAGAACAGTCTTCTGCTGCATATAGTTTCCTCTTTCTATTTTTGGGGAAATCCATTATTAATTATGAATTAATAGATTACCTCATATTGATCACGTTTTTCGAATAGGTCCCAGTATACATTTGCGATTCGTTCTGGATCAAAATCAGTCCCAGCTTGAACGACACCTGAAATCGTAACTGTACCTACAAAAATGCCTTCCGGTGCCAATTCGGCAGCTAAAGTTAGGGCCAGATTTCGCATGGCTGCTTTTCCAATAGATAAAGAAGAATAATCTGGAGATGGGTGCAAAGCAATGCTGCCACCTGTAAACAGAATAGTTCCTTCTTTTCGTTTTCGTTGATCCGGAATTACTTGCAATGCACTTGTTAATGCACCAGCTACATCAACACTTAGATTGTTTAACAGTGTTTCTGGAGTCAACGTGGTTGGTTTACCAACAACAAGGGTAACAGCATTGTAGACCAACACATCGGTAACACCGTAAGTTTGTTTGATCTGATCAAACGCTTTTTCCAGTGATTCAACACACCCAGCATCGGCAGTTATACCATATGCTTCAATCCCTTCAGATCTTAGAGCATCAACATATGTGTTCAAAGAGTTCAAGCTACGAGAGATAAGAATAACGCGGAAGCCGTTTAATCCGAATTTTTTAGCAACGTGGTTTCCAACACCTGGTCCTGCACCAACGATTACGGCTAGTTTTTTACTCATAAGTGCCTCCTGAAATTCTATTTGTAGCATTCATAAAGAAAAAGTTTAATTCTCAGTCGAAAGAGATACAAATCTTGCCGAAATAATCTCCATTTTCTAAAAATTTAAAAGCATCAATTGCCTCTGCGAATGGGAATACACGGTCAATAACAGGTCGAAGGACATTATGTTCAATAGCACGGTTCATCGCCTCGAACATTTCACGATTACCCGTTCTAACGCCATGGATACGTACTTTTCTTGTGAAAATAGGCAACAGTGCCAGATTCTCAACTTCTTTGCCCGATAGAGCACCAATTAGATTAATTTGTCCATTGGGTCTTACCGCTTCAATTGAACGATTTAAGGTTGAACCGCTAACTTCTATAATCAGATCAGCGCCACGATTGTTTGTATACTCCAAAACGGCTTTCTCCCAATCAGGGTTTGTTTTATAGTTAATGGAATAATTTGCACCTAAAGCCTTGGCTTTCTCAAGTTTAACATCGCTGCTTGAAGTAATAATAACGTTAGCACCTGATATTTTTGCAAATTGCATTGCAAATAAGGATACACCACCGGTACCTTGAATAACGACAGTATCTCCAGCCTTAACCTTGCCGTCTTCAACTACTGCATGCCAGGCTGTAACTGCGGCGCAAGGTAATGAGGCTGCTTCCACGTAAGATAAATGCTCAGGAATTCGAACTAATCCCTCTTGGGGTAATACAACATATTCGGCAAGCATTCCATCTAATGATCCACCAAGTTCACCATCATTGTACTCAGATAACATTTCTCCAGTAATCCATTTTTGATTAAAAATTCCGGCAACGCGATCACCGATTTGAAATTTGTCTGCGCCATCTCCTAAAGCAAAAACCTCCCCGGCTCCATCTGATCCCGGAATGAAAGGAGCCATCGACTGATTATTAAAATAACCATGAAGTGCAGGGATATCTCTTGCATTAAGGGATATTGCTTTCATACGGATAAGAACTTCGCCTTTCCCTGGAGTAGGAATTTGAAGATCAACTTCTTTCAAATAATCAATTCCAAGTCCATCTTTTACAACATATGCTTTCATAGTAATCTCTCCTTTTATGATGATAGCCATTAGAATGGGATGAATAGGGCAAAGGGCAAGAAAAGCTAAATAAATCTGGGCTTAACTTTATCATTGACGATTCATAACGTCTAATTGATAATTATAATAAAAATAATAAATAATAATTATGAATTTCGAATATGCGGGGGAGATTATGGAGTTAACTCAACTGGAATATTTTCTTACAGTGGCACGTTATCAACACATGACAAGGGCGGCTCAGGCTCTATCCATTACGCAACCGGCGCTTAGCCAAGCTATCTCCAAACTGGAGACTGAGCTCGGCGTTCCATTGTTTGAGCGAAAAGGCAGGAATGTTCAACTGAGTAGATATGGCAGTTTGTTTTCCCAGAATGTGGAGCGGGCTTTACGGGAGTTGGAGCACGGCAAAAAAACGTTGGAAGAATGGACGAACCCTGAGACGGGCCTTATTAGCATGGCCTTTCTCAATATTTTGGGAGCTGATCTTGTACCTAAACTGGTGAGAAATTATCAGAATATCTATCCCAAAATCAAATTTGAGTTGGAGCAGGGTAACCATGAGCTTATTAATGAGGCGTTAAACCAAGGCAGGTGCGATCTGAGTATCACTTCTTTAAGGCCGACGTCCGAGGAATATCGCTGGATAACTTTAGAAACGGCTCCGCTCTACATTATCGTTTCCAACAATCATAGACTTGCTGGCGCATCATCTCTCAGTATTCATGAGCTGAAGAATGAGAACTATATCGGACTGAAAAGCAGTTGCGGTCTAAAGCTTTTGCTTGAATCCTGCATTATCCGATCTGATGCGGAGCTAACTCAAATTTATGAAGCAGAGGATTTGACTACTGTCACAGGCTTTGTTGCTGCAGGCCTCGGTGTTTCACTGGTGCCTAGAACGGCAGGAATGCGGTTAGAGGGATTGTCCTGGATTCCCATTCAAGAAAAGCATTGGAATTGGGAGGTAGGGCTGCAGTGGCGAACTTCTCAACATCTATCACCAGCAGTTAAACAATTTATTGATTATGTAAAACAGTCATGTGAAAGATTAATGAGTCACTAACTTAACCAATCGATGGAGCCGGCTACTGCTGTTACTGCAACCTTAGGAAGTAGATAGTAGAGACCACTGAAAAAGTAGCCTTTAAAAAACTAATATTATGGGGACGAACATATGTCTCCTGATACGCAAACGAGCCTTAGAATCAATTCTAGAGGCTCGTTTTTTTATTATTCTCTTCTTTAGAAAAAAGTCGAACTTCCAATTACACAGCCAACATCAAATTTGAGCTGGAGCAGGGCAACAGAATAATGCTGTGCTAATGAGTAGATACAAGTGAAGGATGAAGGATGTTAATATCCGATTTAAAAACCTTGATTAGACGTGGATGTAGTAAAGTGCTAGATTGAATCTTGTATTTATTTTGACTAAACCTGTAGGAATATTCTTGAAGGAGGAATTGCATTGGTTATTACTGTAAGCTGTCAGTTGTCCACTAGTTGAGGAAAAGACCAAAAGATGCCTATCAAATGTAAGAATGCAGGAGAAGTGTTGCCGATCTGCTCCTCACGAGTTGTACATTTTTGTTTTTATTCTTACTATATCTATGCGAATTATGAGTTTATAACAAAAGGATAAAGGGGTAAAGAAATGAAAAAAAACTTGGCTTTGTCTATAGCTTTAGTACTAGTGCTTATAATCTCCGGCTGCGGCAACAAAAACAACGAGTCTTCTAACGCTGCTAAAGAATCGCCTTTAATTGAATCTGCTTCGGCAAACTTGGAGAAGCCAATCAAAGTTAAAAAAGTTATTGTCGGTACGACAAGTAGTTTCCCACAAGTGCTCTTTTACGATAAGGATGGTAAGTTAACCGGCTATGACATTGAGCTAGTCCGCGAGATCGATAAGCGTCTCCCGGAATATGAATTTGAATTTAATGTGCTCGATTCGCTACCGAGCCTGCTTCTTAGCTTGGATACGAAGAAGATTGACATGATCGCTCAAGAAATCGAGAAAACCCCGGAGCGTGAAGAGAAGTATTTGTTCAACAAAGTGCCCTACGCTTATTGGCAAAATAAAATTGTCGTAGCAAAGGACAACAATGACCCTATCAAATCGCTGGACGATATCAAAGGCAAGAAGTTTCTTACATACCCTTCCAGTGCAGCTGAGCAAATACTTCTGAAATACAATAAGGATCATAACGATGCGATAAATCTCGTGTACACGAGCGGCGCTGCAAATGATACCGCAGAGCAAATCGCCTCGGGGCGGGTATATGGAACGCTCACTGCCGACTTCTCCTTGTCCCTAATTGATCCGCAAGGCAAATTAAAGGCAGTCGGAGAACCGCTTAGTAAGGCGGAAATCCTGTTCTTGTTCGCACAGAATGATCCCGAAAAGCAGGCACTGGCCGATGCTATTGATAAAGCGCTACTTGAAATCAAAGGCGATGGCACACTGAGCGCCCTAAGCAAGCAATGGCTCGGTCAAGACTTTACAACGGTGGAATGACACTCCCACAGCTAAAGAAGGGCAAGCTGGGATGGGATTTGTGGTCAGCTTTTGTAATATTTCCGCTTGCTTGAGAGGGTGAATTGTTTTGACTTTCGATATTTCGTTTGTGTTCGAATATGTAATTAAACTGCTTCCCTTTATTCGCATATCCTTGTTGATCGTTGCAGGTTCCTTGTTCGTAGGTTTGGGCGTCGGGTTACTCGCCGCCCTAGCTCGAATATACCGCATTCCCGTACTACAGCAGTTGTCTCAACTGTACACTTCCTTTTTTCGAGGCACACCCATACTGATTCAGCTGTTTTTGTTTTACTACGGGCTGCCGGAAGTATTGAAATTTCAAGGTATTGATCTTTCTCGGGCACCCGTGCTCTATTTTGTCATTGCGACATATGGACTGAACGCCGGGGCATTTATTTCGGAGGCTATTCGAGCAGCGGTCACCTCCGTGGATCGGGGACAGATCGAAGCCGGATATACGATCGGAATGACGGGATATCAGGTATTCTCGCGGATCGTGTTGCCGCAGGCACTGGCTATCTCCTTACCGATTTTTGCAAACGTAACGATAGGAACACTGAAGGATACGTCGCTCGCATTTACGCTCGGTGTAATGGAACTGACGGCGAAGGCGCAATCGCTCGGGAAGGTAGCCCAGCATTATATAGAGTCCTATATTGCACTAGCGGTCATTTACTTGATCATTAGCCTACTGCTTGAATGGGCGTTCCGGTACGTCGAGCACCGCATGCTCCGATACGAACGGCCGCTTTCAACTTCACAGACAGTCAAAGACGGAAAATCGTGGCTGCTTCGTCTTCTTACACCTAATGCTTCGCTTAACAAAGGAGGTACGGGCAAATGAATCTGGACCCTTCATTTATTTGGACCGCATTCATTCAACTGCTGAGCGCAGTGCCTACAACGCTGAAACTGACACTTGTGTCGATGGTTTTCGGTTTGCTTATTGGCACGGCCATCGCTTTAATTCGCATTTACCGGGTGCCAGTTTTGAATCAAGTTGCAAGTACATACGTGACCGTTATTCGCGGCACGCCGATGTTGACGCACTTGCTTCTCATTTATTACGGGCTTCCGATGCTCGTTAATGGACTGTCAGAATCACTTGGCATAGCGTTCCGTGCAGCATCCATTCCGATGATCGGCTTTGCCTATCTTTCCTTTTCGATTACGTTTGGTGCCTATCTATCTGAAGTGGTTCGCTCTGGAATACTGGCTGTGAACCGTGGACAGATCGAAGCAGCTTACGCCGTGGGTATGACGACATACCAAGCATTACGTCGCATCGTACTCCCACAGGCTTTTGTAGTCAGCTTGCCAAATTTGACGAATTCGTTGATCGGAGCTCTGCACGGCTCGACAATTGCCTTCACGGTTTCTGTTGTCGACATCAACGCCAAGGCTCAGATCATCGCTTCGACAAACTGGAATTTCTTAGAATCTTATTTAGGGGCAGCTATCTTGTTCTGGGGACTGACCGTGCTTATCGAACGGTTATCTGGTGTGCTAGAGAAACGGATCAACGTCTATAATCGCGGAGGTGTCGCATGATCAAGCTTAAAAACATAACAAAGTCATTCGGACGGCAAGCGGTGCTGAAAGGCGTAAATCTGGTCGTTGAGAAGGGGCATGTTGTGACGATCCTCGGCCCGAGCGGCTCCGGTAAAACTACGCTGCTGCGCTGTATTAATTATTTGGAACGGCCGAATGACGGTGAAATTACAATCGACGAACTTACAGTGAACTGCAAAAGTCCTTCCAAGAAGGACATTCACATGCTGCGTGGGAAGACGGCAATGGTGTTCCAGCAATACAATCTGTTCCGCCATAAGACTACGCTTGAGAACGTGATGGAAGGTCTTGTCGTTGTCCAGAAGGTGTTGAAGGAGGAGGCGCGACGCCGGAGCATCGAGCTCTTGGAAAAGGTAGGTCTCGGCAACAAGCTGGACGCCTATCCGAGTCAATTATCTGGTGGTCAGCAACAGCGCGTCGGCATAGCGAGGGCGCTGGCGCTGAACCCGGAAGTCATTCTTTTCGATGAGCCGACGTCCGCACTAGATCCTGAACTGGTTGGCGAAGTACTTGGTGTTATTCGGAAGATCGCGAAGGAAGGCATAACAATGATTATTGTCACTCATGAGATGGGGTTCGTGCAAGAAGTTTCGAACCATGTCGTATTCATGGATGAGGGTGTAATTGTGGAGGAAGGCAAGCCGAGCGATATATTTGTCTCGCCAAAGGAGGATCGTACGAAGCAGTTCTTTAAGCGCATTACACCGGAAGGCATGTACTCTATTTAAAGATAGGAGCAAATTCACATGACACTCAAATTCGGAATATTGGATCAAAGCACTGTATTTCCTGGACAAACGCCTAGGGAAGCATTAGAGAACACTACTAAATTGGCTCAGTTGGCAGAACGTCTCGGCTATGAGCGGTTCTGGGTAGCGGAGCATCACGATACTGAAACGTTCGCGGGCTCTTCACCCGAGGTGTTAATCTCTCATTTGCTCGCACACACCGAGCGTATTCGGATCGGCTCCGGCGGCGTGATGCTACAACATTACAGCCCATACAAAGTGGCTGAAAATTTCAACGTGCTGGCACTGTTGGCACCAGGCCGAGTAGATCTTGGAATCGGCCGCGCACCAGGCGGCCTTCCACGCTCGACCAAGGCGCTGCAAAAGGGGATCACCGAGGCTGACACGCTAGACGTGAAGCTGGCTGAACTGGTGCAATTTTTACACGGTTCTGCGGGCGAGGAACATCCGCTTGCTGGTCTGCAAGCAAGTCCGCTCCCGGACGTTCCAGCCGATGTCCATCTGCTCGGCGCGAGCCTGTCCAGTGCAGAGCTTGCAGCAGAACTTGGATTGCCGTACGTTTACGCACTATTCATCAATAGCGATCCAGAAGTAGCATTAAAAGCGTTCGGGACGTATCGGAGCAAGTTCAACCGGGCAAGGGGAACGGAGCCAAAGACCATTCTGGCGCTATCCGTCATCGTATCAGATACGGAAGAGGAAGCCGCCGAGCTCGCAGGCACGTTAAAGAGCATTCACGTTACGCTGGCAAGCGGCAAAACGGTTAATGTTACATCGCTTGAGCAAGCGGAAGAATTCGCAAAGCAATCGGGTGAGACATATGAGACTGAAGAACGCGACGTCGAAGTTATACAAGGGACGAAAGAAACGGTCCGCAAACGGCTCCTGGAATTAGCTGAGCGGTATGAAACAAATGAGATGATCTTCGCAACAGTTGTGCCTGATTTCGAGAAGCGGGTTCGTTCGTTCACGCTGCTCAAGGAAGCGTTTGAAGATCACACGGTATAACGCAATAGAGAACGAGTACCGTGATCCGGTTTGACTTCGCATCGATAGAGGGGAAATTGCTCGATCTGATCCAAGGAATCGTTGATGTGGGATTGTCAAATGTGATTAGAAAGCAGGTGGCAGGAATGCCGGAAAGCCGTATCGTTATCCGCTCGGGAACGTCATTGGACAGCGAAGCGATCAAGCATGTATTGCTTGACGCTAACGGACATTTAGAGAACACGCTTTCCCGGAAACAGTGGGAAAATTACAAAGCGAATATCGAAGCAGCGGCATCCGGCAAAGGCAACGCAACGAAAGCACGTCTGGTTGCCGAACTGGATGGGGAAATCGTCGGAACCGTTTTCCTGTTCGAATCGTCGGAGCTGGCCTATGGGTATGCGGGTATTCACACACCGATTATCCGCATGCTCGCAGTGGCCAAAAAAGCGCGTGGTCTGGGTGTAGCGACAGAACTCATTCGAGTCGTCGCTGCGCTGGCGCGTGAGAGTGGAGCGGAGTTAGTTCATCTTCATACATCGGATATGATGGAATCGGCCGTTCGTCTGTATGCGCGGCTGGGCTTCGAGCGGGCTTACGATTATGACACGCTCAACGGTGAAGTTCTTGCAATGTGCTATCGACTGCCTCTGAACGAGACGGAGCTGCTGAAATGTATAAATTTTAAATAGGGAGGATCTGCAATGGATATTACTGTAAGTGTTCTGGATAGCAGTCCACGACTCGAGGGAGAAACAACAGAGGAAGCACTTGCTCTCACAGTCAAGTTAGCCCAAAAAGCTGAGCAATTGGGATTTTATCGTTTTTGGGTGGCCGAGCATCACGGTATGGAACATGCAACAGGCTCATCGCCTGAAGTTTTGGTCTCTTATCTTCTGGCCAAAACAAATCGGATTCGAATTGGTGCGGGAGGAGTTATGCTTCAGCACTATAGTCCGTATAAAGTTGCAGAAAATTTTAATGTTTTGGCTGCACTTGCTTCAGGGAGAGTGGATCTTGGGATTGGTCGTGCTCCTGGAGGCCTTCCACATAGTACAAGAGCATTACAGCGAGGGGCTGCAGCAGACCCGCTGGCAATTGAGGAAAAACTCAGCGATCTGAAACATTTAGTACATGACAATCTAGGGGGAAATCACCCACTTGCTGGTCTGAAAGTAATACCAAGTCCAACGGTCGTACCAGATATTTATCTTCTGGGAGCAAGCGTCGGCAGCGCTGAACTGGCTGCAAAGCTGGGCCTGCCTTACGTGTTTTCTTACCTGATCAACAGTAATCATGAAGAAGTCCAGAAGGCTATTCATGTCTATCGCAGCAGCTTTCAATCTGAGCAGGACACAAAACCAGAGATAATTGCTAGCCTGACAGTTGAAATAGCGGAAACTGAGGAGGAAGCCCAGTCGCTCACATCTGAGCAAAAGGCATTCAGAGTTAACCTATCCAGCGGAAAGGCAGCGACACTACTTACACGAGAATCTGCCGAAGAGTTTGGTAACCAAAGTGGCGAAGACTTCACGATTGTTGAGCGTAAATTCGGGATTATTCAAGGGACGAAAGAGTCTGTCAAAGAACAGCTTCTTTCGCTGCAGAAAGAATTTAGTGTAAACGAGTTTATTATATCGAGTAATGCAACTTCGTCCAGTAAACGATTGCGCTGGCTGGAGCTACTAAGTGAGGCTTTGTCAGATAATTGATAAATTAATCAAGTCGAAGTAAATCCAATTCATAATAATTATTTATTAATTAAATTCATAAGATGAATTAGACGCTGACTATCGTCAATGATACAGTTAAGCCCAGATCAAACATTATATATTCCCTAATAGATCTTAAACGATTACAGGAGGCACAGATTCCTTATGACAGCACGTACAAAAAACATATCGATTATGGATGCCACGGGGGTAATCGATGGCGCAACACCGACAGATACGTTTCGGAATTCCGTTGACTTGGCGCAGCATGCAGAGCGTTGGGGATATCGTCGCTACTGGCTTACCGAGCATCACAATATAGCATACATCGCCAGCGCGGCTACTTCGGTCGTAATTGGCCATATAGCCGCTAACACTAGCACCATTCGTGTCGGTTCTGGTGGCATTATGCTGCCGAATCATGCGCCGCTGGCGATAGCCGAACAGTTCGGCACGCTGGAGTCGCTGTTCCCGGGCCGTATTGATCTTGGACTAGGCCGTGCACCCGGCGCCAATCAACCTGCCGCACGTGCACTGCGCCGAGGTGTGACCAGCGACGATTTCCCCGAGCAGTTGAATGAACTCCGTTCCTACATGAATCCAACGCTTGGTGGTGCGGCCCCCGGCGTGAGAGCCATTCCCGGCGAGGGACTGAATATTCCGATTATACTGCTAGGCTCCAGCAACTACGGTGCCAAGCTTGCCGCACAACTCGGATTGCCGTTCTCATTTGGAGGCCATTTCTCCCCCGACTATTTGCTGCCGGCGCTGGAGCTCTATCACCGCAATTTCCGTCCGTCGGCGATATTAGATAAACCTTACGTCATTCTGGCTATTAATGCCGTAGTAGCGCCTACCAATGAAGAGGCGGAATGGTTATTCACGACGGCTGAGCAGGAGTTTCTGAACGTCATGCGTGGTAATCAAGGAATTCTTCTACAACCTCCTACGGATATGGATGTTCTGTGGAATCAACAGGAGAAGGCGGCCATTCGCGGTAGAATGCTTCCCTACGCAGCTATTGGTAGCCCAGATACTGTGCAGCGCAGGCTAAAACGGGTTCTAGAGCAGACGAAAGCAGATGAACTGATGATAAGTGGCATGGTGTATGATCATGATGCCCGACTTCGCTCATTCGAGTTGCTAGCAGACCTATTATAAAACACACCATATAACCGAAAACCACCATCATAATCCGTGGCAGTCATTTGGGCGCACCTTGCTCAAATGGACTGCCTCTTGCTTATGTATCTGTTCAATTTCAACGATAAAAGTTTGAATATCTTAATTCATATTGGAGGTGCTTAGTTGAATATTGAAAACATAGAAGCATTTGTGTATATCAATCACTATGGCAGCTTCAACAAAGCTGCCGAAGCTCTCTTTATCTCTCAGCCTACCGTTACAACCCGTATACAATCGCTAGAGCGGGAGTTAGGTTGCCAGTTGTTCAATCGGATGGGTAAACAAATTACACTCACTGATAAGGGCCGGCAATTTATGCCGTATGCACAGCAACTTGTCGAGACCTATCAAAAAGGGAGACAGCGCCTTGTGTCCAAAAACACGATACCAAAGGAAGTACGCATCGGAAGTACGATTTCGGTTTCCAACTATCGGATGGCTCCCATGCTGGTACATTTGAGCAAACGGTTTCCGCACATCCTGTTCAATTTGACAACAGGGTCGACCCAAGTCCTGATCGACAAGTTAATGGATAAGGAGATCGATTTGGCTTTCGTTCGCAAAGTGGCTATTCCGGCAGTGTATAGCTATCGCTTTCTTGATGATCCGATAAATCTCTATGTATATGCTGACCATCCTCTAACTAAAACTAGACGTGTTTCCATAGAAGATATCAGTCATGAAAGCCTGGTCTTTTTTGAGTGCGGATCACTGGACTGGGAGCGAATTCATCGTGTATTCGACAGTATGGAACATCCCCCAAAAATCAAATTCATGGTTGATAATTCTGAAACCGCCAAGAAGCTGATCTTGAATAAGGCGGGGATTGCTTTCTTGCCCGCTACTTGCGCCGAGAAAGAGGTTAAGGAGAACAAGCTTGTACCCATAGAAATAGTAGAAACCGCAGGCGTCTCCGTACAGACTGATCTCATCTCGTTGGATGGTAACCATTTGAATATCATTGAAGCGTTACTTGAGCTGAATACGAATTGTAATGAGTGATTATTTAGTTTCACACAGCTTTATTCATTTTGGAAGAGAAAGAGCCGATCAGTTAGATGGGCTTTTTTTTATGAAACTCTATCTACAAAAGAATTGTCTTAACTGGAAACGTTTCTTTATATTGTGTTAATCTGTCTAATGGTAAGTTCAATTTAGAGAGAAGGATGTTACTTGAAAAGAAACGTATTATATATTGAAGATAATGAGAAAATAGGCAGCTTTCTAAAAGAAGAATTGGAACAACGGGGATTTTCAGTTCAGTGGTTGCTCTCTGGTGAAGGAGCGGATAAAGAAGTGCATCAGCATGAAATCGTTATTTTGGATATCATGTTACCCGGTTTAGACGGATTTACTATAGGAAAACGATTGAAAAAGTTAGCTCCTGCTGTTCCTATTTTGCTGCTATCTGCTCGAACATCGATAGATGATAAGGTGGATGGTTTACAGTTTGCTGATGACTATTTAACGAAACCATTCCATACGGATGAATTAGTTGCAAGATTAGAAGTGTTAATCCGGCGAAGTGGTGGAACACATTCCGAACGTATTTCATTAGGAAATCATATTGAGGTAGATCCAGAAGTCCAAATGGTATTTGACAAAAGCACAGGAGAAGAAATTATATTGACCGGGAAACAACATCAAATTTTAATGTACTTCATACGTCACCCTAATCGAGTTTTACCAAAAGAACAAATTTATGAAGCGATTTGGGAAGAAGCTTATCTAACGGGTGATAAAACATTAATGGTACATATCCATCGACTGCGTCAAAAGCTGGAACGTCATCCCGGTTCTCCAGAGATTATTGAAACGTTGAAGGGAATAGGCTATCGGGTGAAACTATGAGACAGACTAGATCATTATTTGGTCGTTTTCTAAAAGGACATTTTCTATTTATCTTCTTTCCTCCAATTGTGCTTCTCTTCTTCTCTACGTTCATTGGGTTTTCTATCAATGGAGAAGAGCTGAATAGGTTTAATCAATTTAAAGTTGTACTACTTCTGTTTGGTTTTATTATTGTCTTTATTGTTGTCGCTTTTGTTATAATATCTTGGATTTTCTTCTTGAGACTTCGCAAACGTCTCACCCGCTTACAGGAGGTCATGTCATTTTCAGCTAATCATAACTCATTTCCTATACCCATATCTATTCAAAGTGATCGTATGGATGAAATAGACCAGTTAGGAAGTTCATTTAATTGGATGATTCAGCAGCTTGAAGACAGTCGCAAGCGTGAATATGAAGAGGAATTGTTACGCCATCGACTCATTGCGAATTTATCTCACGACTTACGAACGCCACTTACCATTTTGCGAGGACATATCACCAGATTAAATAAAGAATCAATGAGTCTAGAAGGACAAAATTCATTAACAGAGATGAATCATACAATTACAAGAGTCGGAGATCTCATGGATGATTTACTTTCCTATACATTGCTTACATCAGGGAAACATCCTTTTGGACCCACTTCAACAGATATCGGTCGTTTAGTAAGAGCATCTGTTGCTGCGTGGTATCCTGTTTTTGAAGAAAAAGAAATTCAGATTCATGTTGATTTACCTACAGATGAGACTTTTTATTGGGAAGCAGATCCTAAATGGATAACACGGGTTCTGGATAATTTATTTCAGAATGTTGTTCGTCATGCAGCAGAGGGGAAATATGCCAACATTGTGGTTGATGTAGAAAAAGAACAGATCATAATTGCAGACAGAGGTCCAGGTATGGATAACTCTTCCTATGAGCGTGGGGCAGGAATTGGTTTATCCACTTTAAATTATATGTTGAAAAAAATGAAGCTGAAAGCTGACTTTACATCAAATGAACATGGCACAAGAGTAGTTATTGGTAGGGCTTAACCTAAAGTTAACCTAGAAGTAAACCTGATGATAACTGAGATGTAACTTTGCTTCTTTATAATTAGAACCATAACCGAAAGGATGTGTTATGGTTGCTTACAATTAATAACTTAGTCAAACATCGTGGAACTGGGGAAATCTTATCAGGTATCAGCTTTAAAGCTAGACCAGGTAGAGTAACTGGGTTTTTAGGTCCAAATGGAGCGGGTAAAAGTTCTACACTTCGTATCCTGCTTGGGTTAGATCGTGCCACCTCAGGGAGTGCACTGATTAATGGAAAGCCATTCGCAGAATTACATAATCCTCTGGCAATAGTAGGTGCTGCACTTGATGGATTTGGAGCTCATCGTATGCGAACAGGACGGGCACACTTGCGTTGGATTGCTCGTGCTGCAGGATTGTCTAACTCACGTGTCGAGGAGGTTCTGGAAATAGTAGGTCTTACTAATGCAGCTGGTAAAAGAGTTGGGAAGTATTCCCTTGGTATGGGTAGAAGACTTGGAATGGCAGCTGCACTACTTGGTGATCCCAAAATATTGGTTTTAGATGAACCTGTAAACGGGCTCGACCCAGAAGGAATTCGGTGGATTCGGACGTTTTTACGTGAACGTGCTGAGTCTGGAAACACGGTGTTATTATCCAGTCATCTATTGGGAGAGCTTGCAGAGATCGTTGACGATGTGGTGATTATTAATCATGGAGAAATCGTTGCAGATGGAACCTTGGAAGAAGTAATAGGTAACCATTCCACGCTAGAGGAAGCCTTTTTTGCCCTGACATCTGAAAATGCAGGTGATGTTGTATGAGAGCATTCAACGCGGAACTATCTAAATTGTTCTCCCTGCCGGGCATTTGTCTTGCCTTTCTTATTGGAGCATTTGCCCCAGCGGTTATTGCTGCCTTGGACAGTATAGCACAAAAAGAGGAGATTATTGCTGGAGTTAGCACACGGCTATCGGAAGTTGGCTATATTGGACTCGCTCTTGGTGTACAAGGGGTCATTATACTTGGTGTGATTGCTGTCAGCAGCGAGTATTTGACAGAGAGCAGTGAATCTGGTGGAGGAGGGCAGATTACAACAAGTTTAACTGCTGTTTCATCCCGACTTCATTTTTTGCTGGCAAAAGCAGGCGCTGTGACAGTGGTCAGCATACTGCTTTGTATTGTTGCTATTATGACAACTGTGTCAGCAACACATCTTATTCTTGGTGAATATGCCCCTGCATATGAATGGTCTAGACTTATCGGTGCAGTTTGTTACTGGACATTCACTGCTCTTTTAGCACTTGGGATTACTTTACTAACTAAGAATGGCATCATCCCGCTAACTGTGCTTATGATAAATTCATCCCTCGTATCATTTAGCGTCCTGCTTTATAAGGTTACAAAGTTGGCGTTTTACTTACCAGATAGGGCTGGCGCTGAAATGTTTATGTTTACGAGCGACACCCTGTTTACAGGCAGTTTATTTGACAGATTTCACACTCCGTACACAGGCGGTTTAATCATGTTTGCCTGGGTCGTCGTTATTTTCATTGTTGCAGCTATTGTGTTCCATAGGAGGGACGTTGCATCATGAGTGTCTCATCCAGTAGAAAAATAACACAAATCCTTGGTGCTGAACTGGATAAATTAATTACATTACCATTGATATGGCTCACTCTTATGGGGACATTCATTCTTAATTTAGTGTTAGCCGTAGCTTTTACTTCTGCTGGTCTACAAGAGGCTGCAGGAACGCAAAGTGTACTGAATGTAGGACTCGCTTCTATGGAATATCTTCAGGCAGGGTTCATTATTCTTGGTATCTTAACTACTTGTTCGGAGTATATTGGTGGACAGATTCGAACTACTTTAATTACGATACCTTGGCGTGGGATTCAATTATCCACGAAGCATTTGGCAGTGCTAATGGTAACCATTCCTGCGGCGTTTATAATTACTGCATCAGGCGTACTCTTTACTTTTATTATGATGAGAGACACAGCAGAAGTGATTGATTTAAACACAATATTTAAAGCATTGGTAGGTGCAACAGGCTATCTAACATTAACCACACTTCTCAGTGCAGCTATAGGTGGTTTAGTAAGACGAACTACTCCTGCTTTAGTGGTACTACTTGGTTATTATTTCATTGTCAGTCCATTGACGAGAGTTTTTCTACCTAGTATTAAAAAGTTTTTAAATTATTTTCCGGATACGGCAGGATATTATATGTATATGCCGCTTTCCTCAGATGAAATAAATGTCCTTACACCAATGCAAGGGACGGGTATTTCAATGTTATGGACACTGAGCTTTATTACAGCAGCTATTGTATTTTATCGGAAAAGAGATGCCTAAGTTTTCAGCCAGTATTTATGAGCATACGATCGCAATCACGTCAGACAGACCGCTGATTTTAACAGCTCAGCAATAATAGATACGAACGGACGGGACTGCGTCATTTCAGGAAAAAGATCCTGCGGACCAATTTTTTGAATCCATTATTGTTTTGGAGAACTACGAGAACTCAAATACACACTTTGATTTTACTGTATATACATCGTTGGAGAGCTTCGGTATCACCATTACGTACAACGAGGGATTTCTGCAGGACACCCCTGTTGAGAGCTATGTTGAATAGTTTATCAACAGTATTAATCTTCTCCGTGAAGCTTCAGGAATGGAGGGATTTAAGCGGCGGTGAATTCAGCTTGCATTTGTTTCAAGGAAATCATTTCTTCCTGAAAAATCGGCCATGAAAATATACGCGGGATCACACAGGAAACTCAAGAGAGGACTGAAATCCCTACTCGTCCGTCCGCCAAGATAAAACAAGCTGCCCCGATATCACGGAAGCAGCTTGTTTTTCCCTCAACCCTTATGTAAAATGCTCATCTGCTAAACAAATGCTTGTCTGATCTCCAGACGGCAGCTTATAGCTTTATTGCGTAAGCTGCTGATAGGCGCTCTCAGACAAATAGTTCTCCATGAAGCTTACATCACGGTTTTGAAGTTGGATCACTTCTCTGATTACTTTGATACGTTCTGGTTTGGCCAGTTCATAATTGGAATGCAACTGGACTTCCAACGGGGCTACGGGGATCGACATTCCTAAATAATCCTCAACTCGTCTCATTTTCCACACCTTGGAACTCAGTTCCAGATATTCATCCGAAGCGGTGTTCGCAATTTCAATGATAACCCCATCAATATTCAGTCGTAAAAACGACCATTTATTCTCTCCTTCGTTCATTGAGTAGGTCGGTGCATCCGTTGTGGATAGCCAATGCTTATTAAATATAGGAGACGGGTTTGTTTCTGGTAGGTAGTCTGTAAACAATTGGGCAATTCGCTCTACATCAGCACTTTGTTTGAGCAGGATATCCAGGCCATTCGGCTGTATATCTTCACAACCCTGGATCTTGGAAGCTACGGAGCCAACCACAATCCAATCCATATCCGTATGAATAGAAACACGGTCATATACAAGCTTTAAAATCCCATCAATTTTTGTCACAAATTCGATCTCCTATCATATTAAGTTATTAATACCTATATAATACAGTAGCATAAATTATGAGGTATTTCGATAGGAATAAAGTCATCCCTATCTCCCAATACAGCGGTCAGGTTGGAGAAGGCGTTGGGTGCTGATCGGAAAAGGCGAGTGACTACTAACAGTGCGAGCAGTTATGCTTGAGAGGGAGTTTGACGCTAAAGATAAGACCCTTAACCGGATGAACTACAGCTACTTACAGGGCAAAAGGTGGGTGTCGATACTTCCTCATTGTTCCCTGTGCACGGCTTGGTTGATGGTAAATCAGAAGGTGGATCTCTTGACGACAAATGTCGAGAGACAAGAACTTGTTCCATTTCCGAGTAGATGGATATCTAAACTTCAAGCAAGGAAGGGCGAAACGTTCTTCCTTTTCTCGCATGTAAGCTTTAGATGACAGTGTTGTAGGTGTAACGTAGATCTGCATCTGAGATGGATTGTTCGCATTGAATATGATCGCGTCCAAGCGAGCAGCTTCATCAGTTCTGTCCCCGAACCTGCTTCGGCTTGAAGAGAGGAACGGGATATCATTTACATAATCATCTGCAACAAGTATATGACACTTTTCTCGATGTACTCTCCTTCTTCATCTCTAATTTTCACGATAATCAGTAAGCTACCAATCGTGTATTGACACAAATTTATCCTAATGATAGGATGAATATATTCTAAAGTTAGGATAAATAATATTAGGATATCTAGAATTATGGTAAATTAGTTTTGATTATTACTAAGACAAAGGAAATATTAATAAAGGCAAGTAAAATATTAACTTGCTTACACACAAGGAGTTGTTAATTTATGACAAACACCTATTCAGAAAAACAAAACACAGTCGCGATTACCGGCGCGGGAAGTGGTTTGGGACGAGATATGGCCCTTGGTTTTGCCAAGAAGGGCTATCAAGTCTTTGGTACGGCACTCTTACAGGCAGAAGTTTTGGATTTGGAGCAAGCATCTGAAGGCAAAGTATCTCTTAGTGTCTGCGATATTACAGACAAAGAGGGAGTGGCCGCTTGGGTACATCAGGTATCCGATATTGTCGGCAATAGAGGATTGGATATTCTTATCAGTAACGCAGGCATACTAACTCCTGGACCACTTGAAGTGTTATCTATAGAAGCGATTAGACGTGAGTTCGAAGTTAACGTCTTTGGTGGTTTGTCTGTAATTAATGAATTCCTCCCATTATTAAGAAATGCTCGTGGACGTATCGTTCAAATTGGTGCGATGACAGGTCGTTTCCCACTTCCATTTAACGGGCCTTCGAGTGCTTCAAAGGCAACTCTTGAGGCATTTGCAGATGTTTACCGTACTGAATTGAAACCCTTTGGTGTGGAGTTCATAATGATTCAAGCAGGAAACATGGTGACAGGGGGACCCGAAAAAACAGCCAGAGCACTTAAAAAAGTGGCAGAATCAATGACTGAAGAACAACGTGAGCTCTATGGAAAATCTTTCGAGGATTTTACCCATGCTCTTAACACAATGCAAGGAAATGGGCTCGCGTCTTTAAAGGCTGCTGAGCGTATAATTCAGGTTTCCGAACAAACGCCTGCCCCAATACGAGTCGAATTGGGTGAGGATGCAGCAGAGATTCTAAGACTTGTTCGTGAAAAATCTGATGAAGAATTAGATTCACTTCGAATCAAAATTAGCGGTCTTAATTACTAATAAAAAATAAATTTTAGGAGTTGTAAACATGACAAGCTTAACAAAAACCAGCCTTGATGGCTTTCATGCAACAACAACAGCGCAAAATGCGGATCAACTTGTACGCAATTTTTTCAAAGCAGTTAATGAACAAAACTATGATGAATTCAATACTATTTTAGCACGTAACTTTTTGTCATATTCACTCGAAGGAATGACAAGTCTTACATCAACAAAGGAATATTACTCTAAACTTCACGAAACTTTTTCAAATCTAAAATTTCAAGTACATGAGAATATTGGAGTATTAGTTGAAAATGATTTAGTTGCTGTACGTACAATTGTAACTGGTACTCATACAGGAACTTATGAAGGTGTAGAAGGAACTGGGAAGGATATTCAAACCTCAGTATCTCACTTCTTCCGTTTCCGTGACGAACGGCTAGTTGAACAATGGCATTTAATGGACACTTATCGTATTCTCGTTACAATAGGTAAAATTCCAGGGGTAGCTGCAGGATTCCAACAAATGTTAGGAGTCCCAGAATCGCCAAATGGTATTTTCCAAGAAAGATTAGGGACAGATTTCGGAGCGACTCGTAGTGGCCGTCCAGCAACCCGCGAAGAATCACGTGCAATTGGTCGTCGTCTATATGACGGTGTTATTACTACAGGAAACGCCAAAGATGTAGATGCGTTAGCTGAAGGATACATGCAAAATACAGGATGGACACCTGATGGACGAGATATTTTTGGCCATGGATGGGCGGTTGGAAGAAGTGCAATGCCTGATGGACGTGCAATTCATACTCACGTTGTAGCTGAAAATGATCGTGTCGCTTCTTTAAGTGTCTGGGATGGTACAATGACTGCGAGTGGACAACCTGTTGATTTCATGACAGTTGACTTCCTGCGAATTGAAGATGGTCTTGCGGCCGAACATTGGGATACTGTTGACTACGTACGTTTGTATCAAGCGTTTGGCATGCTGCCAAAAAATATTTAACCAAGATTGAATGGTCATCTGATACGAATAAATAAAAGAATATCGAATATTGCTATATGACATGTGGTTAATCCTTAAATATAAGAAAAATCCTAATGTTAGGATATATTCAAATCATAGAAAGGAGCATTAGTTATGATTTCGAGTTTAAAAAGAATTAATGAACTGGCTGCAAAAGCACGCAATGAAGGCTTAACAATTGAAGAAACGAAAGAAAGAGCACATTTAAGGCAAGAATACTTGCGTGAAATTCGCGGACAACTATTGACGACTATGACCAGTTTAACGCTTGTAAATGAGTCAGGAGAAGACATCACGCCGACAAAGTTAATCGTCGAAAAAACAAAAAAATATAGAAGTACATTTCCATTTTAAGCTGTTAATAATAAAAACGTCTGATTAGATTGATTGGGAATAAATCATATTTCAAGGGAGGTTTTTAAATGAAAAAACATCGAATTTATCCTGAAAAAGGAATGGAAATTGGCTTATATTCAATCGGGGATCATTTAAGAAACCCGTTAACTGGTCAACGGGTTTCTGCCCAGCAGCGGATTCAAGAAATAATTGAAACAGCGAAGCTGGCAGAAGAGGCAGGTCTTGATGTATTTGCGGTAGGGGAAAGTCACCAACCTCTATTTGCGACAAAAGCACATACTGTTATTCTTGGTGCGATTGCACAGGAGACAAAAAACATTAAAATTGCTAGCTCTGCAACGGTACTTAGTACATCGGATCCAGTCCGTGTTTATGAAGACTTTGCAACGCTAGATTTAATTTCAAATGGACGTGCAGAGATTGTGGCAGGACGAGGCTCCCGACTAGGTGCATACGAATTACTTGGTTTTAATATACAGGATTATGAAGAACTTTTTGAAGAGAAACTTGAACTGCTTCTGAAAATTAACGAAGAAGAACGAATTACTTGGAATGGACAGTTCCGAACACCATTAAATAATGCAGAAATATTACCACAGCCACTTAATGGTTCAATGCCTATTTGGCGTGCAGTAGGGGGACCGGCGGCTAGTGCCATTAAGGCTGGTTACGCAGGGGTACCGATGATGCTAACTACACTTGGGGGGCCATCCAGAGCTTTTAAGCCAGCAGTAGATGGTTTTCGTGAAGCAGCCGGACAGGCAGGTTTTGATCCTGCAACATTACCAATAGCAACAACAAGCTTAATGTATGTAGCAGATGACAGTCAAACCGCGTTACGCGAATATTATCCACATCTAAATAGTGCAACAATTCAATTAAAGGGTGGAGGCTATCCTACACAACAATTTGCTGCAGCAATAGATCATCGGGATGCGTTGATGGTGGGATCTCCACAACAAATTATTGAAAAGATTTTATATCAATACGAAATGTATGGACACCAACGTTTCTTAGGTGAAATCGATGCAGGCGGTGTTACCATGGATCAAATGAGGAAAAATATTGAGCTCATTGCAACAGAAATTATGCCAGCCGTAAAAAAATATACAGCGAAGTCATAATAGGAGGTATACAAATGAATATTGAAATTATCAAACCACAAGATCAAGCTAAAGGAGAGTTTGACGGAGGGAAAATAAAAGAGCAAAAACCGATTGGCTTTTCTGGAGAAGGATCTATAATTGATCGGCTAGGTTCATTATTTTACTGGGCTTGGGCGAACTCGAATGAACCTGCAGAAATTGGCTTTCACCCACATCAAGGTTTTGAAATAATCACTTATGTGATTGAAGGTAAAGCTTATCATCGTGATACACTTGGAACGGAAAGTATTGTAGAAAAGGGTGGAGCCCAGCTAATGCAAACTGGCTCTGGGGTTCAACATGCTGAATCATTAAAAGAACCATCTGAAATTTTTCAAATTTGGTTTGAGCCACATTTAAGCCAGGCAATAAAACGTACACCTATCTATTCTCAATACCGTTCTGACGAATTTTCTGTAATCGATAAAGAAGGAATAACGATTAAGACAATACTTGGTCACGATTCACCAATGAAAATTGCAACTGATGCAAAGATGTGGGAAATCAGTATACCTACTGGTAAGGTATTTACCCATAATCTTTTAGAGAATCGAATATTAGCTGGATTAGCTATTAGAGGCGATGGAGCTGCTTCATTAGATGCAAAAGCACCCACTCGATTTGAACATAAAGATTTCATTATTGTTCAATCAGGACAGGCTGGAGAAATAGCAATTCAAGCTTTAGAAAAAGATCTGACCATCTTTTTAATTGAAGTACCGACTGAAGTAGAGTATCCTTTATACAGAAAATAACGCAATCCTAGTGGGATATTTTGTTTTAAATAGGAGGATTTAGTTTCATGTATCAGGAAGATGAACAAAGTCAGATTGATTTAAGACTTTTCCGAGTCTGGTTAAAGGCGAGCAAAACTATTTTTGATAATGTCGTAAAAAAAATAGAAAGTTACGGAATTAGTCCAGAGAATTTCATGGTTCTGGAACTTCTTTATAATAAGGGACCTCACACAATCCAAATAATTAGTGAAGTATTGTCTATTCCTAGTGGGAGCATCACTTACGTTGTAGATAAGCTTGAAAAGAAGGAATTCGTAAAAAGGGAGCCAAGTCCAACAGATCGTCGAGTTTCAAAAGTAGTTCTAACAGACAAAGGTAATGATTTATTTCAAGAGATCTTTCCTCAACAAGTTGAAGTGATTTCTAAAAATTTATCTTTTATTAGTAATGAGGAAAAGATTCAATTAACGGAACTTCTCAAAAGGCTTGGACTTGGTGCTAGAAGTTTACGTTAATAAAATTTCTTATGAAAATAAAATGATCAGTGAATATATCGATCAGTATGTTTCCAAGTTGAAAATATAATGTAAAAAGGCACACAAAAACATCATCGAATAAACCGATGGTGTTTTTCTTTTTTTGCGTACCAATCGGGAATGGGATAAAGTTCTTGTCGTCTATGACATCAAGTTCTTGTTGTCAACAACTGTAAGAAGACAAGAACCTGATCCGATTACCGATTTGATATTCGTCTAAATAGTAAAGTAGTTCAAATTTGAGTACTAAGACGTTTGGATCTCTATCAAAGAGTTTTCATGAGAATCTGGAATTCAGACTTGTTTTGTACGTTTGCCATGATGTTAGAGAACAGACAGTCGTTTACAGATTGGGAAAATCCGCAGATCACGAGCATTAACAAGGAACCTCCACATGCAAATATGCGGATTTACTCATCGGAGGCGAATGCTCTTACGCAGCAAGAAGGATTGATAGTATCCCCTTTGAGTAGATTAAAACGCGATCTTCATTCCCGGCCCCCTTAATCTTCGTGCAGATATTTATGTCGAAGAAAAAGGGGGATTTGTGTGGGTTGAACGAAATTGTGTAATGCTTTGACTTTTACTTATAACGATTATGTAATTTCTCTTGATGAGATTTAAAAATATCCTCAATACCAATGTCGTACTTGTTGGCAATTACTATGACGTTCCCAAGTACATCACCAAGTTCTTCGATTAACTCCTGCTTATTTTCAGCGTATGTCCCGACGGATTCATCTGGACGATCTCGACCAATTTCTAACGCTCTAATAGCACGTGCTACTTCTCCCGTTTCCTCCGCTAAAAAACCAATGCGAATGAAAATATCGAGTTCTGACCACCCCCGTGCTTCATAATAATCCTTTACCCATTTTTGAAATGCATTTACGTCCAAGTTAAGTACCCCCTATTTTTATTAAACGGAATTTAACTATGATTATATAATAATCTTCAGAATGAGGATAATTTTATGAATCAAATAGCTATTTTTTGTGAATCTAACCCAGGAAGTAACCAATGATGATTACTATAGCGATTAGTATGAAAGTGCTCGATGCCCTTGGAGGATAAGGATTTAGGACTTGTATAATATTCAAACTTTATTGCAATCATAGTATCAGTTCTAATCTCAATGACTTGAATTAGACGATATGAAAAGATAAACTGAAACACATATTGCTCACCTTTTACTGATATTACAAATTAAACGATGCTAATTATGCTAACGATACATACAAGGGGTTTTCTATACTTTGGAAAAGGGAGAGTGCTCGATGAATATCTTATTGGCCGAGGATGATCCACGCTTTGGGCGTCTTTTTACTCATTTGTTAAAAAATAAAGGGAAATATAAAGTGGATTGGGTTACAAATGGCGAGGACGCTTATAATTATGCGCTTGCTACTCACTATGATATTCTAATTCTGGATTGGATGATGCCAGTAGAAGATGGCGTACAAGTATGCCGGCGTTTACGGAAAGAAGGATATAATGGAGCCATTCTGCTTTTGACAGCAAAGGATTCTGTGCTAGATCGAGTGGAGGGATTAGATGCAGGGGCTGATGATTATTTGATAAAACCCTTTGAGTTTGATGAGCTCAATGCCCGATTACGTGCTCTTTCACGCCGGAATTTCGCTCCCCTGCTGGAAGAGATTATCCATATTGATAACATTACTATCAATCGTACAAGCCGTACAGTGCATAGAAAAGGACAAGAAGAAATTCAACTAACACAACGGGAGTTTCAATTATTAGATTTACTAATGCAAAATAAAGGGAAAGTCTTAACCCGCGAAGTCATACTGGATAGAATTTGGGGATATGATACTGAAGTCACAAGCAATCCAATTGATGCCACAATTAAATTATTAAGGAAAAAAATTGATACTGTAGGTGAAAATACACTGATTCAAAATATACGCGGGGTGGGTTTCAGATTTGATTAAGTTCGTGTTTGAGCGAATGCACAAGCGTCGGCAAAGCGAAGATATGTTTGTGAAAATGCGTAATCGATTAACCATTATGTATAGCGGGATGCTTGTGCTCTTTCTTCTAGTATTCATTATTATTGTTTATTCTTCACTTTTTTGGATGGTCTCTTATCAGCAGAAAAAAGAGGTTAATACTCTGGCAGATCAAAAATTACTTGAAAGCCAAAATCTTTTAAAAAGTGATATGAACGGGAATGATTCGAATGTCGATGGCATAAAGAAAATAACTCTTAATAATAATTACTTCTTTTATTATGTTTACAATCAGCAGGGTGAACTTATCGCTGCAAATGAGACTATACCAGACTTACGTCAATCCCTATTACAAATGCTCAAGGATTGGAGTGTCAAATATACAGACGTAAATAGTAAAACTGAAAACCTAACTTATTCAGAAAATGGGAATGAGTTTTGGAGGCAAAAAGATTCTAAGGATGGTAATCTCGATAATCGGGGATGGGAAAAGGATCTTCAAAATAATTGGGATAAGGATACTACCTTAACCGTTTCTTCTGGTAAAAAAATTCACATGGCCATAATGGCGCGGATCATTTATGATGGGGACCAGCGAATTGGGAAGATGTACCTTGGACAAGATACTACTTATTATTGGACTATAATAAACTGGATGCTTACGATTTTTATCGGACTAGCCATTTTATTCTTTATTATCTCTTTCTTAGTAGGTTCTTCTATGTCCAAACGGGCCATGGTCCCTATTATTAAATCATATACTCAGCAACGGCATTTTGTTGCAGATGCTTCACATGAGCTCCGAACTCCACTTAGCATACTTAATTCATCTATAGATGTTCTTGAACTTGAGGAAGGCGAAAATATTTCGGAATTTTCCCGGAATGTTCTAATGGATATGAAAGATGAAGTGAAAAGGATGGCAACTCTTGTTAATGATTTATTGTCTTTAGCTAGATCCGATGCAGGGTTAACTAATATTTCTTTTGAGACATTTGATTTTATACCCATTGTAGAACAGCTTGACCGTTCGATTCAGCCTTTGGCTGTCTCACGACATATTAAGCTGAATCTGCATACTCCTGCCGATCTTTTGGTCTCTGGAGATAAAGAAAGACTAAAGCAGCTGCTGTATATTTTACTTGATAATGCCATCAAATACACGCCTCAGCATGGAACGGTCAATCTCTTTCTTTCAATGGTTGTTAATGATGATGATGAAAGCTTACTTATTCAAGTGCAAGATACTGGCATTGGAATACAACCGGCAGATCAGAAAAAGATATTTGATCGTTTCTATCGAGTTGATAAAAATCGTACAAAAAAAATTGAAGGAACTGGAATTGGTTTAGCTATCGCAAAGTGGATTGTAGAAGAACACAAGGGTACCATACAATTATCAAGTCATTTAGGGGAGGGGAGCGTTTTTACGGTAAAAATCCCACAGATCAGCCGAAAATAACAACATGCAAAAAGCATAACCCTATTCATTTACGAATAGGGTTATGCTTTTTTTTGCGTATATACAAAATTCGGAATATGCATTTTTCATTAACTTTTCATTCTTTTACTATATTATTACCTCAGATCGAAGCACTAATTCTCAGTTTACTAAACTTGAAAGATTGGAGAGAAAACAATGAAAAAAAATAAAAGTTCTGATTTCTTACTCATTTTGTTAATTATTATTCTAGTTGGGGGTTTCATCTATTATAAAACTGATGGTCATTATCTAATGAATATCCGATCATTTAATGATCATTCCTCAATGAGTAGCAATTCAAACAATAATGATTCTTCGAATATCAGTTCCAACGAAGATCATTCTTCAATGAATATGGGTACAAATACCAGTCCTTCAATGAATGGAAATTCGAACTATATGTCTATGGATAAAAGTAATGGAATGAATATGGGATCTACAGATCCCAATGCAACACCCGTAACAAAGTTAGTGGCACAAAATTTGAACGCTCCAGTTAAAACCTTCAATATTACCGCTCAAGTAGCCAATTTAAATTTAGGTGGCGGAGCTATGGTCGAAGCATGGACATACGGCGGAAGTGCACCAGGTCCAGAGATTCGGGTCAAAGAGGGGGATAGGGTGGTAGTGAATTTGACAAACAAGCTGCCTGAGGGTGTGACCATCCATTGGCATGGTCTGAATATACCAGGGGCAGTGGATGGAGTTGCTGGTGTTACACAGGACGCTATTAAACCTGGGGAAACCTACACTTATAATTTTATAGCAGACCAGCCTGGAACGTATTGGTATCATTCTCATCAACAAAGTGAAGTACAAACGGGATTAGGACTTTTTGGAGCTGTTGTCGTAGAACCCAAAGAAGAAACCATCAAATACGATAAAGATTATACCGTGGTTCTCCATGAATGGAATATCAACGGACTCTCCAAAAAGAAAAATAAAGACAAATTCAATGATAAAGGCAGTTTCAACAGCGGTAATCTAAATAATGAACTAGTGGAAGCCATGACAGATGTGAAATACAACATGTTAACGACCAATGGGACTATTGATAGTAAACATTTCGATGCAAAACCAGGTGATCTTGTTCGTCTCCGCTTGGTCAACACAGGTAATACAACTCATTTATTAACCTTACTAGGTATTCCATTCCAAGTTGTGTCTCTTGATGGAAGGGATCTTGTTGGTGGCCAAACAACTAATCAAACGTTACTGCCAATTGGCGGAGGTAACCGTGTTGATATTAGCTTTAGAGTACCCGATAGCGGGAATGTTCAACTAGTAAACGCTGGACCGGATGCCAGTCAACCAAACAAGAAGGTATCCGTTAGTATTGGGAACCGGAACTCGACGGGTACAGCCACTTCAGATAATCCAAACAATTATAAACTGTTTGATTTTATGACATACGGTACCCCACAAAAGGGAGTATTTAATTCCGATTCTACCTTCACTCAAACAGTTGACATGGAATTGAGTTCAGGTAAAGTACCAGGCATGGATTGGGCATTTCTAATCAACGGTCAAGCCGCACCAAATATTCAGCCGCTTGTAATTAAAGAAGGCGACACCGTAAAGATAAAGTTTGTAAATGATAGTAATGTTATTCATCCTATGCACATTCATGGTCACACTCTCCAAGTCCTTACGCGCAATGGAAAGGCAGCAGAAGGAAGTCCGGTCTATTTAGATACACTGAATGTGTTACCGCATGAAACATATGAGGTTGCATTCGTGGCAGATAATCCCGGCATTTGGATGATCCATTGTCATAATTTAAAACACGCGGCAATGGGGATGAATATGATGGTTAATTACGAAGGCATATCCACTCCGTTTGTAGTTGGAGGAACATCTGGTAATCACCCTGATTAAGGTGCAAAACAATCAATTTTCATCAAAAAAAGGTGTTGGTCACGTTATGAAGAGAAATCCAATCACACGATATCGTATTGGCGTTTGGAAAGGAATTGCCCCGCTGTTGCTACTTTTGCTTATGCTGGCATCATGGGTATCCATTCCGACTCAGGCACATGCGCATGCCATCGCCGAATTGAAGGTACCGGAACCGAATACACAAATGAACGAAAGCCCCCCAAGGGTTGAAATACACTTTAATGAGCAGATTGAAATGGGTATGGGCGGGGTCCAGGTATTAGATTCCTTGTCCAAATCCGTCACTGAAGAGAAGAGTTCCACTTCGGTGGACCGCCGTATCATTTCACTTGCCTTACCCAAGCTTGACGAGGGGATCTACACCGTATCCTATTCGGTTGTATCAGCGGACGGACATCCAGTATCTGGGTCCTATATCTTTGTGGTAGGAAATCCACCTAATGCTAAAGATGCATCTGTTTTTGATCAGCACGAGCAAATAGATCATTCCAGTAATGGTACATCAACTGAGATCAGCGCCAACAAACTACTTTTATATACGAGCAGGGGGCTATACTACGCGTTTTTAATGATGAGTACCGGATTGATGTTTTGGTACGGATTATTGCGGAACAACACAGAAGCTCAGGAGAGACTTCTCTATAAATGGGGTTTATGGGTGGTTAGGGTATTTGTGATTGCTAGTATCTTCTACGTATTTATTCATGCTCGCGATTTGATGCAGGACCAGCCGAGCACGGAGTGGAGCAAGCTATTCACAACGACCGAGATTGGTATCTCCTGGCTGATATTAATTGTCCTTGTTTTTGTTGGTATCCTTGTATTAAAATCTGGAACTGCCGTCAAAATGATCTGGGCAACCGCGCTTCTGATATTGGAAGGCTTGAACGGGCATGCTGCCGTTTATGAGCCGAAATGGTACTCGCTGTTGTTGGACGTTGTGCATCTCGGGGGAGCAGCGATATGGGCAGGAGGACTATCGTTTCTACTGTTGTTATGGTTGAAGGATCGTAAAGAAGCCGGCCGCTTTGCCGTAGCGTTCTCACAAGCCGCATGGATCAGTATCATCTTGTTGACGCTGACTGGCACTTTGAGTGTTCTGTTGTTTCTCCCAAGTTTGTCGTATTTATTCTATACATCCTGGGGTGTTTTACTTCTTATTAAGACTTCGCTTGTACTGATGGTTATTGTGATCGGAGCTCTACTCAGGCTTAGAGTGCGTCGCGGCGATCTTCTGTCGGGAAATCTACTTAAACTTGATGGAAGCCTTATGGCGGCAATTTTAATTGTAGTGGGTATATTCACTTACATTAGCCCGCTTCCTGCCAATACACCATACTCCAAGCATGTGATTGAGGCGGACAAGCAAATTACCTTACGTATTACTCCGAACGTTCCGGGAGAAAACCAATTTATCGTCAAAGTCTGGCTACTGGAGAAAACCGGAGAACCAAAGCGGGTCAAACTGTTGCTCCACTCACTAGACAAGCCGAAACTGGGGGCGATTGAAATTCCCTTAAACAAATCTGAGGACAAAGACAATGATAACATTCCAGATTTTATTAAATCAACTTATCAGGCAACAGGTCAATTCATTCCATTTCCGGGTAAGTGGAAGGCTGAAATTCGAATTCTGACTCAAGAAGATAACGAAATGGTACACGAAGAAGCCTTCCGGAATTACTGAGCTGTAAAAAGAGGATGAGTCAGGAAATTAGAGTTTGCTTATTAAAACTATATGGATAGGATGTTGATTTTTATGAAAAAATGGTTGATTGCAGGATTTACCTATATGTTTTTGTTCCTGTTCGCAGGAATTGCTAGCGCCCATGTGACAGTTAAACCAATTGAGGTGAGCCAAGGATCATATGAGGTATTTACAGTTCGTGTACCCAGTGAGACGAGCGGGACAACGACCAAGCAAATTGAAATTAAAGTTCCAGACGGTGTCGAGGTGCTTCGAATTGAACCGAAATACGGCTGGACATATTCTCTAAATAAAGGTACAGGCGATAAAATTATTGGAATTGTATGGAAAGCTGAAGGTGAAGGACTGAAAGTAACTGAATTTACGGAGTTCCGTTTTCAGGGGAAAGTCGGTGTTGATGTAAAAGAACTGAACTGGAAAGCGTATCAAACCTATGCGGATGGTAGTAAGGTAGACTGGGTTGAAGCTTCTGACGGTCAATACCCTGCTTCTATAACGGTTGTTACGCCAGCGACCGGTACGGATCAAGGTCACGGGGGTAGCACTGTAGCACAGTCAGGTGCTGCTACAGGTCAGACAATTATCAGTGGAAACCAACAGCAATCGGCAGCTAACGGTTTTAATCGTGGAATGACTATTTTTGACCGTGGAATCGCTATAGCAGCATTTATACTCGGAGTCATTGCTATTGTTATTTCCTTTGTCTGCAAACCACGAAAAGGTTGAAGCGGCGGCGCCAATAATGAAGGATGCTGAAAACACGTCAACAAGAGTATAATAAAAACAAAATTGCGTCTTTTAGATCTGTCTCCTAATGTAATTAATTGGATGCTGGGAATCGATCGTGCAGATCAGCGGATTTCATGTTAGAAATTATTATTCATCTTTAGTAGATGCCAGCAATGGACCATTGCTCTTATCTCACCATGAAAGTGGAAAAACAGAGTGAAATATCAGAAAGAGACGGCAGCCTCAGGGCTGTCGTTTTTGGTGGTATATTATTCTCTTGAAGGATTAATATGGATGATGTAATATTTATATCTATATCTTCCTGAAAGGAGAGCTTTACCCCAAATGAATATACTTTTTAAAAGGGCACTTTGTATGTTTTTGGTTGTGTCCATGCTAGTTATTCCAGGTCTTACCCAAACTTCCTATGCTTCTGCAGAGGATGTTGTTGTTACCAAAGCTTTTATCCAAAGTGTAAAAACAAATCTTCCTGCTCTTTACAAAAAAGAGTACAAAGCTTTATCTAAAAATGAAGCTAAGAATCTAAACGCTTTAATGTCACTGGACCGCAAACAACTCTTGCATGCCCTTGCAGAAGTAGCAGGAGAGTCCCAAACGTCTCAAAAGATGGTCGTTGATTTCTTCTCACGTTACTTAATGAAGGATTATGTGTTATTTCTAAATGAGCTCGAGCCTCATCCTAATAGTCAAATAGCCAAGAGTGTTTCTGCGTACAAGATCCTGCTGGCTGTCACTACGCCCAAGCAACAAGCAGTCCTGGAGAAAGAATTGGCTGAGAATAAAAACTTCGGGGTTCGATGGATCATTTACAATCTTTTTGTCGATAAATACGGAGATTCAGCTGTAAATATATTTGTTAAGTTTATCCCTACAGAAAAGAATCAAGATATTCGAACCCAAATGATCGTGTTTGCATTTGAAGCCGGAGACCGGAATCCGGAACTGCTGCGCGTAATCGTACAACCTTATCTTGAAGTAGGGGGGAGTAACGCCAAGAATGTGTATCGTAATTCTATTGTCCTCATTAATCTCGATCAACATGAATACAGAGAAAAAATATGGGCTAAATACTTGATTTATAATCTCGACGATCCGGCTTCCGCCAAGTTATGGAAAGATTTAGGTTGGTCGGCAGCGGGACTTAGAGATATATTCAAGGACGATCCGGTTGTTATGAAGCGATTAGTAGAGATGGACCCTAAGATCCTGTACGAATATGATTATGTAGATGAATATGATATATACCAGGGTTAATTAGTGAGGTTAATAAAATAACATGCCCGATTAACTTAAAGGATAGCCGGCTCGTTGTGAAGCCAGCTATCCTTTTTACGTTATACTGACTTCTGGAAAATCGCAGCGCTAAAGATCCCTGCCGTTACATTATTCGTACTCGTATCCGAGTTGATATGCACGTTCCAGTAGGCCCTCAATATGCTGTGTAGATTCCGAAAGCGTATCAGTCAACAGCTCGACCCGGGATTCCTTCATTCTGGCATAGCCAGCGAGAATAACATTGAGATAGTGTGTCAGCGTTTCTTCACGCTTATATTTGGCCATGTGCTCCTGATCTCCGCCAGTCAGGCAGATCCACAGCACTTTCTTTTCTTCAACTTTCCCGAACAAGCCGAGGTTCCATACTTTATCCAAGTACCCCTTAAGCATCGAAGGTACACTATACTGCCATAATGGAAATACGAAGATAAGAGTGTCTGCAGCCAAAATTCGGTCCATTTCCTTGCGGACCTCGGGAGTGTGAGCTTTGTTCGGATTATACCAGTCTCGTTCGTCTTCCAATGTATACACAGGGTTAAATCCATCATGATGTAAATCGAGCAGATCTACCTCATGGTTATTTTTCTTCAAGCCTTCTACAAAACGCTGCATGACCTGATGTGTGAGAGAATCTTGACGAGGGTGAGTGACAGTAACTAGGGCTTTCATGAGTTAACGACCTTCCTTTGTGTCATATTTCCGGCTGCTTCTAGGTAAATCAGTAGTCCATAACCGGTTACAGATGCTATTATGGATGAAATACAACTTAACGTGAAGTATGCACTTTTAAGTGCAGTAGGTACTTCGAAGTCTATTAGTATATTTTTTATACTGTTAGTGAGATAGGAGTGTTGGTTACTTGAAGAAGTATAATAATGGTATGGATGTCGCACTGGAGATCGTCGGGGGGAAGTGGAAAAGCAGCATCTTATATCATTTGGACACCGGCAAGAAGCGAACCAATGAACTGAGAAGATTAATTCCCGCCATCACCCCTAAAATGCTAACACAGCAGCTTCGTGAGCTCGAAAAGGATGGCATTATCCATCGGATCGTACACTATGAGATTCCTCCCAAAGTGGAATATGAAATAAGCGAATATGGTTTTAGTCTAAAAACAGTGCTGGAGAGCTTTTGCTCATGGGGTGAGAGCCACATGGAGAAAACTTATGGTGACCGTTCAGTTTTCTTGGAGAAGTGACAGACGACCAAACACCTTCAAGAATGGACAGATAAATAAGTCTCAAGACTCAAGCTGGCGCCAATACTCATTGGTACCAGCTTGTTTTGGGTTTTCTTTAATTTTTTTCACATCAATCAAAATATCCTCTTATTCATCCACAATATGGTATAGTAACAAATAGTGACATAGGTCTATTAACCTATATCCTTCGAGTAAGAGTCAGCTATTAAATAGATTTGTGTATAGTAAGAAAAAGAACTGCGGGGGGAGCAAGGTGTTTTGTCATCAGTGTGGGGCCAAGAATGCCTCGGATCAGAAAATATGTGAAAATTGCGGGGCCAGATTATTAACGGAAGAAATGAGATTGGCTGTTTTGGAAATGGCGGCAGATACAGAGGTGCTTCGGCAGCCGAACACTTCAGCAGGAAAGCAAGAAGAGATTGCGTTGCAAGGGACGTCAACATCCACTCCTAGAAAAGGCAGCAGTCAGGTATTCCAGTGGGTCATTCCGTTATTGCTCGCAGGGGTCATTGGTACAGGACTTATGCTTTACTACAATCATGAATTGTCCGTGAATCAGGAGGTAATGGCTCTACAGCAGAACGCGAAGAAGGAGGCTTTGGCTGGACGTTATTCGGATGCGGTTCAACTGCTGGAGCAGGCTATTGAAAAAAGACCCAGCTACGCAGCCCTGACTCGGGACCGGGAACTGGCCGGTCAAGGCTGCTCAAATTAAGACTCGGTTGGATATTGTCCCTAATCAGTTAAAATCACAGAAACTAAATGAAGGCGAGAAATCGCTGCAAGATATTGCAAACATGATCGGCAAGCGGGAAGAACCGCTATTCGCTCCCCTTCAGAAGGGACTTGCAGAACAGCAAACGATGCTGAAAGTGCTTCGCATCAAGGGCGAATTGGATAAACTGAGTACAATTAGTGCATTGGCGGACAAGTTGGATAGTATTCGCAGTCTTAATGGCCAGGAAGCTGCAGCAGTCAAAGCACAGATTATAAACAAAATTACCGGGATTAGTTATTCATCCGCTGAGGCCAAGCTGCGAAAGAAAGACTTTGCCGGAGCGCTGGCAGAAGTGGATAATGGATTGTTTTATAATTCGGATAATGAGAAGCTGACGGCATATCGAAAGCAAATTACTGAAGCAAAACGGGAATTCGAGAAGGCTCAGGCGAAGCGAATACAACTTGCCGAGCAGAAAGCAGCGGAAGAAGATTTGAAGAACCGTACGGCAGCAGTCAATGTGTCAGATCTCCGAGTGATTCTTGATGATTACGGTGATCTCTCAATCACTGGGACGGTCACGAACACCGCCACTCGCCCAATCTATTCCATTAGCCTCAATCTGGAGATTTATAGCAGCGATTCGGGAAGCTATATTGGAAGTACATATGCTGACGTTTCACCGTATAAGCTGAATCCTGGAGAATCAGGATTGTTTTCAACCTCATACTATGGGGTGTATCAACAGGTACAGGTCTCGGCTGCCAATGCATCTTGGTATCTAGAATAGGAGTATCGAAGAACATGAGTAAAGGAATTTGGATAAGCACATTGACATGTCTGCTTCTTGTTGGTTTGGGAGGCGGGGGCGCCTACATGATTCACCGGATGGCCGAGAACCAATTGACTGGGCAACCGCTACTTGCAGTACAAGCCCCAGTGAAGACGACAACAGAGACTACCAAAACACAACCGGCAAAGACTCGGAAAGCCATCATTGATGACAGTCAGAAGCTGGTGGTCACTATCGAAAGTGGGACCGGACTCGGGTCAGGTTTTCTATATAACGATCAAGGCGACCTGTTGACGAATGCCCACGTCGTAGCTGGTTCGTCCCAAGTGACGATTCGAACACTGAATCATGAAGAATATAAAGGGAACGTCATTGGAATCGGCACGGACACGGATATTGCTGTGGTTCGTGTACAGGAGCTTAAGAAGCTCAATCCGCTCCCTTTGGCAGAGGGTTACAGGGCAGCAGTAGGGGACGAAATTCTTGCACTTGGCAGCCCGCTGGGACTGGAGAACACGGTGACAACGGGTATTATTAGCGGACTTGGTCGCAGTTTTGATATTGATCCTTATACATACAGCAATTTGTATCAAATCTCTGCACCCATTACTCACGGGAATAGCGGAGGACCACTGGTTAGCGCTGAAACGGGAGAGGTGCTGGGCATTAATTCGGCTTCCGTCACCGAGGAATCAGGATTCGGATTCAGTATACCGATCTCCAGCATTCTACAGCAGGCCAGAGAGTGGTCTAAGACCCCAATGAGCAAACTTCCAGATGTGGCTGGTACGGATGATTATGGTACGGATAACGATGGGGCCATAGTGGACGAGCGGGATATTGTCTCATTTTTCTATCAATGTCTGAACAATGGTGATTATGTTACAGCCTATTCTCTTTTGGGTAGTGAATGGCAGGGTGGAACAAGCTACGATAAGTTCCGGCAGGGATACCTGAATACCGGTTACATTACACTCGGACGCCCCTCCCTTGAAAAGCAAGCGGACAGTACTTTGGTCAAGGTTGACATTACTGCCGAAGAGCGGCGGAAGAGCGGTACCGTCTATCAAAATTACCGGGTGAGTTACACGGTGGGTTATGAAAACGGAGAGATGAAGATTCTTCACGGTAAGGGTAAGAAATTTTAGTAAGTTTAACTCATACTTTTATGAACAATCTTCATTAAACTCTTACTTTAGCAATTTGGACATGAAGGTTGAGGTAAGACCACCCAATAATCGAAGCTATCGTATGAGGCGTAGCCCCATCCTTTAAGGATGGGGCTTTTTATGTATATGGTGGGGTATTATTGAGTCTCGTAAACCCGTAGCGTCTCCTCTGCATTGAAGTCAAAATTTTCAGCAAACATTCAGTTGGCACTCATGGAGAATTAAGCCAAGAATCTTATGATACCTGTGTAATCCAAAAAAACAACACCACGGGAGGAACTTAGCATGAAGAAGAGATTTATTGTAGCAAGCGCATTGGCTCTGTCAGTAACGTTAGGTGGAGCCACATTTCTATCCGGAAATGTTCAAGCAGCCACAGTCGCCCAACCCACTAAGACCCAAAAGGTAGCTGCACAAGGTTCGGAATCCGGAAATGTAAAAGGAAAAGGCTTCGAATGGCGTGGCTTCCGTGGTAATCAGGGAAGACTGGATCAAGCAGCGATCGCTACACTTCTTGGAGCAACTGAATCGGATCTGAAGACAGCAGAGCGTGACGGGAAGTCACTGGCGGTGATTGCTGGAGAGAAAGGAGTAGCGGTGCAATCCGTTGTTGATCTTGTGACAAAAGAGCTGACAACGGCACTGGACAAGCAGTTGGCTGACGGGAAGATTACACAAGCCCAGTATGATACGAAAAAATCTGAAGTCTCCACAAAAGCATCGGAGCTTGTAAATCGCACGTTTACAGCCAAAGGTGATCATAAGAATCACGGAAAACTGGATCAGGCGGCAATCGCGACACTTCTAGGACTGTCAGAAACAGACTTGAAGACAGCTTTGCACGAGGGTAAATCGCTCGCAGCTATTGCCGGAGAGAAGGGTGTATCGGTGCAAGCAGTTGTCGACCTCCTCAGCAAGCAATTTACGATGGCCCTGGATAAACGCTTAGCTGACGGCAAGATTACACAAGCCCAGTATGATAAAGAAAAAGCTAATATAACTACAAAAGTTACAGAGATCGTGAACCGCACACATACGGATAAAGACGGACACGGCAAATTTAACCACAAGAGAGATTAGTACAGAGAGTAATTAATTTTTCATAGTAGTGCTACAAGGTCTTGTCCTTTGCTAAGGGCAGGACCTTGTTTTGTTATTCGCTTAACCAACGACTTCGATTTAAAGAACGTATGTTCCCATACCTGAAAAAGCTGACCTCTACTGCTGGGTTCATCGATTTATGTATCGTACATCGGCAATAGGTACAATCGTTGTGAAATCAAGAATAGGCTGCTCGTATTATGGCAATATAATAAAAACAGAAAGGAGAGATTCCCTTGAGAAGAACGATCGCGGATTCCATTGTGGAATCCCTTCTGAACGCCGGCGTGAAGCGGATTTACGGCATTATCGGCGATTCACTCAATGCATTGCTCGATGCGATTCGTCGTTCCGGAAAAATAGAATGGATCCACGTCCGCCACGAAGAGGTTGCAGCGTTCGCGGCTGGCGCGGATGCTACCCTCAGCGGAGCCATCGCCGTATGTGCGGGTAGCAGCGGACCAGGTAATTTGCATCTCATTAACGGATTGTACGATTGCCATAGAAACCGGGTGCCAGTACTTGCGATTGCCGCTCATATTCCGAGCAGTGAAATCGGTAGCGGATTTTTTCAAGAGACCCGTCCGGACATGTTGTTTCAAGAATGCAGCTTCTTTTGTGAGGTCGTAACCGGGCCGAAGCAAATCCCTCGAGCGGTGACGATGGCGATGCAAACCGCGACGGCAAGGTCGGGAGTATCTGTTTTAGTTCTCCCTGGTGATGTAGCCGCATTCGAATACGACGAAAGTTCGGTTCCGGAACGCGTCATCCATTCCACCCGGCCGATTGTCAGCCCTTCTACAGACGAATTGAAGACGCTTGCTGATTATTTAAATAAAGGCAAGAGGATTACCTTGCTATGCGGTGCCGGCTGCGCGGGAGCTCATGCTTCACTCATGAAGCTGTGCGAGAAGCTGCAATCCCCAATGGTCATAGCACTGCGAGGAAAAGAATATCTGGAATACGACAACCCGTATTCCGTCGGATTAACCGGCCTCATTGGATATTCTTCCGGCTACCACGCCATGATGGAATGCGATGTTTTACTCATGCTGGGTACCGATTTTCCATACCGGCAATTTTATCCGCAAGAAGCGACCATTCTTCAGGTTGACTTGGATTCCTCCCGACTAGGCCGGCGAACGCCGCTCGCATACGGGGTGTGTGGAGACGTGAAGACGACGGTCGAAACGCTGTTACCCCTGTTAAAGGAACCGCACTCCTCTAATCATCTGCAGCACTTTGTCGCACATTATGCCAAAGTCCGCGAGGAACTGGACAATCTTGCAAATCCCGGCCGAGCGCCTATTCATCCGCAATACCTCATGAAGGTAATCAGCGATCTCGCAGATGAGGATGCCGTTTTGACTTGCGATGTTGGGACGCCGACAGTGTGGGCTGCCCGATACTTGAGCATGAATGGAAAAAGAAGGCTTTTGGGCTCGTTTAGCCACGGGACAATGGCGAACGCCATGCCTCAGGCGATTGGGGCACAGGTTGCACAGCCGGGACGCCAGGTCGTATCGCTGTCAGGGGACGGGGGACTCACCATGCTGCTCGGAGATCTATTGACCCTTCGTCAGCATAAGCTCCCGATCAAGATCGTTGTCTTTAATAATGGTGCACTTGGATTCGTCGAGTTGGAAATGAAAGCAGCGGGCTTTTTAGAATTCGGAACGGAACTCGACAATCCAAACTTTGCGGTGCTGGCTAAAGCTATGGGAATCGAAGGAATCCGGGTCGAGGATCCGAATGACTTGGAAAGCGCCGTTCGCCGAGCGTTCGAACACAGCGGTCCGGTAGTGCTGGACGTCGTCGTCAATCGTCAGGAGCTGGCTATGCCGCCGAAGATCAACTTCGAGCAGGCACGCGGATTTACGATGTGGATGCTGAAAGCCGTTTTGAACGGGCAAGGCAACGAAATCATCGAACTGGCGAAAACCAATCTCCTCCGGTAATAAATAGTGCAACCCAGACGATGAGAATATACAGTTCACAAAAATCCGTCGTATGTAAAAAATGAATTTTTAAGCCGTTGATCTTATAAAAGTTCAACGGCTTTTTATTTGAATAAAAATTGGAGTTATAGCACTAATGATTTCGTCACTTTTATTCATTTATGACATAGGGTGACGTAATTAAGGTCTACAATGGAGGGGTAGATTAACGGGAGGAGTTACGAATGTATGGGAAGAAGAATCATTTTAGATTTAGCCGTGACTTTAGATAGTTTTATTGAAGGGAAAAATGGTGAAATTGATTGGTGTATTATGGACGCTGAGATGGATTTTACTCATTTTTTAAATCAAGTGGATACCATTTTGTATGGAAGAAAAAGTTATGATTTATGGGGACAATTTACCCCGGAAATAGAACATACGAATTCAGAAAAAGAATTCTGGGAATTGGTTCATAGTAAAGAGAAGTACGTGTTTTCCAGGACGCAAACGGGGACAGATGATAAAGCAATATTCATAAATGATAGTATTGTTGAGGAAGTAGAAACATTGAAGAATAAGCCTGGTAAAGACATCTGGTTATATGGCGGAGCAAGTCTGATCACAACTTTTATCCATTTAGGACTTGTTGATGAATTTAGATTATCTGCTCACCCTGTTGTATTAGGGGAAGGTAAACCACTATTTGTGGATATCAAACAAAGGTTGAATTTGAAATTGGTTAATACAAGACCATTTTCTTCAGGTGTTGTACAATTAATTTATCACTTTGATGGGAAATAAGAATGTTACCTTTTTTTGCATGGGGGATGATGGTGTATGGGGCACAGCCGGGTAGAGGGTCTGGTCTGGCAATGGGATCATATTTGGGAGAAGGAAGAATGGATCGTTCCGGTGTCTACCGTGTTGGAGGGCATACCAGCGGCGGCAGCCGCATGGACACCACAAGGGGGAGGTAACTCGATCTGGGAGACGCTCTTACATATGAATTTTCATAATGAACGCAGGCTGCTTCGGCTGAATGGAGCCCAGCTCGGACCGCCGGCTATCTCCAATGAGAAGACGTTCCAAGGCAGTATAGATCCAGAAGATGAGGCGGAATGGAAAGCGTTGGTGAATCGAGCGAAGCGCGTGGCCTCGGAGCTGCGTGATGCGCTTGACCGTTTGACGGAAGAGCAGCTGGATGCACCATATGCCAAAACCGAAATTACGCTCGGGCAAGAATTGCTCAATTGGATCATGCACGATGTGTATCACGCAGGACAGATCGTTCTGATTCGGAAGCAGCTAGGGGTATGGCGTAAATCTTAATGATCAGCGCTTTCTGATAAATTGTTTGTCAGAATGCGGAGGGGTTCGGTCACTATCCGAAGACAGTTCATAGGCAGTACATAAAGCCATCCATTAACCTGGGTGGCTTTTCGCATCTGTAATAATCTTTTGCCGAACAACACATCATAACTAGGAGGAAAAGGAAAGTACTTAGGAGGAACTTAGGAGCCAACTATGAAAAAACCGATTGAAATGATCACTCACCCTCCATTCAACCCCATTCACGATAAAGTTTATCAACCATTGGAATTGCTTAAACACTTTGACCCGGACAATGCGCTGAGTGTAACGGCTACGCCCGATTTTCAGAACTATGTATATTTTCAGCAACAAGGACGTACTACCATCTTGGACCCTTACGCTGCGATGATGGAAGCGTTACATGACGCTTCAGTTGTGCGGGGAATGAATGCATTCCTGGCAGCGGAGGTGCAGACAGGGCGGCGTCCTGTCGGAATCATGGGAGGGACCCGGGAGCCACGTGGCAGCAAGACATATCGCGAGATTGCGCGAATTGCTCAGTTGCTTTCTGAATCCGGCTTTATCGTCGCCAGCGGCGGCGGCCCGGGCTGTATGGAGGCAGCCCATCTTGGTGCACTTTACGCGGGACGTTCCGCAGACTCGCTTACTTCCGCCATTGATAGATTGGCAGATGGATCATTTACCGAATTGCCGCAGAACATGGAGAATGTCCTCGTTAAAGAAAAAGAAGGGACGACGTGGGCAATCGATGAAGATATTGCACGTGAACTTCACGCATGGATGCTTCCCGCTTGGAAAATTGCTAAAGAGCTGGAGGGTCAACTCACACCAATCAATTACAGTTTGGCAGTGCCGACTTGGCATTTCGGTCATGAACCTTTTACGCCGCTTACGACCCATGTTGCGAAATATTTTCTTAATAGCATAAGGGAGGATGTCCTCCTGACGCTGGCTTCATGCGGTATCGTTTTTTCTGAAGGGCGGGGAGGCACAATCCAGGAAGTGTTTCAGCGGGCGGAACAAATCTATTACCGCGACAAGAAAAATAACGCTCCGATTACCTCAATGGTGTTCCTTGACAGCAAATTTTGGACACTGCCAGAAGCCCCAGATGGCAAGGTCCACATGCCAGTAACGGATTTACTTCAGCAACTCTTCGTTGGTACGAAGAACATGACAATGAGGGAATACAACCGCTATGTTCGCTTTGTCGATGATGTTGATGAAGTAGTGAACATCATTATTGAAAATGCGCCGTCTGATGACCAGGTGGTGCAAAAACTCACCAAGATCGGCATCAACTGTATCGACCCTGAGCTCATGGCCTGAAGGGCTAAACACTTTTATTGTAGAAGAAGCCGCTCTCTCCTGATTGGAGGGATCGGCTTTTTTATTACAACGGATCAAGTTTTAGTTCAGAAACACAAGCTATGCAGTATATATAATGAATGACTCACGTATAAGGAGGGGAGATGAGTAAGAGGAACTACCGTGTCAACTGTACGTTAATTTCTTAGATCGATAAAATTTAGAAGAGGTGATTGGTTTGTCACAAGCGAACATCCCGAACATTACACCTACGATTAGTCTCACAATTGACCAGACGGTAGCCTTACTGTTAGGCTCCATAGCACTTGAAGAGCTGGCCCTCGCCCATATCATAAATGCTGAGGCAGAGAAGATCCAATTCGTACTGGGAACACTAAAGCCTGGTGTCACCTCACATGCTACCTTAGCTGATTTGTTGGCAATTGATAATAGTGTTCGCAAGACGCTACAGGAAGTGGTCCGAAAAGAAGTTCTGCTACAGCAGAAGTTGGAAGGGGTTTTACCGCTTGTGCCTGTAGTTTAAAAATAAATTATGAATGAACGTGGTAGGGATACTGATGCGGACTAGTCCCTACCACGTTTTTTATGACTTCATTTTTGGAAAAGCTCATGGATAAAATACCCTGTACATATACATCATTGTACATTAGGAAAACAGGTTCTACTCTTCAAGTCAACAGAAAGGGGTAAAACCTCGCAAGAAGCTATACGCACGGTAAGAATACTGTTAAGGACTATATCGAATAGAGAGGAATGAACAAGATGAGTATGCCGAATGTTCCGGATATCAAGCCGGAGATCGTTCTGAAGAGACCGGAGGTTGTTAATCTTCTCCTCACTTCTATCGCTCTGGAGGAGATCAGCCTGTCACATATTGTGAATGCGGAAGCAGAGAAGCTGCAGAAGGTGATCCAGGAGCATTGCTTCAGTCTGCAAGATGCGCTTGCAATCAATGACAGTGCCGAGCGGACATTAAGGACGGTAATCAAGAATCAGATGCTGCTGCATTTCAAGCTGGAAGATGTAGTGAGGTTGGAGGAACAGCGTGTGTTTATAGAGGAATTCATCGAAGAATAATAAAGTTTTTTGAATTTTCAGTTCAGTTGATCAAGCCATGCAGCATATAAAAATTAACAGAACGAAGAGGAAGAGCAATACTGCTCACTACAGTATTATCTTCCTGTCGTTAGTAATGAAGTTTCACCAAAAAAATGAATGAGGTGATTAGTTTGTCACAAGCGAACATCCCGAACATTACACCTACGATTAGTCTCACAATTAACCAGACGGTAGCCTTACTGTTAGGCTCCATAGCACTTGAAGAGCTGGCCCTCGCCCACATCATTAATGCTGAGGCAGAGAAGATCCAATTCGTACTGGGAACATTGGGGCCTGGTCTTACCCCGCCAGCTACGTTATCTAATCTGTTGACCATTGATGATAGTGTGCGTAAAACACTACAAGAAGTTGTGCGTAAGGAAATTCTACTGCTGCAGAAACTGGAAGGCGTCGTGCCGCTTGTGCCAGTAACTACGACAACACCTTAAAAGTCAGAAAAGTGGATTGGAAGAGCGTGATGAGTGCTGATGAGAATCAGACCCGCCACGCTTTTTTTTTATGATTTTTTTCGGAAAAGCTCATGGATGGAACGACTCGTACATAGATATGATTGTATAATACCCGCCCGGCTTAGTAACCATCATATGCAGATGCAGCCGTTTCGTGCATCCGGCATCATGACGGGAGTGATAGTAGCAGAAAGGGATGAACAAGATGAGTATGCCGAATATTCCGGATATTAAGCCTGAGATTATTTTAAATAGGCCCGAGGTTATCAATCTTCTCCTTACGTCCATTGCTCTGGAGGAGATCAGTCTGTCACACATTGTCAATGCAGAAGCAGAGAAGCTGCAGAAAGTGATTCAAGAGCACTGTTTCAGCCTGCAAGATGCACTTCAGATTAATGACAGTGCCGAACGGACATTAAGGACGGTAATCAAGAATCAGATACTGCTGCATTTCAAGCTGGAAGATGTGGTGAGGCTGGAAGAACAGGTTGTGTGTGTGAAGGAGTGCATGGAAGAATAGGGGTGAAGGAGGAGAAGCATGGAGATCAAAGGAATCACGTCAATCCGCTCTGTTCCTGCAAAGGACGAAGCTGTATCTCATCTGATTGAATCCATTGCATCCGAAGAAAAAGCCCTATCAAGACTGCTGGAGACGAAAGCGGAGCAGATCCGTGTCTTCTCCAAGCAAAATCAGGACCAGAAGAGCAGTTCTACAGCAGCAGATACCATTCAATTCAACAAATCGATTACCCAGTTCATGGACTCTGTTGTGATGTCTGAATGGATGCTGCTCAAAAAGCTGGAGACTGTGCTTCAACTGGATCAGGAAAAATGGAAAGGTTATTCTCAGGAAAAAAGCCGTAAAGAACTGAGAAATTTAGAGGATATGCAAGATATATATTGGGAAGACGGGTGTATTTTCGATGATGATTGGAA
The DNA here is from genome assembly GCF_058133325.1 of Paenibacillus sp. MAHUQ-45. Taxonomy (NCBI): domain Bacteria; kingdom Bacillati; phylum Bacillota; class Bacilli; order Caryophanales; family Paenibacillaceae; genus Paenibacillus; species Paenibacillus sp. MAHUQ-45. The sequence goes on from NZ_JBYUPV010000003.1 coordinate 640,943, forward strand.
GTAGCATGCAAGGTGGAGCAGAAGGACAACAAATCGGGTAAGAAAAGGGTGGAGACTGTGAAGAATAAACCCGGGCTGAACGATCATAATTCTCTTAAGCAAATGACAGCCTCCGTCGTTCACATTTGCACTGGAATCATAGATAGAACAAGAGCAGGCACAGATAAAGAATATAGGCAGCTTGAATTTCAGATGATGAACATGTTTCACACACTCGTTCAGCTTCATATTCAAGCGAAGCGAAAGCAGATTGCCATGGATTATATGGATGCAACCGCTGGATTGAGCGATTACAGGGATGATCAGCTTAGCGGCTCTGCCCTTGAGCATACCCACTTGCCTGAGCTTTACACCTTTATGGAAAAGCTGCAGCAAAAGCCGTTACAGAACTCGTATTGTATGGAGCGTGTGTTCGAGAACCTTGACTATTTGTCCACATGCTACGCTCCTCAACCAGACGTGCATGAACAGCCACAAGCGCAAGTAGAAGCTCTCATTGAAGAGCAGACGGCAATTCAAGCAAAAGATCAAATAGAGCCTCAGACAGAAGCGCATATCGAAACACAGATCCGGTCTATTCATGAGGAGCCTGGGGATAATCAACAGATAGCGGACAAAAACTCTCCGGACCCTCAAGCGCCTCAAGAAGAGGATGATCTGAAGAATACCCAAGCTAAAGTGTTCAATAATCTGCGCATTGGAGTGAAAGAGAAGAGCAGGAACACAGCTTCTCCCTCTAATCGTGGAAAGCGTTCTCCAGCTATGCATCCTCCGGAAATTTTTGGTGAAATCAGTATTAGCATCGGCCAGACTCGTTACATTCGTTATCTAAAATCTTTCTAACGGAAGGTAAGGAAGAATAGGAGATGGAGGAAGATCAAGATGATGATCAAAGAAAACGAATCAGCCACACCTGTTCCTCCAATGAACGAAGCCATAACTCATCTGATCGAATCCATTGCATCTGAAGAAAATGCACTTTCCAGTCTCTTGGAGACGGAAGCCGGGCATATCCGCGCTTTCTGTGAAGATAAACTTGGTGAGGGCGGATCAACGGCAGGAGAAATTATCCAGTTCAACCATTCAGTTATCCAGTTTATGGACTCGTTCATGATGGCCGAATGGCTGCTGCTCAAAAAACTTGATACTGCTCTACAATTGGATCAGGGGGATAAGAATGTTGCTTCGGGACTTTACGAGGCACAGAACCGCAAACGCGATAATGTGAATGAAAAACATAAAGGGGACTACATGGAGTGGGATTATTGGGACCTTAACGACGGTTGGTAGTCTTAAAAAGGGAATGACAAATGTTCTGCATTTTATCATCCTGCCATAGAATCGCGCTTATTAGCTGTATTCGGCAGAGGTCAATTAGTGGAGCAGATAAGAGCGAGCTTATCTATTTATTGGCTTTCAATGCGGCTTCGTAGGACTTTGTGCTGTGGCTCGACTAGGGGATGAGATCAGGGTGATCGAACGACGGAAGTTCAGTAGCGTGCCATACATACACGATGCAGATCATGTATATACTGCTCTATAATTGAGCTTCTCCTGTGGGAGGGGCTTTTTGCCTTTTGCCGAGTATTTTGTCACCTAAATTCTTGAACAGCATAGTATAACTGAGAAGAATGAAGGTAATAAGGGAGGGTGACGTTGGTGTCACAAGCGAATATTCCGAATATTACGCCAAGTATTACCGTAACAAGACAAGATGCGTTGAATCTGTTGTTGGCGTCAATTGCGATCGAAGAACTGGGTCTGGGTCACGTTATTAATGCCGAGGCTGAGAAAATCCAATATGCGATAGGTACTTTGCCGGGTCTCAGCGTTCCGGCAACCATCGACGATTTGCTTGCGATTAATAGTAGCGTAAAAAGTACAATGACGGAGCTTATCAAGAAAGAGCTACTGCTGGCTACCAAATTGGATAGCGTTCTTGCAGCACCATCGCTTCTCGGCCCGACAGGGGCAACAGGCCCAACAGGGCCAGCAGGCGGACCCGTTGGTCCTACAGGGCTAACGGGCGCTACGGGCACAACAGGCGCTACGGGCACAACAGGCGCTACGGGTGTAACTGGAGCTACAGGAGCTACAGGAGCTACTGGGGCTACTGGGGCTACTGGGGCTACTGGGGCTTCTGGAGTTACTGGGGCCACCGGACCAACAGGACCAACAGGACCAACGGGACCAACGGGAGCTACTGGAGCTACTGGAGCTACTGGAGCTACCGGAGATACTGGGACTACAGGAGCTACTGGGGCCACCGGACCAACAGGACCAACGGGAGCTACCGGAGCTAGTGGTGCTACTGGGGCTACTGGGGCTACAGGCTTGACAGGCGTTACAGGTCCAACTGGAACTTTTTCTGGTGTCCACGGTTCATTTACAAATGTCACTACCATCGGACCGTTTATCCCTTCCGGTGTCATGACTTCTGGAACTATTATTCCTGTGACTGGTGCAAGTGCAGCACCTATAAACACTCCTGGAGCATTTACATTAAATCTAGATGGTTCCGTTACCGTAAATGTAGCTGGTATTTATGAAGTATCAGCAATGGTCAATCTCGCTGCAGAAAATTCTGGAACTTTTGGAATACAGGTCAATGGGGGAGGGATAGCAGTACCGTTTTTAAATTCTTTTGGTAATGCAGGAAACATAAACGGAACAACGCAACTTAATCTAACTAATATTCTTAGTCTAGCAGCAGGAGACCATGTTTCAATTGGTTTAATCTCTAGTAACTTACCGACAGTAACCCTATCATTTGCACCAAATGGTATAAGTGGTTCTAATGCGTCTTCACTAACATTTGTACAGATAGGGTAATCTTCAATCCATACTGACGCCTGAAGAAGTCGCACTCGTTGTCCAATCGGTTGGCTATGTGGACACGGCTCGAAAATTCACGGTTTACCACTTTGTATGTCTCTCTCAATAGAGCTTTACTGAGAGCCTTTGTGTTTGCTTATTCGAACTTGTCAACGAGTGTGGAAGAGGCTACGAACCATTTCGCCGTGGTGTAGTCCTCATCCTCACTCGTTTTTTCTTTGTTTAATTCAAAGAGTACAACAGTAAGAAAACTACAACAAACATTATCGCCTTGCGTTTACTTTTTTGGTCGCGTATAAGGATGTTTGACCGATGCCAACCCACTCGGAGGAGGCGGGTATCCCGGCAATAACAAGAGCCAGTTCATCGGGTATTATGAATTCGAGCCCGTCAGCCGATTCTCACGAAAATTAACCCTTATTAAGCTATACCAGCTAATAGCTTGTCAAGATTACCAGCAAAACAACTCGAGGACTTGTGTTATATTGATTAATAAGCATGCCAAACAACCCTCCAATTCGAGTTATATTGGAAGGTTATACCATCATTGTTTTGTTATGCTGGACGGAATGATTTCTTACTTTTTAAAATGGCATACAACCAATGAACTAACTTATTTGCACACGCCACTAGAGCCACCTTGTGAGGTTTTCCTTCAGCTCTTTTGCGTTCGTAAAACTCTTTTATCCGCGTGTTGCGAGAGCGGATCAGGCCACACTGTACCGCCATTACAAGTGCGTATCTAAGCTGCCTGGAACCACGTTTGGTGATTCGATTACGTGTCGCTGTAAATTTTCCTGAAGCAAAAACGCTGGGGTCTATTCCTGTAAAGGCAACCAGTTTCTTTGGATGATCAAACCTGTCGACTTCTCCAATTTCCGCTAAAATTGTTGCAGCAATTTTAGGACCAATACCGGGAATCGACTGGATTAAATCATACTCTTCAATCTTAGAAGCCAGGGCATCTATGGTCTGTTCCAACTCAGAAAGATGCTCTTGGTACTGAAGGATAAGGCTGATCAAGATCTTAAGATTAATTAAGTGGCTCTCATACATCGTTTGCTGAAATGGGTTTCGCTTTGCAGCTTCCATCAACCGTTGAACTCGTTCATTAATCCACCTCTCTGATCGTCCACGTTTTGAAGTTAGAAGAGCATTGATTTTGATTTTAAGCGTCTCTTCACTGACTTGTAGGACAGAGGATGAAGTCGGAAACTCAAGTAAGAAGCGAAGGGATGCGTTAGAATACATAGCCCCGAAAACACCTTTGTACGCCGGGAAAACCTGATCCAGAACGGCTTGGAATTGCAGCTTCGTCTGCACGCACATCTTAGAGAAGGACTCGTGTTGTCGCGTCAGATAACGCATATTAAGCAGTTGCACACCTCTTTTTTTGAATGGTTCGAATTCCTCCCTATAGTAAAGTTCACCCAGAAGATAAGCGTCAGCAGCATCCGTTTTCACTTTACGAAGATTGGTTTTGCGAAGTCGATTAGAAATGAGCGGATTGATAACGATAAATAAATAGTGATGTTCCTCTAGAAATTGAACAACAGGGCTTTGATAGTGCCCGGTTGCTTCCAGAATCATTGTAGGTCGATGCCCCGATTCATGTTCAATGTCATGAATAACTTGAAGCAATATCTCGAGACCATCCCGTGTATGTTCGAAATGGAATACCCCTCGGTATGGTTTTCCTCGATCTAAGAAAGCTTGTCCGTGGCTTTCTTCTTTAGAAATGTCTAGTCCTATAACAGGGTTCATTTTATCTCTCCTTGAAATAGATTTACCAGTAGCCCCCTATGAATCTCCTTGTCGCTCCACAGCATCGCATGTGATACGGGATCTTTGTCCCAACTAGCCTCAATCATGGTCATGACAAGTAGGGTGAACATTATAGCGCTCGGGATCAAGTCCCACGGGCAGGTACGTTCGCCCCGGCTACCCTAATCCTCGAAGCAAATTCAAAAAGGATCAACCAGAAAGAAATGGTTGATCTCATAATACGAACGGGCAGGATAGTTCAATCGTTTCTCGAATATACTTTGGGTTGGATAATTTTATAAAATTTGCGAAATTAACATATCCATTAGATACATAAATCTTATAAGTGCGGGTGATTCGTTTGAAGCAAGGACTCATTGTGTTGATGAACGGAACTTCAAGTTCAGGGAAGACAACCTACAAGAGAAGTAGATGACCAAGTTGTGGCACGAATAACTTTTGATCCCTTAAACTCACTGTACTATTCGAAAATTAAAAGATGAATCCAATAGAATGTGCCGAAAAAATATTAAGTTTTATTAAGTCCAATAAGGAGTACTCAGCATTTAAGAAATTAAGTAAAAGAAACGTTAGTGTTTCCTAGATGCAGAATAGTTGAATATACACAGCGGCAGCCGGTCATGATAATCATCCGAGGAAAGAAAAAAGAATCCTTGGCGAGAGAAGACTACTCCTTTGTGTCTGCTTCATTTTTATGGAGGTTACAAAATGATACGAGAAATTGAAGAGCAATTCACTGAAGAGATCCTTACCGAAGCAATAAAGCGATTTAACATTAATAGTGATACTGTTCGTTTATTGGGCGGTTATGAAAGCTTTGTTTATGAATATCAGAAAGACAATGCATTTTTCATATTAAAAATCACACATACAATTAGAAGATCAATAAATTATATACGGGGTGAAATTGAATTTCTAAATTATTTGTCGAATAAAGATCTGGCAGTTTCAAAAGCTATTCTATCGGCCGAGGGTAATATGGTTGAAGAAATTACTGCAGAAAAAGGTTCGTTCCTAGCCATTTCATATGAAAAGTCTCTTGGAAAAGAAGTGTCGGATGAAGATTGGAATGAATCGCTTTACGAAAAATGGGGAGAATTTCTTGGGAAAATCCATCATGCCACAAAGGGTTATGATTGGAGTAAGCCGGCGTTTAAACGACAAGCTTGGGAGCAAGAAGTTCAATTAAAGGTAGATAAATACCTGCCACCTGATGATGTAATGATACCAATTCTTAAAGAGAGATTAACAAAACTTACTCCTCTGCCTAAGTCCAAAGATACATACGGTTTGACTCATACTGATTTTCATCAAAGTAATTTTTATCTGCATAACGGAGACATTTATTTGTTCGATTTCGATGATTGCGGTTATACGTATTTCGTAAACGATATTGGGATTACATTGTATTATGCACTTTTTTATCCGTTTAAAGAATTTGAAAATAAAACGGAATATTTTAGGTTGTTTTTCCACCATTTTATGAAAGGATATCTAAAGGAAAATACAATCCAAGAAGAAGAAATAGCATATTTACAAGATTCTATTAAACTTCGTCATATATTGCTGTATGTTTATATTCATCAAGCAAACGATGTGTCAAATTTGGATGAAGAATCAATGAACAGGTTAAAAGAGCTGCAACGAGTAGCCGCTTCTGATGACCCTATGCTGCCGATTGATTTTGTTCAAGAATTTAAAAGCATTTATAATAGCATTCATTAACCTGGGAGCATCTCATTTTGCTAACGTAGGGGCTGATTTGCGAAGGGCAACCGTTTTCAGCCCAATAAGCCGCTGATCCGTGAGGAATTGGCGAGTATGCTCGCTGCTGTAATCGAACAGGAAAAGGGTAAAGGAGCGGGACGAGGCCTGATATCTTACAACGAACAATCAGACCAACAAAATGCTACAATTGTCGGGTGATAAGAACATTATCTCATTAATTGCCGCGTAAATTGCGGCATTTTATAATACAGGGGTTGAGATTCTGAAGCCGATTTCCTGTAAGTTAAGGAAATCGGCTTTTACTAATTTAGGTATTTATTTTCCTAGCTTTCATCTATGAGCATTTTGCTTAAGCTCCTCAAGCTAGTTCGTACTCTTTTTTTACTCTATGTCTGCACTGAATTACCAAATTACCATCTCGGATCCAGGAGACTTATAAAATAACTAAAAATATCTTAAGCATCAAATTTAATCTCTTTGAGCAATACGATAGTCTATACTAATATCACCACCATCAGGCGTTGGTACAGCTTTAAATTTATATTCTCTACTTAAGGAACCAACTGGAGCACTAATGTGGCCACTCTTACCTGGTGCGAGAGTTCTTTTCTGATCACCATTAATTGAGATTCTCACGCTTACATTCCCAGTATTTTTAATCCAGAAGTTCACTTTTGCCCCATTACTCTTTTTTAATGGGAATGAATCCTGAAATTCAGTTCCTGAAGAACTGCCACTTTTAGCTGCATAATCTTTCGACGAACTTTTAGTCGACTCCGCAAAAGCAGGTATATTACTTGTCCCAGCAATTAGACAAACTACCAGAGCAGATGATACTACTCCTTTGAAAACGGACTTAAGATTCACGATCAAGCACTCCTTATTAAATTTATTTGTAGCTATCCCGCCTTGAGATAGTTACTTTTTAAAATTACATGTCTGTACATTCCTATGTCCGTAGAGGTAGTGCCGTAACGGAGTGCCTCTATTTGTGCTGTCTGTCAAATAAGATCGAAACAGGCTAAACAGTTACAATTTTAATCCTATCAACAGAAATCCTCTTCTGTAATATTTTTGTATTCATTCATATTATATATTAGATATAATAATATAGTAAAAAAATACCAGGCTGAACTTTTTTAGATCTGGATTTTGCAAAATTCGATTCCGGCTACTGATTGAGAAGAAATCTATTCTAGTTAGCAAGTGAGCAAACAGGAGAAAAGATAACTTTATAGTAGGAGTGTGAGATATGAAAAAAACATTATTGGTTTGTATTATGATAATGCTGATGCTAGCAACGGCTTGTGGAAATGTTGAAACGACATCAAATCCAAATACTTCTAGTGAGCCTAAACCTGAAACGGAAGAGTCTATTATTCCAAAAAACACATCCGATTGTCTTAATGCAGAACTTATAAATTTGGATAGCGAAACTGAGAAATATTTCTATGGAACTTGGAAAGTTGAGAAGCATTTAGGATTTGCAAATTCATATAATGATGCTTCTGAATATCCAACAGGGCAAAAATTTATTGGAGATGAAATTATAATCAAAAAAGACTTTTTTTCATCAAAAGGGCTTAAAAACTATAGTAATTATCAATATGAACTAAAAAATCCACTATATGAGATCACAGCGACATGCTATAACTCTGACTCTTTTTATAGATTATACAAAATAGATATCCCAGACTTAAATATAAATGATGAAGTAAAAGCAATAATTATAAGTGACCCTTCTACAAAAATGAGCATACCTGTAGGTTTAAGCTTTTTAGCTGTTAATAATGATAGGCTTATCTTGTTATCAGAGGCAACTATTTTTGAGCTTAAAAAAATTACTGATTAAATGAATTAAGGTTATGTAATGAGCGCTGTGCTAATAGAGCGGTAATCTATTTACATGGGACACGAGTCAGACAATCGTTCACCGGCGCGCCCGATAGCTGACCACATCTGATTATTGTAGGATTACATTTAGCACGACACTGCTGCTAGCTAACCAGATCCGAATCCGCATATTGTTATATCGGAAGAGGAAAGGGGGAGGATATCCGGCATTCTACCAGTTCCAGTATTCTTGTCCCTGACAGATAATTAGACGATCTAACCATTCGGTAAAGGTAAGCGGAATTGGAATGGCGTCTTCAATATGATCCATTGCGTCTAAAAAGAACAGATATGGTGTTTCTCCCTGCTGACATTTCACAGAATCAATGCATATTGCTCCAATCCGATGATCTGTCCAAGCAATTGGATAACAAATGGACGGGATCTGCTCGTATGTCTTGGATATTAGTAATATTTGTTCTAGACTCAATAGTTCAGTTCCCCCACCATAGTAGGGATGCTGAAATAAAACTGCCCCGTTATGTTTCAAAAGAAATTGCTTATAATCCTCTGGAAAGTGCCAATCATTATCCTGTAAGAACTTATTAACTTCTATCGCACTTACTGGATCTTTCCAGGTGCATTCCAAAGGCCCCTCACCAAGCCCTGGAATAAGTCGTTGGAAAGTGTGATCGGGAGAAGCATTCCGTTTAAGGAATTCTATCAGATCCAATACATTTGAACCCATACAAAATCCCACCCTCGTTACAATGAATAGCTCAGCCACCATGCTCCACAATGGAATAAAATTAGACATAGTGTCTTGTCCATTATACTTGAGTGGACGCATATGGTGAATCTGTACATCAGTCCATTTAAATTTAGTTGGTTTACCCCAGTTCTTTTCATAATATTCTATGAAGTCATCTCGATAATACCAGACTAATAAGAGGGATATTTAACCCCTTATTTATTAAGGAGCATTGGATCACTGATTACGCGAGATTCGGGTACCGGCGGTGTGCCCAGCTCCTGCAGCTCCGAGCACCTGGTTGCTTCCCGACGAAGCCGGGAAAAGATCGACGCCGGTGAGGTAGTCAAGCAAAGCGGGCTGCTTGCACTTAGTCGGTCTTTAGAGTAGGAGCGTTTGAAGTCGATCGAACAGAACCCATATGGAGCTTGAGGGAAGAGAGCGTCAGCAAATCGGGTTATCTGGAAATATCTTCATCCCGAGTACTACGAGCTCTATTTGCTAACTTTTACTGCTTCCAGGTCCCCTTTGAAATGTTTGAAGAGAATATAGTTGCAGGGGACAAGCGGAAAAGAGAAGAGGTGGTTTCATATGAATAGAGCATTGCCGGAAGTCCAAATTTGCTGCAGTGACTGCTCTGCAACACTAGAGCTACACGTGAGTTATATAAGTGCATTCTAATAAAATGCTGAACCCAAAGTCATATCCATGACTTAGGCTCAGCATTTTAAAGCTGTCTCAAACCCGTTAAACCGGGCAGTTATTTACAAGCATGGAGTCTATTCGGATTCAGAACGAGGAAATCACCGGGCAGCTCGGACAGCTTGGCAACCAGTTCATCCATACCGGACTCCAGTTTGAATTCCATTTCCTCCCGGTAAAGCGGAACCAAGAAATAAACCTGAACCTGATTGCCATCTTTCGTATGGACTGTGCTGACCTCTTCCGGCAGAGCAAACAGGATCACGCCAGACAGCTCAGTGTTTGGCGCATATGGCTCGTAATCCTCCGTGTTGGGAATGGTATGCCCGTATCCAAGCCACGTCTGATACATATGCGGGAACCGAGCAAGCATCTTCATCAGCCGGATCGGCCAGTAGTTCTCCTCCGCTTCAAAATCCTTTTGCGTAAGCGGCCAGTCCGCCGGCAAAAACATCATCAGCTCCGTGCGTTCAAGATGCTTGTACTCATGTCTGAAATCAGTTCATGGAACACGCCGGTTTCCCGGTTTGGAAAGACTTTATTAAAATGTTCGTTTAATTCTTCCATGTACAAAATTCCGGAGGGAGGCGTAAGCTGTCGCTCATCCGGAGCGTCATAGCCGTAAATTGTGGTGCCGTCTTCCGATTTACCTATTTCTTTGCCGCCAAACAGTTTTTTGAAAAAGTTCATGTCTTTGCGCTCCTCTGTAAGGGTTTTGAATTTACGAGCGAAATAAAGAATGCTGCGATTAAATTCCTGATTCTAGGAGGTTTGAAACCCCACTTGAAAGTATAACAAAAGGCATAGCCCCGGAGCGATGGGTCTGTCATCGGTAGATCACTCATCCCAATGAGAAGACTCGTTCTATTTCTTCACGCATCGCTTGACGGTTTTGTAGAAGGGCCGAATGGTGAAATGGACATTGGTTGGGTTTCCTACGATGCTGATTTGGAAAAACATTCGAAAGAAATTCTGAGTACTGCCGACACTGTCATTTGGGGACGTGGGACTTATCAGATGATGCACAGTTACTGGCCATCTGTGCCTTCGAACCCATCAGCTTCGCAGCATGAACGGAATCATGCCGAGTGGATCGAAAAGACAGCCAAAATCGTTTTTTCCACGACGCTGGAGAAAGTCGAATGGAATAATTCAAGACTCGTGAAAGAAGATGTCGAGGAAGAGATCAATAACCTCAAACAGCAGCCAGGCAAGGATATAGTCATCCTCGGCAGTCCTAGGTTTGCACACCACCTTATGCAGCTTGATTTAATTGATGAGTATAAAATTACGGTTTCTCCCGTCCTGATCGGTAAGGGATTGCCGTTATTCCAAGGTCTCAAAGAGAAGATTAATCTTAAACTAATCGAAAACAAGACCTTTGATTCTGGAGCCATAGGTCTCGTTTACCAAACGGTAAGATGACCTTGTCACTTAAGGTGATTACGCTTACGGGGAACGTTAGTGGAACGACAACAGCGGCAGTCTAAGACTTTGTTTTCATCAAACAGTGGGGAGCAGCAGAGGGCGGAGTACCAGCACAAACTAGTGAGCATGAGTAACCTAGATAAAGAAGGATGGGAGATTGGGATACCAAAAATAAAAAGGATATGGCCTCTCAATACGACATACTAAAGACAAAGAGACTAACCAAAGACATCAAAGGGATTATACCCTTTACTTTGGTAGGTCTCTATTTGTTTTGACAGTTCGTTGAATGAGATCGAACCGGCGGTGGCGGCGCTTGCTTTGGACACCGAAGCCATTTAGGAATCAAAAAGGGATATGACTTTCGAACATGTGATAGTCCATCCGCAATTCGGCGGATTAAATGTGCTCGAATGGTTGAGAAAGGAGCCGGTTCCCCAGGCGGATAACGTACCCGCCCCTCGGAAAGGTTAAAGCAGAGATTGGTAGATGAAGAAAGGCATATTTATTTTGAAAGCTGAATGGAACCAATTAATTCATTCAATTCGGACTGTAACTGCAGATGGAGGTTCTCTACGATTGAAAAATCTGTGGCCGCAACATAGTAGGCCTTAATTTTAGAATCGATGGCTTCGGCCTCCGCTAGATGTGAGGTGGCCTCTTTCATTTTTGCCGAGTAGCGTGCTTTGATACCGGCTATTTCGGCAGCATGGGCTTCATCTGTTCCAGGAGCTATAGCCCATGCATACATATCTAGGATCTCATCCCCGTCCTGATCTGGAAAGTATTCATGAGGAGCTGTACTGTCGAAGATAGCTGTTCCAAGTCTCGGGAATATCAGCATATCAAGACTGTTCGGATCAAAGCCGCAATGAAACACCTGGACTTCGATTCCTTTTGTTTCGGCAGCGGAGGCAAGCTTTTTCAGCAGAGTCGATTTGCCAGATCCCGCCCTTCCTTTAATGAAAATCCGTCTTTCCAGCTGAGCCGTCAAGCTTTGAATAAAATCGAAAGCCCCCCTCGGAGTCGCGGCTCCGAAAAACAAGTGACGCGGAGCCGTTGGCGAGTCGCTTTCATGTTCGGCGTATAATTCTTGAATCAAATCCTGCGCAATCTGATCGGCCTTTGAGAAATCCATGTTTTCGATATAAATTTTTTCCCATTCGTCATGAATCCGCAATGCTGTTGCGAACGTTTCATACGTTTTTGAATAGGTCCTCTCAAGCTTGCCTCTAAGATCCTCTATCGTTATGTTGTGTTCCGGTAAAATAAGACTATTATCCAACGCTTCCCCGAAATGAACATAGATGATTTCACAGGCTCCGATATCAGAAATCCCCTTACAGACTTGCCCGTCGACAATACCAACCTTCAATTCCGTTAAAATAATGCCATCCAGTTCTTCGGGACGGAGAGGGGAGTGGAAGCATTGCACATGCAAGCCTTTATCCAGCAGACTATCCGCCAAACTTTGAATGACCGTCGATTTCCCCGTACCTTCGGGCCCTGTAAGGACGAATATCTTGTTTAGCCCATCAAATGCGGATTTATACAAGAAATGAGCTCCGCGTGCAGTGTTGCCTCGGGCAAAATAGTGAGATGATTTTAATGCCAACCTGAAACACTCCTTTGTGCCTATTCCGATTCGCAAAGATTACAGAATAAGCATGATTGGGATAAGTGCCTATTCAATTGTATATTCTGTATTGTAAAAAATGGTGTTCGTCCTCTCCCATTTTTTCGTTATTTGTTGACGGGACTACAGAAGATCCATTTTCACCCGGTATGATAACACCGGTTGTTTTTGTTAGACATGCACTCTGGCGGGAACGACCGTTGAATCAACCAGCGACACTTAATCTACTACTTTACTTTCTTTGTTCAATGATGGCTGAAGAGGGGGCTTACTGCTTCAATTTTTAGGTTGCGATTATTTAGCACATGATGGATTCGGATGTGACGCTGCAGCGTCGTCGATGCAGGTAAAATAAAACCCAATTCGGTAAGAGTAACAAAACAAAATGTATGGTCATTGGATTAGGCTTTGGAAATACCTGAAGCCGATGCTTATACAGATTCAGTCAAAGCAGACATCGTCGAAGCTAAGAAGCTAAACATTTCAGACGTGCCATTCTTCGTGTTTAATAACAAATACACCCTGTCAGGTACTCAGCCTGAGGAGGTTTTCTTAAATGTGTTGAACTCGGTCTGGGATGAAGAGAAGAAGCTTCAAGAATAGGAAGAAAAGAATGTGTCAGATGGTGATAATAGCTGCATTGACGGAGTTTGTAATGTGTAGTATTAGTCATCAATTCGTAGACGTCCTGAATCTGTTAATATAAAAATACTGTAAGAGCAAAAGAGCTTATATCCAACAGTGTAGTTGTTAGAAGAATATAAACCTGCCGGATTCATTTGAACTCGGCAGGTTTATTTAAATGCACAAATTTAACAATGAATAATCATTATAAAATTTCTACATACCAATAAATACATTTCTACTTGCGGGGCCCCAATTCGCCCCCATATAACCTGTCATTCCCTCAAGGCTAACAAAACAGGGTAGTACGGTATACAAAACACCTGACACTGCATTAACCCTAAACGTGATATGAAATCTCATATTTGAGTTATCAATTGGTGTAATCTGGGCCATATCTGGACGTATTGAGTTGGAAGACATGAGGGCATCACTCATTCCCACAGTTGCAATACCTGAAGGAGTTTCCATAGTACTCCTAATCCAGTAGTTTGAAATATGCGTTGCTGATCCTAAATCTGTCCGCTGATCATACGTAATTAGAATTTGATTTGCTGCACTCTGTGTTGCTTCCAAAAGAATTGGATGAGACATCATCTGGCGTTCATTTAGGGTATAAATCATTAATAATGACCTCCTTAAGTTAAATTACTCCACAACCTATACATTTTATGATCATTAAATTACTCATATTCCATTAAGTAAGCCATTAGAGTTAACTAGAGGAAAGGGGAGAACTACTGTACATAGCTTTTTACGCCAGCGTGCTGAAATTAAAAATGTGAAATATGGGAATCTAATGGGGTGAGGGTAAAACCTCGACAAATCGATTAAATCGTTATGTTATGATAGCCGACATAGATGACAGTTCATCATTATGTAAAGTAATATTTGAATGATTGTCTGTTGTCGTTGTGCTCATTAACAGTTTACCGGGCGGCAGCAGGGTTGGGGAACCCTGATCTGTACGTCGCTGGAAGGGGGAGTAGGGGGACAACTGGGGAAGTGGCTATCGCCCAAGCCAACGCCAGCATGCTGACATATACATAAAAAGAAGCACTCATATGAAAATGCAGATACGAATGTATACTCAGAAAGAGGATGAAGCATATGGCGGAGATTCCCAACTTTCCCCAAAGGCTTATGGATGAGCATGCCCGATGGCATATGAGCCATATGAATCGGGACGTGCGTCCGGGCGATGGCATTTCGTTCCTTCGGTTTCATCGAAGTTTTTTGAGAAAAGCCCTGCGATGGTATAAGGCCCAAGGGCTCAATCTCCAAAGAGTGACACCATGGTCTCGGATCCCATCGGCTGTCAAAGCCAACCCCGGCTGGGACAGCCAGCTACAGGAAGCCGAGGACCGTATCGTGGAGAGTATGGGCTCGTTCAAGTCCTCGGATGAACTGGGCCGGTTCCTGCTGACGTCCTCGCTCCACGACTCCATTCATGTCCTCGGCTCGGAGGTTTACGGAGACCCAGATTTCGGAGTCATCCATAGATCCCCTCGAAGCACCCTGTTCTATCGCTGGCATGGCCTGATCGAACGATGGTGGAGGAAGTACCAGCAGTTGAACAAGAGCAAAAAGACACAGACCAAAAAGACAAAAACCAAGAAGAAACAGACCAAGAAGCCTGCTCGGTGAGCGGGCTTCTTGGTCTGTTTAGCGGGCAGTGCAAATTGTCATTGAGAAGGTCGGGCCGGACGGGAGCGTGATAGACATGAATACTTTATCATCGTTGGGAAATCTCGTCTGAACATCGATCGAGTCTTTAAGCTCCCTCGGGAAACGATAGTTGAATGTACACCGATGCAGTCGGCATGTGATCATCCAGTGAAGTACACCAAAACACAATAATCAAGGAGCAAGATCCACGGAGATCTTGCTCCTTGATCTACATTTAGGGAAAGAAAAATGAATCTTGGCTGCGACGAAGACTCAAATGTGGGATAAACTTCATAAGAAGAAAAACAACTTAGTTAAAGACTGAACGTTTTTATCGTTCCGATATTCGAAGCAATGATGTAGCCCGAAGTGGAGGACGATTTGGATATGAGCTGCTTACTAATGCAATAACTGATGACATCAAATTGTTATTGGAAGAATATGTTATTATAAGTAAGGGAAAACGGGTATATAAAGATACATTGGAGTGGATTCAAGAACAATGGTCATATTATACAAAGAAGCATGATTATTGAAAACAGCTCCAATTGAGTTGTTTTTTATGGCCAGAATAGGGGCTTTGTCGAAAATGGACAAGAACATGGTACTATTGCAGATTTGATAATCATCGAATATGTGGGGTGGGAATTCATACCACATAAAAGTACAATTTGCTTGCAACGCCGATTCAGTGATTAATCCCTTAGGTTAACTCATTTAGCGTGGTCGTTCTAGTCTGTACTCGTTTTCATTATATTTAGAGGTGCTGAGGAAACTGTGTTCCTGAGGAACATAAGAGGGAAAGTTATGATGTGATAATACAAGCTTCATTGCCAGATGGAGTCGACACGTTCTGGGAGCTGTACAAAAGAATTCTGATGTAAAAAAGAAAGCTGCTGGCCCGATGCATTTAGCTGTATCAGGCCGATGGCTTAATTCTTGTGCTGCCATTGCCTCCAGAAACAAACTTTGGTTGATTAATAGCAATATCGGCTACAAAATATAAGAAATCCACACGATAAAAAAGGTTGCTATTAAATGCACTTATTGGCTGCGATAATAAGCTATCATTAGGCTGGGATTGAGTAGAGAAGATCTGTTCTACACGATTGGTATCGGTGTCAACTGAATAAAGAACGGTCTCTGATCCAATAATTTCTGCATCATTATAGGAATTCAAAAGACTATCAAAATCGACGTTTGACTCTGAAAGATCATCCGCTTCTTCAGACGATAATATTTTGTCTTGAACCAATTGTTCAAACTCAGATTGAAGAAAGGTCGACAACGTAAATTCAGAAGATAGTACCAATACCAATTAGGTAATTATTTCAAAGGGGCACATAGAGACAGTATTACGATTAGAAGTTTAACTAAATAAAGTTTCACTCTATATCAAAAAAATCAAGTGTCATTTTGGCCATTTCTTCTTTAGATTCCGTACAACCGCGTATAATCCACTTTTTTAGTATGCTCCATAACCCCGCAGCCATCATCGTTCTCCTATAATCTTTTTCTAATTCGCTATGATACTCTCCCTGAGTTCCTATGATATGTTCCATGGCTTCCAAGTAAATAACATATTGATCATTAAGAAGTCCAAATAATTGATTTTGAATTAAAATGTGCAGAAAAACTTTATGTTTTTCCCAAAATGTGAAATAGGCAAGGGGCATTTCATGAGGGCCTACGTTCTGATCACTAATATAATCTAAAAAGTCTTGAAACATCAAATCAATAATTGCGACGAGTACAGCTTCCTTGGATGTGAAGTTGCGGTAGAAGGTTTTTCTAACAAGTTCGGCTTTATCACAAATCTCTGTAATCGTGATATTGCTATAGGGTTTCTCCTGTAAAAGTTCAATTAAAGCATCGCATAACCATTTCTTTGATCGTTGCGCAATAGGATTAACGCGAGTAGACATGTCACAAATCACCTCTAATGTGTAACCTCTGTCACACTTATTGACTGCTTCATAGACATCCAATTATAATCTAATTCAACAAGTTACACAAGTGTGACATTTATGTATAGAGGAGGTATTTAGTATGAATAAGCTAGTGAATTTAGCACATACCAATGAAGATTACAAAAGATTAGGAATCACGAAAGAACCTGCTGAATGGGAAGATGGTATGAGGACAGATGGTCAAGCGGGAAGTTACGAATGGTGGTATTTTGACTCCGAATTTACAGATGGAACTAAAATTGTAGTCGTGTTCTTCACCAAGTATGAGTTCGACCTTAAAGGTGAGGCTTGCCCAACGATACGATTTGATGTGACATTGCCGGATGGAAGAAGCATTTCGAAAAAAATATCCGAAGAGAAGGGGAGTACAATTCGAGCTTCCAAAGAAACATGTGATGTGAAAATTGATAGAAGTAGTATCCAATATTCCAATGGCAATTATTTGATTCATTTTGTTGATGATGACATTGAATATCGCTGTACCATGAAATCTATCGTGCCCATGTGGAGACCCAAAACAGGACATGTATTTTTTGGAGAGAAACAAAAGGACTTCTTCGCATGGTTCGTTGCCCAGCCTTCTGCCGATCTGGAGGCCGTACTTACTGTGAATGGTCAACGCCGCGAATTAGTCGGTAACGGATATCATGATCATAATTGGGGCAACGCAGAAATGAATAAGCTCATCAATCATTGGTACTGGTGCCGTGCAACTATTGGACCTTATACCATAATCTCGTGCGATATCATTGCGGAGAAAAAGTATGGTTATACACGTATGCCTCTCATCATGATCGCTAAAGACGGTGAGATTCTGGATGATCGTGAGGAGAGTACGAAGATAGAACGTAAGGACACGATTAAACATCCCTTTACAAAGAAATTTATGGATAACCAATTGAAGTTTATTCAGTCATCTTACAATAACACTTCTTATCAAATTGAGTATCATCGGGAAACTGACATCGTTGCGGCTTCATTATTAGAAGGTATGAAACTTTCTGTACCTATGCGATTGGCAATAAAAGTATTGAGAATAAATCCAACGTATGTTCGATGTATAGGGACAGTAAAGCTGACAGTCAACGAGAATGGGAAGCAAGAGGTGTATCAGCAGGAAGGTCTATGGGAGCAGATGTTCTTTAGTTATATTAAAAACGCAATTATTCGTGAATAACAGAAGGAGACAAGTTCATATGAAAGTACTAATTATTTTTGACCATCCTTACACAGCAACGGCGTCAGAGAATATTCCTCATCAAAGAAGCTATTCAGCAGCATTATTGGCTGCGGCTACTAGAGGTCTTCATTCTGGTGGACACCAGGTAGATCTCATTGACTTGCACGCAGATGGATTTAATCCTGTGATGTCAGGAGAAGAACTGTCGGCGTGGAGACAAAAGAAAACCCTCGATCCTCTGGTAAAAGATTATCAAAAAAGATTGCTTGCAGCGGATCATATAATCTTTATTTTCCCAATATGGTGGGAATCGATGCCTGCATCAACGAAAGGCTTTTTAGATAAAGTGTTTGCCAAAGGAATCATTTATGAGGAACCTAAAAAAGGTAGACCCTTTGTTAGCGAGTTAAAAAGGCTTAAGGGTGTATCACTATTAACGGTAATGGCCACCCCAGGGTTCTTCTATAGATGGATATTTGGTAATCCTATTACTAAAATACTATTTCGTGGTACATTTCGGAAAATGGGGTTTCACAAGTTGAAATGGTATAACTATGCTGGTATGGATGGTCATACACTAGAAGTTAGAACGAAAGCATTAGAAAGAACAGAGAAACGCTTTGCATCACTTTAAATTTCTGGGGTTAAAGAGGTTTTTTTAATTAACTGACTAGGGAGCTTTGACAATCGGGTGACAAGGACTGATTCGTTTATCAATTAGATAATATTTAAAAAAGATATCTATCCGGGTCATGTTTCAGCATGTTTACGGTCTTATTAAGGTCAGGTGATGTACTTCACGGGAAACTTTTGCTTTTGAGAATCAAATGCCCCTCCTCTTTATTTTGCGGAAGGGGCCAAATTCAAAATAATGCTTTTATAATTTTGCGTCGATCTCCAGCTTGAAATCATTTGACTATACGGGAACATTTTTTCTTTTCTCTGAAGTCTCCGGCTAAAATCAAAAACAGACCTGACCATCGTCGTTTTAAACCTTTTTGCCGGGATGAAAAACGGTGTCAGGACGAAATGTTCATAGCAGTTTGAATGTTTTTCAGATCGAGCTGGATTTGCTCTGGAATATGGTAAGGATGGTATAAGCCATGCCGCATCATGTAAGTGGTTATCTTTTCATAAGAATCTATGGCCTCATCGAGCTGTTTCATCAAAATTTGCTTGATTTCAGGGGTGGCACATTCGGTCACGGCCATGGCGTAGTTTCTGACTCCGCTCTTGGCGTTCATCAAAAAATCCATTGCGATGACGTCATCGGTCAGCGTATGAAGCCCTGTCATGTGTTCTAATATTGGGTTCATTTTTTTATCTCCTATAAAGTCGTTTTAGTCAGCACTCCACCGAGCTCCTGAAGCTGCTGTTGTGATATTTTTACTTCTTGTTGCAAAATTTGTAAAAGATCTGGGTCGGTTACCAGTGTTTGCATGGTCTTGGATTTAGTCATGCAAACCGTCTTGAACGCAGCCATTTCATGAACCTCGAGTATCTCATGCAAAGCGTAATTGGAATTCATTCGGATTTCCTCCCATGTATCTATCCATATTCAAGGCTTTAAGATGACTTTAATGCAATCGTCCGTTTTCGTATCGAACACTTCATAGCCTCGCTTGGCCTCGCTAAGCGGAATGACGTGCGTAACAATGTCGCCAGGGTCCACTTTGCCAGACGTAACCAACTCGTACATATATGGCATGTAGTGAATGACCGGAGCTTGTCCGGAACGGATATTCACGTTTCGCTGCATGATGTCACCGAGCGGGAATCCGTTATAGCGTCCGCCGTATACCCCAGTGACTTGAATGGTTCCGCCTTTGCGGACAGCTTGAGATGCAATGATAAATGCGCTCATGGTGCCGCCTTGCAGTTTCAAACCGCTGGCTAAAAATTCAAGATCGCTCATCTTGCCGTCCATTCCTACCGCATCAATCACGACATCGGCGCCGCCTTTGGTCATTTCCTTGAGAGTGTTCCCAATATTCTTATCCTGTTCGAAGTTTACGATTTCCACATTGTTCGTTCGCTTCGCATGCTGTAAGCGGTAATCGACATAGTCGACGGCTATTACACGTTTAGCTCCTTTCAGCCAGCAGAATTTCTGGGCCAGGAGTCCGACCGGACCGCAGCCGAGCACGATGACCGTATCTCCATTCTTTACGCCGGCGTTATCTACGCTCCAGAATGCCGTCGTCATGGCATCGGCGATCAAGCTTAGCTTTTCGTCTGGTTGTTCGCAGTTTTCAGGAATCTTGAAGTGGGTAAAATTGGCAAATGGAACCCGTAAATACTCGGCTTGCCCGCCAGGATATCCGCCGGTCGTTCCGGAGTAGCCGAAATATGCGCCCATATCCCCGTGTTCGTTTGAATTGTCACATTGGCTTTCAAGCTGATTTTTGCAAAAAAAGCATTCTCCGCATGCGATGTTAAACGGAATGATCACACGGTCGCCTTTTTTTACCTTTGTCACGCCAGGACCTACTTCTTCTACGATCCCCATCGGCTCATGTCCGATGACATAGTTCTCCTGAAGGTTAGGGATCATCCCGTGAATAAGATGAAGGTCAGAACCGCAAATGGCGGTACTGGTGATCTTTACGATCATATCGTCCGGTTTCACAATCTTCGCATCAGGCACCTCTTTGACCACGACATTTTTAATCCCTTGATACGTTACCGCCTTCATGCTTTATGTCCTCCAATATGCTCATCTGGGGTCCGATCAAACATCCCTTTACGCGACGTATCATCCGGGAACAGATTCATCTGCCCGATCATCACCGTATTTTTCGCCGAAAGCTGGTCGAGTTGGTACTGTTCATTTAGCTCGTAAGGATGGAACCATTTTTTGCGAATCATGAGCTCCGAGATTTCTTGGTGCATTGCAATTCCCAGCTTAAGGTGATTGTGCAGCAGGGCTCTTACATCAGGTGAAGCCGTTTCCGTCAGGGCGATGGACAAATTACGCACACCCTCTTTGGCACGAATAAGGAAGTCCATGGCAAAAGTCATGTCAGCCATTTCCGGCATATTTAATGAATTAATCGGATCTAAATAATCGGTATTCATCTGAGTTCCCCTTAATGTGTTATAGGTATCGGATTATTCGGAACGGGTGCTTGGAAAGGAGCTCTTGCATATATTGCTTGCAGCTCAGCGATCTGTTGTATGGATTGAGTTACGTCTTTCTGCATTAAGGCTTTTAGCTCTTGGTCAAAGACCAGGCCTTGCATAAGTTTCGACTTAGCAAGGCAGAGCGTTTTGAAGTTTAACGCTTCATGCAGTTCCATCGATTCGTGCGGCGCTAGCGTTGGATTAGCCATTCAGAGATGAACACCTCCTTTTTTCATCAACGTTAGATTTTCCAATGCATTGGATCTTATACTAAAATGGAATGCCTGAGAAGTAAGATCCGAATATTCCCATGCAGTCGCAGGGATATAAACAAAATCTCAACCGCATACTTGATCTAGCCACAGAAAATGCAAGAAAACCGGCAGAAGGTGCACTTAACTCGAGTGGTAATACGCTGGAGCAGCATGCATCTAACGCGGTTTCTGAGGTGCAGACGGCTTGAAATCAGGCAATAAGCTCGATGAGAGAATCTGAGAGAGTCACCGTAAAATGCTTCGGCTTGCGCCGAAGTTTTTTGTTTCTTTAAGATGTCTCGACATTTTCAAAAAGACGTAAAAATGATTAAGACCCAGGGATTAGAAAAAGTCTTGAACATTTTATAGGTAATCGAAACCGGGCGTATCTTTATTTGCTTTCCGAAATGGGGAGATGACGTTACATTTACGGTTGCGGAAGTTGTTGAGGGTCGGTTGCATATCACTAGGTCCTTCATCAGTGTCCAAAGTGTAATTACTGATGGAAGGGGAACCCAGTGGGTACTGGATACCGCTGCGACGGGCTTTTGCCTGCAATGCAAAAAAAGAAACCCAGGATATTTAAATAGCCTGGGTTTCTCGGCACTCTAAAATAGAGCTTCTTTTTGTTTGAATTAACGATCAGCGAACGGGTTGGGGAAACCTAAACTCGTATGTGCTTGATTTGCATAGTTTTGGTTATATCCGACATTTGCGTTATTAATATTTGGAAAATTATTGGAGTTACTTTCGATTTGGTTAACCGCTTGAATCATTGATTGTAATTGCTGTATAGCAACCTGGTGTCCTTGAAGGGCGGATTGAATCGTATTGGCAGCTTGTCTTTCACGTTGAGCTAATTGTTCTAATTGTTGGGTATTTTGCTGTTCTTGTTGAAGCAAGCGTTGGTAGTTCTGACTTGCTTGCTCAGTTTGATGAATCAGCTGTTGAATAGAGTTTTTAATTTGTTGAGTGGATTGGTATGACATTGTATACCTCCTTTAAATTTTAAATCTATAATTAGATTGCTTAATCAAAATTAAATTATACATGTAAATTTCTTTATTTTGGTATGTAGTATAACAACGCTAATAGTTAGGTAAAGGCAGGTAGAATCATGATAGCCATTTAAAATAACATTATAAATAGAAAAGAAGCTTGTCATCCTTTCTGGTAACAGTTTTTTTATTATGTTTACCTTAAATAACAATCTCGCCTGTGGGGGATTCTAGAGAAATATCTCAAATTCTAATCAGAATGAGGACGGAATTCATGAAGCAAACTTCCAGTAAAATTGAAGAAGACAAAAAACTGAAATGGTGGCAACTGAGCTTGTTAGGCATAGCAGGCACTATAGGAATTATTGCGGTGATTGCGCTGAGTGATTGGATCGTTCAACACTTCCGTGCCAAGAAGGACGGTTCTGTTAAGGAGCACGCTGTAGACGGACAGACCAATGAATATCGTTCACTGAAGGGTGGTGCTGAGTTTCGAATCAAAAGTATCAGGTCACGAAAGAACAAGGTCTAATGAAAAAAGAGCAGCCGTGCAGCCTGTACACCAAAATAAAAACCAAAGCCAATCAGTGACAGACCTGATAGAACGGAGATCGCCTTTAATACATGGACGGTCAGGAATTTACGAAAGAGGCTGGAGGCTGCAGCCATCGTTGCGTCCCAGAGCAGAATTCCGAAGACTATTGCTCCACTGTAGATCAATAACTGCTGCATCGGATACTCGCTAACCGCCTTGGCTAATATTGAGCCGTAGATACCCAGCCAAAATAGGATGGAGAGGGGATTAAATAAGGACATCAGGAATCCCGACAGATAAGGTTTGGATAGTGAGGCATCGATTCCCCTCAGTCCAACAGCTGAGATTTCTCCTGAATTTTTAATGCTGTCTACACCTGAATAGACGAGAACAAAGAACCCGAACAGCCACAAGAAGACTTTAACAAATGGGGCGTTCAGCAGATGAATGAGGCCAAAATAGACGAGCAGCATGTAAATAATATCGGCGCATACTGCCCCAAGGCCAACAGCCCAGGCATGCATGAACCCTCCGCGGAGTCCCTTATCCAACTGCGCCGCATTAATGGGACCGATAGGAGCTGAAAGGGATAGCCCCAGAAAAATATAACCTATAAATACGTTAATGTTGTCCGCCTCCTTTATGTAGATAGCTTATTCCCATAAAGATAGTTGTAGGACAACCAAAAAAAACGTGAAAAATCAAGGCCAAAGTACTTAAAAGAAACTTTGAAGTTAGCCAAATAAAAAACACATATCTCATAAAGTTGAAAACATGAGAAGACGGCATCTCCCTTATAAAAAAGAAAAATGCCGTTTTTTGAAAGTTCTTTTAAGCGAACTTAGAAAGCCATGTTTTTCACTGGCTTTGAAGATAACACTTTGCGCTAGACAAAGAATGTCTGGAAGGGTGGCACTCAGCCTTTGACATGTAATGGGGGAGGAATCAGCCAACCTTTTTTCTTGTTCATGTGCAGGATTCCCATAATGGTACTGCAGCCCACCAGCCCAGCGGCATTATCTGCAGCGATTTTGGATGCGATCTCCACATCGGTGAACCTGGCACCTACGGGAATATCCTCCACCTGTACTTCCGGACGGTCAGGGAGTGTGGGCACTGAAGCAATACCGACTGCCCCAAGGAGAGCGTCACACTCACTGCTTTCCAGCTCAGCCTGGTTAATTAAATCGCCAAGTACTTTTTTTAGGTCATCGTCGCCAGCATGAGATTGAAATGCTCGATAGAGTGATACTAGCCCTTTTGCAGCCGTTGATGTCGTCCACACATTAAAAATCTCTCCATAATGCATGGGCTCTTCTTTTGAATTTCCGCCTAAAATCCCTGTCATTAATAGGCTCCTTATTGTTAGATTTGAACAAGTACTAGCATGCCCAAAAATAATATAGTTATTAAATTCCTCTTTAGAATGACAGCATTGCCTTTGGAGTAACAATGCTATAAATACAACCTTAAAGACCACAATAATCAGTATGATCATCACCATTTATGGACTTGTCGCTATCTTGATGATTCCAGTGGCTGGATATTTATCTGACTGTTTTGGTCGGAAAATCGTCATATTACCAAGTCTACTGCTTGCTGCCATAGGCGGAGCCGTTTGTGTTGCCGATGCCTGGTTCTTAACTGGAGTTAATGCTTATTGGGTAATACTTAGAGGGCGTTTTCTCCAAGGAATCGGAGCAGCTGGCTCATTTCCGATCGTACTTCCTTTCATAGGGGATCTATTCAAAGATGAAAGGCAGGTCACTAAAGGATTGGGAGTCATTGAGACTTCCAACACCTTCGGTAAAGTGTTAAGTCCAATCCTTGGTGCTTATCTCGGTACATTGCTATGGTATGCGCCCTTTATAGCGATTCCGGTCTTGTGTCTAATTTCTTTTACGCTGGTTGTATTTCTTGTTAAAAAACCAAAAATAGAGGAGAGGGCTGAAACGAAAAGCATTGGGCAATTTTTGAACGGCATCAAAGGAATCTTGCATGAGAAGGGTCGATGGTTGTACGCCATCTTTACCATTGGAGGAATTTGTATGTTTGCGACCTTTGGAGTGTTGTTCTATTTATCCAAGACCTTGGAGTCGAAGTATAAACTGCATGGAGCTTCAAAGGGATTTGTGCTGGCAATTCCTCTTGCGCTATTGTGTCTGGCCTCTTATGGAAGCGGCAGAATCATTGGGAAAAACAAGCTGTTGATGAAATGGCTCGGTTTTATCGAAATGGTTCTGCTCATGAGTGCAATGCTGATTACAGGCATTAGTAAGAATATTTATTTCATGGTAGGATTCTTAAGTGTAAGTGGGATTGGGAATGGTGTTGTATTGCCTTGTATGGATGCACTGATCACGGAAGGAATTGATAAAGAGAACCGCGGTACGATTACTTCCTTAAACAGCAGCATGAGATTTATAGGGGTTGCAATGGGGCCACCGGTCGTTTCACTTTTAATGAGTCAAGGGCATTGGGTCTTATTCGGTACCATGGCTGCCGTAGGAGCAGTCGGGGGACTATTATCCTTATTAGCTGTTACTCCAAGCAAGGGGAAGACAGGTGGAGAGAACGATCAGAAGCGAAGTAGCATCAAGCATACGAAAGGGGATCCAATGCGCCGACGTGTGCGGTAGTACAGCTTGGATCGTTCAAATTTTGTGGCGAACTTATCAGTTTAAGTAACGAAACAACTTTTGAACCTACAAGTCGGAATATCATTATTTAATCTTATGAATCAATACGATGAATATGTAGAACAACAGCAAGGCAGACTGAAGATTCTTTGGATAGGAAGTCTAGAAAAGGGGAGAATATTTTTGGGTGCTACCCTGCCCAATAATTTTTGGAGGGAAAAAAATATGAAGAAGGTTGCTGCTCTTGCATCAGTTGTATGTCTTAGTTTGCTTTTATGTATTCCAGCATTTGCATACCAGGATAGTACAAACACTGGAATTCAAGCATACTACTCAGTCAATCAAACTTATGACAACTTGAATGCAAAGAATGTTAATACAACGGGGAATGAGAATTCAACAGATATTCAGAATGGGAATTACAGAGCCCAAGCAGTCTCAGATGAAAATCGGGGGAATAATTGGAGCTGGTTGGGTCTTTTGGGCTTAATTGGACTTACAGGTTTACGGAAAAGAAGCTCCGAAAGAAGCTAAGCTTTTTAATGCCACAAGGGAACAACTTTTTTCAACAAAACCCTATCAAGTTTATGCTTGATGGGGTTTTGCATTGGCAGCTTGAGTTGAGCGTAACTTGAGGATATCATAAGCGAAAACGTGAACATTTACACTTCAATAATGATCGGAAGAATCATTAGACGCCGTTTTGTTTTCTCATAAAGAAATTTGCTTAAGGTCTCCTTGATGAGTTGCTATGGACAAGCTGATTGATTTCTTCCATCAGCTTGTTGGTGTCCGGTTCGTTTAATAGGCGGGCGTCTGTCTCGCTCAGCGTAATGACCGTAATCAGGACACCGTCCGCAGACAATTCCGATTGAAATAACATAAATAATGGTCAGCAGTTAGGTTTACTCCTTGAAGCAAAGAAAATGAAAATCGCAAAAAATAGAGCTAAAAACGAGCTTAAGGAAATCCAACTGATAGAGAAATCTCAAAGGGATGGTACATATGCGTCGGAAATCCGTATCTCAAACAAATTTTATGAAAATCGTCCTGATGTGAAAGAACTGATTAAGAACCAAAATATTAAGGTGATATCCTGGAAAGCAATTCGTGATCTTCATTGGAACAGTTTAAAATAACCGCCTCTGATGATCAGACACCGACTAAAAGAAAAAGTTTATCAAAAGGCCGCTTATCCAAATGGGATTGAAGGCCAGTACAACCAAAACCCAAAACTTATTATTTTACAGTGTAAAAATGCATATAATGTAATTGATACCATGAGGAGGGTTAATTCTTACCTACATACATATGTACAAAATACGGGTTTTGTGAATAAGTATAAGAATAACAACCAGGAGCGCTTGTTTGAGCTGTTATTTGTTGTATATGTTCAATGATTTCGAACTTGTTTATATCCGTTTCATATTTACAATTATACACTTTCGTCTTATCCCAAATTTAATTCATGTTAGTTTTCACACGGTTTATTCTTAGTTGAAATTGCTTTTTTGAATCTCGCGGTTATTTCTGAGTGATTCCAGCAAAAATGGTTATTTGTATGACTTGTAACTGTTATTTATATTTCGATTATTTACTTTAATTTTTGACTTTAATAAATGTAGTTTACACCACAAGCTCTGAGTTCCACCGATATTTATTCAATTCTGCTGGCTAATCCTAAATCAGAGTTCTCGATTCAGATCAAAAAATCTGATTTTGTGAAAGCGCTATTATTCATTGGGAATCTCTTCTCTAATAGCATAATCGCTATCTCCTTTTCATGATGTGTCTATCCCCTAACCGTTCTCAATTTCCGGAGAATCTCTAAAAGCATAACATTGAGACTGACCCATACACCGCCGAATACATATCCTGCAAAGACGTCGCTGGGATATTGCATCCTGAAATAAATCCGACTGATCCCTACTGCCAGGCAGATTAGGATTACGCTCAAAATGATGGGCACCCGGATATATCGAAAGCTATAATATCGCAGCAGTAAGAAAGCCGAAAAACCGCATACTGTCAGCGAAATCAACGTCTCTTTACTTGGGAAGGTGTTCAAAAACTGAAAGCCAGCCGTTACAGGTCCTAAACGATGGAACACCATGCGCAAAATCTCGTCAATTAACTCTCCTCCGGCAACTACCCATACAAGAAAGTTCAAGTCTAATCTACGCTCTTTACTGTGCCGCATGATCCAAAGTGCTGCCAAAACAAGCACGGGACCATAGAAATAAAATGTGCCTAGCTTCGTAAAGGTATGCATCCATCCCCTCCATTCGGTACCGAATGTGACTGCAACCAGATAAGACACGATCTCATCAAACTGCCCGAATTCCTGGGCCAGAAAGTCCTCGATCAAAACGAGCATCAGCGAGAAAAATAAAACGAAAAAGGCAAACGATGCGAGCAATAGAAACCGAACCCTACCGAACGAGTTAAAGTGGCGCCCACCCTGTATGAGTAACTGCATGAGTGTTTCGACTACCTTAATTTTATACTTGCGATACACATAGATTACGATGGTCAGGAGTGCCGATGCGATACCAAAGATGATCATATAGCGGTTGACCGTTGAATGATACTTCTCCCATTTGAGGCCAAGAACTTTACCCAAGGAGATGAACAAGCTCACCCAAAAGATCGCGCCGGTATAGGCAAAAAGAGCGTAACGCTTAAATGGCATGCGTGTCACGCCGCAAAAATACCCGGTAATATGCCGGACTCCAGGGATGAAATAAGCTACTAAAAGCAGTTTATCCCCATATTTTTCAAACCAGAAGCTCATTTTGTCCACGCGTTCTTCCGAAAGATGGACACGTTCTCCGTATCGCGCGATGAACGGCCTCCCCAAACGGTAACCAATCCAATAAGAGAGAGTTACTCCGATCAAGACCCCTAACCCGGCAGCCACGATGCTAAGGAACCAGTTCAGCTTATGTTCATATACAGAGAGGCCGATATAGCTCATCAACATCTCCCCCGGAAGCGGCAATGCCAGCATTTCGAGGCACAAGAACAAAAAGATAAGCCCGTATCCGTAATGTTCCAGCAAATTCGTCAATATGTAGTCACCTTCCGAAATATAGGCGGATTGCAGACGATCACCCCGCCTTGTTCTGTTGGATTTTAACGTGGACGTGATCATAGCGCTGATGACGACGACACCCAGCAACCTTGGGAATTACCGTTCCGTCATCCCCGAGAGGACGAACGAAGTACCTTATTAATATCATTCCTACTCACACCAGCTTTTAATACTTTTCCCCAATCCAGCGCAATTGAAAACCCATGAATCCCGTTTGGTGGCGTATCGTTATCTAACTGA
This sequence comes from Paenibacillus sp. MAHUQ-45, assembly GCF_058133325.1. NCBI lineage: Bacteria > Bacillati > Bacillota > Bacilli > Caryophanales > Paenibacillaceae > Paenibacillus > Paenibacillus sp. MAHUQ-45. Next base: position 669,966 of record NZ_JBYUPV010000003.1, read on the forward strand.
AGAAGCTCCTGAACTGTCGCAAGAACGAGTTCAGGAGCTTTTTTATTGAAATTGTATTAGCAACTGACCATTGGGATCAGCTTCTGATAATTCATTTCTTTTCTTATTATTGTCCTTTTTCCATGACAGCAAAATAATTCTGTTCATTATCTGCGAAGTTGAACACTCTTCCATTGGGAAGTTCTACAATATCTCCAACGGTGACATTTTTGTCCTTCAAATCACGATATAATTGATCGAAATTTTCGGTGAAGTACATTAAAGATGGTGCTCCCAGGTTCATTCCAGGATTCATATTGGCAACGAACTCTTTATTATGAAGAACAATGCTAGTTGCTGCACCTTCAGGAGCAAGCTCGATAAATCTCATCGGGCCATTGGTTACATCCGCAATCACTTCAAACCCCAGCTTTTCTGTCCAGAAATCTCTGGACTCGTCTTGATTATTCACATACAACATAACTTGGCCAATTTTGTTAATCATAATATATGCACCCCTTAGATGGATTAATTAATCTCAAACCTTCGCATTTTAACAAACAATCATAGTCGACTTGTGGGACAGACCTTTACTTAAATGACTCCAACCGTTCTTCCAGTCGATCCCAAGTTTCAGTGATTCCTTGCAGCATGCCCATGTCCATTACGGTTTTAAGCGCCTCTGCCGACACATATTCAGAACGATTTACCAGTTTAGTCTTGCCGCCCAGATCTATAAATTCCAACGTGATTAAGGTCGATGGCAGGGATTCATTTACATTACCTTCAGCATCCGAAAAGTAATCAGTGTAGATGATCTTCTCCGGCTCGACAATCTCACTATAAATGCCTTTCCCCCACGATTCCATCCCGTAAAATGTACCTAGATTCTGATCTACGCACTTCATACAGTAATGCCATACGCCACCCGGACGGAAATCGATGGTGCATACCGGGATCTCCCAGCCTCTTGGTCCCCACCAATGTTTGATATGCTCTGCTTCTTTAAACATCTGGAAAACAAGTTCGCGTGGAGCGTCGAATACACGCTCTAGCACCAGGACGCGATCGTTCTCTACGCTTGACACCATTTTGTTTGACATTGTTATTATCCCTCCCAATCTAATGATGTTACGGTTTGTCCTTATTTTGCAGTTCACGTAAGTAATTATCCAAGTTATCTAACCGTTCTTCCATAATATGACGGAAGGACTGGACCCAAGAATCCATTGCTTGGAAGGGCTCAGGCCGGAGTGTGTAAATCCGGCGGTTCGCATCAATTCGCACTTCCACAATCCCGCTATCGCTAAGCACTTTCAAATGCTTCGATGCTTGTGGCTGACGAAGCCCCAGTCGGTCGGCGATTTCACCCACGGCTAGAGGACCGTTACTCAACAATTGAACAATATTCATGCGATTAGGTTCAGCTAAAGCACTCAGCGTCGTTATGTCCATTCCCGGACGTATGCCGGACATGTTACTCACCTCTGTATACAATGGTTTCTTGTCTAATCATCTCCTTGATTTAGGGTAACTTTCAACCTGACGCTCATAATATACCTTATACTGAATATTCCTGTCAAGGAATATTGAATGTAAACTTCATGGTAATTATTAGTTGACTTTGTATTTAAATCGTAATTTAGAAAGTAGCATTCCGGGAAGGATTTGTAATCAACATGAACGCCCCTACCCCCTTATTATTTGCTCGCTTTTTCTATATTAATCCGAATTTTACATCTGAAATTTCAGTAGTAAAAGTAAACATCAACATATTCCGTTTCATGAGTTAAGAAGCGCATCGCCATAGTTTTCCTGCCCTTTTCTATATCTCATCAAAGATAAAAAAAAGCCCTCCTTCACCCGTCCGAAGACGCAGGGAAAGAGAGCTCTCTTATATAGTAGAAAAATAAAAATCCGGGCATTAAATGCACTTTCAGTTACACGCGGAGCGTAGTATAACGATTGGCGGGACGTTTAAGTCCCAGATGGTCACGCAGCGTGCGTCCGGTATACTCTGTGCGGAACACTCCTCTGCGTTGCAGCTCAGGAACAACCAGATTAACGAAGTCATCCAGGCCGCCCGGCAGGTGAGAGAACGAGACGTTAAAGCCATCCGCTGCTCCCTTCAGGAACCATTCCTCCATAATATCGGCGATCTGCTCCGGCGTTCCAGCAATTGAGCGTTTGTTAGTCACTCGCTCATATAGCTGGCGAAGCGTCAGTCCCTTGTCCATCAGATCAAGAATGCCCTTGAGAACGGTTTTACTCTGATTATATTGATCAAGATCCGGTCGAATTGGTAGCGGCTCATCAAGGGGGTAAGAGGAAACATCCTGGCCAAGATGATGGGAAAGGATATCCAGACCTAACTGCGGCGGCGTCAAGCTCTCAATGAGCGCCTTCTGCTCATTCGCCTCTTCCTCTGTCCGGCCGATAATCGGCATAATGCCAGGCAATATTTTTAGATCATGCCGGCTTCTTCCGTACTTGGCCATTCTCCCCTTAAGATCCTCATAAAACTGCTGACTAGCCAGTAGTCCCTCGGCAGAATAAGAGCTGACAAGTGCGAAGACGACCTCCGCTCTAGCTGCTGCCATCTCCTTGCCAGCCTCCGAAGCTCCCGCCTGAACTAACACGGGATAACCTTGCGGGGGTCTTGCTACATTGAGCGGACCCTGCACCTGGAAGTGTTTGCCCTTGTGCTGGATATTATGCAGCTTGTCCTTATCTGCGAAATATCCGCTCTCTTTATCAAAGAGCAGCGCATCATCTTCCCAACTGTCCCACAGTCCTTGCGTCACATCAACGAACTCCTCGGCTCGTTCATATCGATTATGATGTTCCGGATGCTTCTCAAGGCCAAAATTGCGCGCCTCCTCATCCGTTTGCGAGGTAACAACATTCCATGCGGTCCGCCCATTGCTGATGTGATCCAGTGTAGCCATCTTCCGGGCGATATGATATGGCTCATTGTAGGTGGTGGATATTGTCGCCGCCAGCCCGATATGCTTTGTGGCAACGGCCAGCGCCGAGAGCAAGGTGAAGGGCTCAGGGCGAATGGTGCTGGAATGGCTGATGCCCGATTCAAAGCGATCCCATACATACAGATCATCTGCATAGAAGAACATATCGAATTTCCCGCGTTCTGCAGTCTGAACGATATTCTTATAATAGTTAAAATCAAGCAGTCCTTCGGGAATCGAGCCCGGATGCCTCCAACTGGAGATTTGCCCTCCCGCCGGGTAGAACATCATTGCCCCAAGCGTCATTTGCCGTTGCTGTGTGCTCACATTGTTAGCCTCCCTGTCATGTGTTTGATTCTTATATGATTAATTTCAAACTAGATTTACACCTTATCGTGCATAACGACTGACAGGCCTGGTCAATCCCAGGGTGTCCCGCAACGTACCACCAGGATATTCCGTACGGAATAGTCCTCTGCGCTGGAGTTCAGGCACTACTAGCTCTATAAAATCGTCAAGGCCTCCCGGCAGATTAGGGAATGGCATAATAAACCCATCCGCTGCCCCTTCTTTAAAATAAGTTTCCATAATATCGGCAATTTGTTGCGGAGTACCGGCAACTCCATTGTTGTAGATTTTTTTGAAAAGCTGACGTGGCGTCAGGCGCTCTTTCTCCAGTAAACGAATAACACGCTCCATCCGACTTTTGCTTTGGTTGTGCTGATCCAGGCTCGGGATAAAAGGAAGCGGCTCGTCCAGCGACAAATGAGTAATATCCTGTCCTAAATAATGCGATAGCAGATCAGCAAGTAAAGAATCGGGGATCAGTCCATCGATAAGCTCACGCTTTGCTTGGACCTCAGCTTCTGTTCTTCCGATAATAGGCATAAATGAAGGCATGATTTTCAATTCGTGCTGCTCTCTGCCGTATTTAGACAGGCGTCCCCTCAAATCTTCAGAGTAGGCCTTGGCCTCTTCTAATGGTACCCAGGGGGTAAAAGCCAATTCAGCGCTACTTGCTGCTAGCTCTCTTCCGGAATCGGAAGCCCCAGCCTGAACCAGAACCGGATACCCCTGAGGCGGGCGAGTAACGTTAAGCGGACCGCGGACCCGGAAAAACTCACCTTCATGGTTCAGATAATGTACCTTGTCGGGATCGGCAAATTCCCCCCGCTTTTTATCTGCTACGATGCTGTCTTCTTCCCAGCTGTCCCATAAGCCAAGTGTGACATCGACGAACTCCCGAGCCCGCTTATAACGTGTGCTGTGCTCTAGGTGACTCTCTTTATTGAAATTACGAGCCTCTTCATTGGCTGAAGAAGTGATCACGTTCCATGCCGCCCGACCCTTACTGAAATGATCCAGTGTGGCCAGTTTACGCGCAATATGGTATGGGTCGTTATACGATGTAGAAATCGTAGCTGCTAGTCCAATATTTTTCGTTACCGAAGCCAGAGACGCCATTAACGTGATCGGTTCTGGACGAATGCTATTGGCCCCGCGGATACTTGAATCAAAACGATCCCAAACATAAAGATTGTCCGCATAGAAAAACAAATCGAATTTAGCGCGCTCTGCTGTCTGAACGATATTCTTATAGAAATCGAAATCCAGCATTTGTGAGGCATCCACCTCTGGGTGACGCCAGCTAGCAATATTCTCACCGGATGGATAAAACATCATGGCTCCAAGTGACATTTGACGGTTATGATTACCCATTTACGAGTTCCTCCCAATCGATTATTTCAAAAAGCCTTCCTGCTTCAACCATGCTTTGGCCACATCTTCCGGCTCTTTCTGCTCAGCGTCGACCTGTCTGTTCATCTCGCGAATGGCTTCAAGTGAAACTTTGTTGCTCAGCTTATTAAGTACTTCTTTAAGCTCAGGATGTGCTTCTAGCGTCTCATTGCGTACGAGCGGTGCAGCATAGTAAGGAATAAAGATATGTTTATCGTCCGCCAGCGGAACGAGATTGTTCACCTCAAAAATACCTTTCGTAGCCAGGGTGATCATTACATCTGCTTCTTTATTTTTAAGAGCTTCCAGCTGTAGCGGTGGACTGGAGATCCCGAGAAGCTTCTTAAAGTTAAAGCCGTACGCTTCCTTAACGAGTCTATAGCCGTCTGGACGGTTGGATTTCTCGATCATCGGATCTGCTGCAAATATTAGTTCGTTGGAATGCTCTGCCAATTGCGTGAGGTTAGTAATCCCGTATTTATCCGCAACTTCCTTCCGTATAGCAAAAGCGTACGTACTGTCAAATCCGAGCGGATCCAGCATTGTCAAATGCTCCTGCTCGTTCAACATGGTCTTAACCGTGTTATAGACCTTCTCTGGGTCACGCTCTGGCGGCTGTTTCAAAATATTCATTAGAGCTGTGCCCGTATACTCCACATAGGCATCGACATCGCCCTTCTTAATCGCTTCCCAAAGAATATTGTTATCGAGCTTCACCGTTTCAACATTAAGCGAGGTATTTTCCGTCACAATAAATTTCAGCAACTGTTGCATAACATTTGACTCGGTATTCCCCTTAGTCGCGATAACGATTTTAGAGGGCTTAGCGTTACTGCAACCGGCAATAACAAGAACAATGATAGCTAACAGTAGAATGCTTACCTGTTTAAACGTTCGCTGTTTCAAATTATGAACTGATGATCTCTTAGATGATTGCATAAATTTCTCCCCATTCTTAGTTGTTTAGTTGGATTTATTCTTACGAAGCCCTTTAGGCGTTAAGAATCGATTGAGTTGTAGCAAGCCAATATTGATCAGAATAACCAGCAAAGATACAGGGATTGCACCTTCCAGAATTCGTGCAGTGTTCATATCATTAATCCCTGTCGTAATAATATCTCCTAGTCCGCCAGCAGCAATGAAGGTCCCGATTGTAGCCATACTAATCATCTGAATGGCCATTAGCCTTACACCGGCCAAAATATAGCTGCGTGCAATCGGTACTTGAACCATCCATAGCAGCTGCCAGTTTGACATCCCCATCCCGCGACCTGCTTCAGTCAGTGCAGGACTGACCGAAGTGATACCCACATATGTATTCTGGAGTACCGGCAAAATTCCATAGAAGGTTAACACGATCAGCGCTGGTTTAAAGCCAATGCCGAACACTGGAACCATAAAGCCGAATAGTGCCAGAACGGGAATCGTCTGTACGGCAGAAACAACTGTAATAATAGAATTGGCCAATCGCTTATGGCGCGAAAGATAGATTCCAAAAGGAATTGAAATCAGACAAGCCAATGCCAAAGAAAGAAGAGACAATTCAATGTGCTGTAAAGTCTTTTCAATGACGATTGGCCAATCCTCCTGTAGCGTGTTCCAAAAATGGTTCAAACGACAACCTCCCGTTCTTGGGCAAATCCCTTGCAGGCATAGATTTTGCTCCCTTGTTTAAACTCCACATCCATAACTCTTATCATCTTCAAATCCTTTCTCCATATAAAAAAAGGACTCATCTTCCCGTCGCGTTAGCTTACAGGAAAATGAGACCTCCGAATGGTATGGTCGACCTCTTGAATTATTATATTGTAATAATTGATAATCACAATTTAATATTATATTCACACTAGTAAATTGTCAACAACTAATATTATATAATCTTATCGGATTTATATGTTTTTCTTATAAATGAAACACGTATACGTATATTTATGTTAGAGCTCCTTGTTCAGCTCCACCCTTTCACTGCTCCAATCCCATAGCTCAAGCGCACGACTGAGATCATAGGATTCTTCGGAGGAGGCAATTTCCTTCGGGCCGTCCCAGTACGTTCCGCTCTGCAAAGAATTTTTTAATACCAGTTGCGCAAGGTCATTGCCGGACTGCTTAGTTGTACGAATAGCCGAGCTGACGAAGCGAAACAGCGGCATGACATGATTCCAGATAAACTGCATAAAGGGCTTGTAGTCTCTGGCCAATGCCGAACCTTTACCAGGCATCGCGCCAGGATTAAAGGCGACAACGGAGATGGATGGCTTGGACTGCTGAACTCGGCGTGACAGCTCATACGTAAAGTACAGGTTAGTAAGCTTGGAGGTCGCATAACGTACCATTCCCTTGGAAAAGTCGTTCAGATCGTGCAGGTACTGATCCGAAGCCACAGGATCGGCCATAGTTCCGGGGCTTGCGTAGCGAACAGACATCGCAGAATTCCCCCTTGACTGGTGCGTATCACTACTAACAACAACGATTCGTCCTGGCTCCATCAGTTGATGATACAGCAGCCGCACGAGCAGAAAATGACCCATATGATTAACTCCAAAGGTTGCTTCAAGGCCATCCGCTGTTACTTGAGTGCCCTGTACAAAAGCCGCGCCGGCATTGCAGACGATTGCATGCAGCGGAGGATGATCCGCCTTCGTGAATTGGTCTGCAAATTGCTTAATCGACGAGAACGAGGACAAATCCAGTACCATCGCAGAGATATGGGGATTCCGAGTATCGTGAATCAAGGCTTGCGCCGCTTCGTTTCCTTTTTGCTGACTGCGTGATGCGATGATGACATGCCACTCGGTTGAGGCACTGGCTATGACTTTTGCCGTTTCAAACCCGAGACCTGTATTGCCTCCTGTAATGATGACCGTTTTTGCAGCTGTTTGCATTTATCTTTCACCTCTCCTCTTCCATTGAAGTTTCTGTACAATTCTTATCGCTTGGGTTTTCGAAAAGCTCCCGAAAGTGTTCAATCTTAAAGGCAATGATTTTTTGAATTTCAGACAATCTAGCAATTTCGCATTGAATATTTCGGTTATGCTCCTCCAGTAGGGACAGTCTTCCAGGTATAGTTTCATCACCGGAACTCGTCATTTCCTGAAAACGTTTCATTTCTGCTAGCGTCATCCCCGTCGCTTTCAAGCGGGTTAGAAAAAGAATACTATGAATTTGTTCACGACTATACACCCGATGCCCGTTTTTCTTACGATCCGCATAGGGCAGCAAGCCTATTTTCTCATAATAACGAATTGTATCTTCCGTCAGCCCTGTCAATTGTGCGGCTTGCTTGATAGAGGTAACAAGCTCCGGAATTTTCTGGGTGAGACTAGCCCATTCAGTGTTACCAGTTAAGTGGGACATTTTCGTTAAAGAAGCCTCCTTGTAGATATATATCCAGGGTTCGCCGTACTGCAGATCGTAAATCCCTGAGTTTCTAATTGCTTAGCCGTTTAAATGTACAACTTGGAGTACACTCCAAGTCAAGCAACCAGGTGTAGCGGCTGTATTTCAATGTTTTCCTAAAAGGCTCTCGTTTAGTATGCTTTACCGTGCATAAGAAAAAACACCTTCAAAGTTGTTCGCCACGTCCGCTGACATGGGAGCATCCTCTGAAAGTGTTTTGTTTTGTCCAACTCAAGTGGGCTTGAATCCACTGCATTATGTGTTAAGCTGTTCACGGCTTTTTACTCAACATGATTTGTTCAAAAAGTTTTCTAACTTCCTCAGTAGAGAAAGCTTCAGACAATACTTCATTGAACGTGGCCATCGCGCTGTCTATTTTAGACTGTCCGATATCTGTCAAAGCTGTATAGCTGCTACGGCGATCTTCATCACAAATGATTCTTTCCAAAGCACCACAACTTCGTGCCTCGAAACGACTCACAAGTCTTGATACAGCACTTTGACTCAGTCCGATCATTGATTCCAGTTGCTGTAATCGAAGTTTTTTCTCGGGCGCTTGCGATAAAAACATCAGCATATAAAAATCATTTAAAGAATAATTGTGTTTTTCCAAAAGCTTGGCCTCTAATTTATTCGCAACATTCATTTGCATTTGTGTGAAGGCTAGCCAGTTAGCGATAAGATTAGGATTAGACGTAGTAGACATCTTATACTTCCTTTCTAAAGGTAATGCTGTACACCATCTCTCCTATAATATCATAAGACTTAATGATGCACTACGCAGCATACCTCGCCCAATACACAGCAAGTGTAGCAATAAAATAGCGTAATAAATTGTTAGAGATGCAGATTCGCTTAATTAAAACCCCTAGCATATTGCTTAGGAATGTTAGTTTCCTGTTTGAGTGAATCTGCAGCAGTTAATGCCCAATATGGATTTCTCAGCATTCCTCGTCCAATGGCTACAAGGTCAGTATCTTCATTAGCAATAACTGCGTTCGCAACTGCCGGCTCATCTAATCTACCAACGGCAATAACCGGAACTTGCAAGGTTTGCTTGATCTCTCTGGCTAGTGAAATCTGATATGCGGCTTGTGTTCCTGGGGCATTAGCAGGAGATACAGGACCTTCGCCCCCGGAGCTGACATGGAAAATATCCACCCCTGCTTCTTTGTACGCTTTGCTAAATTCCACACTCTCCGGCAAATCATACCCGCCATCCGTGTATTCCTTGGCAGAGATTCGCATAATTAATGGCATACCCTCAGGCATCTCGCCTTTTACGGCAGCAATCACTTCTTTACCAAACAATGTTAAATCCTGACCGTATTCATCTGTTCTGCGATTCGTTAACGGAGAATGGAATTGATGAATGAGATAACCATGTGCACCATGCAGCTCAATGACATCCACTCCGGCCTGCACCGCACGTTTAACGCCAAGGCGGAACTTCTCCACCATTCCTTTCACTTCTTCAGTAGTTAATGCCCGTGGAGTCTTGGATTTAGCGCTAAAAGGAATAGCTGAAGGCGCAACCGGAACGGCAGCATCCTCTGCCTTACGTCCCGCATGAGCAATCTGAATACTCACCTTTGCGCCTTGCGCATGAATGGCATCGACAATTCTGGACAAGGCAGGAATTTGCTCATCATTCCAGATCCCGAGATCGTAATCAGAAATACGACCATCCGGATCTACATCTGTCATCTCTATAATGATCAATCCAGCTCCCCCAACCGCTCGGCTTACATAGTGATTGTAGTGCCATTCATTAGCAATACCATCTTTATTGACTACGGAATATTGACACATTGGAGGCATAACGACACGGTTCTTCAATTGCAAGGATTTGAATTCAAACGGGCTGAATAAATAGTTCATGTTCTCTCTCCTCTTTATATGCATATTGATCAATGATCAACTTGCTTGTAATAGTTATCAACACACCAAAATTAAATGCATGCAGATGCATATAATATATTAAATAAAAAATTCATTGTCAACTACAGCTCTAAGAAAAGAAAAAACATCGCCTCCAGGCGATGTAAATTCTTATTTTTCTCCAATTATCTGATAACACATCTCACCATTTATTTTTGGAGCTATAGCGGATTTTTAGTTATCACTATCTCTTAGGTCCTTACTCCATCTGGAAAAAAATCTGCTCTATTCAGATATACAACGTCGATTTTCTCGTGTAAGGGTCCGTTTTGTTCCGTTCTCTCTTTAAGATCGAGCCATTCCTGATCTTCCTGGAAAGCCTTAAAGTTCTGTTCACGTGAAGCCAAATCACGATGCTCAAGTACGTAGTACAACCGATTCGTGGATTCATCCGCTTCGACCCAAAACTCAGTGACCTTCATATGATGCTTGGCAAAAATTGATATCGTACCATCCCGGAATCGATCCAGTATGGATTGCATGCGACCAGGAATTACATGGTAAATCCGCAGTTCATATAGCATAAACACCATCCTCCGTTCATTTTATGAATCCAAGTATGATCTCCATCTGCAAGATGTTCTATAGCTTACCACCGGCCAGCACTTTGGCCGCCATCGACGTGAAGGATCTCACCGGTTACGAATTGTGCAGATTCCAGATATAGAATAGCATTCACAATATCTTGAGCCTCGCCCATTACACCAATAGGATGCAACTTAGCCAAGAAATCATGTGTCTCTACAGGGTGCATCGGTGTTTTGATAATCCCTGGCGCTACTGCGTTTACGCGAATGCCTTTATCGGCATACTCAATGGCAAGTGATTTCGTTGCCGCAGCCAAGCCCCCTTTGGTCAGGGCCGCAAGAACGGATGGCACACCTTTAATCGGCTGCTCAACAACCCCACTCGCCGTGATGTTAACGATGTGACCAGAACCCGTCTTCAACATCTCATTCACCGCATGCTGGGTCACGTGGAAGAATCCTGTGAGATTGACCGCCAGCTTGGATTCAAGGTCCTCCTTAGTGTAGTCTGTGAATGATTTCGATATAAAAATGCCGGCATTGTTCACCAAGGTATCGATACGTCCAAAACGGGATAATCCTTCAGCAATTAAACGTTCTGCGATTTGTGGATCTGAAATGTCGCCGATAACATAAGCGATATGCTTACCTGTTGGATCGATTTCCTTAGCGGCTGCAGCCAAGACTTGCTCACGGCGCCCGTTGATCACTACATTTGCACCTTGTTGTACCAACTCAATCGCTACTGCCTTACCGATACCGCTGCTTCCGCCTGTAACTACTGCCACTTTATCTTGAAAACTCATGTTGTTATCTCCTTTGTCTACCTTTTAATAGGTAATTGAATTTATCTGCCCACTCATAATACAATGATATCTGCTATCATGTATAATACAGAATCACGATGCCAAGTATCTATAATCAAGATACCCAAGCTAACTTTACAGGAGGACTATATGGATATTCAGTTGCTCAAAGTGTTTTTCACCACAGCTCAGGAAGGAAGCATATCCAAAGCTGCGAATAAATTAAACTTTGCCCAATCCAATGTGACGCATAAGATTCAACAGTTGGAAGCCGATTTGCAGACACAGTTATTTTACCGTCACAATCGAGGAATTACGCTTACCCCTTCCGGACAGACCCTGATAACGTATGCGGAGAAAATATTGCATGTCATTCAAGAAGCTAGGTTGGCCGTTGGAGACACTGCCGTCCCTTCGGGACAGCTTCACATCGGGTCCCTGGAAGTCACTGCTGCCGTTCGGCTACCTGCGCTGCTTACTAAATATCACGCCGAATATCCGGCGGTCGACTTTTCTTTAATCACAGGTCCAACCGAGCAGCATCTTCATGGGGTTCTTCACTATGAGTTGAACGGAGCATTCGTATCTGGTCCTGTGGAGCATCCAGAATTGGTTCAAGAAACTGTCATTGATGAAGAGATGGTTCTTGTCACCCCACTCTCCCATCCGCCCGTTCAGGCAATCCGTGACATACAGCTTAGCACGGTTCTTGTCTTTCCAAGCGGCTGCACCTATCGGTCCAAATTAAGTCAGATGCTCCAGGAAGAAGGGATCTCGCCTGAGAAGATGATGGAATTCGCATCGCTTGAAACGATCATTGGTTGTGTCAGCGCCGGCCTGGGGATTTCGCTTATGCCGCGTTCCATAGTAGCCGTGTCGGAGCAGCAAGGCCGTGTCCGCTGTCATACCATCTCTGACAAACATGCTTTGGCGCAAACCGTGTTCATTATGCGAAAGGACACTTTAATGACACCTGCATTATCAGCCTTTTTGTCGGAGATGCGGTCCCACTTCAGCTAAATTATTGGAATAGCTATTCAAGTAATGACTAGGCCCGTAAAGCAATGAGGGTCAAGCAGAACCTATACATTGCTTTGCCTGGGAAGCACAAATAAAATGCGATTTTTAGCAATACAGAACATATGTTCTGTATACGTAAAAACAGCATTTTTCGATCGTATTGGTTAAAAGCGTCCATAAATGTCGTAAATAAGTCGTAACACCTATAAAGCATCGACCTGGGCATCCAAATAGAGTCAGTTTTTAAGCCAAAAAATGCGATATTCACCGATAAAGAACATATGTTCGGTTTGTAGAATAGATTGCAGCATAACATCCGATCTCCAGAATGGTATGCAATCAGCCATTTCAGCGCCTCTCCTTCTCAGGTCAGGTTATGTCTTGCTACGCCGAAACCATGAGATTAGCATTAGTATCATGGGCAACACGAACATTAATGATAAATAGATCGGATTATGCGGAACGACTTTCTCGACAACGGCAATATGTTCAAGTGCATTTGGAGCCATCGTGATACCTACCAGGAACACAATGATGACGACAGGTATTATGAAAACACGATAGTTTGAAGCATACGTGAGTTGTTGAATGCACCGGACCGCTGCAAACAAGTAAATATAGGTCTTCAGGAATGCCATAAAGCAAAAATACAAGACGCCTGTCGCATCAAGCTGCGTAATGAAATCCGCTACAGATATTACTTGGATTAAGGCATACATCGGGTATGTTGCACGCTTGAAAATCTCTTCTCCGAATACGGAAACGGCCAAAGCATCTGTGAAAGCAATGAAGCTACCAGCCAGGAATGTCGAGATTAGCATTGTCCTTCCGACTTTCCCCTTGGGCTGAACGGAAGTCCAGATTGTTGCCAGCGCGAGAGACTCCCCGTAGGATTGAATGATCCCCAGCGGCCATACCACTTTCCATACTCTGCCCCACCCTTGATCAAGCAATGGCAACAGATTATTGGTGTGCACTACTCCAGAGCTAAAAATCAAGATAACTTCCACTGCATAGATAATGCCTAGAATCGGCAGCATCAGCTCGGCAAGTCTCCCCATTACACGCAGCCCTAAAAACAGACTATACGTGAGGACCAGCATAAAGACGACTAAAATCGCCCAGGATGGCGTACGCGGCAAAATGGTCGAGGGCACCAAATTGTTGATATCCGCGAGGATTCTTCCCGCAATATACAAGAATAAAAGCGGATGCAGCCAAGCCAAAGGTGTGCCCAGTAAGGTGCCAAATTGCTTCGGATAGCATTCAATATAGGTCAGCCCCGGGTTTAATTTTGTGATATAAACATACATAAGGACGACGCCTGCCCCTAAAATCGTGGAGATCAGAACAGCTAGCCAGGAATCTTGTCCTGCGCCTGCAGCGAAACCAAATATGATGGTCGTCCCAATTTGATAAATAATCGAAATGGCCAACAATTGGTGCCGTGAGATGGTATTCATAGCGTCGTCCCTATTCCTTTGTTAAATTTGTTCCGGACTATTTCTCTTTTTTCTCTTCATCCCATAACATGGAGTCATTCACACGTCCGGTACCGACAATTTCAAACTGCACGTTCGTATGAAATTCTACATTTGGGAATACCTCTTGCCAACGTTTGGAATAATTCTCATTCCATGCTTTTTTGTTAGCTCTATGCAAGTAAGTTCCAAAGCCAATAACATCCGATTTGTATTTCTTTTTTAACTGATCTAAAGTAGACATTACCCTGTTCTCAGCCTCTCGCTCCAGCGCCTGTTGAGCTTTTTTTAAACTTTCCGTCTCAGTGAAGCTAAGTTTGGTTGTATTTTCAAATAACTCACCAGACATCTGAAGGTTGATATTAAAGCTTATCTTCTCACCTTGAATGATGGGCTTTATCTTTGTTTTGATCTTGTAGAGCTGAGCACTGATTTTACCGGATATCTTCTCTGTTGAAGTCTTTTCATCAGGTAGCGTGGCGGTTAGTACAGCAGCATTTTTTGCTTTACTTTGAAGCCATAATAAGGTCTCTGCCTCTCGCCGTTTCATCCATCCGATCAGCTTATCATTGTTAAAAATGCCTACGCCAACCACACCAAATCCTGACTGATCGCTTTGAGATTGACTGCTTTTGGAATTGCTTAAGGGTACTATTTGAATTTGTGTGCTCATGGGCTCGATCCCTTTTTCAAGCAGGCAAAAAATAAAACCCCGAATCGTGGCGCTATCCATAAACAAGGCTTTCTCTTCTTCCCGGATCTCCTCGGCTGCAAAGATTTCAAAATTAGGGCGAGCCATTAATACATCTTTCGCCTCTCCTTTAGTCGTCAATAAATAGTTCGTCCCCCGCGCTTCCCGGTGCCTGGAGAAGAATTCGAGCACAGGTGTGATCCCCGCGCGGGCGAATTTATCGCCTACGATAACCACCCGATTATGAGAGAAAATAATAATACGTGACATCTTCTTCTGAAGGGTCTGATACGCATCCAGAATAGATTCTCCCGTCCCGGAGACGATGAGCGTTGCACTTTCGCCAGAGCCTCCTTTTTCACTGATCCCCTTGGTCATCTTAACCTTCAAAATCTGCAAACTTAACTCCAGCCTATCATCCTCAGCAAGATCTATTGCAGTTCCCGTGACGATCGCCACGTCATTTAATTCCACTCTGCTCCAACAGCCCGTCAGTGATACAAGTATTATAAGACTAACTAACAGAAGCATCAGTTTTCTCATCAAGACCTCAAACCCTTTTGTGACATAATATTTTTGTTGTCTTTGACGAAAATGGGTTTAGAACCGGCGTTTAACACCTGCTTTATTTTAACGAGACGAGTGTTTAAACCTACGGAGCCTGTTGGCACGAATAACGACATCTTTAATGCCGTTGAAGCGTAAAGGCGCCAATGGCGCCATGTACGGATGACCGAAAGACTGGAGACTCAGCATATGAAGCAGGAGCATGATAAACAGCATTAAGATACCATAGAGTCCCAGCGTTGCTGCGGCAACCATCATGGGGAAACGAAGCAAGCGGAAGGAAAGCCCTAATTGAAAGCTTGGAAAGATAAATGAAGCAATACCGGTCATCGACACAATAATAACTAGTGGTGAAGACACAATACCGGCCGCTACAGCAGCTTGACCAATTACTAATGCTCCTACGATACTTACAGCTTGCCCAACCGGCCTCGGAAGCCGCACCCCCGCTTCCCGCAAGGCTTCAAATGAAGCTTCCATCAGCAAGGCTTCAACAAAGGCAGGAAATGGTACAGTTTCTCGGGAAGATGCTATACTGATTAGCAGCATAGTCGGGATCATCTCGTGATGATATGTCGTCAAAGCAATGTACAGCGAAGGCAATAACAGTGATGAGACAACGGCCAATAGACGCAATAATCGGATAAACGAAGCAACGAGGTATCTCTGATAGTAATCCTCGGGAGATTGTAACAGTTGAAAAAAAGTACCGGGAACAATGATTACAAACGGCGTATTGTCAATCATGATCCCGACCTTGCCTTCGAGCAGATTGCCGACCACCTTATCCGGCCGTTCTGTAATCACCACTTGCGGGAAGGGCGATAACGAATGATCCTCGATCAGTTCTTCTACATATCCGCTTTCCAGAATCGCATTAATGCGAATACTACCGATTCTTTTTTTCACTTCGGCAATTAAGTCATCCTTCGCCACGCCTTCCAGATAAGTAATTGCTATATTTGTATTGGATAATTTGCCGAGCACAACCATCTCCATTTTGAGCTGTGCCGTCTTTAGCCTTCTGCGAATGAGACTGATATTGGTACTCAGATCTTCTTGAAAGCCTTCTCTCGGACCCCGGATTACCGCTTCGGTAGCGGGTTCTTCAATCGCCCTTTTCTCCCAGCCTTTCGCATTCATAATCAGAACCTGAGTCCACCCGTCCAATAGTAAAGCCAGATCCCCAGATAAAATATGTCCAACGACTTCTTGAAAATCCTTCGCCCAGCATACTTGAGAAATGAAGCTCAGCTTAGACTGAATCGTATGCTTAATATCATCCGTTAACCTAACGATATCCCCGGTAATACTGGACTCCATGAACTGTCTCATGATATCCAAATCGATGTTTTTGGTATCAACCATTCCGTTTAAGTAAATAAGTGAACCTTTTTGCCCAACATTGATCTCAAAAGGACGATATTGAATATCCGCACATTTATTAAAAACAGCTTGAAATTGCTCGAGGTTCTCATTCAAGTTACTGCCTAGGCTGTAGCTGGGGGTAGCCGTGTCATGTTGCAGGTTGGGTGCCATTACAATTCATTCCTTTTTTGAACAGCTAATTTTTGTTAATATAACCAACCTACTTTTTTAATATACAAACAACTAGTTGTCTAGCGATGGTTAGGAACACAACATTTGGGGAGCCGGGAGTAAGAGGGGAATCAGAATATTGGCTTCGCTCAGCGTTACACATTCTCCAGCAACTGTTGGATTTGCTTCACTTCATGGCTGAATTTTGTAGCAAGCCTTGTTTTGCCCAGATTGGATTTTACGATTTTTTGGATTCGTTTATCCGTTGACACAGCAAATTTGGCCAATAGCGCGAAACCAGCATCAGGGGCCCTTTCTACAAACAGGCTGACCGCATACTCCAACCCTTTGGATAATACCCGGTAATCCTCTGCTGCGTAGTTCACTTCGACGACAGTAATCTCATCCAATATTTGTTCCGATAATTGTAAGGCGTACTGTACGTGGGAGGGGTCTTTAAGTAGAGGTGGGTGGGCCAATGTCGCGACAAACGCGCGTTTCTCCAGTGGATTGGCTCGGGGAGCGATTGAATCAAACAAGGATTGAATGACATTAAATTCTCGTTCCCCTATCCGTTGGAGCGCCATCGCTGCAGCTTCGCGCATTCGCCATCTGTCATCATTCATAGCCGCTTGGCACTTTTCGAGGATGATCTGCTTTCTTGGAAGCTCTGCATAATCGAAGTAAGCCCCCATCGCCTGCAGCCCACAAAAAGGTAAAAACTCACCGGGATTATTGGTAGGCGCATTAGCAGCGGTTGTGTTGACCCACTTCAAGATAAGATTCCAAGCCTCGCTCGTGACCTCACTAGATTCAAAAGCAGCCGCAAAGACAGCAGCAGTTCCCAGATTTGCACGCGGTCCTGGCAAATTGGATTCGCTTAACAATACAGTTTCTAGCTCTGCGAATTGGTTGGCATCCTGGAGATCATCATAGAATCTATTTCTTAGCACTTTGCCGTTCATAGTACCCCTCCTTCATTTGGTAAAGCCTATTTTGTCCAAGTTATGGGTACTATTTTATAGGATTAATATGGATATAAAAGGAAGTTTGTCATAAAGAAACAGCTATCCCTGAAGTATAATTACATAGCCGGGATAGCTGTTAATATTTGAATACATCATAATGATTCGATAGCCATTATCATGTAAAATATAGGCAAATACTGTAATCCATTTCGTAGTGAAAGGTTGGTGTACTAAATTAATGAAGAGAATTCGATTTATTTTTTCTCTGATGGTCTTGCTTATTGCTATTCCTACTGTTCCTGTATCGGCTGGATCAGTTTCTAATAACACCCTAAACTCAAATATACTTATAAGACTTAATCAATTTTATGTGGTCTTTACTTCTCCAATAGCGCCTTATATGGATAAAAACAATCGAATAATGGTTCCTTTGCGTAGTCTTTCAAATTTATTATCAGCAGATGTAACTTACAACCCAGAGAGCAAAACAGCAGTGATTTCGAGAAAAAATCTTCTGAACGCTACTGAAAAATTCTACACTATAAAAATGGCCGTAAGCGAAAAACGTGTTGAAATTAATGGTGTTCGTTCAGAAATGGATACAACACCCACTTTATACAAAGGGAGTATGTTTGTTCCTTTATGTATAATTACAACCGCTTTTCACATTAATACTGAATGGGATCAAATTAACAGCATAATGAAGCTAAATGTTGATCCCGCTTATTTGCCATCTGAAGTTGTTAGTGATGAATTGCATTTTCTATCTGATAAAATGAACGAAGATCTCAGGCCAATAAAATCCTCAGCTATCACAAATACGAATCCCTATGGTACACATTTAACTAATGTTCGATTAACTGCCGTAAATGAGGGGACCTCGGCTGTTTTGAGCAACAAGCTATACTTCCTCTTTTATATAAAAGAGGATTCTCATTTTCATCAAGTGGAAGTTGTTAACCCATCGTTGATTCAGCCTGGAGGGACACTAACGCTAGAAACAGGAGATGCAATTCTATCCGACTCACTTCAATATGTTCTTGTTGGTGTCTATAACTATTGATTAAATGCCCTACAAGAAGAACTAAACAAGTGTCTTCTTGTAGGGCATTTCTATTTTCAGTTGAGAGCGAGAAATTGACTCCCTCAATCACTGAGTCGGTATCGAAGCACACTTCACTAAAAGAGCCAACTTCCGAGTATTATTATCCAGTTTACAATCGACAGCCCCCGCCATCCACCATCAACGTTTGACCCGTAATATAATTGGAATCATTGCTGGCAAAGAAAACAACGGCGCGTCCAATATCAGTCTCTACATCCCCTACTCTTCGCATCGGGATCTTGGATAACGTTTCTTCAAAATGCTCCGGCATATGCTGCGCCCACTGCTGAACACCTGGAGAATTAGCGAATGGACAGATTACATTGACTTTGATGCCATACGGTCCAAATTCATTAGCTACAACACGGGACAATCCCCGTACTGCTTCTTTGGATGCTGCATAAGCAGCCTGGTTCAGGTCTCCATTAATTCCCGCTCCAGAAGCAAAGTTAATGATGTGACCCTGAGTTTCCTTTAGATAAGGAAAGGCTTGCTGCATGAGAAAGAACGTGGGAAAGAATCCGGTTTTGAACGGCAACTCCAGGTCAGCCGGAGTGAGCTCCATGAAAGGTTTCACACGAGATGCTTGGGCATTGTTAACGAGGATATCCAGTTGTCCAAATGCATCGATCGTCCGACTGACAATTTTCGAATGCGTACTGAAATCAGCCAGATCGGCATGAATGAAAATAGACTCCGGCCCAATCTGCCTCAGATCCTCAATTGCTAGATTGCCTACCCCCTCGTTGTAGTCCACGATTACAACCTTTGCCCCTTCTTTTACAAAAGCTTTGGCAATTCCATTCCCTACGCCTGACGCCCCACCCGTAATGATCGCTACCTTATTCTCTAGTTTTCTCATATTATCACCTCAGATTTTTTTGTTGTTGCTTGATGCATAGACAAAGTATAGTGATAACCATTGACTATAAAAAGAGCAGATAATTTGTCGATTAACAAGTGTAACGGTATAATTTCATAATAAGCCTACAGAACCAGCATATAAGGAGAGCATATTATGGAGCTTCAGCAGCTTAAATACTTTGTCGAGGTAGCCAATCAATTACATTTTGGGCGTGCGGCCGAACGGTTACATGCTTCTCAGCAGTCTGTCAGCCATCAGATCGCGCAATTGGAAAGTGAGCTTGGCGTTCAACTCTTTAAACGCACTACGCGTAAGGTCGAGCTGACACAGTCTGGGGAAGCCCTGCTTGAGCAGGTTCATCTCGTCTTCAAGCATTTGCAGCGGGGGATTGACGAAGCCATACGGGCAGAGCACGGCCGCAGAGGCCGGCTTACGATTGGTTACTTTGGCATTATGCTCTACAGCATTTTACCAAGCGTCGTTCGACTGTACCGGGAACGTTATCCAGAGGTTGAAATTGTTATGCAGGAGCTACCCTCCCACCTATTGGAGGAGAAGCTGCTACAAGGAGAAATTGATGTCGGTTTCTCAGTGTATCTCAACGATAAGCATAGCGAGCTGAGTATGAATTGGCTTCCATTTTCAACAGAGTCTATCGTCTTTGCCCTGCCCAAGCATCATCCCTTAGCCACAAAAAAAGAGCTTTCCCTAGCGGATCTGGAAAAAGAGCCCTTCGTCATGCTGAACCGGAACGATTCACCGGTGTTGTTCGATATTTTCGTCCTCATTTGCCGTCAGACCGGCTTCAGTCCAAATATAGTACAGGAAGCTGCAAGCGATCAGGCCGTGATCGGGTTAGTAGCCGCTGGTGTGGGTACTGCTCTGGTGCTGGGCTGTATGAGCAGGCTGTTCGAAAATGATATTACCTACGTTCCAATGGCACAATCGATGTTTAACATTCAGCTCGCGATTTGTTGGCTTCACAACAACGAGACGGCACAGGTAGAACAATTCGCAGAAGTCGTAAGAAGCTTTATCCCTTGAATGCTGATCATAGAAAAGCAAACAAAAAAGAATCCCGCCGATTCTACGAATGGCTGGGATTCTTTCTTATGCTACAATCATTATCGTAACCGCTGCTTCTTATCCATTGGATTGAATCTCCTCCGGCGCCTTCGTCCGTTTAACAAAAAGACCTAGCACGAGTGCAACAAGGCAGAGGTAAAAAGCAATCTGAAAGGCACCTTGCATGCCTGATACCAACCCCTTCATTGCCTCCTCAAGTCCAGTTGGATTAGCCGAAGATTCCAAATACCGCTTGGTTCCATTCGAGAAAATACTAATGAACAGCGCTGTTCCGATGGCGCCTGACACCTGCTGTAGTGTGTTCATAATCGCTGTTCCGTGCGGATACAGATTTCTTGGCAGCTGATTCAAACCCGTCGTCTGCGCCGGCATCATAATCATCGAAATACCGATCATCAGAATGACATGCAGCGCGATTAATGTTCCTTTGGATGTTTCTAGATCCATTCCTGTAATAAGAAAGAGTGAAATCGCCGTGATGATGAGACCGGGTATGATGAGTACCTTCGGACCAAACTTATCAAAGAGTTTACCCGAGACAGGCGACATAATTCCGTTGACGATACCGCCTGGCATGAGTGTCAGCCCCGCGGCGAATGCTGTCATTAACAAAACCTTTTGCATATAAAGCGGCAATATGATCGTTGTCGAGAATAAGGTCATCGTCATCACAAGCATGAGCACCGTCGTAAGCGCGAACATCGGATATTTGAACACCCGCATGTCCATCATCGGCTCCTTAACAACCAATTGGCGCCAGACGAATAGTAAAATGGATACTCCGCCTGCAGCAATGGTCCAGATCACCTCATGCTCCGACCATGAGACCTCTCCCGCCTTGCTGAAGCCGTACACAATCCCGCCAAAGCCTATGGTGGACAGCAGAATAGACAGAAAATCTACTTTCGGTTTGGTAATATCCGATACATTCTTTAAATACATGAAGCCAAAAACAAGCGATACCACAACTAGCGGAATAACCAGGAAAAATAACCAATGCCAAGACAAAGAATCAATAATGAGTCCGGATAAAGTAGGACCGATGGCTGGACCAAACATGAGTACCAGTCCTATCATCCCCATAGCCGCTCCCCGATTATCCGACGGATAAATAATCAGGATCGTATTCATCATCACCGGAATTAAGAGCCCTGTACCCGCAGCCTGCACAATTCGCCCAATGAGGAGAAGTTCAAAGGAACCGGAGAATCCGCAGATTATAGTGCCGACCAGAAAAAGCATCATGGCAGATAAGAACATCTGGCGCGTGCTAAACCATTGCTGCAGCAATGCCGTTACGGGCACCAATATACCGATCACCAACATATAGACCGTAGACAGCCACTGAATGGTCGAGGTTTCTACATTGAACTGCTTCATTAAATCCGGAAAAGCGATGCCGATTAGCGTCTCATTCAAAATCGCTACAAAAGCACCGATGATCAGAGCCGTAATGATCGGTCCACGTTTAATCGTACTTAAATCTACTTTGGATGATATGTTGCTTCCTGTGATCATCTTTTTGCCCCTTTACATTGTATTTGTTGGATTACATACAAATTATAAGGAGTGTTATTAACTTGAAAAAGAATGTATATTTTGTTGATTAACAATTTAAATTGTATAATCGAAAGAAACTGCTCACCTGATTTCCGTAAAAATGTACATCGCCGCACTAAAAAAGCCGCGATATACGCGGCTTTAAGCTCATTCTCTTTTACACCTTATCAAAGCTCAATTACCTTAGTCGCAATATTGTTGCAGAACTCACTATCATGCTCTACAAAAAGAATAGTCGGTGCATATTCTTGCAACAGCTCTTCAATCTGCATCCGGGAAATCACATCAATAAAGTTCAGCGGCTCGTCCCAAATATGCAAATGGACCTTCTCACACAGACTTTTGGCAATCAGGACTTTTTTCTTCTGGCCACCGCTGTAATCCTCGATGTTTTTTTCAAATTGCACTCTGGAGAAATCCAGCTTTCTTAGAATCGCTTTGAACAGACTCTCATCGATGTCATTCCGCCTCGCATAATCTGTCAAATTACCCTCTAGATGTGAAGTGTCCTGGGATACATAGGAGATCTTAAGCTGACTTCCTTTTCTGAACGTACCAGTATAATCAAGCTCTTCCCCGCAAATCAATTTGATAATGCTCGATTTACCGGAACCGTTCTTCCCTGAAAGCGCGATCCGCTCGCCTTGCTCAATGGTAAAACTGACATCCTCACAAACTGTCTTCTCACCATATTGGATCGAAACTCCAATCAGCTCAGCAAGCTGGTTTTTGTGATAGGATAGCTGTGAGATCTTCAGATTCTCGGAGCTTTCAACATTTTTGAGCAGATTGGAACGATCGTCAATGGCCGCCTGCTGTCTTTGCTCAATGCCTTTAGAACGTTTCATCATTTTGGCCGCCTTATGGCCCACGTATCCTTTGTCTAATTTGGAGCCGGAATTCCGGGTACCATTTTTCGATTTTTCCACTTTATCCGACCAGTCACTAGTTCGTTTAGCTGCTTCTGACAAACGCCGGATATCTTTCCGCAGATGCTCGTTCTCAGCCAGCTCCGATTGATCCTGACGCTGTTTGTTTTCCCACCAATCCGAGAAATTCCCTTTTTGAATCTCTATGTTGGTCTTGTTAATGGAGAGGATATGATCCACACAGTGATCCAGAAAAGACCGGTCGTGCGACACGAGGATAAAACCGCTTTTGCCGTTCAGATAGCGGCTAACCAGCCGTCTTGCCTTCATGTCCAGGTGGTTGGTCGGCTCGTCGATGAGTAGGAAGCTATCCTCTTTCAGGAATAAAGCAGCCAGCAACACCTTGGTTTGTTCCCCGTTTGATAAGGAATTGAAGGGCCGGTACAACACATCCTCAGACACTTCCAGCAATGACAGCTCACGCATCAACTCCCAATGCTGATAATCCGGGTAGATCTCCTCTACGACATCTATCGTATGGTACTCCTTGTGCTCAACGTGAAACGGAAAATAATCAAAGCTGACTTTAGCAGAAATATGTCCGCTGTATTCGTATTTACCGAGTAAGAGGTTCATAAAGGTGGTCTTCCCTCTGCCGTTTCTGCCCGTAAATCCTAACTTCCAATTGGTATCGAGCTGAAAGCTTACATTCTCAAATATATTATCGTAGCTGCCCTCATGGGCAAACGTGAGGTTCGTAACATTAATTAATGACATACAACCATCTCCTTGTGTAAAAAAAAATAAGAGCTACAAGAAAGTTACTTTCTCGTAGCTCAAATAAACACAACAAATCTAACCCCTTGAGGGCATAGATAAGAAGATATTGTTTGAGTGAAAAGAATACGTAACTTTCTTGCATCACAAATAAAACATGCGAAAAATCATCGCTTTTGTTGTTTTATCGCTTCGCAAGAATCCTACATATTCCTTTCAACCCCTGTCATAAATAATTAGGTTAATTTTAACATGTGTGTCGTTAAATTTCAACTTTTAAATCCGCTGCCTCTCCAATCTTACCCATAGCGAGTTTTTTCTCGAACCTCGGAATTATTTTTGCAGCAATAAAAGCGACAATCGGCACAGTCAGAACAACCCCAAAGCAACCGGCAATCCCCTGAATCACTTCGATCGTCACCATATTCATATTGGCTAGCTGATTAAACGAAGTTTTTATGGCATAGAGGATCATCAATGAGGCAAGTGTAGTCCCGGTGATCGCTAAGATTAGCGTGTTGGCCATCGTCCCCATCATATCCCGACCAACGTTGATTCCGGATTTGAAGAGCTCTTTTTGCGAAAGATTAGGGTTCGTATTATAGACCTCATGTACCGCCGCCGCAATAGAGATCGCTACGTCAATAATGGCGCCAAGTGAGGATATTAAAATCCCTGCGAAGAGCATCCCGCCGAGCTGTAGGCCTGTCTCATCAGAGATCGTGATAAGCACGTCTACTTCTGCCGTATTATACCCGGAGATATGGACTAACGAACCGAAAATATAGGCAAGCGCTCCTGAAATTGTTATCCCGCAAATCGTTCCCAAAATCGCCGCCCAGGATCTGGCGGTCCATCCGTTCAGCAGCAATAAGGTGACACAGGTCGTCAGAATGACAACCAGCACTGAAGCAAGTACGGGAGAATAGCCTCTATACAACATTGGAATGAACAAATAGATAATGCAAGCAAAGGTAAATATGATGCCCAAGACAGATTTCAAGCCCTTTTTGCCGCCAACCCACCACAGCACCCCAAAGAACAGCAAGATCATTGCTGCTATATACGGAACTCTATAATAACTATACACAGAGATTATGTAATAAGTTGCGTCGGCTGAATCAATGTTAACGATAACGGTCTGCCCTTCTTTGGCGATTACATTGAGGTATACACTGACGTTATTCGTAATCTGGTGGATCTCACCCTGATGTTCTCCGGTTAAAACTTTGATCTCAAGCTCTTGTGAACCGTTGTATAAATCGCCTCGTTCAGAATCTCTGGTTAAATTCTCGCTAATGACGCGTAACACTTTAGCTTTCTCGAACGTTTTGGAAGCGGTACTGCTCCCATGCTCGTTGTGCTTAATTTCGGAGGACTGGTTGAACAGATACATGCCTAAAGAGATACACAGAATAAACACGATGAACAGCGTGACTCTTAATTTCTTAGACGCCAGCATACTCTACCCCCATTTGTTATCCATAAGCATCGCTCAGATTACACCAATAATCTATCCTATCATTTCAGGATTAACAAGAAATATTTTTTCATGCTTTCATTTCATGAGATTTTGATGATAATATGTGTGCGTCGGTGAATCTATCAAAAATGGGTGTGGGAGGACATCAATCCGTATGAAAAAGTGGCTCAGGCTCGTGGTACTATCGTTTCTCATTTGTGGAGTTTGGTTAAGTACGGGCATACCGGTGTCACTAGCCCACGGCAATGTGAGTGTAGCCTATTCGGAGATTACCCTGGAGCATAACACGATCAAATATGTACTCCAGTTAGACATGTATGACATGATGGCCGAGGTGAATCCGGATGATCCCGACCTTGCCTTGACCACTGAGGAAGTCTTGAATAAATTTTACAGCAAACATCAGACCGAGGTGGAGCACCTGCTGCTTACGAAGATTAAACTGTATGGTGACAGTCTACCTCTGATAGGGAAAGTGACTCAGTTTCGCTACATAGAGAAAGAGAACGAGGTACAACCTTTTGCCGAAGCCGTAATTGAGTATCCTATCAAAAGAAATCCCCAGCAGTTTACGCTCGACTACAATCTCGTCTTTGACCGGGATCAATGGCATGTGAATTATGTCAATCTCAACCTTGGGGAGCTGAAGAAAGAGGCTGTGCTGATTGCCCAGATTACGGAGCTGCAAGTCGGCGAGATGAAGCTGCCCAGTATACTCCAATATTTTTCCCTACTAGGGATAGATCAATTTTTCCGCAGCTACGAATCGATTCTTGTGCTCGCCATCCTGATCCTTGGATTTCAAAACAACAATCAAACACTCAGAACTCTCGCTATATTTGCCATTACCCAATCTATAACCTTACTTCTCAGCGGTCTGCATGTCATAGCCCTGCCTGATCGCTTGTTGAATGCCTTGATTCCGTTAAGTGTTGTCTTTCTGGCGTTAAGTATTTATTACAATCGGGCTATGAAGCAGTTGCCCTGGATTGCCGGCGGACTTGGTATTATTCATGGCTTCTGGTATGCCAAACAGCTAATAGGACTTAGAGAAGACGGTGGGCATTTCGCCCTTTCTGTGACTGCTTTTTATGCCGGTCTTGAAGCCACAGTGGTCCTCATTTCGTTAAGTTTATTAATCATCATCAATTGTTTTCGGAAGGTAAAATATGCCACCCCCTTGATTTTGAGCGCAGCCGCGTGCGTCGGACTAATCTCTTTTACGATAAAGGTTTTCTTCTAAATCCTTAGCCGGGCAGCCAAAATGTAATTTCCGATCCGAGTACTCGCACTTTCACATGGAATTAATAGAGTCTAGCATCACTTTTAACAACTGCAAGTTATATTGGTACAGGTGCTCTTAAGGAAAACACCGTTAGAGCGTCCAAAATTGTCCAAGGGGTGGTTGTTAGATGTTGAAGAGGTTCAGTCAAAAGAAACGCCGTGTATACACCGTCAGTATCTTGGCTTTATCCATGCTCCTGATCATCGCGTTGTTGCCACCGGGGATCTTAGGCTTTAATTCCAAGATCAGCCCGCTTAATGTGGCCAGAGCCGCCTCCTTCCCTTATTCGATCAGGGATATTGCGCTTAACCCCGGGGCAGATGAGAGCAAATTGAACTTTGCTTGGCTATCCCCAGGCCAACCGGTAGCAAGTATTGTGCAGATGGCCAAAAAATCGGATTTGAACGGTACGGCTTTTCCGGAAGCCACCAAGGTAATGACCTTTACAGGTACAGCAATACCCGCCACAACAGTTACTGATTCGGTCTATTATTCTAACAAAGCAACAGCCACCGGTCTGGCCAACCAAACGGAGTATGTGTACCGTGTCGGAGATGGCAATGAAGACCACTGGAGCCCAGTCTACAATTACACCACCCAAGATCCTACCAACTACACCCTCATGTTTGTCGGCGATCCGCAGATCGGCTCCTCAGGCAGCGTAACCAATGATACTTACGGATGGACGAAAACACTCAACCAAGCCGTAAAGAATTTCCCCAATTTCAGCTTTATCATGTCCGCAGGTGATCAGATTGAGAATAAGTCCAGCACCTCTCTTGAAACAGAATATGATGCCTTTGAAAGTCCTGATGTGCTAAGAAACCTGCCTATGGCAACTGTCGTCGGCAATCATGATGTCAACGTCAATTACAAATATCATTTCAACGTGCCCAACGAGTCGACCCTCGGCATGATGAAAGATAATCGCAATAAAGATGTCCTTGCCGACAATACCTATGGCGGTGACTACTACTACACCTACGGCGACACCTTGTTTATGGTACTGGACACCAATAATTCCAATGGTGCTGAGCATGCCAAATTCATGCAGGATACTGTGCAAGCTGTTCCCAATACGAAGTGGAGAATCGTTACGTTCCACCACGACATTTATGGCGGTGGACAAGCCCACTCTACAGAGCAAGTAATCCTCAATCTGCGGGCAGCACTCTTCCCTACGCTTGATGCTTTGGATGTGGATATGATCTTCATGGGTCATGACCACTCTTATGTCAGAACTTATGTCATGAACGGAGATAATGTTCAGGGCAGACAGCTGGTAGATAGCCAAGGCAGAGACGTCAACCCTAACGGCTCCACTTACGTTACTGCCAACTCGGCAAGCGGAAGTAAATACTACGAATTGAACACAACCCCGGAAAGATATTCGGCCAGCCGGAGCCAGCTTCATACTCCAACGTTCTCCACGATCAAAGTAACACCGTCCAGCATTACAGTGGATACATTCCGTTCGGATACGCTAGAGAAGCTCGACACTTACGGATTCGTAAAAGAACCAGAAAGTGTAAAAGTGTACTCCAATACGACACAACAGAAAGATACTTCGGCAGCAATTGACTTCAATTACGCGATCAGCAACGCCAATGCCGTGAAGAATCTTGATACTACGTTTACGTATGACAGTACGAAAATCAAGTTCGATAGTGCTTCAGCAGTCTCAGCAACCCTGGGTACACTGACCATCACCGAAAAACCAGGTGAGGTTAATATCAAAGCCAATCCTGAAACGCCTTTCCGTTCTGAGGCTTATGGCAAGTACGAAGATTTGATTAAACTAAGCTTCAAGCTTGTCGATCCGAAAAACCCTGCAGTAGCTAGTGTGAAGCTTAGTGCTTCAGCCCTTACGACGCAGAATAAGCACATCGCTGTCCCATCCAACCGGGATGTGGAAACAGCGTCTGTAGCGGTGGGTACCCAAGTTAGTGAAATCACACTAAGTAAAGATGCGCTTAGCTTAAACGTAGGCGAAACAGCTAATCTGACCGCCGTTGTCGCACCAGCAGATGCAACGAATCCGGCAATCAGTTGGATCTCCAACAATGATTCAATCGCAACCGTTGATGCAAACGGCAAAGTGACAGCTAAGTCGGCAGGAACAGTTGAAATCACTGCAAAAGCACTGGATGGATCAAATCTTGTCAGTAACATCAGTAAAGTCGTCGTAGCTGCACCTTCAGGTGGTGGTACACCAACTACAGCCCCAACTGCTGCACCTACAACTGCTCCAACTACCGCACCTACAACTGCACCAACAACCAAACCATCTGCTTCACCTACGCCTGCGCCAACCAACGCACCTTCGTCGGGATCGGGGTCGAATACTTCGCCAACTGCTTCACCTACAGCCTCACCGACAAAAACACCTGCGCCGACGGCAACGACTGCACCAGCAGCAAGCGCTACGGCGGCACCAGTCGCTACACCAGCACCTGGAAAAGGAAACACACAGACCTTTACGGATGTTCCTGCGTCCTACTGGGCCGCTGCTGCAATTCATGATCTTGTCTCCAAAGGCATTCTAAATGGAACCAGTGCTACTTCCTTTGAGCCTGGTCGCAGCGTAACGCGTGCAGAATTCACAGCAATGCTCGTCAGAGCGCTCGGTCTTACAGAGAAGGCGACCGTGGCATTCTCAGATGTTAACAATGGTGATTGGTATGCCGATGCCGTTGCGGCAGCGGTCAAAGCAGGGATTGTGCAAGGCACTAGCCCTTCCCAATTCGGCTCTAAAACAAATATTACCCGTGAAGAAATGGTAACCATGCTGATGCGCGGATACGAAAAGCTGCATGGCAAGTCTTCAGTAAGCTCCGGCAGCACCTTCAACGATGAAGCGAAAATTTCAGCTTGGGCTGCGCAATTTGTTAAGGAAGCCGCAGCACTTCAGCTGATCAACGGCCGTGCCCAAGGTCTATTTGAGCCTAAGGGAATCACTACGCGTGGGGAAGCCGCTCAGGTTATTTATAACTTACTCAATAAATAGTGAAGGACAACAGGGTTTACGGGAATACCGTTCATATGAACGGTATTCCTGTTACTCTTTACAGGGAGGACGAACGATGATCCGTATTCATTCTGCATTAAAGTTTTCCTGTTGTCTGGTGCTAGCGCTGGTCATTCTCCTGATACCGTTTGAACGGCAAGTGGATGCCCATGCGTACAGCGCCGGTTACACTACCGTTACTTTGACCCAATCAGCCTTGGAAATGACCTATGCCCTTGATGACTTATCAGTAATTGAGCTTATCGGCGGGGATGACAACAAGAATGGCAAGCTTGAGGCGAGTGAATTTGCTGCAGTGAAAGACCTTCTTGAGGCTTTACTGCAAGAAAATCTGCTGATCCTAATCAATAATAAGCCTCAAGAGTGGACTCAAGTACACAGTTTGACACTGGAACAGGAATCAGGTGCAGAAAAAGCCGTGCTTAAGGTCTCCTTCCCGCCTGTTCAAGCCACCCAATCCGTATCCTTAACAGACCATCTGTATTCCCAAGATGCCGCAGCCAACTACGTTAATTTGTTAACCATTCATTATGGCAGCTCCAATACTACGCAGGCTTTATCCGGCAAGTACCGTGAATGGTCCATGGTGCTCAGCGACAAGGATTATGCGGGTTTACCGCAAGATTTGCAGATTACATCCGAAGGTTCTGATTCGACGGAAGTCCTGTCAGGCTGGTTCTCTTTCTTCAAACTCGGTATGAACCATATTTTGAGCGGATATGATCATTTACTCTTCCTCTTCTCCCTGCTTCTTGCCAGACAGACGTTCAAGCAGTATGCGGCTATGATCACCGCCTTTACTGTTGCGCACAGTATTACCCTGACATTGACAGTACTCGGAATCATCAGTCTCTCGCCAAGAATCGTCGAGCCGGCAATTGCGCTGAGTATTTGTTTCGTGGCAATAGACAATATGATTCGCAAAGAAGTCAGTTACCGCTGGGTACTAACGTTTCTGTTCGGCCTCATCCATGGGATGGGCTTCGCCGATATTTTGACCGAGATGGAATTGCCCAAAAGTCAGCTTGCCGTAGATTTGGTCAGTTTTAACCTTGGCATCGAGGCAGTTCAGGTTATCCTGATTGCAATTCTGCTTCCGGTACTAGGATTGCTACATAAATGGAGATTCTCCAGGCGTGCGGTGCTCGCAGGTTCGTCGATTGCTTTTCTATTAGGCGGAGTCTGGTTGCTGCAACGACTGGTTTTTGCCTGATAGCAGGCGTATTTGATTGCCTTTCTTCTATTATAAATAGAGCAGGAGGCGGCAGAATATTATTGGTGTTTTGGGACATTACCATGTACCTCGCCTGAAGTTCTCCAACGTGAAAAAGGACAGACAAAAAGCCGCGCAAGCGGCTTTCGTTATTACTCTGTAGCTCAATTCTGTTTTCCGGTTATTTTAGTGTAATCGTCTTTTTCCACGTCAGTTCCTGACCCTGATCGTTCTTAAAGGTGAACTTCACTTCACCTTGCTCCTTCTTCATTTCATCCGGGTAAATAAAGCCCATAAACTGGCCGTCACCGCTGATGTAGAAGCCATCGCCTCCGCTCTGACCATGCTCCACAGCTTCTTGCAGCGTATTTACGATATCATGTTTATCCGATTTCCATTCCATCTGCGACAATGCATACCCTTCAGGCCGCTGCTTAACGGAAAAATCAAAGCTATTTCCCTCAATGGGCTTGGGTGTCTGGTCGATTACGATCAGAATCTGTTTCTCTGTCACTCCATTATTTCCATTATCGCTAGGGCTTGCCACTTTTGCTGTTGGTGCCCCTGTGGGTGCTGTTGCCGGTTCTTCTGTAGGTACGGTGTTAGGTTCGCCCTGTGTCACCGCATTTGGCGAAGGGGAGGGCGCACCGCCATTGGCAGCAGACTCCGGTTTTGCTCCGCAAGCACTCAGTAGTAGTGTTGTTGCAAGTACTGCCAGCACATTCATGGTTGCTATTTTGTTCATTTGATGCATCCTCAGCTTTCTTCTGCTATTATCATTGGCTTTGCTTGTTCCAGCGTAAAGTTAAAGGCGACGCCCTGCTTCGTGTTCTCGGCACCGTACCGACTTCCGTGCAGGTCCAGAATATTCTTCACAATGGCAAGTCCGAGGCCGGTTCCTCCGAACTTCCGGTCCCGGGAGCGTTCAGCACGATAGAACTGATCCCAAATCCGCTCCAGATCATCCTCAGGAATAGACGGACCATCATTCTCGATGCGAGTCATAATAATGCCGGGTGATTCCTGCTGTATTTGAATTCTTATCGTGCTATGTTCCTCGGCATACCGGACGACATTGCTCAACAGATTCAGGATAACCTGTTCCATACGCCTAGGGTCTGCCTGCACGGCCCATTCTTCGGTCTCCAGGATATCGATGTGAAGATTCTTGCTTCCCAGCTGATGCGCGAACGATGAGGTCACATTTCGTACAAGACGTCCCAGATAAATCTCCTTGGGATTCAGGCGGACAGCTTTGGCCTCAAATTTGGACAGCTCCAGCATGTCCATGATTAAGGCGTTCATCCGATCTGTTTCGTTGACAATCAGATTAAGGTATCGCTCTCTTTTATCCGTGGCCACATCATCCTGCAGTCCCTCTGCGAAGCCTTTGACAATCCCGAGCGGAGTCTTGAGCTCATGCGAGATGTTCGCAATCAATTCCTTGCGCAGCTGCTCAGAGCGCTCCTTCTTAGCCACTTCCTCCTGTAGTTCCTGGTTGGCTTCCGTAAGCTGCTTCAAGGACGTATCCAGATTTCGGGACAATGTATTCATGCTCCGTGACAGATCACCGAACTCGTCCTTGGAAGTAATTGAAGGCTGCTGGCTGAAATCCAGTTTTGCCATGCGTGTAGCCGCCTTGCTGAGCTTTACTAGCGGGTACGAGACGATTCTGGAATAGATCAAAGATAGCAATGTCACCAGAATTAGAATCACTGGGGCCAGAAAAAGAAAGTACTGGGTCAGGATACTAACCGCTTCTCCGACCGGCTGAAGCGAAGTCATTGCAAAGACATAACGACCTCCCTCTCCGGCTTCAGGAAGTGAAAGAACCACCACAGCGTACACGATACCGCTCCATTTGTCGGTCCATTCCATCTGAACGGGAAGCCCTTTTGTCAAACGATCCCTGTCTTTGTCCATCTGGTTCATCCAATCGCCAAGCGCGTTCTGAATTAGCGTATCTTGGTAATATGGGTTGAATGACCGATCCTCAGGCAGCAACAAATCCGTGATCGTGCCCGTGACACGGGACAATCCTTCCTCTGGCTGTGACCCGGTCGTCTGTAGCTTTGCAGGCTGCATAATCGTATCCTTTTCATCCATATAAAATCCGTCTACGACCAGGTGATCACCGATATGGAGACCGGCTGGAATATCGTTCAGCATGGTTCCGTCCGATGATATGCGGATCGTAATGCTTGCGGCAGGAGACTCAGGTGAAGCTATCCGAATAAAATAAGGCTCTACACTTATACGTTCAAACTGATGATTGAATATCGCGAGACTGACATCATGCTGGTTCATAAAGTCTCCGAGCAGACGAGCGGCTTGATCTCCACCTGAAGGCACCGCCCCATACTGGCGGCCAAAATCCTGTACATTCTGTTCCAGCTTGCTGATCTTGGTCGTGCGGTAAAAACGTTCGAAGAACAGTCCTTCCACCAGCATGGCAATGGAAAAGACAATCACAATCATCACGGAGGTCACGACGAACAGCTTCAGAACTACCCCGTTCTTCTTCATGGCTCCAGCTCGAATTTATAGCCCGAACGGATGACCGTGCGGATCAAAGTGCCTTCACTGCCCAGCTTGGCCCGCAGCTTTTTGATGTGGGTATCCACCGCCCGGTGATCGCCAAAGTAATCCAAGCCCCACACCGCGTTCAGAATATGGTCACGGGACAGAACGATGCCATAATTTTTGATCATCATCAGCAGCAAATCGTATTCTTTGGGCGACAGGTTGAGAAGTTCACCGCTTAACGTTACCGTATGAGCTTTTTGATTCACCGACAATTCTCCATAAACCAACGTATCGCCTTTCCGCCCAATCGTCCCTTCCGTTCGCTTCATCAAGGCCGTGGCGCGGGCCACCAGTACCTTTGGACTAAACGGCTTGGTCACATATTCATCCGCCCCGAGCTCAAAACCCATCAGCTGATCATCATCTTCTGTTCTCGCCGTGATGATAATAATCGGGACATCCGACTGCTGGCGAATCCGTCTACACACCGACCAACCATCCATTTCCGGCATCATAATATCGAGCACCACCAGATCAACCATCGACTGTGCAAAAATCTCCAGCGCCTGCCGTCCGTTCTCCGCTTCATAGACTTCCCATTGTTCTTTCTTGAAATAGTCCGTTATAAACTCCCGTGTCAGCACATCGTCTTCCACCAGCAAAATCGTTCTCTTCATGTCTTGAACACTCCATATTTACCGATTCACCGCGATCACACCGATTTTCTTGTCAACTTGACCGATCCACAGCTCGCCGTCGCCTACCATAACACCCTGCCAGTTCACGAATAGCTTGTCTTCCTGCTGAGACAGCAGCTTCTTCTTCACTTTAGCGGTCATGATGTTATTGTATTGGGAGATAAACTCTTTTTTTGTTTTGATTTGCACACTTTTTTCCTTTAGTGTTCACGCGCAGCGGATAGGATATGCTGTCGGCTACCGCTGCTTTGTTATTGGCGGCTACATCCTTTTGCAGCTTGCTCAGAAAGTGTGTGAATGCGAAGGGATTATCGATCCCAGCTACTTCATATGGATTTTCTATAACGTTGACTGCATACACAAGCACA
The DNA here is from genome assembly GCF_058133325.1 of Paenibacillus sp. MAHUQ-45. Classification (NCBI taxonomy): domain Bacteria; kingdom Bacillati; phylum Bacillota; class Bacilli; order Caryophanales; family Paenibacillaceae; genus Paenibacillus; species Paenibacillus sp. MAHUQ-45. The sequence goes on from NZ_JBYUPV010000003.1 coordinate 704,447, forward strand.
CGATTATTGATCTTGCTGATCCACAGTTCTCCATCCCCGATCATGATGCCATTAGCATTGGAAAAGGCTTGATTCGGCTGCTGAGCCAGCAGCTTGGCACGCACATTAGCGGTCATAATCCGCTCATATTTTTGCACAAATTCTTCTTTGGTGTAAATGGGGAAGGTTTTGCCGCCCTTGTTCAAATTAAGTGGATAGGACATCAGCTCAGCAACTTCTTTGCTTTTGTCTTCAGAGACTGCTTTTTGTAGTTTGGCTAGGAAGGTCGTGAATTCCTTAGGATCGTCAAACCCAGCATTGTAGTATGGATTATTGTTGCTTTGCTGTACGGCAGAAGCTGCTGCTACTTTAGTGGAAAAAGCTTCTGTGAAACCAGCCTTTTGATCGGCCCATACCGGTCCTGTCAATGCGGTTGCAGCTACTGTGAGTCCTAGCAAAAATGCGATTTTTTTCATTGTTTATTACCTCCAGGGGTCATTTGATAAACCAAGTATAGTCCCCGCATGTGTACAACAGGTGTACATGAAGTGTTATTTCAATATGGTTTGTCCTTGTGAGGTTTTAAAAATAAAACAGCGCCCTCCGTCAATTACGGAGGACGCTGTTTACTGCTATGCAGTGGCTTAATTCAGCCCAAAGGCATGAATGAGCAAGAAGCCGAGGATGGAGAGCAATATAGACCCGATCAGTCCAGCATAGAAAGGCTTTTTGCCCAGACGCCGGAAGGTAGCGACATCTACGCCCAGTCCGAGGCCCGCCATGGCCATCGCCAGCAGCATATAGGACAATACGAGAAGAGCCGATATCACCTCGCCTGGGATGATTCCCAGCGTGTTCACCCCGCTCATGAGCAGAAAGCCAAAAATAAACCATGGCACCGGCAGCTCACGCCACTTGAATGTATGGACCTGTCCTTGTTGTTCCTGTGCTTGTTCCTTACGCGCCTGCCGCGCATCCCAAAGGCCAATAACCAAAGCGATCGGCACCAGCATCGCTACACGTGTCAGCTTCACAATCACCGCCATATCCAGTGCTCCCTGACCTCCCGGTGCCGCCGCCGCGATAACATGCGCTACCTCGTGCAGCGTTGCCCCTGAGAATATCCCGTAGCCAGTTACGGTTAATCCTAGCAGCGGATACAACAGTGTATATGCAAGCGTGAAAATAGTGCCCAGAATGGCTACCGTAGCGGCACCGACTGCCGTCTCTTCATCCTTCGCCTTAATTTGTGGTGCAATGGCGACCACTGCTGCAGCGCCACAAATGGCCGTTCCACATGCGGTCAACAGCCCAAGGGACTTGTCGACCTTGAGCCACCTTGCCAATCCATAGACAACCACAAGCGTGAACACAATATTGATGGCAGCAATCGCCACTACTTTATAGCCCGCATGAACGATGTCCAGTAAATTCAGCTTTAATCCAAGCAGTATGATACCGAACCTTAACAGTTTTTTACTGGAGAAGGCTATTCCGGTCTGGGCCTGCACAGGTACACCCCAAACCGCTCGAAACAGAATACCAAGTAGAATCGCAATAACCAATTGACCCATGATGCTCAAAAATGGCAAGTACGACAGCACCTTAGCTATGATGGATAGTAGTATCGTCAAACCTATCCCCTGCAAAAATCCGCCGTTCTTCATACCTTTTAAAGACATTCGGTGTGTAAGTCCCATCATCTTCGTTGCACTTCCTTAATGAGATAAATTATACTCTCACTATAGAAGGAGTGAAGCCGAAAGGGAAATACGACTTTGCGATAATAATCATTACAAAAACTTATTATTAGACGAAATAACTATGCTAAAATGGCTGTAACAAGCCTAATAGGCCCCAGAATCTATTTTAAAAATGAGGGATTATAATGATCACTGATGCACTGCGCGTGTTTGTAACCGTTGCAGAACAACGTCATTTCTCCAAAGCCGCAGAGCTGTTGAACCTGTCTCAGCCGGGAGTTAGTCTACATATCAAGAATCTGGAGAATGAGCTTGGAGCCAAGCTGCTGCACCGTTCACCGAAGCAAGTCTCCCTGACCGAAGCCGGGTCCATTCTCTATAGACATGCCAAGCGGATTTTGTCCCACTACGAGGACGCCCGTCAGGAGATTCAACTGCTTCAGGATGAGGTCACAGGCAGTATCCTGATCGGGGCCAGCTTTACGATTGGCGAATATATTTTACCGGGGAAGCTTGCGGCGTTCGCCAGCCAATACCCACAGGTCAATATTCAGGTCACGATCGGTAACACTCAGGAGATTATCGGGGCTATTCGAGGAAATCAGCTGGATATCGGTTTTGTTGAGGGTGAAGTGCAAGCTTCCACTGACCTTGAGATTATCCCTTACATGAAGGATGAGATGATTGTTGTAGCCTCCTCTGATCACCCGCTGTCCGAATCTGTTGTTGTAGAGCAGGCCATGCTACAAAATCAGGTCTGGGTACTACGTGAACTAGGCTCAGGAACTCGCGCCTTCAGTGACCATTTCATCCAGGAGACGGGGATTGAAGCGAAGCGATCCCATGTCTTCACCAGCAGTCAGGGCGTGAAGGAAGCCGTCGCTGCCGGGCTTGGAATCGCTCTTTTATCAAGATGGGTGGTACGAAAGGAACTTGCTGCGGGTGAAATTACTGAGCTACGCATCCGGCAGCTGCAATTAGAGCGAAGCTTCTCCATCATCCGTCATAAGGAACATTCCCGTTCGATGGCGGTGGATGTGTTTTTGCAAAAGCTGCTTTTTGGCAAAAAAGAAGGCTGAAGGCTAAACGCCTTCAACCAGTATTCCCTCTTCTAAATGCAGTACACGATCACACCATTCCAGCATTCGCTCGTCATGCGTGACCATCACTGCTGCCTTACCTTCTCTCTTTACCTCGTCGGCAATCATGCTGACGACCTCTTTGCCTCGCTTAAAGTCGAGGCTAGCCGTCGGCTCATCCGCGAACAGAATCGCCGGCTTGTTCATCCACGCCCTGGCGATGGCGACCCGCTGCTTTTCCCCACCGGAGAGTGCCTCTGGGTATTGGTTCCGCCGTTCCCAGATCCCCAGGCGCTTCAGCAAGTAATCTGCCCGCTGCTTGGACTCCTTCGTCCCAAGCTTCGCCAGCTTGGCGACATACAGGAGTTGCTCTTCCACCTTCAGATACGGGAGTAGCTGAGCGCTTTGGAACATGAAGCCGATTTTCTCCAGCCGCAGCTGAGTCAATGCGCTTTTATCCTTGTCTTTTAACGATTCCCCGTCAATCAGGACTTCACCGCTGGTCGGCGAGAGGAGTGCACCTGCTGTAGACAAAAAGGTACTTTTCCCGGAACCCGAGGGTCCCAGCACCGCTACGAATTCCCCTGCCTGAACTTCCAGGTTCAGCTTGTTCAGCACCGATATGGTCGTGTCCCCGTCACCATAAGTTTTAGTTACTTGCTTCATTGTTAGTTTCGCACTCATGCGTAAGCCCTCCCTATCGCTTCCAATGCATCGACTTTCGCTACCCGTACCACCGATATGAGCGATCCACACAAGGACATACCTACGAATAATAAGCTGGTCCACAGAATCGTCATCGGTTCAAGTTGGAATGGCATCGAAGCCGGCAGCGCCATGTTCATCCCAAAGGTCAGCGCCAGACTGATAACCAAGCTCGCAATGGACAGAATCATAACCTGACCTACGACGCTCCAGGCGAGGTAAGACATCTTGGTGCCCATGGCTTTGAGAATGCCGAACTGGCTTGTTTTTTGAATGGTGATGACATAGAAGAACACAGCCAGTACAAAAGCAGCAATAACAAACAGGAAGACAATCATCATGAGTAGAGAGCCTTGCTCGGCGGAATATCCCGGAATGCTCTTGATCGCCTGCTTCTGGGTAATAATCTCCACATGATCCAGCTTGCCATTCAGCTCGGCGGCCTGATCACCAGTGATCTTCAGTGCAATAACATTAAAGGATGCTGCTTGCGGAGAACCTTCTCCTTGGCTAGCACCTTGCTTCATCTCCTGCCACTCTTGTTGATTGATATAAACCACAGGGGTATGGCTATAGGAGCTGTCCTTCACGAATCCGGCTACGGTAAAACTTCGGCCAGTTGCCTGATCGCGGAGCGTGCTTCCGATGGTAATACCGGACTTCTCCAACTTCTTGTCTACGAGCACGCTGCCTGTGGTGTCATTCGTGAGCTTATCGCCCTGCACCACCTTAGGAGCCAACATTCCGTTCATATCTACTGCAAAATAAGTAATGTCAGCCTTCACGTCATCGGCGTTGCCACTCCCTGCGGTAACCGTGCTCATCTGAACTGCAAGCGGGGTTGCGTTATCCTCTCCGGTGACGGCCCGAACCGCTTCAAGCTCTGGATCGCCCAGAACGGAACGTCTGAAGGTATGCTCCGCATCGCTCTGTACCGCGAAATAATTCGCCGGCATGTTCTCAATAGCGGAGATATTAGCATAGGCCAGGCCTCTTGCTAGTCCAGTGACAAACAGGACCAGAAATGAGACCAGGAGCATAATCACCATGATCAACGAATATCTGGCTTTGGAATGCCTCATCTCTCTCAGGGCTAAAAACATAATACCACTCCTTCTACTCTGTATAGCTACAGTGTAGAAAGTGAAAATGAACGGAGTATGAATAACGAATTACAAAAACCCACTATTTACAATAGTGGGAGGGTCACGGTGAATGTCGTCCCTTCACCTACGCTGCTCGTAACCTCCACGGTTCCGGCATGTGCTTCAACAATCTTTTGCACAATGGCAAGTCCGAGGCCGCTGCTATGCGTCTCATGGGTGCGCGCCCGGTCGACTTTATAGAAACGGTCGAAGATCATCGGCAATTCTTCTTCGGCGATGCCTTCACCGGTATCTGTGACCGATACGACGCAGTTTCCCCCAACCAGCTTGGAGGTAATGGCAATGGAGCCACCGACAGGAGTGTATTTGATGGCATTGGACACCAGGTTCATCCACACCTGATAGAGCAGATTGGAATCAGCTCGGATGTTGATATCCGCCAGATTGAGACGTACGGCGAGCTGCTTTTCCGTTAGCCTCCACTCCATAATCTGCACAACCTGACGTAACTGGGCCTTCAAATCGAAGTCTTTCTTAGTCAGCGCCTCGGCATCATAGTCCAGCGAAGACAAAGTAAGCAATTGCTTGCTGAGCAGGGATAGACGACGGCTCTCTCCGTCAATGATGGTGAGATACTCCAGCCGCTGCTCTTCTGGCAGCGATGTTTCTCTAAGCGCATGCGCAAAACCCTGTATCGACGTAAGCGGCGATTCGATCTCATGCGAGACATTGGCGACAAACTCCTGCCGTGCCTGGTTCGTCCGTTCCAGCTCCCGGCTCATCACCATAAAATGCGAAGCCAGTTGGCCAATTTCGTCCTTCCGCCATGTGTTCAGTCTGATATCGTAACGGCCCTTGGAGATCCGCTTCGTGGCTGTAGTCAGCCGTGTAATTGGTCGTACAATATGAAGTACACCGATCATCACAAAGCCCAGACTGATTAGAAGCGTGAACCCAATAATCATCGCAAAAAAGATCCGCAGCTCTCCGAACTGAACCTGAGCATCCGGCCGTAGGAACAGCGCATAAGTGCCTGCCGCCGTGTTGATCGGCACGCCAATTGAATTCCGCAGCTGGTTGTCAAAAAAACCAGTGATAAACGGCTTGCTAGGAAACTCAGCAATTCCGTGGTATATCTGACCTCCAAGCACTGTGTCGATCTGCTCTTTCTCCAGATCCTTGACCCGGAAGGGCTCGCCATAGGTGCGCTCGTTGCCTTTTCCATCCGTCAAGTAGAGCCGGTAGCCGAGGGCTGCCGTGCTTTGCAAATAATCCTCTTGCGACTCAGGGTGCGTGGCAATAAACTGCTGGATTTGTACAGCCATCCCGGTTAGCTTCGCATCGTTCTCCGGCTTGACCTGAGACTGATAGTAGAGATTAGAGATCAGGAAGCCGAGCAGACTGCTCACAACAATGATAGAGCAAAAGACAATACACATCCGAACATACAAAGATTTCATGTGTTGATCATCTCCACCTTGTAGCCGATGCCCCGCACCGTCCGAATTACAAAATCATCTTGATACGCCGCAAACCGCTGCCGCAGCCGTTTAATATGTACATCAACCGTCCGCTCATCTCCCTCATACCCCGCCCCCCAGACCAGCTCAATCAGCTCGGAACGCGAGAACAGCCGACCCGGATATTGAGCTAACTGCGCCAGCAGCTCGAATTCCTTTACAGGAAGCAGCAGGACATCATCCCCATCGTTAATCTCATAATTTTTGCGGTCAATGACAAGGGAATTCAGGCGGATCTTATCGTTGGAAGCCACAGAATAACGCCGGAACAACGCCTTCATCCGAAACAACAGCTCCTCCGGCTCAAAAGGTTTGGTCAAATAATCGTCGGTTCCCCGCAGGTAACCTTGCTCTTTGTCACTGAGCTGCTGACGTGCCGTCAGAAGAATAATCGGGATATCATACGTCTCACGGATATGTTGGCATAGCTCCAGCCCATCGACATGGGGCATCATCACATCGACAATCGCCATGTCCACCGTGTGCTCTTTTAAGACCGTAATTCCTTCCCGGCCATCCTTGGCCTCCAGCACCTGATATCCTTCTCTCGTTAGCACATGCTTTAATAAAGTACGGATGTTCATATCATCATCGGTCACTAGAATTTTCTTCATCTCTTCTCACTCACTCTCTGCCATACCTGGACATCATATAATGCTCCCATAGTATCAACATTAGAGCGATTCAACAACTCTTTGTAAGTCTGTGAAGCGCTAGTTCAATCGCCTGTGGTACGGATAAAGGGAATAATACTCTCTTTTAGAGAAAGCAGAGGTCCGCCAATAAAAGTTTCCAGATCTCGTGAGGTAGAAGAGGTATCGAGCTTGACGAGGAATGGGTAGATCCAGTGCTGCACCCCTGCGTCTTGCTTATGAACCACTGGCTGACCAGAGATCTCCGACAGTACTGCAGCGAGATGGCCGAAACCCCACGTCTCTGAGGCAGACAATTCATAAACGGTATTCTCATGGCCGGTTGAAGCCAGTATGCTGGCTGTGCCCAGTGCAAGATCACGACGGGTTGCCGTGTTAAATGCCCATTCCCCCGGTGCAGTAATCAGTTCGCCGCTCGTTATCGCTTCATTCAATCCAAGTACGCCAACAAAATCCGTATATAAGGCATTGCGAAGAAAAGTATAGTTCAGACCGGAATTAAGAATTGCCTGCTCCGTGCGCAGATGCACATTATGCTGCGGATCGGCACCAGGCTTCGGAAAAGCAATACTTGTGTAAAGGAAATGCTCCACCTTCGCATTCTTCGCTGCTTCAATGACATGGCTATGCTGAACATAGCGGATATCGTCATCCGTATTCGAGCTGGAGATGAGCAGCAGCTTGGTAACCCCGGCGAAGGCTTCACCAAGGGTATCTGGAAGATCATAATCCACAACCCGGATCCCCGCTCCGAGGGACCGCAAAGGCTCTGCCTTCTGCAGGTTCCGCACACCTGCTATCACCTGCCCCGGAGGGACAAGTTCCACCAGTCTCTTTACAATCATTGTTCCCAGCTGCCCGGTTGCTCCGGTAATAAGTATCGACATAAATAACATCCTTTCAAATATGCGAATTTAGTTAAGTTATTAACTATTCGGACAAAAAGAGCGTGCTGAAAATTGGCAGTTGAACTATGGCTTACATGTCTACGAACCTGTTGACCATGAAGGCCATCGTCCAACTCCGGCAAGCAACGTTTTCTTTAGCTACGCTCTATTCAATTTCCGAAGTAATCCCATCAATTGCTCCATTTCCTGCGGCTCCAGCCGCTGCATCCGCTCACCCACAGCAAGCCGATTTTCCGGTAAATGCTCCTCCAGCAAGGCTTCACCTTTACCAGTCAAGGAGATCACCGTCTTCCTGCCATCTGCTGCATCACTGGCCCGACTGATGTAGCCGTCCTTTTCAAGAGGAGTCAGTAGCAGGCTAATATTGGCCTTGGTAACCCCTATGGTCAACGCCAGTTCGGAGGGTAGGATGCTGCCGCCCTGCTTGGCGATCTCTACCAGAATGCGGATTCTCGCCCCATTCAGACCCTTGGATTGCCAGTACTTCTCGGAAACAGCCACCAGATTGGCTGTCGTCTCCACCAGAGTGAAGAACGCTTCCGTATGCAATGGCTGGTTCAGTACATATTTCTGCAAATCATCCATAACTTTGTTGTCAGCTCCAATTAGTTAATAGCTTAACTATATTCAAAATACATCAGCTCTGCGGCTTTGTCAAACTATGCAGATCATCGCGCTACCATCATCTTAAAAAAATAGGCCAACCTCAAGTATCCTGTTGACCTGGTACTACTCCCTCCACATTAAGGAGGTTATTAAAAATAAAACAAATCTTCAAATTTTTTATCCAGCGCAATGCATAAGATCAAAGCCAGCTTGGCGGTGGGATTAAATTGTCCTGTTTCTATAGAGCTTATCGTATTTCTTGAAACGCCAACCATTTCAGCCAATTGTGCCTGAGATAATTTCAGCTCTGTTCGAGCTTCCTTTATAAAGGAATACTGAACTTCACCGGCATAAAAAATACACCCCTTAAATAGCATCGGATAAACCAAGGGTTTATTCCAATGTCATTTCTAAGGGGTGTATTTCACATAGACTGAGGGGTACTGTTGTTACTAAATCAACACAGGATTGACTGTCACAGGCTCCTCACTATAACGCTTGCGGCCTTCCGGCAGCACTTCCAACTTAATCAGTTCTGAGCGGCTCGCGAGGCGGATTGGTGGTCCCCAAGTGCCGAAGCCGGAGGAGACTACGACATGCAGGTTGTCTTTTTGCAGATATCCCCAATCAAGCTCAAACAATCGTTTGGTGATCCAGTGATTCGGTGCAATCTGACCGCGGTGCGTATGGCCCGACAATAGAACATCCACCCCGGCCTCGGCTGCAGCTCCAAAACCGGTCGGTTGATGGTCCATCATGATAACAGGCTTGGAATGATCAATTCCCTCTAACAGTGCAGGTACGCTCAATCTGCCACCGGCTTCCATCGTTTCCGCAGTTTTGTCCTTACGACCTACGATATAAACACCAGCTGTCTCCACAACCTCATCTTGTAGCACTCTAATCCCGATGCTCTTCATCACTTGAGTATATTCCTGGATGGAGCCGCCATAGTATTCATGGTTCCCCAGCACAGCATATACACCATAACGGGCTTTGAGCAGCTTTAACTGCTCACTCATCCGATTCCGAACGAACGGCTCGATGCTGTCATCCAGCACATCCCCGGCTAGCAAGACAATGTCCGGCTGCATGCGGTTGATCTCTGCCACCATTTTTTTCAGATGACGATTGCCCACGATATTCCCCAGATGCAGGTCGGATGCTACGGCGACGGTCAGTGGCTTCCGAGTTCCACGCGATTTGGCGATGGGCAATGAATGATTCCGCACAACCGTACTCCAAGCATTTCTGGAGCCCCAAATCAAGAACAGGGCCAACAGCACTAGCAGCACCCCGCCAGCATCAGACACGAAGGAATAAGGCACTTTACCACTCCAGTGGAGCAGCAGATAAACCAAATCTGTCAAAGGCAGCAGGAGAATAGCAAATTCCATACAAGCCAAATAGTATGAACCTACGACTTTAAACAGTCTTCCAACTGGTTTAATCCCCTGCGGCCATGGAATCATTCCGATGACGTATGCCAGTGCAACAATTGTAAAGAGACTCCAGAACCAAGCCGGAGACGATCCTGGCAGCCATTCCTGAACCAGCAGCCACAGGTGATAGCCGATGTAATAATTCACTAGAACCAACCCAAGCAGCATTAATACTCCCGAGGCTATTCTTTGCAAAATCTTCATTGTGTTTCTCCCCTTTACTGCATTCTTCTGTATCTAACTCAAATCATAACACAAACCGTTAACACAGTATAAATTCCACGCATGGGATCGTCAAAAACCGCAGATTTATTCCTGCTGTAATGGCCCTAGCTCGTTTCTATTTTTGAAACTTTTATGCATTTTTTGAGGTTTATTTTTAACTTCCGTTATTATAAAAACAGCTTTTGCTGCAAGACTTCTCCGGAGAAGTAACTCAAGCAACAGAGCTTCAAGAGAGGAAGTGACTTGATCCCTAATGTCAGCCAAGATTTATATCGCTCTACTCTCCCTTGCCATCAGCGCGTTTGCTATCGGCACAACAGAGTTTGTCCTGGTAGGGCTACTGCAAACGGTAGCGGATGATCTTTCCATCAGTATCACACGAGCAGGAACACTTATTTCCGGCTATGCCATCGCAATTGCCGTAGGAACTCCGCTCATCGCGACCTTTTCAGGGCGTTTTCCCAAAAAGCAGCTTCTGCTCCTTTTGATGGCCATATTTACCTTAGGCAACTTGCTGGCAGCATTCTCGCATTCGTATGGTCTGCTAATGTTGTCACGGATCATTACAGCCATCGCCCACGGTGTGTATTTTGCAGTAGCAGCTACCGTTGCTGTGGACATGGTTCCGGCCAGTCATAAAGGTACCGCTGTCTCGATCATGTTCACCGGACTAACCGTAGCCACCATTGCCGGCGTTCCCATGGGAACGTATATCGGCCAGCATTTCGGCTGGCGGGCTACCTTTGGCGTTGTGGCCGCACTTGGCTTCATCTCTTTGGTCTCCAATGGTCTGGCGATCGGTAAGGTTAGTCAGGATTCGAGCAAGCTTCGCTTAAGCGATATCAGAAAGCTGGTCTTTAACAACCGTATCCTGCTGGCCTTACTGATGACCGTACTCGGCTTCGGGGGAACGTTTACCTTATTCACCTACCTTACGCCTATTCTGGAAAATATCAGCGGCTATGCACCCAGCTCCATTACGCTTCTGCTGCTAGTCTATGGAGTTGCTGTTGCGATAGGCAACCTAGTCGGCGGAAGACTCGCCAATGCGCACCCTGTAAAATCGCTGCGGCTTGTGTTTTTGTGCCAAAGCATTGTATTGCTGCTGCAAATCGTACTGCTGCCGAGCAAGCAACTGACCATTCTGGGGCTTGTCTTAATGGGCTTCTTCGCCTTCATGATGTCTCCGGGAGTTCAGGCCTACATCCTGACACTCGCTGAAAAGTTCGCCCCGTCAGCTAAAAATCTGGCATCAGCACTGAATATTTCCGCCTTTAATATCGGCATTGCGGCTGGATCTACCATAGGAGGCTATGCCGTGGACCATCTGGATTACTTGGACACTGCTTGGCTTGGAGCCATCATGGTGTGTGGAGCTATGCTTTTGGCCATGCTCAACTATCGTCTAGACCGACAACAACAACTTTTTGAGGAGTGAAATTATGATGAATCTTCAATCGCTGGAACAACTGGAGAACCAACTCCAATTAGATCATTTTACTAACGAGGATGCCCTGGAGCTCGGACTTACCATTATCAACTATGCCAAAGAACAAGGCACCTCAATTGCCGTTCATATTGAGCGGAACCGCGTCCCATTGTTCACCCATCTGATGGAAGGCACCTCTGATGAGAATCACCACTGGATCTTCCGCAAAAAGCGGGTAACTGACCACTACAACCGTAGCTCCGCTTACATTGCCGAACGTTTCGCCCAAAGTGGAACTACGCATACAGAGAGCTCTCTTCTATCACCCGCTGAATATCAGGCGGTAGGCGGAACCTTTCCGCTACGCATCAAAAACGTAGGTGTAATAGGCTCCGTTACAGTGGCCGGACTAACAGGTCAACTTGACCATGATTATGCGGTAGAGGGCCTAAAGCGATTTATAGATAGTAATTAATTCAGGGGAAACGTCGGGAAAATACGGCTGCATAATGCCAAGTCAATTTCCACGACGTTTCCCCTGTTTTTCCAACTTTCTGGTATTGGTGACATCTTAGACAAGAACATTCAAGAACAATGAGAAGCTTTTTATGATTGCTATTGCGCTAAATCAAGGATGTAACGGCTTCATCTAAAGATTAATCTTCAATGATAAAAAGCGAGGCCCTCCCTGCCGGCATTGTTATTCATTCTCCAGCAGTTTCGATATCTGCATGCTGCATTCCAGTAATTGTCTGCTCAGCGCCCGGTCTTTCTTTTTGGTCATCCGCGCAGAAGGACCTGAGATGGCAACAGCAGCTATAGCAGTCCCTTTATAAAAAACAGGAGCCGCAATACAGCGGAGGCCGATTTCCGTCTCTTCGTCATCAATGGCATACCCTTGCTGGCGAATCACTTTAAGATGCTCTCTCAGCAAGTGGAAATCGTCAAAGGTATTTGGGGTATTTTTGTGCTGGATAACGTTCTTCAGTATAGCTTCCAGCTTGCGTTCATCCAGATGTGCAAGAATGGCTTTGCCGAAGGCGCTAAGATGTGCGTAAGCCTGGTCGCCCACCTTGGAATGAATCCGCATCGTATGTGTTCCTTCTACCACTTGGGTTGTCACGACATGGATACCGTTAAGAATCCCAATGTAGAGGGTCTCACCGACCTCACGGCTCAAATGATACAACGGTGGGACAGCCACCCAGTCCAGCCTGGGGGAAGGGTGACTCACGGCTCCGCCTATTTTCTCCGTCACACTATAAGCGAAATCCGTCTTTTTCACATAGCCTGCAAGCTCCAGGGTATGCAGCAATCGATATGCGGTAGATTTATTCAGATTAACGATCTGGATGATCTCACTTAGTTTCATGGACTCTGTCTGCTGCAGCGTCTCCAGGATCAGAAGCCCTTTTTTTAAAGTGGACGATTCATATTGCTTCAAGATACTCACCTCTTGTCTGTGGTGTAGCCATAATAAGTCAAAGGCAACAGAAGATCAAATATTGATCCATTCATATCAACTATTGAAATATAATTTCTGTATGCAAAAAGCCAGCAAACTCCGGCTAGGAAGCTTGCTGGCTTTAAGTCATGTTATACGGCTTTGCCGCGGCTGGCCATGTATTCACCGATCAGCTTGTCACATTTATTAATGTGATTAACAAGCCAGTCCGTCAAGGTTCGGTTCAATTTGATCGTAGACAGAACGGATACGCCCTTGGCGTTGATCGTTTCTTCAAGCTCAAGCACTGTTTTCACAAAATCCGCGTGGGTCTTGCGATGCTCTGTCAGCTCCGGAAAATCAATCTCTCCCATCAGTTCTTCTTCGTCGCCGAAATGCTCGAGTGTGTACTCTTTCAGGAATTTCAGAGTTTCCATAATCTTGTCCCGGCCCTGCTGATTCGAGCAAGCTTCGAAAAACTCATTGAGCTTCGCCAGAAGCTGTCGGTGCTGACAGTCAATCTTTTCTACCCCAATATCATAAGAATCTTTCCAGGCAATCATGGCCTCATCCCTTCGTTATCCCAAACCATTCAAATGGGAAATAAGGTATATTCTCCACCTTTTTGCATGAAAATTCTGTTAACAACATCACACGACAATTTTCTACAAGAAATATTATCAATGCTGGCTATCTATGGCTCCACTCCGAGTTAAATCGGTACAACTTCGATGGGCGATGTCCAGCATCCTTGGTGTACTCTTCGGTTTCGGTAACGGCATCGGCCATTTTCCGGCGAAAAGCTGCAGCCAGCAACTCTTTTCCGAGAATAATCTCATACACTCGCTGTAATTCTGACAATGTGAACAATGGTGGCATCAGGTTGAAGACAATATCGGTATATTCAGCCTTGCCCCGCAGACGCTCGATCGCATACTCAATCATGATGGAATGGTCAAAAGCTATTCCTTGGCTCTCTATAACCTCACGTGATAGTTTTTTGACACGGCCCTGTACGGACTCCACGATTCGCACAACTCCAGATAGGGTCTCTTGCTCATTCTGAAGCTTGATGCGGACCCGCTTCTCTGTATCCCTTCCTTGTTCAGTGGTTCTTGTGTGTTCTTCTTCTATCGAATAGGACACATCGAACCAGGCAGCCTCTGTCGCATCGTCCCCAGCTCGTACATCCAGCGTAGCTCGGTCAACCAGCGCCATGTACGAGCAGCTAATGACCCGAGTACGCGGATCACGATGCACATCTCCCCAAGTAAATAGCTGCTCCATATATAGATCCTCTATATTCGTTTCGCTGTACAACTCGCGCCGCGCCGCATCCTCAATGCTTTCATCTACAGCAACGAAGCCGCCCGGCAATGCCCACTGGCCCAGGTACGGGTGCTCGCCCCGTTTGATCAATAGCAGCTGGAGAGATTTTTGGGGAAGCTTGCGGTAGTTGTCTTGTTCCAGATCCATAACGGTAAAAATCAGCATATCTACTGTTAGAGAAGGGTGTTCATAGGCATTAGCATCATAATTCGCTAGAAATTGTGCTTCAGTCAACCCACTGGCGTCCGTCAGGCTTGAATCAGGCATAAGTTTCATGCTCCTTTTCTATAAAAACATTAATATTATCCAGTTGTTAATATCATATTGTAATTATACACTCATCTCCCTGTACCCAGTCAACAACATAGAAAAACCGGGAGCATCCTCATAAAAAGGACAGTTCCCGGTTCCAAAGATTCTTGTGTATCTTCTTCTCTAAACACAGTTGAGCGCCAAAGACTTAATCCTATATCTGTATACAAATAAAAAAAAGAGTATACCCGCCCAGAGAAAATATCTGTCAGCCATAAATAGTGACAGTACCTCTTAGCAGATATACTTTTTTTGCGAACGAACAGTCAACTATATTTTTTAAGCTTATTGTTAAATTGGCTCAATGTGTACATGCACGTAGGAGACCCGGTGCTGGTCCTTCAATTGATCCTCAATTTCTTCCGTAATATCGTGGCTCTGAACCACATTCAGCCTGGCATCCACCAGCACGGTTGTATCAACCAAAATGTTATTGCCGTGGACACGGGCTTTAATATCCTTGATCGACTGCACACCGTCAATTTCGGCTACCGTACACTTCATCCGTTCAAGCTCCGTCGCGTCGAATCCATCTGTCAAGTCATGAGTGGCCTTGCGGAAGATATCAAATGCAGTCTTGCAGATCATCAGGCCAACGATGGTCGCTGTAAGCGGGTCCAGCCAGGGAATCCCGAATTGGGAACCGATAATCCCGATAAAAGCACCTATGCTGACCAGCGCATCCGAGCGGTTGTCCTGCGCCACAGCTTCAATAGCATTGCTGTTGATACGCCGCGCCAGCTTTATGTTGTACATATAGACCGCCATCATGATGATTGCACTTCCCGCCGCGGTCCAGGCAGCGATGAGATCCGGTGTCGCAAGTGACGGCTCCATGAATTTGTTCACACCTTGGTACAAGACCTGAAGTCCGACCGCGATCATAATAAAAGAGGCAATCATTGCCGCAATAGTCTCTGCACGGAAATGTCCGTATCGGTGATTGGAATCCGGAGGTCTACGCGAAATTTTCAGCCCCGTCAGGACAGCTATCGAAGCTATAATATCCGTAGTATTGTTCAATCCGTCGGCAAGCAGCGCCTGGGAACCCGAGATCGTTCCTATGAACAGCTTGACGGCGGATAACAAAATATACGTTGCTATGCTTAGCCAGGCACCTCTTTCACCCTGTTTTATGTCTTTGTAATTATCCAAAACCAAGTACCCCCAAGCAATAGTATTGTTCTATATTACACGCAGCTAATCGGGTGGGTCTAGAGAAACAGTGTTGCCGAACGGCGCAAGAGTTACCCCTACCAAATAGAGTTGGGACACATGAATTTTTTTGTCGTGTGCAACAATATTTGACTCCGTTCAACTTTTTTTAGTCTGGCGGGCGATAACAAACATAAAAAAGCGGTTGTCTCAAAGCCATAGGCTCTAAGAACATCCGCTTTTGCATGAGCTATCCATTGAGATAGCCGATATTT
The DNA here is from genome assembly GCF_058133325.1 of Paenibacillus sp. MAHUQ-45. Classification (NCBI taxonomy): domain Bacteria; kingdom Bacillati; phylum Bacillota; class Bacilli; order Caryophanales; family Paenibacillaceae; genus Paenibacillus; species Paenibacillus sp. MAHUQ-45. The sequence continues at coordinate 720,317 of NZ_JBYUPV010000003.1, forward strand.
ACTGGCGACTAGATGCTCATGGTTAGTGCCTAGAAACTCACGCTCGTAGCTGGTGGCTCATAACCCATGGCTCATAACCCATGGCTGATGATTCAAGACTTGCGACTTGAAGACCCATACTCGTTGATAGTGATCCACGACTTGTGGCTTGTACTCATACTCATGGATCGTGACCCATGACTTGTAGCTAGTAACTCGCTCACGGCTTAAAATAATGGCAATTTTGCACCTTAATTCAAGATACAATTCATATATTTGGAAAATAAATGCAATTTCGCACTCTATTTTCGCGGATATAGCCTATTTCAGGGAAAATCTGGAGAATTAACATACATTTCTGCCCTTAATTCCTGTTTTGCATGTATTAATCACAAATTAAGGGGCGAATTTGCATCTATTTCTTAAGCCTTTGACCTTCTTGACGCTAGCCAACCGCATGGATCAAAGGCACAGAGCAACGGTTTTCCAGAAACGCAAAGCAGCGATTCTCCAATAATGGAAGATCGCTACTTTGCTGTGTCATTGCTTTTTCAAATGAAGCAAGGCTATCTCTATCGAGGAAACACCACTTAGGTGACGTCCTCAATAAGTAGTCTGATATTACTCTGCTGGAGCAGTAAAGCTGCGAGTAGCAAACTCAGCATCTAGCATATAGAAAGCGTTGCTGTCTTTTTCGATACGTTTCAGCTTGGAGATGATGTTGCTAAACAATGCTTCTTCTTCCACTTGCTCGTCAATGAACCATTTCAGGAAGTAGATGGTCGCATGCTCGCGCTCGTCCAGGGCAATATCCGCAAGATGGTAGAACTTCTTGGTGTTCTGTTGCTCATGGGCATATGCATGCTCAAACGCATCCAGCATCGAAGTGTATTCATTCTTCGGCTCCTTAAGCGCCGCCAGTGTTGCCCGTTTGTCGCGGTCATTAAGGAATCTGTAAATTTTCATTGCATGAAATCTTTCTTCTTCAGCTTGAACCAAGAAGAAGTTAGCAAATCCGTCGAGACTCTCACCGGAACAATAAGCAGCCATCGCAAGGTATACGTGAGCAGAATAGAACTCAAAGTTCATCTGTTCATTAAGTGCATTAAATAATTCGTCTTTCATGGACACGTCACCTCAAAATTTAAATTTAAAAATATGTATCGTCTCACATATATCTTATCACCCAGACTGATAAAGGGGCAAGTCTACCCTCACGGCTACTGCTCAGAGCCCCTTCTCCTTGGGACAGATAGACGAATAATGGTATTATGGAATTTAAAGGTGGATACACTAAAGCGGGTTCCGATATCAATCCACATTACTTCATGAAGACGAAAGGAAGATTCCAACGATGAAATCAGCAGATCGCCTGACGATGCTTTCCACATATAAAAAACGCATTCCCCTTATTGCTTCAGTGCTTCCCATTGCTTCCGTACTACTCTTGTTTCCCCTTCTTAGCGGCTGTGGCAGCGGCACTTCGTCATCCACAACATCCGTACAGACGCCTCCAGTAACGCCATCCATATCAGCAGCGGAGCCGTCCAAAACAGAAGGTAACGTCTCAACACCTACGCCCGCAGCGCCTACGGCGGAGCCTGATCCTACAGCCCTGCAGCTTCAGAGCCTGACCCTTGAGGAGAAGATCGGACAAATGCTGCTGGTCGGCATTAATGGCACTACCCTGGATGCGGGAGCCAAACGAATGATCACAGAAGATAAAGTAGGCGGCATTATCCTCTATGGCAACAACATCGACAATTTGCAAGATATGGTCAATTTAGTTAATGCCATGAAGAAAAGCAATGCAGCCAATCCTGCTCCTTTGTTCATGAGTGTCGATCAAGAAGGTGGAAAAGTCAGCCGTATGCCTACGGAGTTCGCTACCATCCCCTCTAACGCCAAAGTTGGCCTTACCAATGACGTGAATGCCGCACGAACCATGGGCACACTGCTGGCTCGGGAGGTACGATCGGCCGGGTTCAACATGAACTTCGCTCCTGTGCTGGATATTAACAGTAATCCCAAGAACCCTGTTATCGGCGACCGTTCCTTCGGCAATTCGGCGGATAGCGTTGTGAAACTGGGCATTGCCGAGATGAAAGGCATTGAGAGTGAACGGGTTATCCCAGTAGTGAAGCATTTCCCTGGACATGGCGATACCTCCGTAGACTCTCATCTGGAGCTGCCTGTTGTAAATAAAACAAGGGATCAGCTGGCTCTGTTAGAATGGCTTCCCTTCCAGGCTGCCATTAAGGAGAATGCCGATGCGGTCATGGTGGCTCACATTCTGTTTCCTAAACTGGACCCTGACAGACCTGCATCCTTATCTCGCAGTATCATTGGCGACCTGCTTCGGAAAGAGATGGGCTACAAAGGAGTCGTTATCACTGATGACCTGACGATGGGCGCGATCATGAAGCATTTCGACCTGGGCCAAGCTGCGCTTGACAGTGTCAATGCTGGCAGCGATATCCTGTTGGTCGCCCATGAATATGACAATGAGAAACGTGTTCGCGAGGCGATTCTGCAGAACGTAAAGAACGGTAAGCTCAAGGAATCGAGAATCGACGAGAGTGTCTACCGTATTTTAGCGTTGAAGCATAAATACGGCCTGACTGACAACTCCGTCCCCGTTCCTGATCTTACCGTTCTCAACAAAGATATTAAGGCTTGGCGCTCAACAATTGCTAAATAACTGTGTTCCTATTGGAGAACAACCGTATCACCAGGCTTAACCCCGGTCAGAATCTCTGTCTTGTCAGTTGTCTCCAGTCCAATCTTGATATCTTTCCGCTCGACTTCACCGTTACCCTTGTCCAGCATGACATACGCGGCATCTCCTTCATGGATTACGGCCATGCTGGAGACCACCGTAGCGTTCTCTTTTCTTATGGCTTCAATCTCGCCATTCAGACTTAGACCGCCGATGAGATGCTCATTGGCGTCAAGCTTAATAATGACTTCAAATTGCGGAACCTGACTGGTGTTATTTCCCTGTCCCGCTGCGGTAGTAGCAAACTTGGCTACCTTAGTCACTTCACCGGACAATTTCTCTTCTTTGAGCGCAGTCATTTTCACGTCTACCATCATGCCGGTTTTGATCCGGAACACATCCTGCTCTCCTACCAGAGCGACAAATTCAACCTTGCTTAGATCGACAATCTTGCCGATGTACTGGTTGTCCGATACCGTCTGTGGACGTTCGCTGGTGCTGTCAAAGAGGAAAATCCCACTTGCCGGAGCTCGATAAATGGCTGTATTCAGCTTTTCTTTCTTGCTGGCAAGCTCCCGGGCCTGAATCTCCGCAGTCACCTCATTCAGTTCATCGCCGATCCGCTTCGCCTCCTGGGAAGCCAACACCTTCAAACGATCTGCCTCGGTTGCGCCCAGCACGGCGCTCTCCTCATCCTGCTGACTCACGAAAGCATTCAGCTCCGCTTCCAGCTTGCCTTTACGGATAGTCGCTTCCGTTGTCGCAATATCGTTCTTCAGCGCCTCTTGATCCAGTGTATACAAGATATCGCCTTTTTTAACTTGTCCGCCATTCTCTACCTTCCAGGCAGTCACCTTGGAAGCAAACGGCGCGTAGACGAGTGTTTCATGTTCGTACTGTGATTTCCCTTTGACCTGAATCGTCTTATTAATCGTCTCCTGGGTAACCGGGAAGGTGATGCTTTGCACCGGCTCCTCAATCGGCAACGCTTCCTCCTTTTTGAACATTTTGTCATAAGCGAAATAACCGGCTACGGCAACAATCGCTAGGATGAAGACCCACTTTATAATCCTTTTCATTCCCTCGGCTTCCTTTCTGCCACAAAATACTAATCCCGTTTGATGGCCGTAAGCGCATTGGTTCTCGATGCACTAATGGCCGGATAAATCCCTGATAAGACGCCGGTCATGATGGCGAATGCGATGCCGATCGGAATCGTCATCAGTGGAATGGCGATGACAAGACCACCTTCACTTCCGCCCATACCGCCGGAGGAGCTGATTAGCTTGTTCATGCCGGTCACGATCAAATACGAGAATACCACGCCCAGCAATCCGCCCAGCAGACCAAGCAATGCCGCTTCTGTAATGAACATGTTGCGAATCTGCCGCATATTGGCACCCAATACTTTCATGATCCCAATCTGACGTCGACGTTGATGGGAAGACATGGTCATAGCAACAATAATTGAGATCGACGCGATAATCAGAATAAATATCCCCACGCCTAGCGCTACTTTTTTAATCATACCGAATTCCTCTGCAAGCATTTCCTTCTGGTACAGATTTGTACTTGTGTTCAGGGTAAGCTTCTGAATGACCTTCTCCAAAGCTACAACGTTATCAGTATTGTCAACCTTAATGATTGCATTGTTATAGGCACCTGCTTGTACATTGGGATTATTGTTCAGATTGAGCTCCTCCAGCAGACGATCCGCTGTTTCTAGAGACACATAGATCTTCTTGTCATACATCGCCATATTGTCATCCATTCCCTTAGGCTTGGCGAGGACCCCCATGACTCGAATGGAGGAGCTAAGAATAGTCTTGCCGGTGTTATAGTCCATCGATTGGAGCTGAATCTGCTGCTGGTACAAATTCGATGGCAAGCGGCTAAGATTATCATACTGCTGCCTGAGATCATTGTTGTAAGGATCATTCCCCATCGCCTCGAACAGACTTTGCCTTGTCTCATTATCAATCAGACCCAGTGTCGCCCCATAATTCAGTACAGCCATTCCTGCTAGCTCAGAAGGACCTCCCTGCTTGAAGGTATTATCGTACTTTGTCAGCAGGCTCAGATTGGTGCCAATGACCTGAATATCCGTTATTTTATTATCAATCGTGAGCATTTGAAACCAGCCAATTTCCTGAAAAGGTGCTGCCGCATTCACATGTTTCAATCCAGAGATGATCTCCAGCTTTTGCCGGGTCAGCTTGCCGGGATCGAGCTTCTCGTTATCTTCTCCTCCCTGACCCCCATTCTTGCCCTGGTTGGGTACACCACTATTGGGGGTTACGGTGATCTCATCCATCTTGAATCGGCTGTTGATCTGTTTCTCAGTGTACGCCTGCGCTGAATCTCCGAGACTGAGTGCAACGATAATGGCAGCACATCCGATAGAAATCCCTGCCATACACAGTCCAGTAACCACCTTCCGGCGTTTGATCTGATCCCAGGCCAGGCGCGAAATATCTCTAACTCTCATCCTGCTCTCCTCCTTTGGACTCCGCTTCGGCAGGAGGCTGGTCTTCGGTGATCATAAATCCGTCCTTCAGTGTGAAGATACGTTGCATCTGTTCTGCGACCTCGATCTCATGGGTAACAACGATAAAGGTTGTGTTCATTTTCTTATTCAATTCAAGCAGAATCGTGATGATCTCTTCTTCTGTTCTGGAATCCAGGTTCCCTGTCGGTTCATCTGCGAATATTACGGAGGGCTCCGTGATCAGGGACCGCGCGATACTGACACGCTGCTGCTGACCACCAGACAACTGTGCAGGGAACAAATTGGCTTTATCCGGAATCCCCACCGCTTCCAGCAGCTCCAATGCCTTTTTCTTACGCACGGATGGAGCCACAGACTGGAAAACCAGTGGCAGCTCCACGTTCTCACGTACGGTCAGACTGGTAATAAGCTCATAAGCCTGAAAAATAAATCCGATGTTCTTCCGCCGGAACTCAGACAGTTTGTTCTCGCTCATTTTCACAATATCATGGTCGGCAATGTAAATATGCCCTTCCGTAGGCTTCATCAGCCCCGCCATCAGGTTGAGCATAGTCGACTTCCCGGAGCCTGAGCTGCCCAGAAGTGCGACCATCTCGCCCTTCTGAACCGAGAAGTTGATGTCATGCAGAACGGCAGTTGTTTCACTGCCATTCTTGAAAGAATGGGTTACTTTTTCCACTCGCAACATACAAGCTGCTCCTTCTGTACTTTAATAGAGGGTTTATTTTTCTGGCGTAGGCGCTCTGTCAATGAACAGGGAATACGCCTGACTGGCCAACTCAATCCGCTCGCCCTGGAACTCGTCATAGAGCGTGATCCGGTAGGCTCCTCCGGCCAGTTTCTTGTAAACCGGGTTACTGAAGGATAGATTGATCGTATTGGTACTGCCCTCTGTAAGATCTGTGCCAATAACAAGACTCTTTTCTTGGGATAGGCCATAAGGATCTGTCATTTTGAGTACCAGCTTGTGGTTAAAGGTCCCCATATCATAGCTGGCATCGCGCAGCAGATTGTAGTTCATCACAATATTGATCGTATCTGTACCTTGCAGGTTCCGGCCATCCGAACTAAGCATGGACAAGGTGTAAGGGTACAGCTTGACATTCAACAGATTGTTCTCCGGCGGAGTCTCCACAGGATTGAGATCGAGTGATGCAATATTAATGAAGCCGGTTGGCTCCTGACCTGGCTCACTGAGCTTGTTGCCGGTAATGCCTGGCCCCAGGTACAAAGCAATGTTATCCGTGTTCACGGACTTCGGAAGCTTCGCCCAGAACGTGACCAACTGCTTGCCTCCTGGTGTTGCCGAAGTATCGGGCTGATTGGATAACGCTTCAAACAGCTCACCGTTCGGCGTCGCAAAGTAACCTTGGATGCGGGCCATCTTGCTCTGTCTTTTCTCTTCGCTGCTAAGGAGCAATTCGGAGTATACAATGTTAGAGTTAACCCCTTCATAGATTGTGGTCTTGTGCTCCTGAACTTTGGCATTCTTACCCTTGGCAATGATCTCGTAGCTTCCTCCGCGCTCAATCTGCGTCACGGCATTGATCATATTGTCTGTAGTGAACGTCAGGAAGGAGACAGTCTCTTCTTTGACGGTTGTATACAGGTTGATACTCAGTTTATCAAACCTCTGGGTGTATGGAATTTTGGCCATCACGTAGATGTCGGCCGATTTACCCGGTGCGAGTGATTGGAACTCCTTGTCCATAAACAGTTCGGTCGAAGTAGCAAGATCGCCATTGTCTAGCTTCATAGCACCTTTTAGATCTGGGAGAGACAAGTTTACAGACTGAGTGTTGTTAATATTCAGCTTCGCAACAACGATATCGTCATCTTTCCATGGAAAACGCTGCACGGAAAGCAGACGGTAATTGAAAGTTCCGTAATCATTCGTTGTTCTATAATCCTGCCCCTTCTGTGTATCCGGTCGTAACGTATACGGGATAGAGAAATACGCCACTGGAATCGTCAACTTGGCCGTATTGCTACCAGTTCCCTGGCCTGCGCCGGCATCGATGCCGCCATTTCCGGTATTGTCTGGAGATATAGCCTTATCCGGCATGGAGCCAACGGATTCAATCATTTGCAGCTGCAATGTGTTCTGTTCAACCGATAGTGGAATCTGGGCCTTAAGCGAGATCACTTTCTCCTCAAGTGGCTTCAAGACGAGTCCGTTAATTCCCTTTGCGTTTACAGGGAACGAGGTTCCTTTAGCAGACTTAACTGCCAGCTCATAATTCGGCAAAGTGACGGCCTTGTTCCCGGTATTCTTGAAACGGAGCTGGAAGGTCCACATGCCGGTTTCATTTTCTGCGTAGACTGCTGCATTGCTCAGTTGGGTCTCTACAGAGTTATTGTTGATGATGATTTTTTTGGTGATACCCTTGGCGACCGTTAAATCAGGTGTTGTCGCTGCTGGAAGCTTGTAAGCAGACTGCGGAAGGTCCACCTTCAGCGTCTCGTCTCTTTGCACAAATTGCAGCCTCATATTATCGGTCTTAAGGTAGGATGGAATTTCGGTTAAATAATAGATCGTTTTCTTCTCTTGCGGTTGTATCTTGTACCCTGCCTGCGAACTGTCGAGTGCCAGCTCAAAAGCGGTGCCGCTTGCCGAGACCAGATAAGCCTTATAACCAGGATCACCGAGCACTTTGTTCCCTTTATTAGTGACATTCAGGCCAATCTTGGCATAAACTTTGCTGCTATATTTATAGATTTGGAACGATTCTGAAGACGTAGCAACGGGAATGTCACTCATCGTGGTGTTCAGGATTTTTCCATGCAGAGTCGACTGGGAGTAGCTTGCAGGAACGCTCATGGAACCCGCTTGTCTCAGATAGCCCTTGGCTTTGGCGTCCCAGACATACATAGAGATCTTGATGCCGTTCAGAGTGTTGGTCTTGCCAACGTTAACATAATAGGTTACACGCAGATTTTGCTTCGCATCGATACTTTTTTTCAGTGCATCCGCTGTGATCGGGCTACCGGGAATGACTGTGCCACCTGAAGTGACAACACGTGAAAAATAGTGGATCAGACCGGCATTGCTGCTGCCCCCGTTGGCATAATTAAGGGTGTACGTGAGGATATTCCCCCCTGCTTGTGGCCACAACCTGATGTCCTCAAGGGTAGCATTGACCCCTGCTCCCAGTTGCACACTGCCTAAATTGGTTGTTGTGCCTGGTTCCAGGGCCGCTACTTTGATCGGTGCATTGACATTATTAATAGTGTTGCCTGAAGAAGCTGCAGACGCTGAGTAAGCCGATAGTTGACTGATAATAAAAGTGCTGAGTAGCATGGCTACATATGTACGTCTATGTTTTCTCATTCATTTCCCCCCAAACGTATTTACATGGATTATTATAGATGCTTAGTCCTATGGGAATTGTGTCCAAGTTGTAACCCTTATGATAAAGTTGTAACCCTTGCTATGTACTTAGATTGCTGGAATAGCTTCACTTATGATTTTACGCTTCTTGTTCTAATTGGGTTTCAACTGGGAATTATTTCTTAAGAAAAACAGCAGCAACCAGATGATGGCTGCTGCTGTTTTGGGACTTGCTATAGAACGTTCAGGATTTCGATTTCTGAAAAACTATGATCTGTGCCACATCGGCATCAGTAGGTTCTTCCTGACCGTACCTGGCCTGATCATACAGATCAAGCAGCCTCTCTTCCGGCATGGTGGCAGTGTCCCTGCCTTCCTTGCGTTTACGGTTTCTGCTGGCACTCCATACCGCTAAGTCAGCACCGGTCTCTTGGGGGGTCAGATGCTTCTTGATCTCATAGCCATGCTCCTGCTTGGAGTGCAGCCACTGGCGGTACAACCACCTTACCTGCTCCCGATTACCCTGCATATGCTCCCAACGATCCCGGCGGCCTCCACTAACGGCTGTGGTCCAGAATTGTCTGAAATTTTGCACCGTTTTCTCCCAGGCAAAAATGCTACTCTCTTCATCCTGATAAGTCTCGTTGCCACGGCTCGGCTGCTTACGCATCAACATGGCTAGAACAGCGGCAATGGCCTTGTGCAGCATACCACCGGTATTTCTGTAGAGCCAGCGTAAGAAATAAAAGGCAACTATCGCAATTACGGCTGCTACGATAACATAGGACAGCAAGTTAAGAATATGCGCAATAAGACCGGGGTCATTGGCTTCCGCGGGAGGCAGTGCCGGTGTGGCACGTGCTGGTTCATTCGGCTGCAGCGGAGTTTCTTCCGAGCCAGATAACAATCGGACGATCCATGACAATAACTGGCGAAGAGCGCTGAAGAGCAAACCACCGATTATCCGGCCCGCTCCTGCTGCCAGAGCTACCGCAGCAACAACAACGAGAAGCACAGAGATACGATTATGAAGTCGCAGGCCTGGCGGTAAGGATGAGGTCTTTCCGGAAAAAGAAGTATAACGCAAATGATCGCTATTGGATGCTAGGAGAACAATAATGACGCTCAGACTTCCGCACCAAGTGAGGAGTGTCGTCCATGACTCAAGCTGAGAGACTCTTGGAAACACTATAGCCGCTACAAAATAGAGACTGATCCCGGTGAAATAAGTTCTATTCCCGCCAATTCTTGACTCAGTAGTCAGACCGAGGTAGGTCCAGATGATGCAAGCAACAGCCATAGAAATGCCTGATAATGATATGCCTGAAGACAGAAGTCCGGTCACTGCTCCAAGCAGTATGGACACTAATAAATGCTTCCACCTGATATTACACAAGGATCGTAGCAATACGCCAGCCAATGACAACAGTGCAAGTAAGAACATCCATAGTGGTGTCGTGTACTCAGACAGAAGGAATGTGGCGTACAGCATCATAAGGGGCAGAAATAACAATAGTTGTAGCAGCGCATGAGCCCAAAACATCAACGAATCTTGCAAAAATCGCCGGGACGGCCCCTTCATGCGCTCTCCCTCCCTTGCTCCGGAATGGTAAGCCATTCCACACCATTGCCTTCCTGTATCAGTCGACCAGCCGCTTCCAGCAGCTCCGCGCCCTGATGGCAAGTAATGATCAGATAGTCTGTATCTCGGGTCCCGTTCTCGGCTTGTATCTCCAGCAGGCGGCTCATTGGCAGTGTCCGGTCAAGCGTCAATCGTGCCAGAAGTTCCAGCATCTCCTCCTGATGGGCAATAGGACCGGAAAGGACCGGCTCACGGACATCGCCATCTATAAGCCTCCCATTACAGATGAACGCGGTCTCAATGCCATGGTCCAGTGCATATCCGGCCACAGCTGCGGCATAACGGATGCCCAGCTCTATTCGTTCCACATCTGTTATGTTCCTCCACATGGATTCGCTAACCTCAATGTTGAGACAGATCATCAGCCGGGAATCCGCCGAATAATCATTCTTATGAACCTGCATGACTCCGGTACGTGCCGTAGCCTTCCAGTTGATCATGCCCATGGAATCTCCCAAGTTGTACTCACGGATGCCGGCAGTCAGGAATGGATCTTCTACGATCCAGCGCTTGACGGCCAATTCGCCCAGCCAGCTATGCACCGGCAGGGGGATCTCATCAAAGCTGATAAGCTCGGGGTACACCAACAGTTCCAGCTGAAGGGGAAAGGTCTTAACGACTTGACTGAAGCCGAACAGGTCTCCAGTAGTCATTGTTACCGATTCCAGTGTATAGAAGCCCCTCCGCTCACCTACCAAGGAATGGCGACGTTTGATGTGACGGTAGGAGCGCAAATAGAACAAACTTATATGGTTCTGGTAAATGTCACCGGAGCTGATCCCCAAATTCTCCTGTCTGCCGAACTCCAAGCCTGTAGCGATACTGGATTCCATTCGCAGCCAAGGAAGCGGCAGCAGCTTCGCATTAACAATCTCTTCAACCATCTCTAGCTCTTCACCTGCGTAGACGGCTTTTCTAGAGAAATAACGGTCGTAGCTTAACGCCTTCAGGGCATTCTTCTGATAAATATGAGATATGATTAGCAGCAACGCTACAGCGAAGAGGATGAACCACACTAAAGCCATGGCTTAGTCCGCCCTTCCGCCTTTGGCTGCCAGCAGCGGTTCAGCAGGCACTTCCACTTCGCGCAGAACCTGTTCTACAACTTCTGCCGCCTGCCCCTCTCGAGCCTTCATGCCTTGATGCAGAAGCAGGCGATGTGCCAATACCGGGACTGCCACGGCCTTGATATCATCCGGTGTTACGAAGGAACGCCCCTGAATAAGCGCATACCCTTGAGCAGATCTTAATAACGCACCGCTGGCCCGTGGACTCGCCCCCAACCTCACCGCCGTAGATCTGCGGGTAGCTTCAGTGATGCGGACGATATAAGCGAGAAGATCGTCGCTGACACTAATCTCAGCTGCCAGCTGCTGTGCTGCACGAATCTCCTCTCCCGATGCCACCGCTGTCAGGCTCTCAAGCGGGTTGCCAAGCCGGAACCTTTGGAGAATATGTACCCCTTCTTCAAGCGAAGGATAGCCAGTTTTGATCCTCATCAGAAAGCGGTCGAGCTGCGCTTCCGGCAGCGGAAAAGTACCTTGATTGTCCACAGGGTTCTGAGTTGCGATGACAAGAAACGGTGCTCCCAGCTCGTGCGTAACCCCATCGATCGTGATTTGCCGCTCCTCCATACATTCCAGCAGACTGGATTGTGTCCGGGGTGTAGCACGGTTTATTTCATCAGCCAGCAAGATGTTGGCGAAAACAGGACCGGGACGGAACTGAAATTCTCCGGTCTTCTGATTATAGTAATTAATGCCGCTCAAATCAGAGGGCAGAAGGTCCGGTGTGAACTGAATTCGTTTGAACTGGCAATCCAGTGACTTGGCCAGAGCCTTGGCTAGCAGAGTTTTTCCTGTTCCGGGCACATCCTCAAGCAGCACATGGCCATTAGCCAGTAGTGCGGTCAGCAGCAGATCCACTCCATCTATTTTCCCAACGATAACTTTGGCCAGATTCTGGCGAATATCACTGATAAGTCTCTTACCTTCAAGGATATCTATCATGGATAACACTTCCTATCTGATTAAAGGTATCTACTATAGGATAATCATACCAGAAAGCGTATACATTATAAATGTCCAGATAATGTCTATTTCAACGGTCTTTTTCGAAAACGGACAAGGGCAACGATAAAATAAAACACCGGAAGGCAGTCTACTGCGAACCAAATCCAGATGGCAACCGCGGAGTTATAGTCCCGGTTGTATTTCGCCACATTTTGCGAATAGAGATAGGCAATCACTAAGGCAATCAGCGTCAGAACCTCCACCATGTATTTCTTCCCTTTGTTTTTAGTCAGATTTGACAAGCACCGAACAGCAACATAAATGAGAAAAGCACTGTGGATAAACAGTGAGGAAGACCATACTCCGATGAGAAGCGGGTCAATATTTCCTATAATATTGTCATGCGTAGAACTGCGGATCATCTCTAGAAAAGGAAACTGAATTTGGGGACCAAGATAGGCTCCTAGGCTCAGTAGAGTCAGCAACCACCCTATAAGTATCGATACCATAACCAACAGAGAGGCCACCGTCAGCTTTTTATAGACATTCTTATCTAGTTTGAGTTCAGGCACAATGAATAGAAAGACGACCCACTCGGAGACCCAAGACGTCACAATCCACGAATCCTTAGCGGCAATGATCGGGTCATGATAATGTATCAACGCAGGCAGCATGTTAAGGTCCACTTCCTGTACGAACAAAAACACTGTGAAGAGCGATGCCGACACTATTAGCAGAAACAACCCGTCCGTCATATAGATCAAGCTCGAGAACCGAAGCTTCGCTGTGTACATAATGACCAGCCCTATGAGTAGCTGAATAAACCATGGAGGAGTTCCACGCAGGTAATTGGAGCCGAAGAACAATACGAAATTCTCCAGATCCAAAGACACATAGTAGATACACCAGCACAACAGCAGCACAATGACAATCTTATGAACCCATTTGCCGACAATACTGCCCCCGAAATCCACCCAGGCCTGTCCCGGCTTCAGCCGCCCTACATAAACCGCACAGAACATCATCCCAATGCTAAGCAATGTGCCGCCCATTACCGCCATCCATGATTGATAGGTGGGACTTGAAATCAGCGTCGGCACGAGGAAAATGGACGCTTGTGAATTCATATAAATAAACGCGAACCGGGTAAGCTGCCATTTAGTTGTGCGCATGGCGTACTCCTTTCACATTGAATCATACTTCGGTGCCATAATCTCCAATCTGGAAGTTCGCCTTCACTCGGATTTCGGCATGATTCTTATAGTAATCTTCCCAACGATCACGTATCTTCCGCCATTCCTTTGGATAGTTCCACTCCATGAGCAGGCCAAGTTCCAGCACATCCGCGCCAGCTGCCTTTGTCTTTTTCAGCGCTTCGTTCAAATCTTGAACAGCCTTCTTTTCCAACGCTTCTATTACGATGCGACTGAACACGGTCTTGCTTCGCCTCTCGATGTCCTTCTTGTAGACCAGGCTGGCCCGCCCTTTGAGCGTGACATAGAACACAGGCCCTCTCTCCGTCATACGTATGGTTCTGGACCCTTTAGAAGTGAAGAACACGGCACTCACCTTGCTTTTCCCCTCATCCCAGGTTACAGTCATCACCGGATCATGGGGATGCCCCAGTGCCCAAGCCAATGACCTGGCGTCCTGCAGGCCAACCATGCCTCTCATTTTATCCTTTTGAAAAAGCATTGCTCCCTGCATCCCTACCCAATATTCAGGCATAGCTGGAACCGTATTATCCGGATTGTTTCCAAAGGACAGGTAGTTGATGGCATAGCCCATTCCACTGGCCTCCGCAATCAGACACTGCTTGGCTGTGGTGCCCAGTACATAGTTGCTTTGACCGAACTTCATCAGGACCTCGCCCGGAAGTGTCTCGAAGGTTGGTGTAAGTTTTGAAATCATCTGCGCCCTTCCCGGTGCGGCGAAAATGTAGGTGCCCAGCGGTAAGCTTGGTTCTCTTCTTATCCATTCCAAGAGTTCGGCCATCCGGGTGCTGGCATATTCCTTACCAACCACTATCGCTTTGATCTTCGCCAGGCTGATATTTCTCGTCAAATCCTTCTGAATCAGCATCAGTGCGTCAGTGACCGTCTCCGCCGTTTTGGTGACTTTCGCATAAGTCTTGCTGCTGCCGCTGCCAGCGCCGCCGCCCGACTGCTGTCCATTCATTAAACGGTTGGTCAAGGGTGAACTGATCGACAACTCGACCGTATTTGGCTTATTGCCCACATCAAGGTATACGGCGTAGACGAAGCTTAATTCATTCAGTTCCACCTTCGACCAGCAGCCCGTCAAATTCAGCATTAGCATTAGGGTGATCCCCAGCTTCAGCATATTCATTTTTTCCGCTGTCTCCTTTGATCCCGCTTCGTAAAGGCATCGCTGCGCTTGTTCATATAGGTTGAAGGTACCCGCAGTAACGTATCCTTCCAGTCCTGATAGACAAAGGGCGCAATCGGCTGCATATATGGCGACCCAAAGGAACGAAGATTAGCAAGGTGTCCGTAGATCACGAAGGTAGCCGTGAATACACCAATCAAGCCCATGGTGCCCCCGAGAATCAGCAGCGGAAAGCGCAGGAGCCGGAACGTTAATCCAAGCTCCAGATGCGGAATAATGTAGGAAGCAATGCCTGTGATCGATACAACAATGACCATCGGAGCCGACACAATCCCTGCCATCACCGCCGCCTGTCCAATAACGATCGCCCCAATAATTGATATGGTCTGCCCGACAGGCTTCGGAATACGTGTCCCCGCTTCTCGCAACGCCTCAAAGGTCAGCTCCATCAGCAGGGCTTCTGTCAATGCGGAGAAAGGAATATTCTCCCTAGCTGCTGCAATGGTAAGTAGCAAATTGGAAGGAATAATCTGGGCGTGAAAGGTGGTGATGGCGACATACAGTGAAGGAAGCAGCAAAGCGATAATGGAGAATACGAATCGTACTATCCGAATCCAGCTGCCCGCGAAATAGCTCTGATAATAATCCTCGGAAGATTGCAGCAGAGAAAAAAGAGTTACCGGGGCTAGCAGCGCAGAGGGTGTACCATCCTGCAGCAAGCCGATTCGGCCCTCCATGAGCGAGGCCGCCACAGAATCCGGGCGTTCTGTATACTGAAACAGCGGAAATGGTGTCAACACATCATAGGTGATATGCTCTGCCAAATAGCTGATGCCCAGGATGCCATCGATGGACAAGTCCTGTAGCTTACGGTCAATCTCCTCCAGAATCTCTGGTTTATAGAGCCCTTCTATGTACAGTACGTAGACGTCAGTCTTCGTATATTTACCGATGCTATAATGTTTCATTTTCAGGTCAGGATGCTTGATTTTATGACGCAGCAGCGATAAATTCGTCTCTATATCCTCAATGAAGGCTTCCTGGGGACCGATAACCACCAGTTCATTCTGTGATTCGCTGACTGATCGCTTCTGATATTTGGTGATATCAAAATAGTAAAGGAACGGAAAGCCCTCCATCCCCAGCACCACATTTCCCATGACGACCAGATCTGCTGCTGCGGTGATATCAAAGCATTTCAAGCTAGGGATGGAGAACGCCGACCCGCGTTCCAGCCGTTCGAGAAATTGCGGCCAATCCAGTTCGGAGTTGCTCTCTCTTTTTAATACGTCGCTAATGCCTACCTGAAGACTCCGAGGATCAATAATAGAAGGAATGTAAATTAGCGTACAGGTGTGTCCATGTACTTGGAAGACCTGATAAACGATGTCGCTACATCCGGTCAATTGCTGCTTGATAGTATCGAGCATCTGAGCATCCAAGGTCTTCGCCTCCGGTCATAAGTTAAGATGGAAATCTGCTTTAGTTTGCCAATTTAACAATAAGTTATACGATACGAGGCAATGGGACGGATTAAGTTGATATGCAAAAAAGCCAGCCCCACTTGTTAGAACTCCCCCTATTTGTTAGACACGACTAACAATGGAGGGGTAGTTCAGTCCGGGAACTGACTTTATGTTTATGTGTAACTTGTAGCTGTGGTAAAGGCTCTGTTAAAAAGCGCGCCCGAGTCCGCCGCTGACTTCGTGCGGCACATAGGCTGATTCCAGCCGCTCTACTTCATCCGGGGTCAGCGTGATATCAACGGCTGCCACCGCATCCTCCAGATGCTGCATCTTGGTTGCGCCGATGATCGGCGCCGTGACCGGTTTCTTCTGCAGCACCCAGGCTAAGGCCACTTGCGCGCGCGGAATGCCGCGCTCTTCGGCAATCTCCTTCACCTGTGCGGCCACGCGGTGATCGGCTTCGTCAGTCTTGGCGTATAATTGCTTCCCAAACTCATCGGTCAGGGAACGCGCGCTCGACTCTTCCCAGTCCCGTGTCAGCCGGCCGCGGGCTAGCGGACTCCACGGGATCACACCAATACCCTCAGCTTCACAGAGTGGCAGCATTTCCCGTTCTTCTTCACGGTACAACAGATTGAGATAATTCTGCATGGAGACAAAGCGAGTCCAGCCGTGAATTTCCGCTACATGCAGCGCTTTAAGAAACTGCCAGGCATACATGGAGGAAGCACCGATATAGCGGGCTTTACCTGCTTTGACCACATCATGGAGCGCCTCCATGGTCTCTTCAATAGGCGTTTCGCTGTCCCAGCGGTGAATCTGATACAGGTCAACATAATCCGTACCCAGCCGCTTCAGGCTATGGTCGATTTCACTCATAATAACTTTACGCGAAAGTCCGCCACCGTTGGGACCTGGTCGCATCCGGCCATGAACCTTTGTTGCGATGACCACATCATCACGGGCCGCAAAATCCTTCAGTGCCCGCCCGACGATCTCTTCGCTTGTCCCATCGGAGTACACATTGGCCGTATCAAAAAAGTTAATGCCCAGCTCAAGCGCCCGGCGGATGAACGGCCGGCTCTCTTCTTCCCCCAGTGTCCAGGCATGGTTCCCGCGCTCGGGTATCCCGTAGCTCATGCAGCCCAGGCAAATACGCGAAACCTCAAGACCTGTCGAACCCAGCTTTGCATAATCCATTGAACATCATCCTCTCAACCAGAAGTTATGACGAACACTTACGTTACTAGTATAGCTCCCACAATGAGGAAATAAAAATACAACAAGCTTCCGTACAACATAGAGACCCTTGCCTTGGTAGTATTCACGGTCAAATAATATCACCCTATGCAAACGCCAATCCGGGAAGAGCCGATTTATCCGGGACTAGTGTTTTAAGCTTGCTTGTCACTATTGTAACGAGAGAACAAACGCCAGATTAGCTCTCTACGGCTCGTAACACCCGTCTTGATGAAAATCGACTTGAGATGATCCTGAACGGTGTAAGCAGAGATATGCAGCTTGCGGGCTAATTCCTTGGTGGATTGCCCCATGGCGATCTGCTCTACAATTTCTTTCTCCCTAGACGACAATCCATACGACTCAGCAATTAGCGGCAGAATGTCGGCGGTTCGGGCTGGCTCAAAGGTAACGGCCAGCTGAATCTGGCCGGATGTCTCCTCCATTCTGCTGGCGGCAATAACCAAATAATGACCCGCTGGCAACCGTAGACAGATCTTGGCCTTCGAGGGCTGATTGTCCTCAGGAGCAGTCTGTTCCGCAAGCAAGCGCGAACAGACTGCCCGCACCGGACTTGGCAGTGCCTCCGCCCCAAGCTGTTCCCACTTCCCTAGCATGGACAGCCATTTTCTGGCTTGGCCATTAGTCGCGAGCGGGATCAGCTCATGGGACAGCACCATGATGCCGATATCCTCCTGCAGCCCTTGAATATCCTCCGGCGGCGTGCTTAATGCATACCCCCGCAGAGTTCGGGCTATCCAAGACGCGACAGCCGCCAGAAAGTCTTCCTCCTCTGCCTGGAAGACAGGCCTTTCCACTGACCTGAACAATGTCAGGTATCCCCAGCACGCCCCTCCGCTCAGCAGGACTGCACGGATTTCATCTCCGAGCCCTGCGGGCTTTAACACAGCAAGATAACGCCCGCTTCGCTCCAGCTCTCCCTCCGTAGCTCCGCTAAGCGTTGCCACTGGGACCGACCGCTGGACCAAATCATCATATTTGTTGAAATCTTCATGCAAATATTCATATTCAAACAGCCGGGCATGAATAGCATCAATGCCTTCCCCTGCAATGGCTCCAGTGGACAAGAGTGTGTACGGATCAACCGTTGTACAGCATGCGGCATCAAAAGGTATCCAGTCCTTCAGCTTGCTAATCATCGCCTCCCTGTATTCATGCGATGATGTCGCTCTTCGCTCCAGGCGCTCCAGCTCTTTCTTGAATGCTTCCAGACTCTGTAACATGCCCTTCTCCTTCTGAATCCCACAAATGTGGGATGGTCTCATTCTGACTTCACGCTGATAATTACTAATTATAAAGCAGCGCATCATATCATCAAGTCAGGAGAGGTTGTATATGAAGAAGCAAGACTCGAAAGAAGACAACGGAAGCAGAAATTGGGAGCACCCCAATGTTAATAGATACGAAGAGACCATTGCCTTAAAGATACCCGGTTATCACATGATGTACGAGCTGTTAGAACGGCTGCTAGCCGTAAGATTGGGGAACCACACTTCAGCGAAAGTGCTGGTTGTCGGTGCAGGTGGCGGTCAGGAGATCGTTACAATAGGTGCCAAACATAAAAATTGGCATTTTACTGGTATCGATCCTTCCAGCCGCATGCTGGAAATAGCTTCTCGGCGGATCAGGGAGGCCGGCTTTGAGCAGCAGACCACCTTGCTGCAAACCGGACTGGAAGGTTTTCCACACCAAGAGCCATATGATGCTGCAACCTGTATGTTGGTGCTTCATTTTGTAAAGGAGCGGGAACAGAAAAAGCAAATGCTCGCGCAGATTGCCAATCAGCTGAAGCCTGGGGCCCCCTTCTTCCTGTCATCCATTAACGGAGAAGCCAGTTCCGAGGCATGGACCCATATGATGAGAGCTTGGCAAAGCCATATGCTGGACCAAGGCATCAGCAACACGGAGTGGCAGCAATTTGCGGATTCCTTCGGAGTTACCTCTCACCCGCTTCCATCCAAAGAGGTTGAACTGCTTCTGGAGGAAGCCGGATTCAATACTATTTCACGTTATTTCAGCTCATATCTGGTTGAAGCATGGTTTGCCTTCAAAAAAGATGAGGAGAATGCCTGATGAACAAGGATATTATCGTCATCGGTGGTTACGGTCATGTTGGCTCACAAATCTGCTCCCTGCTCAGCGAATACTATCCTGGGCATGTCTATGCGGCAGGTCGTAGTCTGGAACGTGCAAAGCAATTCTGCATGACTACTGATGGCAAGGTTAAACCACTGCGCCTGGACCTCGTAGAAAAAGCGGACCCAGAGCTGCTTAAACGGACAAAAATAGTAATAATGTGTATGGATCAACAAGATACTGCTTTTGCCGAAGCATGCTTGCAAAACGGAGTGTATTATGTGGATGTATCGGCTAACGGCGCTTTTCTTACCTGCCTTGAAAATCTGACATCTCCCTCCAAACCGCTCCCTGGAACGGCTGTATTAAGTATCGGACTAGCCCCCGGTTTAACTAACATGCTGGCTCGTCAAGCCAGTGAAGCTATGGACCATACAGACCGCGCGGACATCACCATTATGCTGGGCCTTGGTGACAGCCATGGAAAAGCAGCCATTGAATGGACCTTGAACAATCTGCGGGCAGACTTCGATATTGTGGAGAACGGAAGCAAGGTTGCAGTGACCAGCTTCACAGGCGGCAAGATAAGTGATCTTGGTGAGGGATTGGGACGTCGTATAGCCTACCGCTTTCCTTTTTCCGATCAGCAGACCTTGCCCCGGACACTCGGCATCCCTTCCATCTCCACTCGTCTGTGCTTTGATTCCCGGATCGTTACTGCTTCCGTAGCGTGGCTGCAGAAATTCGGGCTGAGCAAAATGCTCCGCAGCGAACGAATGCGAAAAGCGGCAGTATGGTCTTTTGGCAAACTCCGCTACGGTAGTGATCAATTTGCCATCAAGGTGGATGCCTATGGCACGAAGAATGGTCTCCCCTATACAACGGAATATGGACTTCAAGGGGAAAATGAAGCCCAGATCACGGCCCGGGTAGCCGCTTCCGTGGCGGGAGCGATTTATAGCGCAGCATTGCCTCCTGGTGTTTTTCATATCGAAGAGTTATTCACCATCACTCTTGCCAGAGATCGTCTTTCACTGAGGCTGGCAGATACCACTGGGACTGGGCAATCCTATACCATTGACGAGATTACCTGCTGGACCCGTGAGGTGCCCCAATAACGTAAATTAATACCGGATACTGACGAGCGACGCTTCTTTAGCCCTGAAGATAAGGCTTTAAAGTCTGCACCATCTCCAGCAGCTGCTTGGAGGCGTCCTCGTACATCTGTTTGGCTTCCTTGTTCTGTGTGGACAGACTGAACATCTCCATGTCTGCTTCAGCTTTTTTGAGAGTGGCGTAGAGCTGCGGCTTCTCCTGCGCCTTCGGCACCTTGATTTTGTCGGCATAGAGGTCCACTGTCAAATCACCATAGGAATCCACCTGTCCCAAAAATACATCTTCGGTTTTCAATCCCATTAGTTCCAGCTTACCTTGCAGCCAGCCTCGAGTCTGACCCAGATTGTCCAGCGGTTCATCCAGAACCTTCCCGTCCATGATGACTGCCAGCGGTTCTTTCTCCTGGGGAACGATAATTCCCAGATCCTTGGGCGTTAACGGCTGGTTTTCCTTTTTCAGCAGGACGTTAATCGAGCCGGAGGATTCCATAATTGCAAACTCGACATCAGCGAGTCTGAACACATCCTTCTTGCGTAATTCCGCCAACAATTCATCCGAAGTCAAACGCTCCTTCTTCAGATTCTCTTCCATAATCTTGCCATCCTTGACAACAACCATGGATTTGAAGTCGATGAAATCCCTTGCTTTCTTGCTCTTGATCTGCAACAATTCAATGCCAAGCGAGACGGTCACCCAGACCGCAAGGGCAATCAGACCAATATACCAGGTCGTCTCGGTATCAAGGGAAATATAGGCCGCCAAGCTCCCGATGGTAATGCCCGTAATGTATTCGAATAACGAGAGCTGAGACACCTGTCTCTTCCCGAGCAATTTGGTTAAAAAGAAAAGAATCACCACGGCGCATAACGTCCGCACAATAACCTCCAACCATAACGGCAACTGTAACTCCTCCTTTGATTTAAGTGTCCTCGTTGCTTAACAGATTCATTATTTGTTAATTGAACCGGAAGAAAACAGGGATTTTTTCCCCTGAATAATGCTGCAAAGCGGAGCGAATCATATTCAACGTTAATTAGTTTTAATCACCCGAAGGAGGAACTTACAAATGACGGTAGCTTCACAGGTAAAAACATGTCTCTCTTCTCTAAAAGGCGCTCAAGCCAGCTTGGAACAGTTCGCGCTTGAAACTCAAAATCAGGATGCCAAAACCCTGTTCACCAACGCTGCAGCACAAGCACAGCAGATCGTACAGCAAGTAGAGAGCCGAGTTCAGGACCTCGAAAAAGAAGAGCCGCAATATAAAGGTTTCTAAATAAGAAAAGCCCTGCTCCAGTAAAGGAGCAGGGCTTTTCTTATTTAGCGGAGACCACTTCGGTTTGTGCGGAACTCTCCGTATCGATGTCACTTTTTTATGCTTGAATTTTTTAAGTATCATCCGCTCATAAAGTATCTGAATTTAATTATTTTAAATAATATTACGACTACGCTTAAAAATATTATTGATTTCGGCACTCGTATTTTCATTATTTCGGTTTTTTGTATAATTAACCTAAAGGAGTGAAAGCAATGGACGAAATCGACCTTCAGATCTTAGAAATGCTGAAGAGCAACGGCCGCATGACAAGTTCCGAAATTAGTAAAGTCATTCATTTATCCGTGCCTGCCATCACTGAAAGAATCCGAAAACTTGAAAAAAACGGAGTGATTGATCAATTCACGGTCAAATTAAATCGTAAAGCAATAGGGCAAAACTTCGTCGTTTTTATTTTTGTACAATTGCACGGCTCGGCCGAAACTCAAAAATTCCGTGAGAATATTATTCAATCACCGTTAGTTCTGGAGTGTCACCATATCTCGGGAGAATACGATTACCTCCTGAAAGTTGGGCTAGCGGATTTATCTGAAATGGAGGAGTTTATCACGCATACGCTAAAGGCCAATCATGATGTTGTAAGATCCAATACGATTTTTATATTATCCTCGCTAAAAGAAGAATAACGAAAGGAGTTCATCCTTATGTCATGGGAGTGGCTGGTCAGAGGAATCCTGTTAGGGGTTTCTATTGCAGCTCCTTTAGGTCCAATCAGTATATTATGTATCAAGGAGACCTTAAGCTCAGGTTTCAAAATCGGTCTATTCTGCGGTTTGGGAGCGGCCACAGCAGATGCAGTCTATGGTTGTATCGCCGGGTTAGGCTTATCCACCCTCACTGCTTTTCTAGTCGATTATAAAACGGTGCTACAAGCCTTAGGCGGACTATTTATTTGTTATCTTGGCATAAAGTCGCTACGAACTACTCCCCATACGGGAAGTAGCACAGAACCTTATAATCCAAAAAGCTCATTCAATTCATACATAGTAACGCTGCTGCTGACGCTATCCAATCCTATGACGATTATTTTTTTCCTCGGCGTTTTTAGCGCTTCCGGTGTTCAGTTGTCACGTAGCAGTTCCGATATGCCATTGTTGATAGGCGGTGTCTTTCTGGGTTCCGTGTTATGGTGGGTCTTTTTACTAGGGAGCACCGCTTTGTTCAGGATCCCTATGACGACAAAACGCTCGAAGCAGAACTGGTTCAACAAACTATCCGGATTGGTGATGTTATCTTTCGGTGTGATTGCTCTCATTCAATCTCTTGGTGAAATCTGGTGACAAATGGGAGCGCTGCGCTCCTACAGTTCCAAACTTCCCCCTTCGTTCCTCCTCGATTTTCGTTACTTTCTTTTGTTCATCTTATATAGTTTTTACTCAAACAAAGGAGGGTGTCCCAATCAGCCACTGGCTGTTTGGACACCCTCCTTTGTTATTTAGCAGAAACCACTTCGGTCTGTGCAGAATTTGTTGTATCCCCGTGACCTGGACCAAACAGATTCAGGACGACTACACCAATTACGATCAGAGCGATGCCGACGAGGCTGCCAGTCGATATTTTCTCCTTCCAGATCAGTACCGAAATAATGACAGTAGCCACCGATCCGACCCCTGACCAGATGGCGTAGGCTGCATTCAACGGAATCGTCTTCAGCGTCAGCGATAAGAAGAAAAAGGCCACCACAAAACCTACAACCACGCCGATAACGGGCAAGGGCTTGCTGAATCCCTGTGATGCCTTAAGCATCGACGTGCCGAACAACTCAAATATGATAGATAAAGCCAGATACAAATAACCCATTATTCTTTATTTCCTCCAGACCATGAAATTAATTGTTCAAACACTTGATCCCGCAGCTTCTCGTCCAGTTGGGCCATTCCGAACAGTTCCGTAAACCATATGCCGTCGGCGGCTAGTCTGATGATGGTGGCTTGAACGGGATCGATACCATCATGGATAATGTTGTTCTGCCAGCCCTTGAACTGCTCCCTCATTCCGTCCAGCAGCTTGGGGTTTGCAAAAGCGGCAGCAAATAGCGCTGAGCTCCTGTCAAGGCCCCGCTCCACGTCCTTAAAGGCAGTTCTCACATATGCACGACTCCATGAGCCTTGTGCATTAGGATCAGCCTCTGCTGTTTGCTGGACATTCTGTCCGTACTCTTCATTGAACTTATCCACCATACCGGTAATCAGAGCATCTTTACTAGCAAAATGATACAATAGTCCGCCCTTGCTGACGCCTGCCTCCTTCGCTACCGCATCTAGCGTCAGTTGAACCATCCCGTCCCGCTGAACAATGGTTGAGGCTGCATTCAGAATCGCTTCCCGTTTGGAATTGGCATTATGAGCTGTCAAAAGCATCACCTCTTTACATTTAGTGTACCGTCTGGACGGTTTGTGGGTCAACAGTAAAATGCTAATCGGTAGTTTTTTTATTAATATATGCAAAAAAGCCAGCAAATACGGTTGTAGCCGCTTTGCTGGCGCTCTTCTATTCCTTATAACTATCCTCTAAATGTTCATCAGATCCGCAATATGAATCTTCTGCCCAGTCCGAGCACTCTCTAGCGCTCCGAACACCATGGCCATGCTGTAACGATTATCCCTGCAATCTGTCTCTGCCGGACGTTGCTCTTTCAGCGAGAGGAACATTTCATCGAGGCAGCCAGGGTGGAACGTATTCTTCATTTCCATCTCCGGGCCTTGCACAGTTTCATAATCATAGAGAAACTTTCCGCTCTGGTCGCCAGTTGACACCACTTCCGCATAAGGCATACCGTTGCCGTCCCAAATCGCAGTCCCCTTCTCACCGGTGATCCGCCAAGAAGCTTCCCATGAGGTTGGAGCACCTTCTGCACACCAGGAACCTTGATAACTAAACACAGAACCATCTGACATTTCAAAAATGCATATGGCCGCAGCATTTCCAGCATACCATGATCCCGGAGGATTAAACTCCTGGCAGTAAACCGTCACCGGATTGGCTCCACTGATGTACCTCGCCTGATCAAAGGTATGTATCGCCATGTCCAGCAGCAATGGGCTTTCCATCGCATCACGAAATCCACCGAAATGGGGAGCCAAGAAAAAGCTTGCGCCGATATAGCCGGTCCTGCCGATAGTTCCCTGTTCGATCAAGCTCCGTAGTGAACGAATCCGCTGATCAAAGCGACGGTTCTGCATCACAGCATGCGTCATACCTGTCCGTTCCGTTAAGGCCACAATCTCATTACACTCTGCCATTGTGCTTGCCAGTGGCTTCTCTCCGAAGACCTGACACCCCATTTCCAGGGCGATGCGAGCAATCGTGAAATGACTTTCTGGAATCGTAACGTCAAATACTAGAGTGGCGCCAGTCTCGCTGATGGCTTGCTTCAGATCAGTGAACGTTGGGCAGGTTAGATTGTACCGCGCGGCCATCGCCTGTGCAGCTGAGGGGTACAGATCAACCAATGCAACAATTTCCGCATCCTCCCGCCCAAGTGCATATTCCACCCAGGCATTCGCCATTCCTCCGCAGCCAGCTACAGCGATGCGATATGATACTGTCACTTTAGCGCCTCCTTTGATTAGGTCGGATTCGGAACGAAGCTTCCGCCGCGGCAATGTTTAAGATAGTTAAGGGCATGAACTTGCCCGGTCATCTCCAGCTCATCCTTGTAGACCGGATCATGCCAGCCTTCAATATCAATGGTACCTTTGTAGCCCGCTTGGCGCAGGATAGTGATAATATCCGCCCAGTTCGTATCTCCGAAGCCCGGTGTGCGGTGCCACACATACTCCTTGGACCCATGAATACCATATTCCTTGACAATATCCCAGGCGATGGTTGCGTCCTTGCCGTGTACATGGAATATTTTATCCGTCCATTTGCGCAGCTGCGGGATTGGATCAATCAAGGCCACCATTTGGTGACAGGGTTCCCATTCCAACCCCAGGTTGTCGGCAGGCACGGCGTTGAACATTTTCTCCCAAGCCTGTGGGTTGTGAGCGATGTTCCAATCGCCGGATTGCCAATTGCCACCCATGGAGCAATTCTCGAAGGCAATGCGCAGGCCACGGTCAGCTGCTTTCTTCGATAGTTCACCGAAGACTTCTGCAAACTTCGGCAGGGAGTCATCGATGGATTGACCTGGTAAACGACCGGTGAAACCGGATACCATATCCGTACCGAACAAGTGGGCTGTGTCGATTAGACGTTCCCAGCTTGCCAATGCATCTTCGTTGCCGTTAGTGTTGATGAGCGGATTGCCAAATATGCCGACAGAAGAAATGACAAAGTTATGTTGATCCGCCAGTTCACGCACGCGTTTGGCCGTCTCCGCTAAGTCTGTCTCTCCTGTTGTTTGCCAAAAGGTCAAGCTAAAGGATTCAAAGCCATGTCCTACGATTTGCGGAATCACACGCACGGCATCGCCGCCGCCCACCAAAGTACCGATTCTAAGTGTATCTTGCATCTTGTGTACCACTCCAATATTGGTTTATATTAAATTCAATATCACAAGTATATCCGTCATTTTCACCTAAATCTCTGATTATATTGTGTTATTATAGTTCAATCTTGTGGTGGAGGCTGAAGTCGTTGACATACCCGAAGGAGCTTAAAGAATACCCGCAACTGGAACAAAAGACGTACCCGTTCCGCTTATTCATCAACGATCGCCAGGAGGCAAAGGCGGGTGAGAACATTCTTTTCATACACTGGCATGAGCATTTCGAGATCATTGTGATGCAGCGTGGCAGCGCTATTTTTCATGTGGACAGTCATCCTTATGAGGTTCAGGCGGGTGAGGTCCTGTTCGTTCCCTCAGGGGGACTGCATGTCGGCTACACTACCAAGGATGGGCCTCTTTGCTATACCTCTATCGTGTTCCATGGGTCGCTCTTCGAGGACTGGAAGCAGGACCCGCAGCATGAGCAATTCGTTGAACCTTATGTGAGCAACCGATATCAGTTTCCGGTAAGGCCTGCCGAGTATATTCCGTCCTTTGCCGCACAATCTGTACTGCTTCAGTCCATTATCGAAGAGGATCAGATCAAGGGGCCAGCTTATCAACTGGCGATCAAGAATTACCTCCACCTGCTGTTCACCTTGCTGTCACGCCATTTTTTGCCTCAACAGCTCGTTGGCAGTTCCAAAGAACATCATTCATTCAACCGGGAACGATTCAAGCCGCTGCTAACCCATGTAGAGAAGCATTTCGCTGAAAAAATCACTATTGAACAGGCAGCCAAAACCGTCAATCTCAATCCTTATCATTTCTGCAAAACGTTCAAGAAGCTAACCGGACGTACCTTTATTGATTATGTGAATCTGTGCCGGGTTAATGAGGCCGAGCGTCTATTGCTGGAGAGCAATCTTACTATTACCGAAATCGCTGGACAGGTTGGCTGTGACAATCCCAATTATTTTACGAAGCTGTTCAAACAGTACAAGGGCATGACTCCGTCAGGGGTTCGTAAATTTCCATGATTTACACTGCGAAATCTTACGAAAATTGGTCAATCTAGCGGGAGAATGTCAGCAAATACGATACGATCTGGAGATCACGCCTGATAGACTCAATTTCACTCTATAGGGTAATCGAATAACGGGAAAACCTCCTGTTAGTTTCAGTGAAATCCCTTCTTTTCTAAAAATAACTGGAAATTATCCTGTTGATTATCTCTTTTCTAGGGAATTACGGGATATATGAGGTTCATAACTGGAGAATTTCCCTTTATTTATCACAAGGAAGGTGAAAGGACACATTTAACGGGATATTTTCCTGTTATCAAAGCCTCTCTTAAGATTCGAACGTGGCTCGGGTAGTTATTCTGGTGAAGTGTAAACTTGCGATCGCTGTTGTTCTCATATTCTTCTATGTTAAGCCGCCTCTATGCGCTGAACTTAAGAAAAAAAGCCCGCCCTCATAAGAATGGAAGTGATGAGTAACCATTCCTACGGGGCGGGCTTCTTTTATTGACTGAATCAATATTTAATCCAGTGTATATGGCGTCAAACCAACTGGAAGCGCTGCAGGACGGCTGCAGGTACTCTCCATGGCATAGAAGCTGCGGGAATCAGAGGAGTCGTGGAACGCCCACATCGCTTCCAGTACATGATAGGCCAGTTCTCCGCTAGCCCGGTGAGGTCGCCCGGTGCGAATGGCATATGCCATATCGGCTGGACCAATGCCACGTGTATTCTGGTCATAACCTGGCAGCAGCGGCTGCTCGCTCCATTCACTCTCACCTGTGCGCCGGAATTTTACCGGTCCGCCAAAGTTATTTGGATCGGGAACCTGAATCGTTCCCTCAGTCCCGTATATTTCAATATGAGGCAGATCACTGCCCCCGAAGACATCGAAGCTGGTGATAAGGGTCGCAATGGCACCCTCTGCGAATTGTAAGGTTCCTGCCACATGAGTCGGGATGTCCACCGGAATCTTCTGCCCGGCTTTTTTCTCACTGGTGATGGTCCGTTCCGCGAGTGCCTTGCCTGTCATCCCTGCTACGGCAGAGATTGGCCCCAGCAGTTGAACCAGCGCTGTCAGGTAATAAGGCCCCATGTCGAACATTGGTCCGCCACCTGCCGCATAGTAAAATTCCGGATCGGGATGCCAATTCTCATGACCTCTCGACATCATGAACGAAGTGGCTGCCATAGGTCGGCCAATTACTCCATCCTCTATTAGCTTCAGCGAAGTCTGGATGCCCGAGCCGAAGAATGTTTCTGGCGCACTGCCCACCAACAGCCCTTTGGCCTTGGCCGTTTCCAGTACTTTGCGCCCCTCTTCTCTCGTAACCGCAAGAGGCTTCTCTACATAGACATGCTTCCCGGCTTCCAGCGCCCGGAGACAAATCTCAGCATGAGCAGCCGGGATCGTGAGGTTGATCACAATCTCGATTTCGGGATCTGCAAGCAGCTCCTCTGTTGTATACACACGTGGGATATTGTATTTCTGTGCCTGTTCCCGCGCTCTTTCAAGATCCATATCTGCACATGCGACTAGCTCCAAAATCTCAAACTTGTTGCAGTTTTCCATATAGATGCCGCTGATTTTTCCGCAGCCGATAATGCCAACTTTTACTTTATCCATTGGTCTTCTCTCCCGAATTATAGTTGACTGTCCGCCATGCCGCTGTAGCTATTCCCTGCACCTGCTGTGGTTCGTCCGCCAACCTGTTTTCCTTCAGCTGCCCACAACAGTCCTCTTCTCATCAGTTCCTTCACCTGTGGCAGCTCCACGATATCAGCGTGATGACCAAGCGAATTGTAGTACACGCGTCCTGCACCCCAGCGCTTGGTCCAGACCACTGGCATATCCACCGCTCCGTTAGCGGAGTGAGGCCCTTCTGCTACAGGGAAACGGGTAGTCGCCAGAACTTCGATAGCGGGATCAATATGCAAATAATATTGCTCAGATGTAACATTGAAATCTGGAATGTCCTGCACCAGCGGGCTGGAGCTATGACGGATGTTCACTGTATATTCCACTCCGTCATTGCCAGGATGAGCTACCCATTGCCCGCCAGTCATGAACTGCCAGTCCACATTGGTGCGGAAGGAATCACACATGCCACCGTGACAGCCTGCCAGCCCAGTACCACTCTGCACGGCCGCAGATACATTATCGACAAGCTCCTGCGAGATCTCGCCCATCGTCCACACTGGGACAATCAGATCCAGGCCCAGCAGCTTCTCGCGGTCTGCAAACGCCTCCAGAGTATCCGATACTTCCACTTCGAAGCCTGCCTCCCGCAGAACACCAGCGAATACCTCGCTTACCTGCTGCGGTTCATGGCCATCCCAGCCGCCCCATACGATCAATGCCTTTTTTGCGCTCATTAGAAATCTCCTCTCAGGTCTGTAAGCTACATTTCGGACAGGCTAACCCAGCGACGCTCTTCAATCGAACGTTCCACGGCTTCAAGCACTGCCTGACATTTCACACCGTCCCGGAAGTTGGGTTCCGGCAGACGGCCTTCTTCAATGGCATTGGACAATTCCAGCACTTCATGAATAAATGTATGTTCAAAACCGATGGTATGTCCGGTTGGCCACCAGGCCGCCGCATATTCATGAACAGGATCAGTGGCCAGCACACGGCGGAAGCCCTGCACATCTTCGTCATCTGAGGTCAGAAAGACCTCCAGTTCATTCATGCGCTCAAAGTCGAACTTTACACTGCCAAGACTTCCGTTGATTTCAAAAGAATTGGTAGAACGGTGTCCCGCGGCAAAACGCGTAGCCTCGAAGCTGCCCATGGCACCGTTTGCAAAACGGGCCAAAAAGAGCGTAGCATCATCCACCGTAACCTCACCACGTGGTCCTTCTGCGCTTCCCTTAGCAGTAAGACCTGTCATTTCAGCAGCTAGCGGACGCTCCTTGATGAAGGTCTCACTCATACCGATCACTTCCTTAATATCGCCTACAAGGAAATGTGCTAAATCAATGAGATGCGCCCCCAGATCACCATGAGAACCGGACCCGGCAATTTCCTTCTGGAGCCTCCAGACTAGCGGGAATTCCGGATCGAGAATCCAGTCTTGCAGGAACCAGGCCCGGAAGTGATAAATCTTGCCGAGACGTCCACTCTCCACCAGCTTCTTAGCCAACCGTACGGCTGGGGAAAAGCGGTAATTGAAGCCTATCATATGGAGGACGCCAGCCTCCTCTGCGGCCTGAAGCATTTCCCTGGAATCCGCAAGCGACAACGCCAGCGGCTTCTCGCAGAACAGATGCTTGCCCGCTTTGGCCGCAGCCAGCGCAATTTCCTTATGGACATTACTTGGTGCATTGATATCCACCAGATCAATATCCTCTCGGGTCACCAGTTCCCGCCAGTCCGTAACGCTATCCTGCCATCCAAGCCGCGCGGCCGCTTCCTGCAAATCTTCGGCATTACGTCCGCAAAGCACGGACATTTCCGGCTTCAACGCCTGAGGAAAAAACATCGGAAGAGTCTTGTAGGCATTGCTGTGAGCCTTGCCCATAAATTTATACCCGATCATGCCAACGCGCAGTTGTTTCATTTAATACCTCCTAGGGAATTCAAATGAGGGTTGAAGCACGAACAACAAGCTCTGTCGGAAGCTTGATCCGAAGCGGCTTGTCTTCTGCAGCCCCGTCCTCCGGCGTATCCAGCACACGGGCTGCAGCCAGCTCGCCCAGCCGGTAAAATGGCACACGCACACTGCTCAAGGCAGGTGTGGTCAATTCAGCTGCATCGGAATCGTCATAGCCGATAATAGCAGGCATGTTTTCTCTAGTAATTCCCAATTCGAACAACCCTTGCTGCAGACCGATCGCCATTCGGTCATTGGCTGCAAACACAGCATCAATCTCGCCCAGCACGGCTGCAATTTCCGCTGCCGCACGGATGCCGCTTCTGCGGCTAAAGTTTCCCTCAAACTGCAAGGAAGACTGCACGGATAAACCGGCCTCGCGTAGTGCACGGGAATACCCTTCCATCCGATCGCGGCTGTTCGAATAGACCTGCGGCCCATTCAGAAAGGCAATCCGCGTAAAGCCCTGTTGAAGCAGATGCTGAACAGCCAGCATACTGCCCTGAACATGATCTGCATCCACCTCGGGGAAGTTCTCTCCTTCAAAATGCTGGTTAATAAGACAGAAGGGATATCCATCTTCCTTCAACCGGCGCAGTGCTTCAAGCTCTTCCTTCTCTTCTTTGGCACCAAGGACAATACAAGCATCCACCTTGCGCATCCGAAATAGCTCGCTGTAATCCATAGTCCCGTCTGAATTGCGAAAGAGCATCAGCAGATCATAACCTTCATCCCGTGCTTTGTTCCCGATACCGCTTAGAATCTCAGAAAAATAATAAGCAGAGAACAGACGTGCCTTGGGCAAATATGGCATAACCACACCCAGATTGCCGCTGCGTTTACGGGCAAAGCTTCGGGCTAGCGAGTTTGGCGTATAGCCCAGCTGTTGGGCTGCTTCCAGCACCCGCTGCTTCGTCTCTTCCTTAAGCGGACCGACATCATTCAGCACACGTGATACGGTAGCTTCAGATACACCGGCCAGCTCGGCCACCTCTTTTCGGCTGGCGATAGGAATCAACTCCTTTACAAAATGTACACGCGTACATTCTCTCATGCAAAGCTCACTTCGTCAATTCTTTTCTGCATGAACCTCCACCCATTCTTGCACATGCCGAACGAACTTTTTCGTTGCAGGTGAAGCGTGTTTCATCGAATGAACGGCGATTCCCAGCGATCGAAAGCTTGGCTCCTCGAGTTCCAGCATCACCACGTTATGATTTTGGCGCATCAACACCAGCTCCGGCAGAATACTTATGCCAAGACCTTTATCTACCATGGCAATGATCGCATAATCATCCCCAGCCGAGAATTTAACATTAGGTTCAATGCCAGCCTTCTCCAGCACCCGCCGAACATCATAATCCGAGCCGGCCTTGGGAATAATGAAATCCTCATGCGCAATTTGCGACAGGGGAAAGTAAGGTGCCCCGCTGATCGGATGCTCCTGTGAAACAATGGCAAGCATACGATCTTTTTTCAAAGGAAAAACTTCGAACTTGTCACGCGTAGGTAGCGATATAAAGCCGCAATCGATCACCCCTGCCTCGATCCATTGTTCAATCTCCAGGTAGTCGCCCTCCATGAGCTTGAACTCAATATAGGGATACTGACTACGGAACTGCTTGATCATCCCGGGCAGCCAATGGACAGATACGCTGGTGAATGTACCGATGGTGATCGTTCCCGTCTCCAGTCCATGAATGTGAGTTACCTTCTGTTTCAATTGCTCATTCCAGTTCAGAATCTCGCGGATTGGCTGTAGCACCTGTTCCCCGTTCACAGTGAGTCTGACACCTGAACGATTGCGGATCAGCAGCGAGAAGCCAAATTCTGTCTCCAGACTGTTAATGGTGTGACTGATACCCGATTGGGTGAACCCAAGAACTTCTGCTGCTTTGGTGAGGCTACCCAACTCCACTACTTTTAAAAACACTTCGTATTTACTGAGACTCAAGCCAGTATCCCCCTCGTTCATATGTATGATATTTATTCATGTATTACATGATAAACATTCAGTTAACTTATATAATCAGGCATATTATACTATACTCACTTCGATGATTAAAAGGATGATGAACTGATGAAGCCGTTTAAGGCTGATCTCTTGCTATTGGTTGTAACTGTATTTTGGGGCTCCTCCTATCTGTTTATGAAAATGGGGCTGGATAGCCTCGGCGAATTTAATCTGATTGCGCTCCGATTCGGACTTGCTTTTATATTGTCTGCCGCGATTTTCCACAAGCGTCTGCGCATGATTAATGTTAAGACCTTAAAATATGGCGCCTTGCTTGGCTTCCTGCTGTTAGGCGTGTTCACATGCATTACGTTCGGGCTCAAGACAACCACTACTTCCAATGCCGGGTTCCTGGTCGCGTTAACCGTCATTTTCGTTCCGTTGCTTCAAGTGCTGTTCTTCAAAAATAAAGTCGGATTCCCGCAAATCTTCGGCTCCCTGCTCGCCATCGGCGGAATCGGTCTGCTAACGCTGAATGCTTCGCTAACCGTACGGCCCGGTGATCTTCTCTGTACGCTGTCGGCAGTATTCTATGCAGTACAGATCATCGTTACCGGCAAAGCGGTCAAAGAGCATGACTCGTTAAGCATCGGTATCCTGCAGCTCGGCTTTGCTGGCGGTTACGCACTGGTGCTTTCCCTGCTGTTCGAGACGCCTCATCTGCCCTCTACCTTGCCAGGCTGGACCGCCATTTTGGCACTGGGCATTCTGTGCAGTGCTTTCGGCTTCATTTTGCAGCCGGTTGCACAGAAGTACACTTCTCCTGCACGCACCGGACTCATTTTCTCGTTAGAGCCAGTCTTCGCCGCCTTGTTCGGCTACTGGTTCGTCGGAGAGAAGCTGAGTCACCAAGGGTATGCCGGAGCGGCACTCGTTCTGCTCGGTATTGTTGCTTCTGAGCTGCTGGGTAAAGCATCCTTCGCCCCGGCTTGGATACAGGGGAAACGCGGCGCCAGTTAATGCCGCAGTCATGATTGGGCAGGACAGCCGTGCTTGTCCCCGCGCCTCAAATTTTCTACATAGCGAAAACCGCAAGCCTCCATGAAAGGAGACTTGCGGTTTTTTGTGCCACAACTATGGCTGCGTTATGCGTTACACATTCCTGAGCTAAGTGGCTTAGTGCCCCATCATCATAGCCGCATCAGCCTTATCGCCCTCTCCAGGGTTCGCGGTTGCCACCTTTGGCTTGCGCAGGATGATACTGATGACTACACCAGCCACAGCGATACAGCCGGCCAGGAAGAAGACATCATTGAAAGCCAATACTGAGGCCGCCAGCGGATTGCCGCCTTTGCCCATTTCACCCATATGGGTTGTAATTTGACTGGTTAGGTAGCCGGTCATACCTGCTACAGCAAAGGAAACAACAACTTGTTGTGCAGCTGCAGTAAGCGGCGTTACACGGCCAACCCATTCACGCGGTGCGGAATTGAGTACATGCGTGTTCAGTGGCATCATGGTCAAGCCCATACCCAGACCCATCATGAACAGGTATACCATAATCTGTGGAAGCGCGGTGTCCATTGTAATACCCGACAGCATGAATAGCGCAACAGAGATAATCGTCAGGCCGACAAAAGCCAACGGACGTGCACCGATCTTATCGAACAGACGACCGCCAATCGGCATACCGAATCCGGCAGCCAGCGCCTGTGGCAACAGAATCAAGCCAGTCTCAAGCGGTGTGAAATTGCGGATCTGCTGAAGATAGAGCGGAACGAACAGCATGGTACCGAATAGTGCCGCTTGTGTTACCCAAGTCAGGATAATACCGCGGGTAAAGTCGGAAGAACGGAAAACGCGCAGTTCCAGTAGCGGATGCTTATGCAGCAGCTCAACGATAACGAACAAGACCAGTGCTACGCCACCAACGGCCAACCCTACGATTGTCGATGTGGACGACCAACTGCCGCTACCGCCTTCGTTAACGCCGTAAGCCAGCATGGAGAAGGCGATTGGCGCCAGGATCATGCCCAACAGATCGAGGTGTGTTCTGCCTGTTTTCTCGGAAGTCGGCAAGTATTTAATGCCCAGAATGACAGCTATGATACCAATTGGCAGGTTGATCAGGAAGATCCAGTGCCAGCTTACGTACTCCACCAGCCAACCGGAGAGAATCGGTCCAAGTGCTGGGGCAAGCAGCATCGGAATCCCGAGCATCCCCATAATGGAGCCTCTGCGTTCCGGCGGTGCCAATTTGAAGACCATTGCCATCCCGATTGGAGCGACCATCCCGCCGCCCAGACCTTGGATTACACGGAAAAGAACAAGTTGGCCCGAGGTTTGGGCAATGGAGCACAGTACGGAACCCAAGACGAACATGATTACCGTTGCCAGAAAGACCTGCTTAGAGCCAAAACGGTCTGTCATCCAGCCAGCCAGCGGAATAACTGCAGCCAGTGCTAGCGTGTAGCCTGTAATGGCCCATTGCACTGTTTTGAGGTCTGTCGAGAAGTAATCGACAAGTTTAGGGACGGCGACATTGACGACTGTACCATCCAGAATAACCATAATCATACCCACGATAATCGCGAGCAACGGAGGAATAATTGCTTTCAATGAGAAAGCCTGTCCTCCTGCCGTATTTCCATTCACACTATTTGACATGCTTTTCTCCACTCTTTTCTCTATAAAGTATATTTACTAAAATAATGCTCAAACAGACAATCGATCTGCTCATCGAGAGCCGGAAGGTCAAACACCGGTGTGATCTTTTCCTTCTTGCCCGGAAAGTTCGTAATCAGCGCCGGAATCACAACAGCCCCATATAGCTGAAGCATCATTAGTTGCAATCTGCCATCGTCCTCTACATGAGTGATCTCCTTCAATGTATTGTGCATTTTCTTGACCCTCAAGATCTTGGCATAACGGTCATATTCTGTAGGTGAGCACATGATCTGGGGTCCCTGTTCCAGCACCTGTCTGGCCAATCCGGGATATCGGAGAAGATTCACAACATACCGGCTTAAGAATTGCTTGAGCCGCTCCTCCGGCAGCAAGGAAGCATCTTCAAGTGCCTGGAAGGCATCATCGAACGTTGAGAGCAATACACGAACGGCATCACTCATTAGACTTTCCTTGGAACCGTAATAATAATTCACCAACGCAAGATTAGTGTCTGCCCTGGAAGCAATTTTACGCAGAGTCGCGCATTGGAACCCTTCCTCTTTGATCAACATCACCGTAGCATCCAAAATCGTCTGTTTAGTATCTTTATCTGAATGGTCTGTGCCCTGGTCCAGTGTGTTCATCGCTACCGTTTCCACCTCCTCTCATGATTTAATCATTGTTTTAAACACTGTTTAATCGAACATTAATGTACTCCTAAACACCTGTTATTGTCAATAGTCAACATCAGGCAACGAGTGTAATCTGTTCCTTCCTGTCCGACAGCTTGTTCATCACACGTTATACTTTCCCTGGAGACGTAATAAATAATTCATTAGTACAATCTCCTTTCTTCATGTAATCACTGTTTTAAACGCCGTTTAACCGAACATTAATGTACTCCTGAACCCCTGTCCTTGTCAATAGTCAAGATTAGGTACCCCCATCTGGTTATATGTAACCATAAAGGATATTTGAATTATGATAAAGAATTCATAGTGCAACATCGATCTTATTTTGAAAGGAGCTAACTATGATACCACAAATAGTCGAAAAATCTATGAATGCGCTATGCAGCTCTTTAGTTACGAACAATTCCAACATCGATTCAGTTTATATCTACGGTTCGGTTGCATTGGGAGACTTTATTGAAGGTTCTAGCGATATTGATTTCATAGCAATTCTTCGAGAGCCACCAACGATGTCTGATATCCAGTCCATCTCGGCAGCTCACGAAGAGCTGGAAAACATGTTTCCACAGACTGATATTATGGGAGCTTATCTGCCGGGGAGTGAACTTGGTAAACCACAATGTGAAATTAGTTCTTTATTGACCTACTATAATAAACAAGTGCATACAAATGGCTTTGGTTCTGATATTAATCCAATTACTTGGTGGATTCTCAAAAATCATGGCATCAGAGTTTATGGATCGACACAATCCTTAAATTATGAAGTAGACATTAAAACTTTAATCACATACGTCATTGAAAACTTAAATACCTATTGGGCTGGCTGGATAAATCGACTAGAGAATCCATTGAATTTGAATAATTCATCAGACCCGGAGAGTGTTACAAAACAGCTTGATGAGACTGTTGAATGGTGTACCCTTGGTATGCTACGGCAACTATATACATTAAAAGAGCATGACATAAAGAGTAAAGTTGAGGCTGGTTATTATGGAATTACAATTATCCCACAGCGGTGGCATGAACTGATCTATGAGGCGATTAACATAAAACGGCTGCTGTCTCAACGCTACTATGATTCAAATGAAAAGCGCTTGACTGACCTTGTGGCATTACTTCGTTACATTCACTTAGAAGCTAATCGTATATTTGATGAGTGGATTGTGTCTTAATCTTGAAGAGAGGCCTCCTCCCCAACTAACAGCATTTTTGTATCTTATTTTTCTTCAATATAGGTAAATGAGGGAACTAAGGGCATTATTGTATCTTATTTTTCGAAAAAGCACGCTGGACAGGCATTTTAGTAGAATTAAGGTACATTTTGCAATTAGAATAAATAGTGGACACCCGTTAACGGACAGACCGATAATGAAATCAGTGGAGGTGTGTTCACTTGGGAGAACAAAGACAACGATATAA